>CAMCMU010000057.1 GCA_945876035.1 Schlesneria paludicola DSM 18645 | reverse complement strand
TGCTGCTGCGGCTGCTGCTGCTGTTGTTCTTTCCGCTTTTCCAACTCCGCTTGCATCGCCTCCAACATTTCACGCAGCGACTCAACAATGTCCTGTTGGATGTTTTGCGTGATCTGACCAACGTCAACTCGTTCGAGTCGACGGGCGACGGTGAGCATGTCTGTTCGGATCTGCTCGATTGCCTCGGGGAAAGCAATCGATGACGCTTCGTCCTTCAGAAGAGTCAGTGATTTGGCCGCGAGCAGTGCAATTTCGTCTTCCGTCCTCGCGAGTTCGACCGCACGATTCCGATGCCTGTCAGATCGTTTTTCGGTGGTTACGGCATGGATTCCCAGTGTTCCGTTGTTGACCGCTTCTTGCCTTAACAGCAGATCGCGAAAGCGGGCCTCCAGCGTGACGAGGACCATTATCCGCTCCTCGTCACGGAGCTGTCGCAGGATTTGCTCCAGCTTTTCCTTCACTTTTTGCAACTCCACCAGTGCTAGGTCCTGCTTGTCCGACGCCCCTGTTTTGCGATTCTTCTTCAGTTCTTCAATCGCCCGCTCCATCTCCTGCTTCGCTTTTTCGACCTCCTCACGACCTGGAGTCTTCTCCCGCTTGTCCGCCGCTGCGGGCTGCTGTTGAGGGATCTGCGGTTTCTGGTCATGCGACTTTTCATTTTTCTGCGGTGATCGATCTTGTGACTCTGCCGGATTTTCGGGGGAACCGGGCGGTTTGCGATCCTTGCTGTCCGAAGGTTTACCATCGTTGCCGTCCGAAGGTTTTGAATCCTTCTTCCGCGGTTTCTTCCGGTCTGCCGATTCGTTTGGATTTTCTTTGTCGTCGCTCGGCTTTCCCTCGCCTTGTCGCGGTTCGATCACCTTCTTTGCTGCATCCTGATCATCGATCTTCTGGACCAGCTTCTGTGTCCTGTCGATCACCTGCTTCTGTTCCTTCAGTAACTCGTTCGAATCTGCGCCGCGCTCCGTATTTGCCCGCGCATCCGTCTGCTTGCCAATCAGCTTGTCGAGATCCTTCATCAGATCTCTGATGCGGGCTTTTTCCTTGTCGATCTCATCCCTGCGATCTTCGCTCATTAGCAGTTCGAGAATCAACTGCATCTGCTTGATCACTTCTTCCTGACGTTCAATCGCATCTCCCAGTTGATCGTTTTTGAGTAAAGCCGTCAGGGTTTCCAGTTGTTCTGGAACACGGCCTTCCTTGCTTTTGCCGATCGCGCGCGCCAGCAGATCAGACCGTTGAGGATCCGACTTTCGCATGTACTCCGAGAGTTGTATCAACGTGTTCTCGAACCGAAGATAGCGTGCTCGGATCGCCTCCTGTGCCGAGGCAAGAGGTGCGGGAACTTCCGCCGCCGGTGGAGCCGGTGAATTTTGCTCGGAAACTGCCGGCCTCGGAAACGCCAACACAACAAAACACAGGATCGCCAAAACTTGGCGACGACGAACAACACGAGTTTTCATGGACGCTTCTCCGATCGGACGGACACACTGCCAGACAGTATCACTACGACCCCACCCGTCTTTCTTGACCTGTCCTTCTCCACTGCAACGGGGATCGCCATTGTGGCTCCCTGTAATCCCTCGCCCGAGGCAAGGCAATCCCGAAGCTGATGTGTGAGCAGACCGACGGCAGCTCGATCGTTCATTCGAGCGCTTTAATCGCATTTTCCTTCCGCTTTCGCTTTGTCTCTTCGTTCAAATCCTGCAGGGCCGTGATGTTGGCTTTCAATTGTTCGATGACCTCGTTGAATTTGGCAAGTTCACGAATCTCGTTCAGAATCTGCTGCATTCGTTCAATCATGGAGTCGAGTGTCTCGGTCGTTGCGTCAATGGATGGAATCGGATCGGTCCCCTTTTCCAACGCCAGCTTGAAGAGTCCCAGAGAGCTGTCCGCATTCGAGAAGTCTGTTTCGTTGATGCGTCGCAGTGGTGTGATGATCTTCAAGTCCAGTCGCTCGAGCAACTGTGGAGTCTCGGCAGCATTGTTCACAAGTTCTTCCCGGATGTCGCCAAAGGATGTCGCCACACCGACGGTTTCTACGGCATTTTTACGGATTCCCTGCAGTATTCGATCCGCATTGGAGGACAACACCGGCGACAATTTTTCTCGTTTTTCCTCAACCGTCTGTACGGCTGTGCGATCCCGAGGTGTCACGTCCTCTGCCTGATTGCGTGATTGACCAAGAATTTCACGCATCTGCTTCATTTCGTTGATGATTTGTTCGAAACGCTTACGGATGTTGACCTCTCGGGTGTAGAGCATCGACAGAAGTTCTTCCTCCGAGACAATTCCGAAGACATACTTCTGACCGAACGCGCGATGCGTCTCCCCGACGTCGCAGCCATCCTGCGCAGACACCGACAACGTCAGACGCTGTTTAATGGACAGGCCCAGCGGCTGTACCTCGAATCGCTCTCCCTCAGCGCGACTCAGTTCAATTTCTCTGACGTTTCGCGGCGGCGGTTTCTGAAATTCACGGGGCGACCACGAATCATTGTCGTCCACCTTGTATTCGAAGCGGGCGGCAATAACTCCGTAGTCGTCGGAAAGTCGACCTGAAATCGGAATTCGAGCCTTGCGCGTGATCGACGAGCCAATCCCTTTCAGGTCCGTGGCGACGAGGGGAGGTTGATCGACAATACCGTTGATCGTAAATTTGGCGGGGGCGGTGCTCTGAATTTCGTCTGTGTCTTCGAGGGAGACACGAAACATCACATCGGGCGGGAGTGGCAACGGAAACTCAATCGGCTGATTCCCTTCGGCCGCTGCCCGTATTTTTTCCGGCAACTGCGTCGCTCCACCGGGTGCAAGAATGAACGGCAATGTCACCGCATCGTGATTCGAGGACCAAATCGCCCTCCCCACGGAGGCCGGCAATGACGCACGAACTTCCGGACGACCGTCCTGCGACTTGAGGGTGATCGTGCCGATCGGCTGCTTGCTTTCCGCAAACAATTCGATCTCCCATCGATCGACCCCCGCATCACCTTCCATTCGAATCTGACTCAACGGCTTGTTGGTGGCGATATCAAGCACGAAGTCGGTCGCAAGTGGCAGCGAGGTTTGAGCACCGTTGACCTGCTGCTTTGTCCGTACGAATTGGCCTTCGACCTTGTCATTCAACCCCGTATACTCAGGGAA
Source organism: Schlesneria paludicola DSM 18645 (assembly GCA_945876035.1). Lineage (GTDB taxonomy): Bacteria > Planctomycetota > Planctomycetia > Planctomycetales > Planctomycetaceae > Schlesneria > Schlesneria paludicola_C. The sequence continues at coordinate 26,458 of CAMCMU010000057.1, read as the reverse complement.
AAGGCAGTGGAGTGTGACCGATTGGACTTCCGGTGCTTGAACAACTTGCACGCGATACGCAGTTGGATTGACGAAGTCACCCCCTGTGATCCAGAGGTCGGCGTCTTCGAGAAGGCCCGCCATAGTGTGCCGAAACGGTTGGTCACCAAGACGCGTCAGGTAAGCACGCGCGTGACCACGTCCATTCGCCAGCCGAGTATCGAGCCGCACCTGCTCCGGGGTTTTTCTACCTCGGACAACGTCAATCTGCAGAGACAGATCCGAGCCCCTCGGATGCTTGTAGCAACCGTTGGTGAATTCTCGTACTTGGTCGCCGGGTTGAATAATGGCTCGCAGAATCAGTTCTGTTTCACGAGACCAATAACCCTCCTTCAGATGGAGATATCCAGCGATCCAACGTTCCATCGCTCCAGTATGCGTTACGGCCAGCGCGAGAATCGATGTCACCAACACACTCGCCGTGATCAACGCCCGTCGAATTGGCCGGCGGTCAAAAACGTGCTTTAAATCGAGGCCTATCACCGTCCGAGTCGCCTCGACAATTGTTTGCCTGAGCATCGTTAACGTGACGGGACTATGAACCGCCTCCACGTTATCGGCCGTTTCCACGGCGGTGATCAGTCGATCATCGAGCTCAGGAAAACGTCTTTCCAAGATCAGCGCGAGGTCCTTTGCTGGAAGTGATCGAAATAAACGCAGTACGATCCAACGCAACGAACCGGCCACAAGCCACGCAATCCCCCCGACGAGTGCTGTCGCCCGAAACCATCTCGGCAACTCAAGGCGACTGAATTGGAAGTAACACCAATCGATCATGAAGCTTCCCCAGAACAACGCTCCGAGCAACACGACAACCAACGCGACTCCCTCTAGCAACACGTAGAATCGGATCCACAGTCGGAGCCGGTTCAAGACGACATTCGCGACTTGAGGGAGAGATGAATTGGTCATGAGAATTGGTTTGTTCAATCGAAGGGTGTCGCAATCAATTCATTAGGGGCTGAGTCTGTTGGCCAGATTCCGAGTTCACGCGTCACTCATTCCAATATTTCGGCCGTCTCCAAAAAACGCCGATTCATTCGCTCAGACATACTCTAAGCCAGTTTTAACAGTTTCCTAGTCAACCACTCCGCCGAGAGCAGGCCGACCAGCAGATACATCACCCAGTCACGATCCCACAGAGTCCGCAGACGCTCCGGAATGAAGAATTGTTCCCCGCGATTGGGCAGCAGTGCGGGCAGTTCCTCGGCCGCTTGGTCGATCGCGAGGTATTGTCCACCTGTCTCGCGAACGAGATCCGTCAGCAATCTCACATTTTGCCGAATATTTTCGTCTTCCAATTTTGGAATCGCGACGGCAACCTCTGCGCTCAGTCGGTCTGTCGATTCAGGGACGACAATTTCGAGCTTGTAGGTTCCCGGTAGACTCGCACGGAAGTCGCCGACGTACTCGCCGGGTTGAGCAGGTTCCCTCCGCAGTTGGCGTATCGGTGTGAGAGGCCTTCCTGTGGGATCGAAGACGTCGAGCGGTACGGATTCTAACTCGAGAGGTGCGAACTGAGGATCGAGGAGCCTCGCAAGGACGCGCACCGTCTGACCGAGTGTGGCCTTTTGAGATTCCGGCCTGAGCGAACCACGCTTCACTCCCTTTTTGGTCCGGCCTTGGGCGACTTCACGGATCAGTTTGATCCAGAATCGGTCGTAGTCTTCATCACTGACCGCTCGCAGACGCCACATTTCAGCGCTGCCGAGATAGAACGACTGCCCACGTCCGACATTCTGCCCAGCCATCAACACAGAGAGTTCGCCGACCGCACGCGGATCCGGGAACCTAGCGAAAATGCGAGCCGCGGCCTTGTGGCCGCCGGTAGGATAGGCACGGAAGAATCCGGCAAACTCCTTCCAGCGAGCGGCCGACGTGATCGGGTCGTCGGTGAGTTGCAGGAAATCAGCGCCCCAGCCTTCCGGTGTGAACACGATAGGCCACGGTTGACTCGCTTCCTGATCCAGTCGCCCGGGCGAAAAATAGGAACTGAGGAACACCGGATATAAATTTCGCAATGGCAACAATTCATCGGTAGCGGCCTCTCGTCCTTCGATGCCGGATGCAATTTGTGGAGTGTTCACATCTCCGGCAACGAGAATGATTCCACCGGATTCCGTGGCGACCCAGTCGTACAAAAGAGGCAATGCGTCGCTCGAAATCGACTTCCAGTCCGGATCGAAGGCGATGATCGCATCGTATGCGTAGAGTTGCTCCCGTGTTGCGGGAAAGTTCAACAGCAGGTTGTTCGATTCCTGACTCGTCCCCTGCGAACCGGTTTGAAGCAGGACATCCACATCAAACGATTTATGGCGGAATAACAGATTACGAACAAACTGGTAGTCGCGCATCGGTCCGCCAGCCAGCAGCAGGACTTTCGTCGGTCGATCGAAGACATTCACGGAAAACGTTTGTGAGTTGTCCTGAGCATTAAACTCCATCACTCGATCTCGGGCTGTCACGCGGACCGTATAGTTCGTACGAGCAGCCACCGTGGGCAATCGAGGAAACGGCACTTCCGTCCTTACGCCCTCTTCGAGAAGCATCACCGACTTCTTCTCGATCGGAGTCGGCTCCCCCTGTTCACCATCACCCAGCGACAGTAATTCGACATCGACTTCACGACCGGTCAACCCCTGTCCTTGAACGAAGACCTTGATCTCGAAGGGATCATTGATGGCAACATCCGTCGGAGAGACGACCTCCACGATCGACAAGTTGACCGGTTGCTCGGTCGTTCCTGTCCCAACCGCGATCAGCCGCGTTTTGGTCGAGATCGCACGATCATGAGCTGTCATCACATCAATTCCTGCGTTTGAGGCGCCGTCGGTAATAATCACGATCCCCGATAACGTCCGCCCGGCCACCTGACGAATCAGTTCACTCAGACTTTCTCCCAGCCGCGTTTCCAACCCACGAGGTCGTAGCAGTTCATTCCAGTCACGCGGTGGATTATCGGACTTTTTTGCGTCGATGGACGGCGTCGCCATGAGCGGGTAAACGCGTTGTGGTCCGTTGAGTGTGGAATCGAATGTAAAGAGGCTGACCTCGTGCTGAGTGCACAGCCGTTCGATGAGGCTGGAATCCGCCAGCAACCGCGCTACCGCCTCAGACCGGGAGATCCCCGCATTCGATTCGGTCGGAAGATCCGCAGCGGAGGGGGCCGCCGGATGACGCATGGAGAGCGACGTGTCCACGATCAACGCGATTCGCGACGGACGAAACGACTGCTTCTGAGTGCGATCGGAGGGGTTGATTGCAATCAGCAACAGACCCGCCAAAACACTTAACCGCAGCGAGGTCAGCCACAGCTTCCAGCCCGTTGCCAAATCGCGTGTGTCGCGGAAAGACAACCCGACAACCCACAACGTGAGAACACACCCACCCCCCAACAGTAAAATCCACCCCGAGGGCGATTCCGGCCAGTCGAACTCGCGCGAAGTGATCGTCGCCGAGGCCTCGGCGGCAAAAAAGAACAGCGAATTTGTAAAAGAAGTATTCATTCAGTGATAACAATTCGACGTGTGGCATCGCCTTTCCGTGCCGACGATTGGAGTCGCTCGGACGGAGCGGAGGGGTGATAACTCAGTTTATACGCGAGCGTCTGCTCGGCGATCAGACATGCGAGGAGCGACCAGAGGAGCCACTGTCGAATTTCCGACCCGGCTTCCTTGCCTTGAACCCATTCCATTTGGCCGAATTCCTGAATCGTGATGCGACTGTTGCCACTCAGCCTTTTCCTCAAATCGAAGGTTGTTACCAATTGCAGGTCGCCCTCGCGGGGCGAGACATTGTAGGCCAACAGCCGGTCCTCGCCGACCTGGTCATGTGTCATCAGACGGACCGTGTAGATCCCCGGTTCGTCAGTGTCTCGATAAGTGGCCGTCAATCGCAAAGGGCCGGGTGTTGCCGGATCGGTGGATCCTGTCACAGACTTGGCGGTTGTCTGTTCGGGGGACGCTTGAAGCCGCGTCGTCCGCTCCCCGTCTGGGGCGGGAGAGACAACTTCCACGGAATCTGTGTAATCGGCGGGGTTGATCTGCAGTTGAATTGGCTCACCAACCTGCCGCGTCTCGGGACTGCGATCGCTACTCGCAATGTGTTTAATAAGCTCCAGCTGTACGACAACAAAGCTGTAGTCGGTCGCCCAGTTGTTCCAGTCGGGGGAGACTGTGGTCAGGCAGGTGAAGACTCGACCCTTACCGAAGGGATGCTCCAACAACAACGGATCGCCGTTGCGCAACGTGCCGAGAGTCCGCACAGCATCCTGACGCAGCTGATCGTCCTTAATCCAGTCCTTGACGACCGGGAAATATCTGTCGATTCGCACGCGACCGATCGCAGAATCACCCTCCGCCTCAAAAATCCGGAAAAGCGGATGCTTGACGGTGCGCAGGTCCGCTCCGGGGTTGGTCGAGTCCGCCGCGAGTTCTCGAGGCGAGAGATCCAGCGGGACAGGAAAGAGCCCCTCACCGTGCCGATAGAGCGCATCATTATAATGAGCGACACGCAGAGCCTGACCCACAAACCAGACGAGGCCACCCCCTGCCGAAACATACTTTTCTAGCGAATCCAGAGCATCGGCGGGAATTTCGGCGACGTTGATGAGGTAGATCGCAACGAAGCCGCCGAGCGGACGACGACGCAGGTATTCAATCTGCTCGATCACCGGTGCGAATCCCGTACTTTTGGGATCGGCTGCCAAGGCGTCAGCAATATAAGAACCGTCGTCTCCCGACGGATGACCATCCACGATCAAGACGGGCACTGCCTTGGGGACATCGACGGCCAGCGACCGAGCGTTGTCTTCCACCAACGAATCCGCATCGAGACTCACTCGCAACCGGTGCTTTCCAGAAGTCGTCAACCGGACATCCATGTCATGTGTCACCTCGGCCTGCGGGTCAATTTTTTCGAACAGAACGCTGGTCGGAATTTTCTCTCCGTTGTCGAACAGTGCCAATCGAACATCGGTGGCCACCTGTAAACCAAAATTCTTTACGCCGACCTTCAGCCGTAGGGGGACATCCGCAGCGGCAACCTGAACATCACCCGTTAACTCCGTCACCGCGAGATTCGCATGAGCTTCCGGCACCGTGCGAACGAGATTGACAGTAACACCGGCATTCGTCAGATCGTCAACCGCGGCCGAGATCGCCTTCTGATCCTGCCAGTTTCCTTCGCGAAAGTCCGAGAGAACGTGCAAATGCTGCACGGCCCCCTTCTCTTCTGACAGAAGCTTCCTGATGGAGCGAAGGCCCTCGACCAGATCGAGTGCTCGATGGGTGCAGAAAAATGCCTGAGGATCGAACTTCGCGGACAACTCCGTCACGAAATCGTCATTCACGTCCCGCTCCGAAAGCACCGGTTGATCCGGTTTCGACAGACGCAACAAAGTCAACTTCTGAGTGTTCGGTTGCTCTGCGCCTCCCGCAACAAGTCGACTCACAATCTTGATCGCTTCGGCAAAACAACTGGTCCCACCCCATCGGTCTCGCATCGACAGGCTATCATCGAGAAGCACGACGTGATGTGCGCGCGCGCCTCGGAAGATCGACATTTGTGACGGATCGAGGATCAGGCGAGAAATCAGCAATACGATCGCCGCGACGATCAATAAACGGAGCAGGAGCAGGATTAACTGTTCCAGCAACAGTCGTTGCCGGTTGCGTTGCTGACTGGCCAGCAAAAACTCCATCGCAGCGAACCGGACGCGTCGGAACCGCATCCGATTGATGAGATGGATGATGATCGGCGAAGCCAACAGCATCGCACCGCCAGCGACAAACGCCGGATTAAAAAAGTGAATAGCCAGCCAGGCAGTCATCGTTTCGCTTCTAATTCCTTACAGATTGTCGCATGCCCACGCGGTGTGTCAGGAAATGCGCCAACACCGCATCGAGATGCTCGCTGGTGCGAATGGTTTGATAGTCAATCATTTGTCGGGCACAGTTACGACGCAGGTCTTCCAGAAATTGTTGAACCGCCAATTGGTATCCATCACGCAGGGAACGTGGGTCGCAGGTCAAGTCACCCGTTTGCTCCATGCCCTCAAACTTCGTTGTACCGGCATAGTTAAAGTCCAGTTCCTCATCGTCCATCACATGAAAGACCATCACATCGTGGCCGCGCGTTCGCAAGAGTTTCAAGCCCTTCAGCAACCCCGCTCGATCGGCAAAAAGGTCTGAAACCAACACGATCAGGCCGCGGCGCGTCTGCTCCTCGGCCACCTGAGCCAAAATCTTAAACAGGTCTGTTTTCTGAGCCGACTGCACACAGTCGAGCGCTGTGAGGATTGACTGTAAATGATTCTGCTTACTGCTGGACAAGACTTGCGAACGAATCCTGTCGTCAAACGTGACCATGCCGACGGAGTCTTGTTGCCGCAACAACAGGTACGCCATGGAAGCCGCAATCTGGCATGCGTATTCGTATTTTGTCAGTTTCCCTGAACCAAACAGCATCGATTCCGACAAGTCCACCAAAAGCGACGTACGGAGATTAGTCTCCTCCTCGTACTGTTTGATGTAGTAGCGGTCCGTTTTGGACCAAACCTTCCAATCCATTCGGCGAACATCATCGCCAGGCGCATACTCGCGATGCTGCGCGAACTCGACCGACTGGCCGAAGTACGGACTGCGGTGGCGGCCCGACAGAAAACCCTCGACGACGTTGCGGGCTAGGATTTCCAGCTTCGCAATCCTCGCAATGGCTTCAGGCGGCAAAAATCTGCGCGAGGTTTGGGTCACGAGTCAGCTCGCCTTCCTTAGACGGAGTAGATCGAAGGAGTTGTTCGATAATCTGATCGCTGGTGATCCCTTCGCTCTCGGCCGAAAAGTTCACCACGATGCGATGCCGCAGGACAGGGGCCGCCAGTGCCTGAATGTCCTCGGTCGAAACATGCGTCCGACCATTGAGAAGTGCCCGCGCCTTCGCTCCCAAAAGCAGAAACTGAACCGCGCGGGGACCGGCTCCCCAACTGAGTTGCTTGGCGACAAACGAGGGGATTCCTGATTCACCAACCCGCGTCTGACGAACCAACGCCAAGGCATAATCGACAACGTGATCGCTGACTGGGACTTGGCGAACGAGATTCTGCAAGGCCAAGATTTCGCCCGCGTCCAATACCGCCTGCACATCGTCGGGCTGCAGTGAGGTCGTTCGCTTAGCGATTTGACGCTCTTCTTCAAACGTCGGATATTTAACGAAGACTTTGAACATAAATCGGTCCTGTTGCGCTTCAGGCAACGAATACGTTCCTTCCTGTTCAATCGGGTTCTGAGTGGCGAGTACGAAGAACGGATCAGCCAGAACGTGCCGCGTCTGACCAACGGTGACCTGCCGCTCCTGCATGGCTTCGAGCAACGCCGCTTGAGTTTTTGGCGGCGTGCGATTGATTTCGTCGGCGAGGACCATGTTATGAAACAGCGGACCACTGATGAAACGAAACTCGCGTTTGCCTGTATCGCGGTTCTCCTGCAGCACGTCCGTCCCGGTAATGTCGGCCGGCATCAAGTCCGGCGTAAATTGTATCCGAGCAAAGTCCAGCGACAGACAACGGGCTAGCGTGCTGATCATCAGCGTTTTGGCAAGCCCCGGCACGCCTTCCAGCAAACAGTGACCTCGACTAAAAAGGGAGATGAGGAGTTGCTCGATCACCTGGTCCTGACCAACGATCACTTTGGCCATCTGCCCACGGATCGCTCCGTAGGCAGAGCCAAGCTTGTGGATCGACGCTTCGATTTCTGCCTGTGACACCAAGTCGCTCATGGCAATGCCGTCTTTCCGAAAAAAGCAGTCTTTGAGTGCCGGACATAAAAAACTGAGACCCCGGCAAATCGTAGCGGCCCACAGAACCAGACGCGACCCCTGCCGCGAACGTTTTGCCCGTTAACCCTTCAGGTTTTTGACGGCCCACGGGGTGGTCAACGGAGGCCCTATTAGAACCGACTCCGTCACGGGGGCCGCTGGTTTTAGTACCGGTAAAGCCGAATTCAAATGCTCAACCAGAGTCGCCGTGATTTCTGGACGCTGCCCCGCAACGTCGTTGCATTGCCAAATGTCCTCCGGCTTGGCGAACAACTGCGGCCGCGGTTCGAACTCGTCGGAAATTTCGTGTTCCTTCGTGGGCGGGCCTTCCTTCACCAGGCAACACCAGTGGGATGTCCTAATTCCTCGTGTCCCTCTTCCATCTGTGAAGCAGAGCGTCTTTCGAGCGGAATGCGTCTCGGATAATTCCTGCAGCAGACTCCGTCCGTCACTCAAGGAAGCGGCCGCCGGCCGTTGAAAAAAATCTTCCAAAGTCGCCCCAAGATCCACCGTTCCAACGAGACGATTGGACCGCGTCCCGGCAAACTCGGAATCGAAGTCGGTGTGATTCAACCGACGCAAGAGCAGCGGTGTACGAACGACAGCATCCGACAGAGACGGGGACTGCCACACGGTTGACAGAGTGGATCGCTCCGAAACGTTTGCCCATTCCTCGACGACTGGATTCGAAGTCGATGTCATCGAATCACCTACCACTGTTCCAGACTGTTCCGTGTCGAATTTCATCCAGTCGACACCGCGTGCCGCAGCGCAGATCAACAGTGTCGGCTCGGAGTGAGCTGCCAATTCCGCAGCGGCAATCAACTCTCCAAGCCAATGGTCAAGCAATGACACATATCCGGCATAGACAGCAGGATGACGCCCCCAATTGTCGCGATTGAAGGCCGCCATATCGCAACCACGTTCTTCATACTCGTCGAAATACAGCGTTGCAAATCCTTCCGGAGGGAACCACGGTTCGGGAACTCCAGCCGAATGGAGCCATAGGATACGAGGCCCTGAGGCTCGCGGTTCTACGAGCAGTTGACGGGTTGCCTGGACAAGACGGGCAAACGGTATCTCGTCGGGCTTCGCCTCCGTATCTTGACCAGCCACGGCCCGCGTCTCCGATGTCTTCTGCAGAACCGTGGACCACGGCAGGCTGTCGACTTCCTTGAATAACGCTAATTCGATGCCGGCAATCCCCGCCGCGACGGACCATGCCGACCCGATGTCGTAGGGACAAGACGACGAATCTCTTGGAATCCGCCCGGTGACAAATCCCATCCCCGTCGCATCACCAACATGCTCTGCAAAGTGACAATCAAAGACGACTCCCCGCGATGCCAGTCGATCGAAATGAGGTGTTTCAATCCATTCGTTGCCGTAACAACCCAGTGCCGTTGTTGCCAGCTGATCAAACGTGACAACGATGGCCTGCATGCGACACCCGCTAAAAGTGGCGCCCGGATTTCGTTTGAAATCCGGGCGGCAGACTATTGATGCGTGGAAACATTGCGGACCACGGGTCCGCTGTTTGAGCGACAAAACCGACAGGCAAACAACTTGAAGACGTGGAGATCCGCCTCTTCACACATCATGCGGCTGCCAGCTCTAAATTATGTCGCCACCGAGGACACGACAACGCTTGTTCGACTTGCAATTCATGGAGTTGATCGAGCCAAGTGCCGTCAAATTCAAAGATTTCGTACATTCGTTGAGACTGATCAAATCGCGGGTCGGTGATGCCATCCCGTTCATCGGTCCGCGAAAATTGACTCGGAACGATCAGCAGCCACGTCCTGTCGGCCGCACGTTCCCAAGTCGGTTTTGTCCAACGAAAACCAACATTTTGCAATTCGGTTTGAATCATTCATCGGCCTCCATGCCAAAACTCAAAAAACATTCGGTCCATGCCATTGGACCGACAAACTCCCTGTGTCTGCTGTTTATTAACTCCTCCTTCGGCGCAGGTCAACGGCAGCATCACGAGTTTGCCCGCAACTCTGTGATAGAACAGGAGGCGTCGCGGACAGCAACACCCGTCGGGCAAGACCGCCAATCGATCGTTCGCCATCATCGGCGTTCGATCCTCTGTCGTAAATGGAGACAAGAGACGATTGCTGAGAACGTGAGCAGGCGGCGTGTGTGGTTGAGTCGAAATCCGACAACTCGGGGGGGCGAGGGCGGAAGAAATCGTCGCCTCTGCCGATTCCTTTGTGATCGCTCGCGCAGCCAGCGGCATTCCCTATCGAAACAGCCTGCGGCATTCAAATCGGAGGGAATATCGTTAAAATTCTCCCGGCAATTCACTCCCGTGGGTGGTACCTAACGCTTCACGAACAGACCGTGAAACGTTTTCAGAGACGAAACGAGCGGAGCCGTCAAGCAGCAGGAATTGGCATCCCCCGATGTGGCAGCTCTTGAACGAAAGTTCGAGTGAGTCGGTGGAACTTCCGTCATCGAAAAGATTCAGGTTCACCCCTAAAGAACCAAGGAACTCGGACGCATCGCCCGAATCAGGAATGCCGTTTCGTCCCAGATCGTCCGAGCCGATCGCCCAGTGATCGAGCTCCGCTGACTCGTAAAATGTTTCGCCGACTCCAATCGTATTACTGGTTCCATCTAGTACCGCGGCAAATCCAACACGGCTCATCCGATAGAACGTCCCGTCAAGATTCGGGGCTCCGATACCCTGGAGACTCGTTGCGGAGTCTGTTGTTCTGAGCCCGGACGCACAGCCCAAGTAATCGCAAGGGACTCGCCGGCGAATTCCATTGACGTTGACCACAGCCCAAGGCGATGTACTCGACGGACATCGCAATACGGACAGCCATATCCCCAAGGCAACCTCTTCGGCGCCGCTACGCCAAATCGAAGTCGTGAACGTCTTCGGGGTTCGGACTGTCATCGAAGAATACAACGGCCCTCGATCTATGTACGGCAGCAGATGATATGTCCACCCCGTTCCCGGTGGCCAGTGGTATCCCATGGGGAGTGTTGAATGCGTGGCGTGGTAGTTCTGCAAAGCCAGACCCAGTTGCTTCAAATTATTGCGGCAGAGCAACCGTCGAGCGGCTTCGCGCGCGCGCATCACGGCAGGCAAAAGCTGCGAAATGAGCATCGCCGTGATTGCCATCACGACCAAGACTTCGACAAGAGTCGATGCTCGACGCGTTCCACAAAAATGCATAATATCCCCCCCCCGCAAGCGAATGACTGACGGCAGACCGGTTCATGGTCGTTGGGTGATGATGGGCTCCGTTTTGAACGGTGTGAAACAAGCAGGTCAAATCGCAAGATGTGATTCAAAAATGTGGATTCGGTTGTCTCTTCACCACATCAAAAAAACTTTTCAAAATAATCCCGGACACGTTTTTTTACAAATTTATTTTGTGTACCGATTCGGACGATCGGTGCCGTTGATCAAAGAGCGTGTTGCCCGCCTATGCTGCGTCAACTTTCCGATGTGAGGCATGACGTTCCTGTCGTTTGGGGGACTCTCTGGCAGATGGAACCCGTCAATGCAACCTGATTTGCAACCTGTCCCGTGGTCAGGTCGACCGATAACCGAAACCCGCTCTGTTCCTCTGCGCCAGTGAGCCGCTCTGTTCCCCTGCGCCAGTGAGACAGAGGGGCCGTTGCAAGCGGAGCTTTTCAATTCGCATCGGTATCTGCCAAGATCACCACAAATCTACCGCATGACCGTCGCAGCCTCCCGCGTTGGACTCTCTGAACTACCGTGCCGAAAACTAGCAAGGCGTTAACAATACGATGCGCATTGGTTCTGTCTCCATCACTCACCCCATCACACTGGCGCCGATGGAGGAGCACACGAATTATCCGTTTCGGATTGTGTGCAAGCAACTTGGGGCGAGTCTTGTCTGCGGTGAACGTGTTGACGGAAGCGACGTTGCCAAACGGGATCGTCGCGCCCTCAAGCTGCTGCATACGACGTCAACGGAAAAACCGGTCGTGGGCCAAATCAGTGGTCACGATCCGCATGTGATGGCTGAAGCAGCGAGGGTTGTCGCCCACCAAGGGTTCTCGATTGTCGATTTGAACTTTGAGTGCCCCATTCGCAGATTGATTGGACGTGGTGAGGGAGGCGCGCTGATGGCCAATCCCCCAGTCATCGCAAAACTCGTCGCGGCAGTCGTCGCCGCGGTCGATATTCCCGTAACATTGAAAATTCGCTCGGGGCCGGACTCTGAGCACGAAACGGCTCCCGAAACGGCGCGGCTTGCCGAATTGGCGGGTGCCTCCGCTGTCGACGTTCACGCACGGAGTGTTGCTCAGAGTTACGTCGGTGGCCCAGACTGGACCGTCGTGGCGCGTGTCAAACAATCCGTCAAGATCCCCGTCTTCGGCAGCGGCGGCGTACGCGAAGCGACCGATGCAATTCGATTTCTCAAGGAAACCGGTGCGGATGGTGTCGCTATCGGTCGAGGCTGTCTGGGTAACCCCTGGATTTTTCAACAAGCCAGAGCGCTTTATCAAGGAGGTGCTGTTGTTGCAGCGCCTCATCCCTACGAACGCGCGCGCGTCCTACTCCAACTCGCGGAGGGGGAGTTCGACTTTTATGGAAACCACCTGGCGCTGAAACGACTCCCTCGAGTCGCCTGCTACTTCGCAAAATTTTTGCCGGACTTTGCCTCGTTCCGCAACGAGGTCCAGAAAGTCAACAGCTTTCAGGAATTCAAACGTTTGATCCGGCAGCATTTCGTACAGTAGTTGCAACGACTAGCGGCTCAACAGAATGTCTCTAATTCCGTCGTTCGGATAACATCCGGGAGAGGATTGGTCGACGCTGCAAACGTCTGATCATTTCTGCCAACGACCGACAAGCTCGACCAGATTGCCGTCAGGATCGCGATAGTTCGTCAGAGCCAATCCCGACGGAAAGCCGACAGGCAGCGGAACCGGACATTTCGCGATCGGCGTTGCTCCCGCCTTTTCGGCTCGAGCAACGGCAGCGTTGACGTCCTTCACCGCAATCGTCAAGTAGCGAAAACCATAGGATGAATGAATAAAGGTGTTGTCCACGCGCGCACCGGGAGACGACTTAAACTGCATTAGTTTCAACTTCGTGGCCTTCTCACCCTGCCTCAGCACGAGAACGTGGACGTCCAGAGCAAGATTGTTTGCCAATCCTGTATCGGAAGCGAACTCGGGTGGAATTTGAAAACCGGCGACCTCCTCAAATCCGATCACATCCTTGTAAAACGTAATGGACTTCTCGAGATCACTGACGACCATTCCCAAGTCGATCACCTCGCTCAAAAAATTTGACGGCAACGCGTTTTGGGTATTGCCAGAGACACCCACAGCAAATCCTATGGCACCAACCAACGCAATCGCCAACAGACATAGCAAAAATTTCATCGGTGTTGTTCCTGAAAATCCGACGTCATCTCACAGCGGTCGTGGCAACGTAGGCGGCGACAACCGAGCGAACAGCGTACAAACCCGTCTCCGCCGTGTCATGCAGGTCACTCCAGATTTCCCTGACGCCACTGCGGAAACTGAACGCGGGCGAGGAACGCGGTTCGTCCGATTTTTTCGAGCGCTACGCGGCCACAGATCCAAGTCTCAGAATTCTGTCGGTGAACAGCCACACGCCGGTGGTAGCGACAATCGCTGTTGCCCGTTGAATCTAGGCCAGCACACGCGAGGTTGGGTATCGCGCAGAGAGCAACTCAAACGGAGATAAAAATGGGGCCATGGCCCGTGGAGTTCCACAAACGGCGTGCGGTGTTCAGAGAGGAGTCTTGGCATCAGGCTGCTGATGTTTCGCGGAAATCCACGATTCCTAGGACGAGCCTTCGTTCCACGCACCATCCGAAATCCGGCAGATCACTCGGTCGGCAGACTTGTTCAGCCGCTGTCTTCATGCGCGTCCGGCGGCGAGACCCAGACTTCCGTTTGCTACGGGAATGCCGGCAAGACCTCTCGCCGGAAGAGGACCGCTCAGCAGGGTGCCGTCGCGATGAACTGTTTGCAGGCCACTGTCCGAAAGTCATCTAACCGACCCAAACGCCCTATCGAGAGCACCGGCCGCGTGCCCCTTGGAAAACACGAAATGGCCAACGTCAGTCAAGACGTCATGATCGAGCGCCAAAAGAATATCGAGGCAGGAAAGATTTCCGCCGATAGGCCCGACGCCGCTCTCAAAATGCATCTGCAGCAGTCGCTTTCTACCAAAAGCCGCTCGCGGAGTTGCGTCTGAATTCGTTGTCGGCGTGGTCGAGATGGACACGAGAGACTCATTGCAGAAAATCAGCGATGCAATTTGGCGTATGACAACGGAAAAATCTGTTAATCAAATCTTCGCTCGCCAGACTTTTGAGGACGATGCTCTTGTAATTGAAGTTCATGAACGTGGGCACGTCTGCCAACGTAACAGAATTTTAATAGACCTTGACTCGGGTATTACCAACAACCCATCTCTGAGAGTTACGCAACTGAACCTGACTTTCAACTCGTCGCTACGGATGGTAGCGTACCGTTGTTAAAGTCTCGTTCCATTCAACCTCTCTGCCTGCTGTTGAAACGGCCATGCTATTTAGATCGGTCGACTTTCAAAATACTGGCAAGCAGCAGGGCTTCATGCAGATGCCGTATTCGCACAATTGAGGTGCCTCGGCAAATGTGATGATTCCGATCACGACCGTGGCGAACTGCAGCGGCCCGACAGTGTTAATTCTTGGCGGCAACCACTAAGACGAAATTACCGGGGACAGATCACGGCGAGGAAACGGGCGCGGGAATTGACGCCTGAAATGGTCACTGGACAGATTATTCGAATGCCGGCTCTCAATTTCCTCGCAGCCCACGTCGCGACACGATTGCCACCGTGAGACGGGATGAATATGAATCGTGCTTTTCTCGGAAAACCCGCAGGCAACGTCACCAGTCAGATCGCGCACTTTCTGACAACCGTGCTGCTTCCGTTGGGCGACGTCGTGATCGATAGTCATTCCGGCGGTCGCCGCATGGAATTTCTCCCCTGCGTTCACATGCCGCGGGTTTCAGATCTGGAACAACGCAGAAAAATGCTGGCGGCAATGCTGGCGTGGAGCACCGATTTTGGATTTCGATACGCCGGCATTGCAGGCAGCGGACTGCGAAATGTCTTGATGCGTGTTTGTGCCTTGCGGGATCAGGCACAAACACGCCAGAGCCTCAGCAAAGCGCCGACGATTCTGACGCACGCTCTGAACCGTGAAGACTATCTACTCGCCCCGGAATCCGGGGTGTTTGAAGTCTGCCTTGAGCTCGGCCAAGAGGTACAGAAAGGCTACATCGTCGGTCACATCCATTATCCGGAGCGTCCGGATCGCCGGCCGGAAACGATTGTCGCGCAGACCAGCGGAGATCTCCTCACGATGCGGGCATCATGCCTCACACAACAAGGCCATTGCGTGGCCGTGATTGCGCAACAGGTGAGTCTCAACCAGGTACTCCGCCAATGACAGCACCCGCGCCACGAAAAGGTAATCACTCCCGCAGAAATCGCTCTTCATTCGTGGCAACAGCCGAAGCAGGTGACACGACTTCGGATCACGCGTCGTGGCAGGATGTGAAACCCCAAGCCTTGTTTCTGTTAGCATTCATGTGGGGTGCGTATTTTCTGAATTACTGCGACCGCCAAGTTGTGTTCTCGATGTTCCCCGCGTTACAGGCGGATTTGCACATGTCAGATCAGCAACTCGGCCTGACAGGCACCGTTTTTTGTTGGATTTACGCACTGGGCTGCCCAATCGCAGGGCAGCTTGGGGACCGGTTTTCAAAACGAAAATTGGTCATCACGAGCCTGATTATCTGGAGCCTCGTGACGATTGCCACCGGTTTCGCCAATTCGGCCTCCACCATGCTTCGTCTGCGGGGCGTGATGGGAATTTCGGAATCTCTGTTCATGCCCACCGCGATAGCCCTAACGGCAAATTCATTTTCTCCCAAATTGCGATCTCGCGCAATTGCAGTGCTGACAACCGCACAGATAGCCGGCACGGTGGTGGGAAGTTGGTTCGGCGGCTGGATGGCAGATCTTGGTCACTGGCGCGACGCCTTTTTCATTCTGGGAGCAGTGGGTTTGGTTTACGCGGTTCCCTACTTTCTATTTTTAATGCGGATCCACGAAGAACCTGTTACCGATTTGACGGCGCAGCGAAACCGCCTAAAAAGATCCGCGAGCGGCAGTCAAAGGCTCGCGGTGATGACTTTGATTCGCATTCCGACATTTTTAATGTTGTGCACCGTGTTTCCGATATTTTTGTTTGGGCTGTGGTTGCTTTACGGCTGGTTGCCCACGTTTCTGCATGACAAGTTTTCGTTGAATCAATCCGCTGCGGCGTTTAACGCCACCCTGTTTCTGCAGGGTAGCACAGCCGTCGGATTACTCGGAGGAGGTTTCCTTGCCGACTATCTTTATCAATTCACAAAGGCCTCGAGGCTGTGGCTGTTGACGATCACCCTGCTTTTTTGCGCTCCGTGCCTACATTTTCTCGGCAACAGCGACACACTCATGATGACGCGCATTGCGTCGGCGGCTTTCGGACTCTTCAGTGGCTTGCTGATCGGCAACATTTTTCCGGCAGCGTTTGAAGTTGTCCCAGCAGAGACGCGGGCATCCGCCGTTGGAATTCTGAATCTCTGCGGAGGTCTGGTGTCTGGCTGTGCGATGCTGTTCGGTGGCCTGTGGAAATCAACTTTGGGCATCGACCGCCTGCTGACGATCACCGCCGTGGGCTATGCTCTGGCCGGAGTATTATTGATCGTGGTCATCAAACGGCTGTTTCCGCGCGACTTCGCAGTTCAGGAGCACGGATCCGAAGCGTCGCAGGGCTGACTCCATGCGGCTTGATGTTGCTGCGCGGGATTAGCGTGGCCGTATAATGCAGCGTTCAACCTCATTCGGTCGCGGTTCGAGACAGGCCGCAAGGTATCGCCGCTAGGCTGTCGCGACTTGGCAAATCAGCGGACTCGCCTTAATGTCACGGAATCCAAATCTGAAAATTTCTGAACTCCCTCTTAATATTATACGGAAATGTAATGCCACGAATTCTCGTTGCGGAATGTCGACAGGAGGTCTCAAGCTTTAATCCATATCTCAGTGGTTACGGGGATTTCGGAATCCGACGTGGGGCTGAACTGATCGATTACCACCGTACAGTACGCAACGAGATCGCCGGTGCGTTGACGGTCTTCGATGCGGTGGCCGATGTCGAAATTACCCCTGCTTACAGCGCGTTCTTTATTTCCTCGGGCGGGACGCTGGCCAAGGCCGCGTGGGAACGGATTGCCGCAGAATTCCTCGACGCCATCCGGACCGCCCCACCGGTTGATGGCGTTTACTTCTGTCTGCACGGGGCCATGGCCAGTGTGGAAGAACTTGATCCGGAAGGCTGGTTGCTGGCAGAAACGCGTAAGATCCTAGGATCCGAAATCCCCATCGTGATTTCACTGGATCTGCATGGAATACTCACAGACCGCATGGTGGAACACAGCGATGCGATTGTGGCTTACCACACGTATCCGCATGTCGATTTTTTTGAAACGGGGGAACGAGCCGCACGGTTGCTCTTGAAAATCGTGGCGGGCGAAGTCCAACCCGTGACGGCAAAAGTGGCGATCCCCGCGCTCGTGCGCGGCGATGAACTTATCACCGCCACTGGGTGTTTTGGTGCATGTATCCGTATGGCACAGGCGGCTGAGACAGGTCCACGAGGACTCTCTGCGGGCATGTTCATTGGCAATCCATTTACCGATGTTCCGGCACTGCAGACCTATAGCTTTGTGGTGACCGATAACGACGCGGAACTTGCGACACGCGAAGCGTTACTCATCGCGGCGAAGTTCTGGGAAAACCATGCCGTGATGCGGGTGCCGCTCGTCAGCCTCAACGAAATGGCTCGACTCGCATCAGCACATGCGAAAGGCACAATGGCTTTGGTGGATGCCGCCGACGCCACAAGTTCGGGAGCATCGGGCGATAGCAATGCGATTCTGCGAAAATTGATGGAGACGGGCTACACGGGTCGGACCTTACTACCCATTGTCGATGCTGCTGCCGTGAAGGTTGCCTGCGCTGCTGGAATCGGTGCCCCAATTAAAACGACAATCGGCGGCACGCGCGATCCCGGCCGTTTTCAACCGCTGAACATCACCGCCACTGTACGATTAATTTCTGATGGTCGATTTCGTAGTGAATCCTTCGGTGACGAATGGTTGGCAGGACCCACAGTCGTGCTGGAGGCAAACAACTTCACGATTGTCGCGAGCAGCAATCCTGTGCACCTTCACGATCGTTCGTTCTACTTTGCCCATGGGCAGAATCCGCAGAACTTTGATGCGGTGGTGGTCAAATCACCGCACTGTCAGCAGCACATGTATGCCGACTGGTGCACGAAAATGATACCCGTGGATGCACCCGGTTCATCGAGTGCCAATCTGCCCTATCTTGGCCATAGACGTTGCCCGCGACCGATTTTTCCGCTGGATGCCAACGTGGAATTTGTTCCCGAAGCGAAGATCTTCCGGCGACGTTAGTCGCCGGGTCGCGATCCCGACATCATCGCCAGGCCGGCTATTCCAGTTCGTTGTCACCAGCTGCCCATTCTCGGGCCGACCGTCAATTGAAACCTGTGCATATCGCACTTTCGGGAGCCATGAACCTGACTTGGCAGCAGCACCGTCCACAACTGACGCTTCGCCAACGACTGCAACACCCGCTCTGAATGATGGTCGACCACAGCCATGCTCGCCTCCGTGGCCCGAAATTTTCTGAAGTTCACCATATGCCGACCGCCTGCTCTGAAACGAAGAGGGGGAAACGCCCGTCGGAAGACTGGCGCAAAGGTAATTCTTGAAGTCCGGATCATCACTGTCAGGTGCAGCGTCGTTTGAATTCGCCGGTGACTGTGTCGATTTCAATCTTGTCTCCGATTTCGACGAAGGAAGAGACCTGAAGATCATGTTTCGTGTCCTTCAGAATCGCCGATTTGGTGATCTTTCCGGAGGTGTCGCCGCGCGCTACAGGCTCGGTGTATTCCACTTCGCGAATGATTGTCTGCGGAAGGACCACTGAAATCGGACGTCCCTCATAGAACGTCACTTCACAAATGTCAGTCATGTCGGGACTCAAATACTTTTCGATGTCGGACAGACTTTCCGCATCAATTTCATACTGATTGTATTCTGAATCCACAAAAACGTGGGAAGGCTCGGAGTAGTAAGAATATGTGCATTCCTTTTTTTCGAGCATCACTCCTTCCAGTTTCTCGTCCGCCTTGAAAATGGCTTCCGAGACGCGACTGGTCAGGAGGTTCTTGGTTCGAACCTTGACCACGGCCGTATTCCGACCTGACTTGTTAATTTGCACCTTCAGCGCAATGACTGGAACGTTATCAACCATGATGACGTTTCCCGACCGAAGGTCGCCGGCGATCTTAACACTCATAACTCTTTTCCAATCTTGCCTGTCGAAGTGAAGGATTCGCCTCGGTCAATAAAGCGACTCTGGCACGAGGCGACCTGCGCAGACGTCCACATCATTTTCGGCGCACGAGGTGGGCAAGATTGTTGGCCAGATCCGCCGTTTGGTCAAGTTGGTTTACCCAGACTTTGCCGTGTTCCTGAATGGATTTGCGATTTGCGACGAATCCGTGCCAAGCGGATTCGATGTCGCCAACCCCATTCCACGCCTGCCAAAATCGCCGAACAACGTCCGAGTGCTCGAAATTATCGAGATAGCGTGTTAAGAACGCTGCCAGTTTCACAAGCTGGCCGTTCTGTGCTTGTGGATAAATCTGCCACACGAATGGACGCTCAGCCCATTGAGCACGGACGAACGAATCTTCGCCACGAACGAAATTTATGTCGCATGCCCAGAGCAATCTGTCGTAATGGGATTGCGAAAGAAATGGCAGGGCATGAACCGTCAGCGATCGCCGTTGAAGTTTCCGGTCCGCAGAGAATTCTTCTCCAAACCACACTGAGACCTGTTCTGTCGCCGCTCCAGTCGCGGCCAGAACGCAAACACTTGTCCGACCGTCAGCCCAACACTGAAGCAATCTAGGCAAGGCCGGGTTGTCGTAGCAAAAAAGCGAAATCTGAAGCTCATCGTCGGTTTTCGAGTCTACACCAAGACTGCGCAAGAAGCCTGCCGCGACGGTCGGACCAAAGGCCGCTCGTAAGGAATCTAGGTCGCGTTCTCGAAGAAGACCTCCCGTCTTGGAAGTAAAACCGGGAAAGAAAAAGTGTTTTTTCAGCGACGATCTCGATTGAGGTGACTGCATTAGATGGCAGCCCTCCACCCAGTCTTCCGCGCTGAGGTATTCGAGGTTAATCCAAACCGGAGCCACGGCACGTCGTGTCATCCCCTCGATATAGACCTGGGGAAGATCACAGGCGAAGGCCTCAATCACAACGTCCGCAACGTCCACCGTTGGAAAGTCCGATTTCCAATGACGAATCTCAATCGGTCCAACGTGCTGCCTCGAGACA
This sequence comes from Schlesneria paludicola DSM 18645, assembly GCA_945876035.1. GTDB lineage: Bacteria > Planctomycetota > Planctomycetia > Planctomycetales > Planctomycetaceae > Schlesneria > Schlesneria paludicola_C. The sequence continues at coordinate 6,100 of CAMCMU010000057.1, read as the reverse complement.
TCGATTGAAAGGGAAGGACACAAACACGAAAAACTCTCGATGTTGTCGATCCACAGTCGGACATTCGCGTTGTATTCGAAAGCCAACTGTTGCGCTAGCCGCCAACACGTGCCGATGTCTCCGTAATTATCCACCACTTTGCAAAAGATGTCCCACGAGATCATGGTCTTTCCGATGGATTCGAAGTGGCTCAAGGATAGGCTGCCCCGCACTCAAAACAAGGGGACTCAGGGATCGCTCTTGTCATTAACGCAATCCATTGCTGATTCCATTCCGTCATTAACAAATTTCACTCCGTTCGAGCGAATTCCAAAAACGTTCGTCACTCTAGTATAGATCGGTCCGAACGGTACGTTCCATCCCTGCCTACGGATGGCGAGACGATTTATCGATTGGCTACACTAAAAATAAACGGCGTCTTAGACATAATGCGACTTCAACGCGGGGCAAGTGAGGCGTTCGTTTTTGTTAAACCGAGTGGGAAAGTCGATCACTTCGCCAGCGGCCACACGCGATGAGTACCGTGATCCGCGAGGGTGACGAATTCGTCACCACTGAAACAACAGCAGGGGGTGAGTGGAAATCTCAAACGCATGTGATTCCCCTTCGAACTGCGTCAACCTGACATTTGGTGGTGGAGAGATTTGACGGCATTCCATGTCGATCAAACGCGGAGTGGAAATCGTGTCGAATTGGTTGTATGACAGACGAAGAGGTGTGGTGACTGACCGTATTTACGTAGAGTGTGACACTGAGCGAGAATAATCATGAAAGCCGTAACTCGTCTGACGCGACGACAAGCCCTCGTGACGGGAGCAATTGCCTTGGGAACACCTGCATTGGCCGCGGCACCGACGGCCGGCAAACACGATTTGCCTTGGATCGATGCCCATTCACATATCTGGCCGCCCGAGACAGACATGTTTCCGCTGGTCAATGGTCAATCTCAGAAAAATCTGAATCCGGCGAGTTTCACCGACGATGAATTGATGGCAATCGCGCGGCCCGAAGGAGTGGGACGTGTCGTATTGATTCAGCATTCGACTTATCACTTGTTCGACAATTCCTACCTGATCGACGCCGTCCGTCGGCATCCGAAATTGTTTCGGGTTGTGGGGATGATCGATGATCGAAAACCGCAGCCGGGCAAGGTGATGAAAAAGTTGTTACCGCGGGGAGTCACCGGATTCCGCATTACTCCGTTCGTGCTACAGGAGAAGCCTGCCGAATGGCTCGACGGTCCGGGCATGAACGACATGTGGCACACGGGGGCTGAGACGCGACAGGCCATGTGCTGCCTGATCAATGCGACGGACCTGCCGGGGATCGATCGGATGTGTGAACGATTTCCCGACACACCGGTCGTCATTGATCACTTCGCTCGGATCGGTGCCGATGGTCAAATGCGTGACGCTGAACTGAATAACTTATGTCGATTAGCACGACACACGCAGACCAGTATCAAGATTTCCGCCTGTTATTTCCTTGGTGAAAAAAAACCGCCGCATTCCGAACTGATCCCGATGATTAAGCGGATTTACGACGCCTTTGGTCCGCAACGCATGATGTGGGGGAGTGATTCTCCGTATCAGCTTCAAGGAGTGAACAATTACAGTGCTTCCATCGGCCTGATTCGAGATCGAATCGACTTCTTCACGCCGGAGGATCGTGAGTGGCTACTTTGCAAAACTGCTGAAAGTCTGTTTTTTCATGCTTGATTTTACCCGATGAAATGGCGGCAACAGAAGCGATGTCGCCTCCGCTGTGATTGAAATTTTGGACAGACTTCACGGTTTCCGTTGAAGGAATCGATCGTGTTGGCGATTCAACGTCATTTCCTGTCGCGTCTGCAATCTCGGCTCGGCATTGAACCTCATGAAATCGCGTCCGCAGGAGTTGCCACGGCATTCTTGTTCGTTGTGCTCTGCAGTTATTACATGATCCGCCCCATCCGAGAAACACTGGCTGCCGGGCTGCCTTCCGAATACCTCAGTTGGTTGTTCACAGCAACATTTGTCGCGATGTTGGTGATCAACCCCCTCTTCGGCTGGGTCGCCTCGCACTTTTCAAGAAGGAAATTTGTTCCCGCTGTCTACTGGTTCTTCATTGCCAACTTGATCGTGTTCGCGTTCGTATTGCACCGGTTTTCGGGAACCATGGCATCGGCCGCATTTTATGTTTGGATCAGCGTTTTCAACTACATTGCCGTGTCTTTATTTTGGAGTTTCATGGCGGACGTGTACACCAACGAACAGAGCCGGCGGTTATTCGGATATATTTCGACGGGGGGAACACTGGGGGCGATTGCCGGGCCGATCCTTTCTTATCTGTTAGTAGAACGTCTCGGAATTTCATGGATGCTCGTTGCTTCGGCAGGCTGTTTTTGCCTCGTTCCCCTCTGCCTTTGCCTGATGAATCGGTGTTCGACGCAGAAGCCGTCTGGCAGGGCTGTGCCGGCCGTGAAGGCGATTGAACTGGAACGTCTCGGCGGTTCGATGTGGGCCGGTTTTTCAAAAACATTTTCTTCGCAGTACCTGCTCGGCATCGGGATCTACATGCTCCTCGGAAGCCTTCTCGGTTCCCTGATTTACGTGGAACAGGCGCGGCTTGTTCGCGATCAAATTCCGACGGCGACTGCCCGCGCACAATTCTTTTCACGAGCCGATTTAGCTGTGAACGTGTTGGCCTTAATACTGGAATTGTTTGTGGCCAGACCGATGTTTGCTCGTGGCGGGTTGACATGGCCCCTGCTGACGCTTCCGCTGATTGGATTGGTCGGCGTACCGCTAATGCAAGCAACGCACATCATCGATCTCGTGGCCGTGCTGCTCGTCGTGCGCCGGGCGTGTGAATATGCGCTCGTCAAGCCCGCTCGGGAAGTCCTGTTCACCGTTGTTTCACGGGAAGACAAATACAAGGCAAAAAACTTTATCGACACGGTTCTAGCCCGTGGAGGCGATACCTTGGGGAGTTGGATCCCCAAATTGGCCGACGGGATGAACATGCGCCCCGGCCAGTTCTGGGAAGCCAGTGTTCCCATCGCCGCCCTGTTCGGCCTGCTCGGCTATTGGCTTGCTCGACGGCAGGACGATTTGCGAACACCAGAGGAAAACGCGAAACCCGACTTCGAGAAAAAGAGAAGCTGAAACGGCGATGTCAATCCGGCGGGAGGAATGTTCGTGCCAATCTGCCGCATACGAGCTAGATTGCACTTCGCTACGACTCTTTCCAGAATACAAACGTCGCCCTCCTCACAATCATTCTCGACAGACCCGCATTACTTGATCGTCTCTGCTGTGAGATTGTTTCCGATGACTAAACGGATGATAGGCCCCTTTGAAGTTGGAAGCCGAATTGGAATCGGCGGCATGGGGATCGTCTACCGCGCGACTTACGTCAAGAACGGTGCTCAGGTCGCATTGAAGATCCTATCGCCCGAATTATCGGAGACAGAATCACTGCAGCGGCGGTTCGAACGTGAAGTGTCAATTCTTAAAAAGCTGCAGCATCCCCACATCGTGCGCTATTACGGTGGTGGCAAGTTTGGAACACAGCGATTTTATGCGATGGAGCTCGTCACGGGCGGGTCGGTCGAAGATTACCTGAAGATCAAAAAGAAGCTTCCGTGGGAAGAGGCGCTCGACATCGCGATGCAGGTGGCAAAGGCATTGGAGCACGCGCATGCCGCAGGTGTCATTCATCGCGATCTGAAGCCGGCCAATCTTCTGCTGACGAAAGAGAGGACGGTTAAACTGACCGACTTTGGTATCGCGCGCGATACGACTGCAACCGCGTTGACCGCTGCTGGCAAAACCGTGGGGACCTTCGCCTACATGGCCCCCGAACAAATTCGCGGAAAGCCACCCGTCGACAAGAAAACGGATTTGTACGCACTGGGATGCGTCCTGTTTGAAATGATCTCAGGGGAAACACCTTTCCAAAGTGAAAATCAGGGTGAGATGCTGATGATGCACTTGCAGGAGCAACCGCATCGGATTACTTCGCTGGTTCCCGACTGCCCCATTTTTATTGAAGAACTGATCTTTCAATTGTTGGAGAAGGATCCTCAGGAACGCCCGTACGATGCCCTCGCCGTTCAATCAAAAATTGAGGCCCTCCGGATCAAGATTACTGAACAGCAAAGTATGGTACAGCAATTGATGACTATGAAGTCCATGGCCCGTCCGGACGGAGTCAATGCGGCCAACGAACTGAAGACATCACTCCGAAAATCTAAGAAAAAGAAACCAGACAACAGCCCATTATACGAAAGAAGCTGGTTTTTAGGCCTATGCCTCGCTTTGGTGGTCGGATTTGTCTGCTGGCATTTCCTGCCGTGGAGCGAAAACGAAATTCTGGCCCATGCGGAATATCTGATGAAGTCTGAATCGACCACTGACCACGTGAAAGCACGTGAGGACTACCTCAAATTGCTTCTCATTCGGTATCCCACCGGACGGCATCGTGAACGAGTAAAGCACTTGATCATCGATGTGAATAAGCGTGAGACCGAAACGAAGATGCGTGCTCGAGTGAGGCTGCGGCAAGAGCCCGCGAATGAGGCCGAACGACAGTTCCTGAATGCGGAAGGTCTGGAAAAGTTTGGTGACAATCTCACCGCGTTACGAAAATATCGTTCCATCGTGGAATTATTCAAAGACAACGATGAGTGTTACATTTACCTCCTGCTAGCCCAAGACAAAATTGAAGACATCGGCAGCCAGAAAGGTGAAGAATCTCTTGCTGTGTTTCTGAGCAAGAGATTGAGGGATGCGGAGTCCCATGCCAAAAAGGGGAAGCAAAGCGAGGCCGAAGCAATCTGGATCAGCATCCGCTCCTTGTACGAAAACAATGTCGAAGCCGATGTCCACGTAACCTACGCCAAAAAACGTCTTGCTGGTGACAAGAATCCCGGTCCGACGCCGGACAGCGACGCAATGGACACTTCGATTCCCTAGGTGGGTTAAGACACTTATCCCTGAACCGGACGAAACTCGGCTTGGCGATTACGTGCGTATGGCATCTTAGACCTGCTGTTTGGGAGGGAAGAACTCCCCACGGCATTGGGCCAAACATCAGGATTAATCACGCCAGAACGTCATCGTGTCGGTTCATTTTGTTCTAGAACAGATGCGTCTCCTGCTTGCAGATCGGCGTTCTTAAAGAGATACTACGCCTTGATAGAACGTTCGGATTTGCTGAGTGAGCGTCAAGCTATGACCGCTTTTGATGTTCGTGATCGAAACCAAGACGCATCCCACAGGCGCCCGTAGCTCAGCTGGATAGAGCAACGGATTTCTAATTAGTGCCGGGACATTTTGAAAAACACTGGTTTCCCCTTATTTTATAGTGTTTTATTCAATTTTAGCGATTGCTGAAAATCACTGAAAAACGCCATTTGACACCACTAACGGGTGTCAGTGACACCCGCTGAAAAATTGTCCGTTGCTCTAAGTGACCACCCCGAATGATGCGTTTTGTGATGACTAACCTTCTGACACCGGATCGGCATCTTCACAACGTCACCAGTCGCGTTGCTGCCGTCAGACGATGTTAACGCTGCGTTTGCTGTCGGTGCGTCACAGCGTCAATCGTGGGCGTCTTTTTGTCGGTGACGAGCAGCCAAAATCGGGATTATGGTGACACCAGTCACGGATATTCTACCTGCCGCGCTGTCGATGCCGGATGGTGTGTTTACCTCTGTCGGTTACGAGACATCCACAACTGGAATTCTCCTGCCACAGAACCTGACAGAGCTACGGAATATCTGGCCTGCTGCGTTATCGGATGATGTGTCCGTCTCCGAGGTGACGAGCATCCACACTCGGGGTTATGTGGTGACACAGTCGCTGTGTATCCTTGTCGTTGATGCAATAACGATATTCAGTATCACCTGGCACCAGTAACCGCCAGCCGCCTCCCGCCAGCCCCTTCAATGGGGCCACGCTTTTTTACGGTGTAGAAAGAACAAGTGCGGCGGCGGAGTACCGTGTGCTCAACGCCTTTCGGCATCAACGAACGATTCTTCGTGATTCTGTTCGTGTCGCTGTGATAAACTTCTGTCGTGACTGTCATGTTTTGTTCCTAGTTTGGTATTAAA
>CAMCMU010000056.1 GCA_945876035.1 Schlesneria paludicola DSM 18645 | reverse complement strand
GCTGGCGTTGTTGGTCCGCCGCTCCAACATTTCTGCCGTCTCGACCGCGAACAATTCATTGGACACAACCGACACCCACACTCGCCTGAGTTGCCGGTCCATCGCCGACTCGAACTCCAATAATTGCCTTTCACCACGGGCTGCTAGAGACGCAGCGGCCAAGATTGTGACAAACGGAGTTACTGTTATGAGTTGAACCCCAATGGTCCGTTGTGTTGAAATCAGTTCTGAGGTCAGCATCGTTGTTTTTTCGTCGTTCCATTGCCGCGAAGTGTTTTGAAATCTCCTCCGAATTGGAAATTCGGGGATGTCTCCGGCTGTGAGATTGCTGCAATTCTCAATACGTCGTTCTGTTGGCCGGATCCATGGATCTCATCAAATCGGTCTCTGGCGAATAAAAACCGTCTGCCCATCCTGTTCGAAACCGACTTTCCAATGCGGGCTGCCCTTGAAAAATTCAATGAGCGGCGCCCGATACATCTGATCCAGTACGATGGTATTGATTTTGTAGCGTTGGAGTTCTTGTTCCCAGCCGCTTCGTTGCTCGATAATTCGCAGATAGGATTGCCAGACATCACGTGGAACAAGGTGCGCGTGTGAGTTGACAAAGACCTTCATTCCCGGCGGTCCATTCCAGATCAGAAAATCGCCCCATTCGAAGACGTTGAAAACCAGTCCTTGGGGTGGGTTTCGCTGGAGGTATTCGGCAGCGGCCAGGGGAGTTTCGCGGGTCACAGCCCATTTCATGTCAACGCCTTTTCCGTGAAGCATCGTCACGCCGAGGAGAATGGCGGCGAAACAAATGCAGATCAGTCCCACGGCAACGACAGTCCATTTTCCAGCGGAGGGTTTCGGAGTCGCAACGAGTGGCAAATGACGGGCAATCCTCCAGACGGCGTATCCGTGAACCGCGACAATAATCGCCGCGATGGGTGCCCACCAAATCAACATGCGATTGCTCGAGAGAGCCGCCCAGCCGAAGCTCAGCAGCGTGATGATCTCCCACGCCTGCACACGACGTGGAGAGTAGCGATAGAGCATCGCAAGCCCTACCGAAACCACGGCAAATATTTTTCCCTGAGTCTCACGCATACTCAAGGGGCTCCACTCCGTGAGCTCCTGAAGATTTTCATTGGAAGCAATGCGAATGGTTTCTGTGTACAACTCGCCGCCGTACGGATTCAGTAGTACGGCTGCCGCTGCAAACGCCAGTAACAGGCCGTTGCGTCGAAATTGAGTGTCCCGCACAATGCTTGATAGCGAACGGGTGCGCCGCATCACATCGGCCGCACGACCAATCGTAAAACAGCCTAGAAATGCAAGTCCGATCACAAACGAACCATGGAAATTGGCCCAAGCCACGAAAAGGCCGGGGACGACGAGCCATTCTATCGGGCGTCTGTGGGGGCTGGTTAAAATCGAAAGCAGCGCGACAAAGCAAACGACTCCGGCGAGCTGGGGTCGGATCACGATCAAGGGAGTCCAACCGACACTCAGAAAAGTGACAACGCTCAGCAAGCCAAACCAAGCGTTGGTGCTCTTTTGATAGCCACGCCAGGCGAGCAACCCAACACACATCGAAATGCACAAGGCGTATAATCCCTGCAGCCCCGAGACGCCCCACGTACGGATCGCTCCGAAGCCGATCACTTGGCTTAGCCAAGCCGTATCAACAAATCGGACACCCTTGGAGAGCGGCAGGAAAGGCTCTGTCATCGGTAACGACTGCGATTCCCAAATCAACCGGCCATAGGCCAAATGCCCCCAAACATCGGTGTGCCAAATCGGACGAAAATAGAAAAAAAGGAATGTCATTCCGGTGACACAGATCAATCCTGCCGAGGAACGTGACATCCGCAAGCACCCTGGTGTGCAATCTTGTCGTATCGAACGGCATGAAGCAGTCGACCGATTCCGTCGTGGGGTCGGCCTGGCAATTGGCGGCACAGACTCGTTCGTTTGATCCATAACGTCACCCGCGAAAAAATATAAATACGGTCGAGTAGTCGACGATCAGAATCGACAAATTCCGCACCCTAACCGGCTGAGAATTTTCGCGGGCAGAGGCTTTTGGGGTCATGCTTCGCATCAGCCCTCGGCAGGAACTCCGGAGCATCGAGCCTACTGCGCCACCGGGAAATTGAGAATCTGACTGATTCACAACGTTGCGAATCGGATTAAAAATGTCGTCACAGTGGATCGAATCGAAAGTGGATCGATGTTGAGAAAGTCCTTGTCAGCAGGTGGTTTCAGCGAAAACGGAGTTGCCGATCATCTGCCGCAGTCGTCCATCGAGACGTCCATTACACGGGTGAAGATCTCACGGAGGATGTTCGTTGAGTCTGACGCAGTGTTAGGAAGGCCGTGTGCCGCTCAGCCATCTTGGGAGACTTTCGCCTTGGCGATGCAAGGTCAGGTCAATCGCATCTTTTAGGTCATGATTTCGTGGATCGGGATTCCATGGTCGATGGCCAGACGTTTGCGGCCGGGGACTTCAAGTTTGCGTGAATCGAGACCCAGTTGGTGTAAAATTGTTGCATGAATGTCTGTAACATAGTGCCGATTTTCTACCGCATGAAAACCCAATTCATCGGTCGCCCCATGCACGATTCCCCGCTTGATGCCACCACCCGCCATCCACACCGAAAAGCCGAACGGATGATGATCGCGACCGTCGGCCCCTTGAGCACCGGGTGTGCGACCGAATTCTGTTGCAAACAGAACGATCGTTTCGTCCAACAGGCCGGTGCGATCGAGATCTTCCAACAATGCACCAATGGGTTGATCGACTGCCAGAGAATTTTTTTCATGATTGGCTTTGAGCCCGCCGTGCGCATCCCAGACGCCGGCACCACCACCACCGTGCTGGATTTGAATGAAGCGGACACCGCGCTCCACGAATCGGCGAGCGGCGAGCAGTTGCGATCCAAATTCCTGACAATGGGGCAACTCGAGCCCATACAGGGATTTTGTTGCTTCGGTTTCATCAGAAAAATTGAGTACCTCGGGTACAGATTTCTGCATTCGAAATGCCAGTTCATAGGAGAGAATACGCGCGGCCATCGCGGGGTCATCCGGATACTCAATACCACGAAGTGCACTCAGTTGCTTGACCAGATTGAAGCTTATCGCCTGCTCTCGGTCCCCCACGGAACCCTCGGGTCGGCCAAAGTCGAGCGGATTCTTCGGATCGATACGCAGGGGCACGGCATCGTGTGATGGACCCAAATAGACTCCATCTCGTCGATTCCAGTACTCTCGAGTCCCAATCGAAATGAACTGAGGCAGATTGTCATTCAGACTCCCCAACCCGTAATGCACCCACGCCCCCAATGTCGGAAATTGTCCGTCCAGAAAGTGGCGACCGGTGTGAAACTGGGTTTGGGCGGCATGATCATTGTCTGTCGTCCACATCGACCGAATGACAGCGATCTTGTCCACGTGCTTTGCCGTGTGAGGAAACCAGTCGCTGACTTCAATTCCACTCTCACCATGCTTTTTGAAATCAACCTGTAGGGGATACAGAGTGTTGCGTTGTAAAACGGCCTGTCCCTTGGCAAATTCTCGCTCGAGCCCCAATTTTTTGGGATTTTGGACATCCGCAAAGGGGGTTTCCGAAATTGTCTTGCCGGCATACTTGGAAATCATCGGCTTCGGATCGAAGCTCTCCATTTGGCTGACACCCCCGTTCATAAACAGCCAAATGACACTCTTGGCCTTGGGTAAAACGTGCGGAATGCCCGTCGGTGATGACCATGCATCTGGTTGGGCCATGGCCTCACGCTGCAACATGGCACCCAGAGCGAGGCCCGTGAAGCCCCACCCCATGTCTGCAAGAAACCCTCTTCTCGGCAGAGTCTGATTTGACCAATAAGGCTTGTCACGTCCGGTGGTATTCATCGGCGGTCACTCGTTTTCTGGTTTTGCCACTCGAGTCAGGCTAACGCAAGGTCACAAAATCATTGTCGTTCAGTAGTGTTCGTACCAAGTTAGAACGACTGCGAAGTTCCGGATGAGGGTCACTCATCACGTCTGGCAAAGAACGCCAGGCCGCGAGGGCTTTGGTACATACGGCCAGTTCTTGGGGTGTTGGTTCACTAGCCAAAGCGGCGGCGAATAATGCTTTGACAAACGTTGTCTCGTCGTTCCCTCGAGCGTTTGTCGTCAGATCCGACAAACGCTCGGCAATTCGTGACGACGCATCTTGGACCAGCAGACTGTTGGAGAGTGCGAGGGCCTGTTGAGGCACAATACTTTCATCCCGCCGGTAGCATTCTTGTGTGCCAGCGTCATCAAACGTTGTTAAAAATAAATTTCGCTCGTTATTGGAATGTAGAAAATAAAGGCTTCGCCGCTTGGAATGGGCTTGGTCATCGGGCCTCACGGAAGGGCCACCACGGGTCAAGTCGATCTGGTCGGTGAGGGCAACAATCGAGTCACGGACAACCTGCGCCTCGAGGCGTATTGTCGTACGTCGCCAGTAATACCGATTGTCAGGATCTTTCTGGGCAGTTTCAGAACCTCCGGACAACGAGGAACTCATGCGATACGTGGCCGATGTGACGATGGCACGGTGCAGATGCTTCATACTCCAACCATGATCAACCAATTCAGACGCTAACCAGTCGAGCAATTCGGGATGGCTCGGAGGACGGCCCTTGCGTCCAAAATCGAAAAGTGTCGTCACCAGCGGGACGCCGAAGTGTCGACTCCAGAGGTGATTGGTGGCAACACGTGCTGCCAACGGATTTGTCGGATCCGTGATCCATCTTGCCAAGGCGGAACGCCGACCAGTGCTCGTAGCATGAAAGTCTTCCACGGGGTCGGGTGCATTGTTGGAAATAAAATGGGTCCCAACACGTACCGTTCCAGAAAAAGGCGTGAATTTGTCGCTAGCAGATTCGAGACCTTGCACGAGTTTTTCCAGTTGCTCACGCTCCTCAACGACCTTTTTCTCGAGCGGTTCTTTTTTGTCTTCGACCGCATGACCGAACTCCTGTTCGAGAGTCGCCAACCGATGTCGGGCTTTGGCGACAGCCAATTCTCGCTCAGAACGACTGGCGTTGAATGCTTTCATCCGTGCGGTGGCTGTGGCCGAATCCTTATCCAGTTCGGAAACCGCCTCGCAAGCCCAACTCGCCCGGGCAGCTTCTGCCCGAAGTTCGATGCTGGTCAATTCGGCCTTGGCCACGGCGGCCCAGAATTGGGCAATCGACAAGTCTGTCCGATCGACCTGTTTTTGTGGATCATCAACCGGCGTCAGTTTTTTTTCCAGATCGGCGATTGTTGCTTCGGCCGTCGCCACGGCCTTCCTTGCGACGGCCAGATGGTTTTCTATGACCCAAGAACGCCGTTCCGGTTCACGGGACTCGATCGGTAGTGAAACCGGATGAGTCTCAAATGCAGAGAAACCAAACACCTGAGGCACCCCGGGAAGGATCACAACGGCCTTGTCGGGATTGTTTTCCTGACCCCGAACGTAACGGTAAGTGGGTACGGTCAAAGAGGCGTCATAGATCCGAGGAATGCCGTTGCGTTCGGTGTTGGGTTCTTCGGGAAGAACATCGACGCGTATCAGAGACGGCTCAAAAATGGCCCGCATCCGGTAGTACTCGGTCTGTTCAATCGGATCATATTTGTGATCGTGGCATTTGGCACAATTGAACGTGAGTCCAACGAATCCTTTTCCGAGATGTTCGACGGTTTCTTCAATCCATTGAGTACGACTGAATCGATTATAGTTTCGAGCAAGATATCCGGTGGCCCGAAGACGGGAGAGATCGTTGGGATGGAGCTCGTCTGCAGCGATCATCAGGCGGACCATTTCATCGTACGGAAGGTCCTCATTCAGCGACTCGACGACCCAATCCCGCCAGTGCCAGAGATGGGTGTGACTATTTCGCAATTGGCCTCCGAGGCCAGATCCATCGCTGTAACGCCAGATATCCATCCAGTGCCGAGCCCACCGTTCGGAGTGCCTTGGATCTGCGAGCAGTTGGTCAACCAGTCGTTCATACCATTCGATGGATGAGCAGGTCTGTTGTTCGTGGAGTTCGCTGGGCGTCGGCGGAATCCCAATCAAATCCAAATAGAGTCGTCGAATCAGTAACGCGCGCGAAGCCTCGGGCTGAGCCTTTAGTCCAAGACGCTGGTGTTCATTCCCAATCAAAGCGTCGATTGGAGTCCTGCTCCAGGTCTGCTCATCAACGTTAGGGAGATTCGGTCGCACTCGCGGCTGGAATGACCAATGTTGACTGGCATCGCGTTCCGGTTTTTCGTCATCTGTTCCCCGTGCGCCCGCCGCAATCCATTTTCGAATCCGTTCTGTCTGCTCCGCCGTCAACGGTTCCCCGTCGCTCTCGGGTGGCATTCTTTCTGTCAAATCGCCTGTTACGATGCGTTGGAACAGGAGGCTGCCAAGCGGATCATTCGGGGCAATCGCCGACCCAGAGTCTCCTCCTTTTTTCATCAACGCGACCGTGTCGAGTCTCAGGCCGGACTGGGTCTTGAGAGCACCGTGGCAGGCATAACAATTCTCCGTCAGCAGCGGCTTGATGTCCCGAAGATAGTCGACACCGCCCTCGACCACCGGTGAAACATCATCCCCCAAAGACACATTCTCGGAAGGCTGAGAAACGAATTGAGACAACTGACGAGCGGCAGGTTCTCCGCCAAAAATTCCGTCCGCACGCAATAGACCCACGAACAGCAGTAGAACTCGGACTGTACTTCTGGGACGGATCGAGTGATTGCGTGCGTTGGTCATGGAGTTGACTGTCTCACAAATGAAGTTGAATCTGTCATCGAGTCCCTAGCAAACGTCGTCCGTGGAGTGCCGCTTAGCGATAACGATCCCCGTCAGAGTTTTTTTGCGGTATGCGAGTGGACCCTCGCTGACTCCCTCTCGGTTCAAAACACAGATCGACCAAACCGCCATGATAGGGAGCAATCTTGCCGGTAGGCCTCCAATCGTCTCGTCATCTGGGGCAGGAAATTTCTGGGGGCATCAGGCGGGTTTCCAAATCGATTGACCGGCAAACATCTCGAGGAGACGCAGGCCGCCAACCGATCACAATTATAACCGATGGCCAGACAAGAAAACAGATGCACTAACAGTACATTTGTCCGCGGCCGCTGGAGTCAAACGCATGGACGTAATGCTGGATGCTGGGCGACAAATGAGCGTCCGTCCAAATGACGGAGATAACATCAAAACGGACTCGACGCTCCAGCCATCGGCGTCGCTTTAAATAAGCCAGGGCCGATCGAGTGATGTTTCGCTGTTTCAACGCCGTAATTGCCTCGGTTGGGTGACCAGCCGAAGTGCTGGTGCGAGTTTTCACTTCAACAAATGCGATCACATCACCATCGAGCACAATTAAGTCCAACTCACCGAAGTGACTACGCCATTGGCGTTCGAGGATCTGGTATCCCATGCGTTGCAAGAACAATGCTGCGGCCGCTTCACCTCTGTTCCCCAAGGAATCGGCGGCCTTCCTTCGAGTCAAGAATCGAATCAGCCAGTTCAACAATTCCTGAATCCCAATGACCTCAAGTCAAGTACGCAGGGAGATGGCAGTTAACAGAATTCACCCGAAGATGCGGAACGGAACGGCTAAATTTTTCACCGGCCTCGCCAGAGGGAGTCCAGTCCGGCGATGTGGCTGATGTCTGTCCGAAGTTGCCACGTGATGGAATAACGCCCTGAACTGAATCAGGGCGATTTCCTCCAAATTCATTCGCATTGTTATCGAATAGCGATTTCGATTATCGAGCGGCAGCCTTCTTGCTTTTCTTTTCTGCGTTCTTGGCTTCCAGTTCAGCGGCATCAACGCGTTCAACCAGCTTTGTCGCTTTACCAATTCGGTCACGGAGATAAAACAGTTTCGCCCGACGAACCTTACCGTGCCGTTTGACTTCGATCTTAGCGATCTTAGGAGAATTGTACGGAAATGTCCGCTCAACACCCTCGCCCGCCACAATGCGACGTACGGTAAACATTTCACGAGTGCCGCCACCACGACGGCCGATCACCACACCATTAAAAATCTGAACGCGTTCTTTATCACCTTCTTGGATTTTTGTGTGAACATCGACGGTATCACCAATTTCGAAAACAAGCGGGTCAGGCCGCAGGTACATGTCTTCGATAATTTTCAGGTATTTATTGATCATGAGTTTCCTTCAATCTCAGTGTGCGGGCGTAGAACACCCGTCCGTTCCAAGCGTCATCAAATTCGAAGGTATGTGACCTTCACATCAGTCCTCAACAGTCATCAACGGTGCAGCGTCAACTGCGATCGTTTGAACAACATCCCGTCGCAGCCGCGTTCGTTCCAAACTCTGTTGCTCACGCCACCGCGCAATTTCAAGGTGGTTTCCTCCCAGTAACACTTCGGGAACAGTCATTCCGCGAAATTCACGTGGCCGAGTGTATTGCGGATATTCGACCAAATCAGCCACATTGAATGACTCATATTTGAGGCTCGTTTCCTCACCCAATACACCAGGAATCAAGCGAATCACAGTGTCAATCACCATCATTGCCGGGACTTCGCCTCCATTGCAAATAAAGTCACCCACGGAGACTTCAAGTGGTTTTAGTCCCACGGAAATACGTTCGTCAAAACCCTCGTAACGGCCACACAGCAGCTGCAACCTGGAAAATTGAGACAACTCTCGAACAAGCGATTGATTCAATCGGCGTCCTTGAGGCGTCAACATCACCAACTGACCGGGTTGTTCAGACTCGGCCTGGATCGCCTCGACCGCAGCATAGACCGGCGGACAGGACATTAGCATTCCAGGGCCACCTCCATAGGGCGTGTCATCAACCGACCTGTGCCGATCGGTTGTCCAATCTCGAATGTTCCAAAGCTGGACATTCACCAGACGCCGATCGATAGCCCTCTTCAACAAGCCTTGCTGTAAGTAACTCTGAAACAATTCCGGAAACAATGTCAGGACGTCGAATCTCATTTTAGATGCTATTCCATGACCACGCCAACCGAAAAACCGACCGACTCAATCTGTCACCCATCAGGAGGCCACTTCTTCCGTTGGCGCTACGGCATCATCACCTTCCGACGCTGGTGCAGCAGGCTCTTTCGGGGCCTGCATTGGCGGTGGTGAGGCGGCCACACCAAATCGGTTGGACTTGACCTTTTTCACCAATGTTGCGACCCGATCAGACATACTGGCACCGACGGAAATCCAATAATCGACACGAGCCAAGTCAACCTTGACCCGTTGGGATTTGTCTGCGACAGAAGTGTCGTACCAGCCCACTTCTTCCAGGGCCTTGCCTTCACGGTGGACACGCGAATCCATCACGCAGATGCGATAAAATGGACGGTGTTTTCGACCGATTTTTTTCATCCGAATTCTGACGGCCACTCAGCTCTCCTTTAGTTGAATTCAATAGGTTCTCGACCTGTATCACTCGCAGGCCCATACGTCACGCAGTACCAGTGGTCTTCAAACAGTGTCGCTCGAGAGATCGATACCGAAGGACGTTTGTGATTTGAACCCCACTAGGCACACGGCGAACACCATGTTCGCCGTAAAAAAACTAGGTCTTGTCAAAAAAACAGTGAGATGACGACGCAGATGAGGCCGCACGTGACCACAACTAGCCCCTTAACGATTGCGTTTTTTTTGTTTTTTGGAATCTTTTCTTGCTTTTTTTCGTTTTTCCTCAGCCACCTGAGGGTCAGCCGGCCCGCGTCTGCTGCGTTCCTTGCCCATCGACATGGAGGAAGCGGGATTGAGCATCCCGCCATCGATCATGCCCTTCATGGATTTTAATTTGTCTTGCGCACCCAACCCAGCCATTTTTTGCATCATCCCGGCCGCATTTTGAAAGTCTTTGATCAATCGATTCACGTCGGCGGGATCCACCCCTGCTCCGCGGGCGATTCGGTGTCGTCGACTGCGGTCGATTCGATCCGCATGTTCGCGTTCATACGCCGTCATCGAGCTGATGATCGCTTCGACGCGTCCCATATCCTTGTCGGCATCGACATTCGGATTGTGATTCGCAAAACCTCCCATGCCTGGAATTAATTTCATCAGGTCTCCGAGCGACCCCATGCGGCGAACCATCTTCATCTGACTGCGAAAATCTTCCAGCGAGAACCTGCCCGAAAGCATTCGTTCCTTCTGGCGTTCCACTTCGTCAGTATCAAATTCCTGTTGCGCCTTCTCAAACAAAGAGACCATGTCTCCCATGCCGAGAATTCTGCCCGCCATCCGGTTCGGATGAAATGGTTCGAGTCGATCGAGACTTTCTCCCATCCCGACGAACTTGATGGGAACACCCGTGACTTCTTTGACACTGAGAGCCGCTCCGCCACGCGTGTCGCCGTCGAGTTTTGTGAGGATAATACCATCAAGCTCCAAAGCCTCATTAAAGGCTTTGGCGCTGTTGACAGCGTCCTGTCCAGTCATCGCATCGCAGACCAGCAAAATCTGATCAGGTTGAACCTTGCGATCAATCTGCTCCAATTCGTTCATTAAGCCCGAATCGACATGCAGACGACCGGCGGTGTCAAAAATAATCACGTCCGAACCGGCTTGCCGAGCTGCGGCGAGACCGTTCAGGCAAACTTTCAGGGGGGTGGTGCCGCTTGGTGATTCGCTGTGTACGGGAACATCGATCTGCTGGCCAATGATTTTCAGCTGTTCAATTGCCGCCGGACGTTGAAGATCCGCCGCGACGAGCATTGGCCGGTGACCTTGCTCTTTCAGCATCCGGGCGAGTTTGCCGCAGGTGGTGGTCTTTCCACTCCCCTGCAGCCCGCACACCATGATCTTGTTGAGACCGTCACGCCGCAAATGCAGCGAATGTTCGGTTGGCCCCATCAGGTTGCAGAGTTCCTGATGGATGATCCCAATGATTTGTTGATCGGGACGAAGGGACTTGAGAACCTTTTCACCGATGGCTTGCTCTGTACAACGCTTGATAAAATTCGTAGCGACATCGTAGTGGACGTCAGCTTCGAGTAGCGCTTTGCGAACTTCAACTAAACCGTCACGAATGTTGGACTCGGTCAGTTTGCCACCGCGGCTCATCACCGTGAGCGCAGAACGAAGGCTGTTCGCAATACCGTCAAACATGGAGACTCACTCAGGTTCAAGAATATCCGGAGCGTACAACTGCACGGCACTGCGCAAGCAATGCTCAAAGCGGAATCAACCGCTTAAGAGCCGGAACTGAGTCCGACTATAAAGATATGCCTGTGGGTTGACAACCAATCTCGCCCAGAAAATTGAGTCCTTGACCCCGTGCGAGACGCTTCTCTCGGTAATCACTCGATCTTTCGGCTGTTACTCGGCGCTCAGGTCCCGCCAGCCCTCCCTTCCGGCAATGTGTCAGTCAGGGACTGGCCCCGACGCCAATCCGAATCGTAGCTCGCCTGACGGAATACTCATAACCCACGAAAACTGCGGCGATCGACTCGAGCCTGATTAGCCTGCGCCCGAGACGGACGCCGCGATCGTCTCGCCGCAAGCCCCCGAAAATACTGGCAGAAATCCGTGTTCAAGAGCAGATTTGGAGCAGGGTTCGCCTCTGTTCAACCGTCATTTCCTACGGTTCCACCGTGTCTCACGTGCGTCCGTTTTTTGGAATCCAGAGATGACGTGGCAATCTTGACGTATCCACCGACGATAAGCCGGGTCACCGAGCTGATCGGGGGCTCCGTTGAAGTGAAGATCCAGAGTTGCTGCAGGGATCCGCACGGAGAATCCTCGAAGGAGTGTCTGTCTGTCTGTCTGTCTGTCTGTCTGTCTGTCTGGATGAGGGATGAGGGATGAGGGATGAGGGATGAGGGATGAGGGAGCTCCGTTTCGCTGTCGAGCACAATCCCGATTATCCATCGGCCTCAAGGCGGACTCGGGAGACCGCTGCAGAGGGAGTAATGCTCCCACGCAAACGACAGGGACGCTCGCAGCCGTTTGGCATAGTGATCGGTTGTGTGAGTCCCGTTCTTCAAGGCCATCGTCTGGCGAACGAGAGCGCGAATGACCCCGTTTCGGGGTCTTTTCTTGCACGGGGCGTTGATCCGACGTCCGCGTTCATGGGCAGGGCTATGGGGGAGACGCAGGCAGATGTTCATCGGTGTTGCTTTGCGAAGAAAGCCACCGTCTGTTGCAATCCTGCGGCCAGAGGTGTCGTCCGACACCCGTCAAAAGCCAGATCCAGCGTGGCTGCCGGATCTGGCCTCACGGTTGCCGCCGTGGCCTTAGGACCAGACGCCGCAACGGCAGCTGGTCCTAAGGCTTATCGGATCCGCGTATCGGGCCTCCGCATTCGGTGGATCACCGCTGACAACGAGCATCCGTTCCGGGGGAACCTGCCGTTTCAGCGTCACACGAGACAGACCCTGCCGAGTGTGTTAACCCATCCGGCCCCCGCTTGTTGTGGAATGTCCTAACCAATCCCACCGGTGACGGACCGTCCCGAGAACGACAGGTCTGAGCCTGCTGTTCGATTCCAATAAAGCCGTCGCTGGTTGTCTCACCAACGGTCGCGGTCGACGATTGCGTCCGCCAACCCAGAGAGCGAAAGCATGCAAGACATCCGTGGCCGTGATTCGCGCCCCGCTATTCCGGACTGGCGATGCGGTTCTTTTCCGCATGAGGATGAGCGTGTTCATAGGTGTCGCGCAGGCGTTTGGTGCTGACATGAGTGTAGATTTGTGTTGTTGTCAAGCTCTTGTGCCCCAACAGTTCTTGGACGCTCCGCAGGTCAGCACCGCCATCTAACAGGTGTGTTGCAAAGGTATGCCGCAGAGTGTGCGGCGTGGTCAATTGATCAAGCCCGGTTACATTCAGGTGCTTTTCCAACATTCGGCCGACACTGCGAGTCGTCAATCGTGTGCCGAAACGGTTTAGAAAAATTGCCACTTGGTCCGCGGGCTTGGCCGTGGGCGAGGGTTGTCGCACCTCCATCCAACGCGTCAGAGCTTTTGCCGCATGCCGTCCGATCGGTGCCACTCGCTCCTTACGACCTTTACCGAACACACGAACGACGTTGGCATCTCGGTCCCAATGTTCGATGTTCATCCCCACGAGTTCGGCCACTCGAAGACCGGCGGAGTACAACGTTTCGAGGAGTGCTCGATCCCGTATTCCTTCGACCTCGTTGGCCGGCGGCGATTCGAGCAATCGTGTGATTTGATCAATCGTTAAAAAATGAGGCAACTTCCGACCGACTCGCGGTGTCCGCAAGACTTTGGCTGGGTTGGAGGTCACTAAGCCTTCACGCTGACAATATCGAAAAAAACTGCGAAGACTCGCCAGCCGTCTGGCAATCGTCGTCCGTGCATAATCGCATTCATGCAAATACGCAACGTAGCCGCGTAGCTGTGTCATCTGTAATTCATGGGGCGTATTCAGTTCGCCAACTCGGTCCCGCACATAATCGAGCAGGCTGCCGAAATCCTCGGAATACGACTTGATGGTCAACTCGGAGGCATTTCGTTCGATTTTTAGGTATCGCAGAAATTGGTCGATGGCTGCGAACACTGGGAAGCCTCACTCTTTCACGGACGGAAGTGGTCGACCTTGACAGTGGGCACGGCTCGCCAATTCATAACCGACTCGGAACTGCCCATCGTCAGGAAATTTTCAGAGTCGCACGAGAGCGCAGAGTTCCCATGGAACCCCAAGAACCGAGATCCCACGGCCAGAGACCCCCGTCTCTTGGTGGACGCCCCCTCCGGCGGCACACGACGAGAACCTCGATCGCCTACGCGGCGGAAGGTTTGACGCGAGTGTAAGATATCTCATTCAAGGTCAAGTCGACCTGATTCTCCGCCGCCACCTCTTCAATCCGGCAAATGCGTTGACTCAGAATGGCTGCGTCGTACCAGCTGAAATTTAAGTCTGGATCGGCGGCGTAGCTGCTGATCGTTTTCAATAACTGTTCGGAACTCTGATCGTCGTACAGGAAAACGTATCGTTCTCCACCTTTGATTAGAGCCAGAACATTGATTCCCTGATTTGGCACGTTAGCCCCTTCCATGGTGCTAGCTCAGAAAGTCCATCAGAGCCGACATCGCGACACGCGTTTCATACAACGGCTCTGCTAGGGATATCGACGACCGGCCACGCTGAATGCAGCCTTCAAGGGGGGCAAGGTTAAACCACAGTCATGCTACCAAAAAAAAACGTCCGATCCGTCACCGTCGGTGTTCCCAGAGTAAACAGATCTCTTTACTTGATCGGCAAAGTTGCTGCAGAAACTTGAAACGACCCAGCCCCTATTCGTTGACGCAGAGAATTGCACGCGTGCAATTCTGGGAGCGATGTCTGGATCCGCCGGGTTGAGTTCAGGATGAAAACAGGAATTTTTGGTCTCCGCTCAATCTGTGAACGACGTGCCTCGGGAGTGTCGCCCCGCCATTCCCCAAACGGCGAACAGAAATGGTGAGGAGCCAATAATTACAAATTTTGTCGAACAGAGACCGGCCTTGTTGATCGCCTGGTCGGCGATGGTCCATGTCCCGTGCCGTATCTGTTTTTTCTTGGAAGTTGGGGCACCGAAACCCCGCCGGCCTGAAAGGACACGGTCCACACGTATCGCGGCTAGCATTCTTCTGCTCCCTGAGTACGAGAGTGCTCCTTGGAAAACCCGGATTTCTCCAATCAAGCGGCAGCCCTAATTTCGGAAATCGGGGTTTCGACCATCTGGCAGCGGCGTCCTAGCGTCGGTCGACAATCCGCTGAAATCACTGGGCACACGGTCGCTGAACAGAAACGAAAAATCACACACAAACGAACGAGGTTCTGTCGAAATGATTCTCGTTCAGTTTTGTCCGAGAGCGTGGGCCAGACGAATTCCGCTACCGACTGTTAGAGGTCTCGTCCTGGCTGTCGACAGGCGAAACACTGGAACCGAAGCTAGGTCAACGGAGAAGCCCGTCACCCTGGGCCGACGGGTTTGGTACGTTTCTCGGAATATCACGCAACGGAGCCCCCCGAAATGTTGTCAACAGAGGCGAAGTCGCTTCCCTTGAGGGGCCCTACAAGGGGTGTTTTCCGGTCGATTTTTGGACGGATATCGTGGCATGGCCGTAGGCCAGAAAACTTCAGACAGAAAAGCGACGGTCAACGCGTGAGAGGATCTGTTTCTGTGCCACTGTCTGCGTGGCCCCCATGTTGAGTGCTCACGCCAGACCTTGGCGCCGGCGAACAAACAGTGGAACGAACCGACACCGTCACGGATACAAACTCATGTTTCCTCCGATTCGACCAAGGTTCTTGTTTGTTTGCCTAGAAAACTCGAAACGCAGCCAAATGGCGGAAGCGTTTGCACGAATTTATGGAGTCGGGCGACTGGATGCGTTGAACGCGGGCTCGCGCCCGTCCGGAAGTGTGAACCCCAAGGCCATCGAGGCCATGAAACATCGCCATTACGATTTGACTGCTCACAAGTCGAAGTCGATTGATGAACTCCCTGCAGGGGACTACACGGTCGTGGTGACCATGGGCTGCGGTGATGTCAGTCCTCAGGTGAAGGCGACGCATCACGAGGACTGGTAAATTCCCGATCCCCGAAATATGTTGTCTGCTGCTTTCGGGGATGTTCGCGATTTGATCGAAAATAAAGTACTCGATATTATTGAGGCGATTCGTTTGAGACGGTCATTCGATTTCGGTGGGGACCCACAAAACCGCCGATTCCGCAATGTCGGCCTTCGACAACGCGTCGTTGAGGGCGTTTTCGGCCGAGGGACGTGATGATCCCTTTCGGTAAATCTTGACTCGAAAGCCGTCGGCATCGCCCGTCGCGGCCGTGGCGAGAGTGATAATTTCCGTGAGTTCTGTGGGACGATCACCAGTCTCCGACCGGATGAAGAAAGACCGCTCATCAATGATCACTTTAATGAGCGACTGAGGTTGCGGTTGTGCGGCGGGAATTGTGGCGTCGAGTTCATCGTCGGTAGACGCGTCTTTCGTCTCGATCTGAAGGCCGTCAGCGGGGTCCCCGATTCCAATCCCCCAGGTACTTCCGCCTCCGAATCCTTTCCAAATGTTTGGAAGATAGGTTCCGACGACCATACCCGCGATGAGCGTGAGACCCAATACGTTTCGTTTCCGAAAAATCCCGCCTCGTGACCGTTCTGCCATTGTTGACCACCATTCCTGTTGGGGACGAGTTTCCTATCGAACGATTTGGGATCATGGACGAGGGACAGCATCAGGACGATAGCCGAGGACAGCATACTCGAATCGAGTCGTACCACCGCAGTCGGACTGCATGCGCTCCGACACCCGCGGAAGGCCCTTGATGACAGCCTCGCGGTGAGTCCACCGCGCTTCACCGTAACTCACCAGAATCAACACGACACTCTTTGATTCCGGAAAGGACTTATACAGCTTGAAGAGCTCATCAGAAAACAGCGTTGTGGTTTCAATGACTCCTGTTTGCAAGCGTTTCTGGTGGGGATCGGCGGTGACGATCAACGTCCCGTTTTCCTGCAGATAAATCTCCCAGACATCGAACCGTTTTTTCATTTCTACAAACGTCAACAGATGATCCACGACCTGATCACCGCTGGCGACTGCGAGCGACTGGAATTCTTTTTGGAGAGCCGAAATGTCGCTGGAAGACAATCCCGCTTCGTCTTGGCCTCGTCGTTGAGCGATCTTTTGTATCGTAGATTCTGGAAGACGAAAGAGCTCCCCGAAAATTCGACCTAACGGCTGGTGGTCGGAATCGTCACTCTGATCCGTGATGCGTTGACGCGTCTCCCATTGAGTTCGTTGCTGTTGCAACTCATTCAGCCGTTGCTGAACGGCTTCCAAGTCTCTAGCCGACGCCTGCCGCTCGGCGTCCATCCGCTCCGACTGATGTTGCGTGACCGTCTGCATCTCAAGATACAACGCAAACATGACAATCAGTAGCAGATCGAGCAATGATGCCAGTTGAAACGTCAGCTTTCTCGCGGGAGTCATGCCACGCCCTCCACCGTCCCGAGAGACAGCTCGCGTTTGGCTCTGGCAACGGTTTCTCGGACCTGTTTGCGATTTTCTGCAAGTCGGTGAAAACGCGTTTCCAGAAGGCTGTTTAAGAACATCAGTCCAATGGCGGCAACCAATCCCGCAAATGTAGCCCAGACCGAGTCGCCGAAATTCCGGACGATGTCTGCGACCGTTTTTTGCGCATTCCCTTGACCTCCTTGTAATGCGGCGCCGATGGCCAAGATGGTCCCGAGGACTCCTGCCAGCGGATAGGCTTCGATCATCGTCCGGCAGACGCTGTAGTAGGTCTCAAACGCCTGTGATTGAAGATATCGACGCTGTTCATCGAGAGTCCTCAATCGATGTGCCAATGAGAGTCGCTCCGCTTTTTTTGTGGGGTCATCGAGGACTTCCTTCACGTCCGCAAGAAAGGCGTCGATCTGATCAGACAGATTGATGTGCCGATCCAAAAGGCTGCGATGTTTCAACTCCCGCGTGAATGAATCGAAATCAGACGCCATCCGACGCAAGTCACGCCGAGCCCACAGAGCCAACCACGCGAAGGACAGGATGTGCAGCACGGCGACACCCGCGATGACCGGTGCGGACAGTCCGGCAAGCCGGCTGAGCAACTCCGCAGACAATTCTCGAAGATGTGGTGGCATAGAGACGCTTTTCGAAAAGGCAGGAGTCGTGCCGGTTCAGATATAACGCGAGGAATCTGTTGGCCTAATTCTAGCGAAGGGTTGAGGCGGCGCGGAGACCTAAGTACCGTCGTTTCGGTCGCGTCTTGCTTGATGAATTCCATTCGACAACAAGTTTTTCACAATGACACCGATTTGCTCCCATGATATCGACTGTATTTGCATTCGCGGAGCTAGAACACACAATCTGCGTGCAATCGACGTGGATCTTCCTCTGGAACAGCTGACCGTGATTACCGGAGTCAGTGGTAGCGGAAAAAGCTCCTTGGCATGGGATACGATCTTCGCCGCAGGACGGCATCGATATCTGTCGACGATCTCGCCAAAGACTCGAGAATTCCTGCGCAGTATCGAACGCCCTCTGGTCGATTCAATCGATGGGCTGCCTCCGACATTCGGCATCGGACAACGCCAGAATGGCCCACGCAGACGTTCGACTCTGGCCACGATTGTCGAAGTCTACGATTTGCTTCGAGTGCTCTACGCACGTGTGGGTCAACTCCATTGCCCGCGTTGCGAAAAACCCGTTTCGTCTCAGTCACGAGACACGATTGTCAATCAGGTCCTGCGTTTGGAGGATCGCCAGAAGGTCTTGATCCTGTCGCCGATTGTTCGTGGCCAGAAGGGGTCTCATGCGGACGTGTTTTCCAGGATTGTGCGAGACGGGTTTGTGCGTGCTCGCGTGGATGGTGTCGTTGTCGAAGCCGCTGCTCCGCCCGGAATGGATGCCAATCAATTTCATGACATTGACGTGGTCGTTGATCGTCTGATCATCAAAGACGGAATCCGAAGCCGTCTGGAAGAGTCGCTGGATCTGGC
Source organism: Schlesneria paludicola DSM 18645 (assembly GCA_945876035.1). GTDB lineage: Bacteria > Planctomycetota > Planctomycetia > Planctomycetales > Planctomycetaceae > Schlesneria > Schlesneria paludicola_C. The sequence goes on along the minus strand of CAMCMU010000056.1, from coordinate 12,627 downwards.
CATGGAGATCGCACAGGGGCAGTGCATCGTGAGTCACGAATCGGCGGGTCAATGGTCGGATCGGCTTTACAGTAGTCGCCTCGCCTGTGCCGAGTGCGGCAGTAGTTTTGCATCGCTTGAACCGATCAATTTCAGTTTCAACAGTCCCTCTGGAGCGTGCTCGGAATGCCATGGATTGGGCATGATTTCCGCCACTCTCACGGGTGTCGAGACACCGCAGCGAGTCCGGGCTCAGTCGGCCTTCCACCTCTGTCCGGTGTGTACCGGTGGACGACTCTCGCCCCTGTTTCAGTCGGTGTTGATCGCCGGAGATTCCATCTCCGGCGTTGTCCGATTGAAGGCCGATGCCGCGTTGCAACGAGTCCACCAATGGTCGCACACGTTGGCTTCAGAATCGCAGGATGTTTCTGCAGAATCCAAGGGCCAGGATTCCACGGCCGCTCGCCAAATTGCCGCCAGACACATTCTCCCGGAGATTGTGGCTCGACTCCAATTGATGCGGGATCTGGGGCTCGATTACTTGACCTTGGATCGGGCTGGTGAGTCGCTCTCGACCGGCGAATTTCAACGGGCGCGGCTTGCCGCCTCTCTGGGAAACTCGCTGACCGCGACCTGTTACATCGTGGATGAACCGACAACCGGCTTACATCCTCGGGATACGGATCGCCTGCTGTCGACGCTCTTTCGTTTGCGAGACCAAGGCAACACTGTGATTGTTGTGGAACATGATCTCGACATTGTGCGACAGGCGGATTACGTGGTGGAGATCGGTCCGGGAGCCGGAACGGAGGGTGGGCAACTCTTAAGCTCCGGTCCGCCGCAGGCCATTTTGCGAGATCCAACGTCCCTGTCGGGTCAGGAATTCCTGCGGCGCGAACAGGGATTGAAAAATTCGGCCACGTCATTTCAGGCGAAGGAATGGATCACACTTGCGGGGGCCACTGTCCACAATCTACGCGATGTGACTTTGCGGTTTCCGTTGCGAGGTGTCGTTTGCATTTCTGGTGTCAGCGGATCAGGAAAAACATCGCTGGTGATGCGGACCCTCGTTCCGGCCCTGCGGAACTGCTTAGAAGGGACCAATGTGACCTGCGGTCCGTTCCGCGCGTTACACGGAATGGACCACCTTTCTCGCGTGTCTCGCATCGATCAGTCGCCCCTCGGACGATCTAGTCGCTCCACGCCGGCATCCTATTCGGGCCTCTGGGATGAGATTCGACGCGTCTTTGCCAAGACGAAAGAAGCCCGTCTTCGGGGTTTCACGGCGCGCCGCTTTAGCACGCAAAGCCCGGACGGACGATGCTTTCGCTGTGCTGGTCGAGGGACTCTGGCATCGCACAAAAAGAATGTCTTGGAATTGGCGATCCGTTGTCCAGAATGTAACGGAAAAAGGTTCAATCGCCTGACATTGGGAATTCAATACCGCGGCCTCTGCGTTGCCGATGTTTTCGATCTAAGCTTCGACGCGGCGGCCGTGTTTTTTGCCAACATCCCTCGGCTAGCTCACGTCCTGTCTCTGTTCCGAGATTTGGGATTGGGATATTTGAAGCTTGGCCAACCGTCAACAACCTTGTCCGGAGGAGAAGCTCAGCGGGTAAAAATTGCGACTCAATTGGTGACTTCCCAAGAGACGCCGTCGACGCTTTTCGTTCTTGATGAACCGACATCCGGTCTGCACGCACGAGACGTGATGCAATTGCTCACGGTCTTCCGCCGCCTTGTGCACGAGGGGCACTCGGTCTTGGTCGTGGAGCACAATCTCGATGTCATCGCCGCTGCGGATTGGCTGGTCGATATGGGTCCTGAAGCGGGGGAGGCTGGAGGCCGAATCGTCGTCGAAGGAGCCCCTTGTGCCGTTTCTCAATGCCCGGACAGCCATACCGGACGTGCGTTGCGAAACAGCTTTGCGACGTCTCCCTAAGTGGTTGGGGTAACCGCATTTTCGGACGAAGAACGGTCAACGACACGCCGCTTGAACACCGGTCCCGAACGAGCATATCGAGAGACGTTGGATTGAAACCGAGCGAATCGAGTCACTGGCGATCGACCGGAGTTGGAGCGGGATCCGCGTTCGCTGCAGGCCGTTGATGAACTCTTGATGCCTGTGACGTCTCGCCGTGGCGAACACCTGCCGCAGCAGACAGAAGATGTTTCTCCGGTGTTGCTGTCGCTTCCCCCAATCCCGGCCCCTCAGCAGCGACTGATACGGCCGAAAAAAGGGCCGATTAAAAACGTCAATCCAAACGCCAATGCGCCGCTTGGTGTTTTGCGAGGAGTGGGCGAGTGCGGTTGAAAAGGTCCGCCGTACCGCAGGCTCAAAGTGATTTGCCGAGACCGGGGGCGAAAAACTGCTGCGTGTGTGTGGGGGTGGTGGGGGGGGGCTAAAAATGGGGCCTCTGGAGTGCACGTAGGCACGGGGCGATCTGCTGCAGTGGTTTTTCAATTTTTGGTGTCGTCGTTTTTTTTTTGCCGAAACCCGGTATCGTGTTCCTTCGAACGAAGGGCCCTGAATGCCCGTTCAAATTTCACTCAAGGATCGGCTTTTTGAGATGTTTCGTATCCAGCAACTGTCAACCAGCGTTGTCAACAAAATCGCGGCGGGGGAGGTCATTGAACGACCGGCAAGCGTGGTCAAAGAGTTGTTGGAAAACAGCATCGATGCACTCGCCACCCGAATCGAAGTTGACGCTGTGAATGGTGGGGGAGAACTGATTCGCATTGTCGACGATGGCGAGGGAATTCATCCTGATGACTTGTTGCTCGCCGTGACATCGCATGCCACGAGTAAGATTCGCGATGCAGAGGACTTGTTCGAAGTGCAGACGATGGGATTTCGCGGCGAAGCACTGGCTTCGGTGGCAGAAGTGTCTCGTTTGCGCATTCGCACAAGACAGGCAGATCAACAGCAAGGCCGGGAATTATGCGTGGATCTCGGCAAGATCACTCCGCCTCGGGAATGTGGTTGTCCACTGGGCACGCAGATCGAGATTCGGAATTTGTTTGAGAATACACCTGTTCGTCGCAAGTTTTTGAAAACCGTCTCCACGGAGTTCGGTCACATCAGCGAACAGTTTGCTCGGATCGCGTTGGCTCATCCCCGATTGCACATGGTCTTGAGACACAATGAAAAACTGGTCTATGAGCTTCCTGCGTCTGAGAAGCCTCTCGATCGATTGAAACTCTTCTTTGGTCGCGACTTGACGGAGGGATTGATTCCGGTCGAAAGTGAGCAGGCCGGTGTCAAGATGTGGGGCTATGTCGGTCACCCGAACAATTCTAAGACATCCAGAAAGCAGCAGTACCTTTTTTTGAATGGTCGTTGGATCCAAGATCGTTCCCTGCAATACGCCTTGACGGAAGCGTATCGAGGACTGCTGATGGTGGGACGGCAGCCTACCGCTTTTCTGTTCATCGACATGTCGCCAGATCGGGTCGATGTCAACGTGCATCCCACCAAGGTAGAAGTTCGTTTTCAGGATGGACAACAGCTTTTTCGTCAGCTCCTATCCATGATCCGTACGACGTTTTTGGGTCTGGATCTGCAGAGCCAATTGCGGGTTTCCACTCCCGCGGCGGCAGCGACGGATCACGGACAGTTATTGGGATTTTCGGCGCAACTCCCGCAGAGCTCCGAGCGACAACGTCAATTGACCGAAGACTATGCCGCGTTCATGTCCAATCGTATCGGAGTGGGCGTTGGTTTGTTGCCGAGCGACGACGAAAATGGCTTGCCACACATGTTGCATAACCGCTCGTTTGCTGTTGATGCAAGCGAAACGCGGCCGATCGAGACCACGGAGTCCGGTCGGGAAACGGAAGCCGGAGTGGCTAGTCCCTTAAGTGGTCTCCCCGGAGAAGAGGTTGACCTTCAATCCTTGGGACGTGAAAAGAATGGAGGGGAAACGCACGCTCCGGCCGCGGAAACACCGCCGCTGAACACGGATGTGTTCTCACTCAGTTTCCGAGCGATTCAAATCCATGACTGTTATCTGGTTGTCGAAACGCCCGCGGGCGTCACCGTGATTGATCAGCATGCGTTGCATGAAAGAATCCTGTACGAGCATCTGCGTGCGCGCGTGCTCGCTGGGGCGGTCGAATCACAGAGATTGCTCGTCCCGCAATCGGTGGAACTCACGCCCACAGATGCAGCGATGCTTTTGGATCAATCGGAATCGCTCGAAAAGGTGGGATTGGGAGTCGAGGATTTTGGAAACGGTACGGTATTGGTCTCCCGATATCCTGCGATGCTGCGACGAATCAACCTGCCGGAGCTGATTCGTGATCTGATTGAAACACTGAATCAGGCCGGTGCAAGCGGCGTGCAAACGTCCGCCCGTCGCGATATTCTGGACAAGCTGTTACACATGATGTCGTGTAAGGCAGCCGTCAAAGCTGGACAACGTTTGAACCAACGGGAAATCGAAAGTTTGCTGGAACAGCAACACTTGATCGACGATTCCCATCATTGCCCGCATGGACGGCCAACCGCATTGTCACTCAGCCGAGTGGAACTCGATCGCCAATTTGGCCGATTGGGCTGAAAAATAAGGATTTTTTCGAAACCTGCCGCCAAGGCGACTCTGTAGACCGGTGGTTCATGACATCGATCCTCGACGACGATAATGGTCTGTGCGAAGAGACGGGACGTCCGGTCTCGGACTGACGGGCCATCTGTTTTTTTGGTGTTGTGCTCCCTCCCCCCCTTTCAGACAGTGTTTTTACTGATGATTTGTGTTTCCATTGCTCGAACTCGTCACAAAATGGTTTTGGCCGAGCACCAAACGTTGGCGCGACAGGGCGTGCCGTTGGTTGAACTGCGACTCGATTGGCTCTCCAAGTCGCCTGATGTTGCTCGGCTGATCAAAGATCGTCCGACACCGGTTGTTGTGACCTGTCGGCGTCGCGAGGATGGTGGCCAATGGGCCGGAACCGAAGAAGAGCGGCGTCGAGTCCTTCGGACAGCAATCATCTCGGGCGCGGATTACGTCGACTTAGAGGCCGACATCGCCCCGCTGATCCCGCGTTATGGAACCACCAAACGGATCGTCAGTCACCACGATTTTACCGAGACGCCAGCCAATCTGGAGAATCTGTGGGCTCGCTTAGCCGCTGGAAACCCGGACATCATCAAGCTCGTGACGACGGCGAATTCCCCCGGTGACTGTGTGCGGGTCTTAAAATTGGTGTCTCAGGCAAAAATTCCGACCGTTGGTTTCTGTATGGGTGACTTTGGAACACTTAGTCGCATCCTTTGTGGAAAATACGGATCACCATTTACCTACGCGTCGTTCAGTAATGAACGCGTTTTGGCACCGGGAATGCTGACGTTTCAAGAAATGAAAGACGTTTATCGATACGATCAGATCAATGGTGAGACTCAGGTGTTTGGTGTTCTTGGTGATCCGATAGGGCATAGCTTGAGCCCCCTGCTGCACAATAGAGCCATGAGTCAGGTGGGGTTTAATGGTGTTTATATTCCGTTTCGCGTCACTTCCGACCAATTGGCGCAGACGTTGAGCGACTTTGAATGGCTCAATGTTCGCGGCTACAGCGTGACCTTGCCACATAAGGAGGCCGTTCTGGCCCATGTCGCCACGTGCGAAGATTTCGTGCGTCAGATCGGAGCGGCGAACACGCTCTCGCTCGATCCGGCCGGATTTTGGCAGGGAGACAATACCGATTATGCGGCGGCGCTCGAGAGCCTCCAATTAGCACTGCGCTCCGGCGAGACTCTGGAAGGAAAAAAGGTTCTGATGCTCGGAGCCGGAGGTGTCGCGCGTGCCATTGGCCGAGGAGTCTGTCAGTTGGGGGCATCGCTGGTCATCGCCAGCAAGACCAGTAGTCGTGCGGAAGCCTTGGCTGAGTTGTTGGGGTGTCGGCAGACGACGTGGAACAACCGCGGTGCCGAGTTCGCCGATATTCTGATTAACTGCACTCCCGTGGGGATGTCCCCCAATTTCGATCAATCCCCTTTTCAACAGAACTGGTTTCGAGACGAAATGGTCGTATTTGACACGATCTATAATCCGGAGCAGACACTACTGCTGAAAGAGGCGCGGGCGCACAATTGTCGTACCGTGTCGGGTTTGGAAATGTTCATTCGGCAGGCGGCTGCTCAATTTCAACGGTTTACGGGTCAGCCGGCTCCGCTGGAGACGTTCAGAGAGACGCTGCGTCAAGGAATATCGCCAGCACAGCGACACGGGATCGGCTCCCATGACTCATGAATCCAATCCCCGTCGGTCTTTCGGTCACTCTCTTGGTTCCGGTCCCTTCCCCTTTTTCGAACGTGTTCCCTGAGTCTCCATGCTTTCACTCATCGGCTATCGCGGAACCGGGAAAAGCACTGCTGGAATGCGTCTGGCACGCCGTCTCCATTGGAACTGGCTTGATTCCGACACCGAACTCGAGCAGGCGGCGGGTCGGTCGATCAAGGAGATCTTCGCTGCGGATGGCGAGCGAGAATTTCGTCGACTCGAACGCGAAGTCCTCAAAAAATTACTGGGAAACAGTCAACTGGTTCTTTCAACCGGCGGCGGATGTGTACTGGATGCAGACACTCGACACGACTTGCAACAAGCCGGTCACGTCGTCTGGTTGAAGGCCTCTGTCGAGACCATTGCCTCACGAATTTTGTTTGACCGATCCACGGAGTCAAGACGTCCGAAACTCACTTCCGTCGGTGGAATTGAGGAGATTCGTTCCCTCGTGGCACAGCGAGAACCGCTGTATCGCGCCTGTGCCTCGATCACCATTGATACGGAGGGGCTGACGCTCCGTGAAGTCGTCGATCGCATCGTCTCGTGTTTACCGTCGCAACAATCGGGAGAAACTCAGCCATGACGCTTGCTGGCGTTCCGCAGTGGATCATTCTTCCGTGGCTCTTCATCTTGGGAGCCTGCGTGGGCAGTTTTCTCAATGTCTGCATCTATCGAATCCCGCGACAGGAACGGTTATGGGATCAATTGAGCGGATTGACGAATCCGCCGTCATCCTGTCCGTTTTGCCGCCACCGGATTTTGTCCATCGACAATATTCCCCTCTTCGGCTGGTTATTCCTCCGCGGTCGCTGCCGCTTTTGTCGACATGCGATTCCCACGCGTTACGCGCTGATTGAGTTCTTTAATGGTCTGTTGTGGGTCCTGCTCTATGTTCTGATCGTGCCCGCGGGATACCAGACGACGGTTCAGCAGAGCTGTTTGTGGTCGCCGCTGAGTCCACTCGCCGATCCGGCTTTGAACTTTACCCAACAAGTCTTTTTGCTACATGCGCAGTATTTGTACTATCTGATTTTCATCGAGGCGTTGCTGGTGGCCACGTTCATTGATTTCGACCTCTACATCATTCCCGACGGATCGACTCTGCCGGCCATTTGTGTCGGTCTGTGTGGTGCCCTTGTGTTGGGGCCACTCCATCTGTGGCCGGTGTGGTTTCAGTCCCCGAGTACGCTGAGTTTCTTTCAGCAATTGGTTCCCGATTCCGTTCCATGGTTGCTGGACGGTTCGGAACAGCCAGCGTGGTTCAAATCGCACGTCCATCTCCACGGTTTGCTTTCCAGTGTGGCGGGGTTGGTTGTCGGCGGTGGACTGGTGTGGTTGGTGCGCGTGATTGGTCAACGCGTGATGCATCGGGAGGCCATGGGGTTTGGAGACGTCGTGCTGACAGCCATGATTGGCAGCTTTCTTGGCTGGCAGCCGACAGTGATTGTGTTCTTTATTGCTCCGCTCTGCGCCTTGATCGGCGTGGTGCTAACACTGTTTTACAAGCGAGAACGGGAGATCGCATACGGGCCCTATTTGAGCATCGCAGCACTCCTTGTCCTCTTGTTGTGGCGTCCGTGGTTCTCAAAATCCGAACAATGGTTTAGTCTTGGCCCGATTGTTTTCGTGCAGGGTGTCGTTTTATTTGCGATGCTGGCTTTAACGCTGATGCTGGTCCAGTTTCTCAAACGAGTACTCGGATTTCGAGATCCCGCACCAGCGATTGTGGATTGGACTGCGGGGGATCAGCTTGCCTTTTTTGCGAACAAGGAGGACTCCGTGGCTTCGATACTGAGACAGTCATCGAATTGGCCGGGAGCGGCGTCCGGCCAAGGACGACAGTTCACGGACCGATGGCGAAGTGGTGCCCGTTAGAAATAAAATGAACGAACGATCGTGTCAGTCTGTGAGACAAGACCGAAACGAGGAATCCGATTCCTGCCCAACGCTGTCCGTTTTTAGTAACCTTCGTTCTTCTGGTCTCCCCTGTTCGATCCCGAAATAATTCATCATGATTTCCATCATTGACTACGGCATGGGCAATCTGCGTTCGGTACAAAAGGCATTCGAAAAACTGGGCATCGCAGCCGAAATCGTGACCCGCCCCGATCAGGTGCGGGCGGCAAAAAAACTTGTGCTGCCCGGAGTGGGCGCCTTTCGCGATGCCATGCGAGAACTGCAGAAGCTGGAACTGGTGGAGCCTCTCCGTCAGTTCATCCACACGGATCGACCGTTTCTCGGAATCTGCCTCGGACTGCAATTGTTGTTCGATGTGAGCTACGAAGATGGCGAATGGCCCGGACTTGGCGTGTTACCGGGTGAGGTCGTACGGTTTCCCTCACGGCCAAACCTGAAAGTGCCGCACATGGGCTGGAACACCCTCGAACACATCGGGACCTCACGACTTTTGAGCGGTCTTCCGTCCGATGCCTCTGTCTATTTCGTCCATAGCTATTATGTCATTCCACGCGACAACTCGATTCAGGCGACCTGCACCGAATATGGGCCCCGGTTTACTTCCATGGTCGAACGAGGCAATCTGTTTGCCACACAATTTCACCCCGAAAAAAGCCAGAAGGTCGGCTTAAAAATGCTCTCCAACTTCGCTGCACTCTGAGCCGGCAGAACGTGTCGTCACAACAAGCCTGTCATCGGCCCCGCACCGAAGGACACGACCGCAGGCCTCTGCAGTCGTTCTCATCGTTATCGTTTCAACTCCTTTTATGAAATTCGAAGTCACTCATGGAAATCCTGCCTGCCATCGATTTACGAGGTGGCCAATGTGTTCGTTTGCGACAGGGCGACTATGCTCAAGAAACGATTTTTTCAAACGATCCCGTGAAAATCGCCCAACGCTGGGAACACGCGGGGGCCACGCGGCTTCATTTGGTGGATCTGGATGGCGCCAAAGCCGGTCGCCCCGTCAATACGGATGCCATTCAGGCGATTGTCGAGGCCGTGACCATCCCCTGTGAGCTTGGAGGAGGCTTAAGAAATGAAGACTCCATCCGCTTGGTCTTGGAGCAGATTGGAGTGGATCGTGCGATCGTAGGAACGCAGGCCTTGAAACATCCACAGTGGTTTCGGGAGATGGTCAGGAAATTTCCAGGTCGCATGGCTCTGGGATTGGATGCGCGCGATGGACGGGTTGCTACGGACGGTTGGCTTGACCTGTCCACAACCTCCGCACTCGAACTGGCTCAACAATTCGTGGGATTGGATTTGGCAGGGGTGATTTATACGAATATCGCGAATGATGGAATGATGCAGGGAGTGGACGAGGCAACCATTCGCGACATGCTTGCACTGGCCGACCTTGGCCTGCCCGTGATTGCCTCAGGGGGAGTCACGACATTGGCCGATGTCGAACGACTGGCGTCCCTGGCGCTCCGACAGCCAAAACTCATCGGAGTCATTATCGGCCGAGCAATCTACGAGGGAACAATTCTCGTCGAAGATGCGGTGCGAGTCGCCAAACGGGATTGAGAGACTCGCTCTCTTGTTCCTCGTGACGATCCCCCTCCGCTGACGGAACTCGGTGATTCCTCTTTTTCGAAGGGATGAATCACGACATCCGCGGCTGGAGTGATTCACAACCGAGCGGGTTTCCGTGCTTGAGGAGTGGACCGAGCCACTGACGCAGGTCGCGTGGAGGTTGTGCAGAGACAGCACTTCGGTGAGGACTGGACTTGATCAAAACCGAATTGATGAAAACGTCTTCCCTCCCAAAACGCAGGAGAGCATCTCGGTTGTCGCTGAATGAGGCAGACGAATCGGTCTCCGGCATCCCGTCGGGCCCCGAATTGCGGTTTCCAAAAGGCCGCGGCGGAATTCCTTACAGAGCGTGCGCAAAGTCAGCCCCCTGATGCACAGTGGCAATGTCGAGTCCTCGAGACCGATTCGCATCGAGCACCCCGACGAAAACACCCCCTCGACATCACTGCCGAAGGGGTGCTGTTTCAGGCATTGTTCCAACGCGACCGGGAGAGACAAAATCGTCAACGCCTCAACGCCTGCGGCGAAATCAGCAAGCCCAAAGAGAGCCCGCTTGGGAACGTCACATCACTTAACCGCTTTCTTAATTTCAAAGCCCTTGGCGAACGCATCGTCCTTGAAGCATAGTTCGATTTGAGCATCGCCTTTCGCGGCTTCGGCTTTGCCTTTGCATTCCATGCAGCAGAAACCAACCTTGACACCGGCAACGTCAACGCTGGCGTCAGGGTTCAGCTTGCCACCGGAAAACGGGCACTTGGTCTGAGTGAACTGCCCCGTGGCGGCCAATTGGTGATTCGCCTTTGTCGCAAACTTTGTCGGGTCTTTCGTAAATGCACCCGGACAATTGCCGCAACAGAAATAAACTTTGGCCCCCTTGTAGTCCGCGGTCTTGTCCTGCAGTGCAGGCTTGTTCGAAATCGGACAATTGGCCTTGAAGTCGGGCGTTTTTTCACCAGCTGCATAGGCCGCAAAACCGACCGCAAGAATCGCGGAAAACAGCAGTGGTGTTTTGTGAATCGACATGAGAGAACCTTTCAAATCGAAGAGGAATAAATCGGTCGCTCATCAAGAGCGTTGAACGCTTGCACGGCAAACACAATCAGGTTCGCCAGAGGATCAGGGTTTCCCACCGATCCCTCAGCCGAAGAAAAAAATTCAGCGACCGGAGAACGGCAAAAATGCGTTTACACCAACCACCGGCGGTACCGCACACAAAAGCCCTTTGGCCCGTTCAACCCCCACCTCGACGAACAGTAAGAACGAGGTACGGGGAACGAACATCCGATCACAGCGACGGCGTGCTTTTTAGGCTCGATCTCCCTAGGGTCACGATCCGGAAAGTGATCGTCTGTTCTCCATGAATTGCTACGCAGGGCCGATCCCCGCTCGGAGAGACATCGACAGGACTCAGAAGAGTGACAATCCGTCCGCCGATTGGTAGCGGGGCCTTTTCTCGCGACACAACACGAACGCCGCGAGCGTGTTGGAAGCTTTTGATCGAGTCTGCTGGCCTGTCGGCAGCAGGAGGACACGTTTTCCTGTTTCGCGAGCCGTGTACAGCAACAGTCTCGCGAAACATTGATCGGCAGAACCATCAAGGCCGCCAGCAAGATCGTCCACAGGTTACGGATGCTGATTCGCTCAGACATGGCAGTCCGTCCTCAGATGTGTTAACGGATTCGACCGTCTCACACGGGATCAGCCTATTTCGTAACCCCCCTAACCGTATTCATTCGACCTGACGGCGTCAACGGGAAATCCGTTTCCATCCCTTGAGCGATCGGCGAGCAGACATGGAATCAGCTGCGGACCAAGGAACCGCCAAATGGTTGTTGACCCTAGATCGCGTCCACAGCAGACCGAATGGACTGCTGTGGACGCGATCTAGGGTCTTGCCCGTGTGATCACCATGGCTGTCGACGGAGATTCGTGTCTTGGCGACTTGATAACCCCCTCCCCCTTCTTGCCGGACTCTGAACCGAAATCACTGCAGGCGGTGCCAAAAACGTGTTCCAAAAAACAGCCGACATCGCGTTCGCTGACGCAACCGAATGACTGTAAGGAGAGGTTTCCAGTTGTCAGAGTGTGGCAGGGGAGTGAGACATTGATGGCCAGCCTTGCGCTGCCGTTGGGGTGACCGGATTCTGCTGGAGCATTGGTGCTCAGGAGCATTGGTCAGCGTCCCGCAGCATTTTTTGATAGCGTGTTGGTGGACTCCAGTGCAGATCTCCGGTCTGCCGTTGGTGAACTCCGGATCCCTCTTGGCTCCGTGAGTCTCCTTCATTCGCTCGGTAATGCGGCCCTGTCAGCCCCGAAACGGACCGCCGAGGGTGGTGGTCGGCGGCCGTAGACCGGTTGCCATGTGCCGCAGACCATCGAACGAGTCTATTTTTGTAGGCCCATACACCAGAAATAAACCCATGCTGCCTATTTTATGTAAACAATCTAATTTTACGGTTTTTAAATTGACGCAACCGTTATTCTGTGTAACGTAGGCAATGTGAGTTGAACGGGAGTCTTGATATCAATTTAAGGACGTAAGTGTATTAATCTGATGAATTGAGTCGATTCCGTGAAGTTCTTCGGTTCGTAGGCGAATTATTACGCTACGAACTTTTTGGCTGAACGTGTTTCAAAATGATTATTACATGGATGATATCAAGATTTTACGTCATTTTTTTCTGCAGAAAAAATGGCACTGTTTCTCGATGGCGATTTCCTGGGAAGTGTTTCCCGGGAAAGAAATTTACAGATTCCAAAACGTTTTATTAAGGTCTAAAAGATGAAATTCGCGACATGCATGGCTGTTGTTTTCGCATCCGCAGTGTCCGCTCAGGCTGGACAGCCCGTTTCGGTCAACAGCTTGAACGCT
>CAMCMU010000055.1 GCA_945876035.1 Schlesneria paludicola DSM 18645 | reverse complement strand
GTTGGCCGGTTGACAAGGTGTGCATCGAACATCGGCTCGGACACTTGGAACTCGGTGAGGTCTGTGTCGCAGTCGCGGTGAGTTGTCCGCATCGTCAGCAGGCTTTTGAGGCGGGGCAGTTCCTGATTGACGAATTAAAAGTGTGGGTGCCGATTTGGAAGAAAGAGAACTGGGCAGACGGTTCGACCGAGTGGGTTCATCCAGGGGGCGTATTGATATGAGCCACGCGTTGCTTCCGTTGATCGATTCCTTCGGTCGCCTTCATAACAATCTCCGCATCAGCGTCACAGATCGCTGCAATATTCGCTGCTTCTACTGCATGCCCGCGGAAGATGTGCAGTTCATGGATAAGTCCGAACTGCTGACATTTGAGGAAATCGAACGGTTCGTGAGAATCGCGGTCCCATTGGGGATCGAAAAACTGCGTTTGACTGGCGGTGAGCCTCTGGTTCGGCGGACGCTTCATGACCTCGTGGCGAAACTCGCAGCGATTCCTGGAGTCAAGGACATCGGACTCACGACAAACGGCATCTTGCTTGCCGAGCAGGCGGCAGACCTGTATGCCGCAGGTCTGCGGCGTATCAACGTCAGCCTCGATGCGCTCACGCCGGAAACCTTCAAGAAATTTACTCGCCGCGATGGGTTTGAAAAAGTGATTGAAGGAATTCAAGTTGCGCAGCGGGTTGGCTTCCATCCCGTGAAGGTGAATGCGGTTTCAGTGCGCGGCATGACCGAAGAAGAAATTGTACCCTTCGGTCACTTTGCCCGCGAAACAGGAGTCGAAGTTCGTTTCATCGAATACATGCCGCTGGATGCAGATAACTCGTGGGAGCGAGGCAAGGTTCTTTTCGCGCATGAAATCTTGGAACGCCTCGCCAGTGAAATTATGCCCCTCGTTCCGGTTTCGGTTCAGGGTTCAGTCAACACTGAGTCTTCAACGGGTTCCTCATCCGGTCGGGTGATACCTGCCTCTGCAACGGGACACGGCGGACCGGCCAGCGATTTCATGTTTCAAGATGGCATCGGTCGAATCGGCTTTATTGCCTCCATCAGTCAGCCGTTCTGCATGAACTGCAATCGGCTTCGGATGACGGCCGATGGTAAGATTCGCAACTGCCTCTTCAGCTTAGATGAGACAGACGTCCGCAGCTTGCTACGCGGCGATGCCACGGACGCATCCATCATCGCCGCGATCCGATCCAGTATTGCCGCCAAGAAAGAGGGTCACGAGATCAACACCGCCCGTTTCATTCAACCGGCTCGACCGATGTACTCGATCGGGGGATGACCACGGTCATTCGAGGGAAGCAAAATCGTCTCAGAGTGACTCGTATCAATGCTGAAAATGAATTGCGCTGTACGTTCTCATCCGTGGGAATGCGGGTGTTTCATGACCCGTTCGCTTGAATCGCGAAATCTCATCTGACATAGTTCTCCGGCAGCGTGGGGTGCTGTTGACCCACCCTACCGACCCGAAGCATTAAGAGCCACCGCATGCACGGCCCCCTCGCCTCGCTGACGATTCAGCAATTTTTAGCCGATCGATTGGCTTCCTTGGGAAGTTATGAACTTGTTGCGCTGGTCGTGTTTTTGCTGGCCGGACTTGTCCACGCGACGTTTCTGATCAGTTTGTTTGCCGTACTGCCGATGGTTTACATCTGGCTTGAGCGAAAGGTGGCAGGTCGAATTCAGGATCGGCTCGGCCCTACACGGGTTGGTGGAAAGTTTGGTTGGTTGCAGACGCTGGCAGACGGTATCAAATTGATTCAGAAAGAAGATCTGATTCCGGCATCCGCCGATTCGATGATCTTTCGCGCGTCTCCGTATCTCGCTGCTGTTGCATCTTTTGCGGCATTCATGGTTTTGCCGATCTCTGATGGGTGGGTTGGAGTGGCGTCGGAATGCGGTGCGTTTTTAATTCTGGCGATACTGTCGCTGGAAGTGTTCGGGATCATCCTGGCTGGTTATTCTAGCGGCTCCAAATGGGCCTTGTTCGGGGCCATGCGTGAGGCGGCTCAGATGGTGAGTTACGAAATTCCGATGGCGATTTGTGCCTTGGTGCCGCTAGTGATTGCCGGGTCGCTCAATCTTCAAGTCGTTGGAAGAATGCAGTCTGGTGGATTTTGGAATTGGTTTATCTTTCATGACCCGTTCGCCTTCTTTGCCTTCTTTTGTTACTTCACCGTTGCTACGGCAAGCGTGAAGCGGGCCCCATTCGATTTGGCGGAGGCCGAAAGCGAGTTGGTGGCTGGTTTCCATACGGAATACAGCGGATTCCGTTGGTCCATCTTTTTTTTGGCGGAATACGCAAGTATGTTTGCGGTCAGTGGGGTCGCAGTTCTGCTCTTTCTCGGCGGTTGGGATACCGGCTTGTGTTTCCCTGAAACGCTGCTGAGTGGGATCCGCGGTTGGGGTGAAGATTTTCCGGTTAGGGGCTTTGTTCTAGGTGGTTACCTCATCAATCTGTTTGGGGCGAAGGTCTTTATTGTTAAGGCCAGCCTGCTGGTACTCGTGCAGATCTGGGTTCGGTGGACTCTGCCCCGACTTCGGATCGACCAAGTGATGACAACGTGTTTAAAGTATCTGGTTCCAATCAGTTGCGTTTTATTTCTTGGCGCGGTTCTCTGGCCGCTGATTCTTGCGTCTTCGGACTTGCGTCGACCGGTCTTGTTTGGCTCTCCGCTGGGTGCTCATGCATCGTTGGCGCCGGTGTCGAATGGGCTCGTTGCTCGGCAGGTGAATCCTGAGGATGTTTCCGGAATTGCTGGGAACGCTGGGAGGATGGCGCGATGATTGAGCAATTTTTGTTCGCCGTCTTCGCTGTTCTGGCGTGTGGGGGTGCGATCGCTGTCGCGGCGACCCAAAATGTGGTCCGAATGGCCCTCTGGTTGGTGGTTTCGCTGGGCTCTGTTGCAGCCTTGTTTTTTCTGTTACATGCAGACTTTCTTGGTGCGGCCCAACTCCTGATTTACGTCGGTGGAACGGTTGTGCTACTGGTCTTCGGTGTCATGCTCACCGCCAGCGGCCCAACGGTTCAGATCAAGACGTCTCCAGCCGAAGGTTTTCTGGGTGCGGGCGTCGGCCTGCTCCTGTTGTCCGTGTTGATGTTTTCCGTTCGGTCCGTTTCTTGGATCGATCTGGAAAGTCGAGTCAAATCGCGGAATCTCAGTCAGAATGTTGCCGACGCAATTGCCGGTCAGCTTGCTGATGTGAGCGAAGATTTCGCCGGTCATGAAAGCGATCCTGCGTTGCGGTCCTCCGCACGTGAGTCTCGCGAAATTTTGGTGGCCCGGAGTCAGGCAGGGCGAACCGTCCGACAACTCGGAATGGCGTTTTACGGTTTGAGGCCGGATCGAGACTTGAATCATGCTCCGGGCAGCCGGTTGGCTCCAGGTTATTTGCTGCCGTTTGAAATCGTTTCAGTTCACTTGTTGGTTGTGCTTGTAGGAGCAGCTTATCTGGCTCGCGCGAAGCGGCGCGTCGATGCAGGAATTACGGAAGATCTTTGATGGTGAAGACCCTGTTATCTGATCGGTCGGCCATCGTCGTGATAGGAAATGAGGCAGTGAGGATGAATGACGTGGGGCTCGAGGCCTACCTGACCGTCGGTGCTGTATTGTTTGTTTGCGGAGTCGTCTGCATGGCGACAAAACGCAATGCAATCGGTGTTCTGATGGGTGTTGAGCTCGTTTTAAATGGAGCGAATGTCAATTTCGTGGCGTTTTCTCGGTACACGCCCCTAGGATTGGACGGTCAGGTGACTGCACTTTTCGTTATCGTTCTGGCGGCGGCGGAAGCGGCAGTCGCCTTGGCAATTGCACTGAACTATTACAACAACCACTTGACGATCGATGTCGATCGAGGCACGGAACTGCACGGCTAAGGTTTGTTGATCGCTATCTCACAGGTCTTGAGGCTGTTGCTCCTCTCTTTTTTGTTGCTGACGAATCATCATGGATACAACCGGTGAAATCCTAAAGAACCTCCTGACAGTGGCGTGGCTGCTGCCGCTGCTCGGGTTCGTCGCCGAAATTTATTGGCTGCGATGGTCACATCGACTCAGCAAATCAGCGGCGTTTTGTGCGGTTGCATGCATCGGAATCGGTTTCCTCTGTAGCTTCTCTGCATTGTTGGTCTGGGCGAATGCCACCGGGTGGGCCGTACGTGCCCCGGTCGATCATGTCGGCGGCAGTGAACACGAGGTCGTACACGAGGCGCATGTCGCTCATGACCATGCCACCAATGCGGGTCACGAGGCGGAGCCATCCCACTTTGAGGCCTCACCCCGCTCGAAAGCCTATTCAGGAACATTTTACGAATTGGCCCGCTTCGGCGCATTGCGATTGTCGCTGGACTGGTACATCGACAGTCTGACGTTGGTGATGTTTACAATGGTCACCTTCATCGCCACCTGTATCCACGTATTTGCGATCGGGTACATGAAGGACGAATTGACTGAGGAGTACGAGGATCATGACGTTCATGTGAGGCATGGGCACTTCACTCGTCCCGGGAGATTCCATCGGTTCTTTGCCTATCTTTCGTTGTTCTGTTTCTCGATGCTGGGCTTGGTTCTCGCGGGTAACATTTTTCAAGTCTTTATTTTTTGGGAACTGGTCGGCGTCTGCAGTTACCTGCTGATCGGCTTCTACATCGAACGAAAGTCCGCGAGTAACGCCGCCAACAAGGCGTTTATCATGAACCGCGTGGGTGATTTCGGGTTCCTGATTGGTTTGATGATTCTGTGGACGTGGTTTGGGACTTTTAAATTCGCGGACTCAGCCGATGGCAACACTGCTGGGCTGTTCACGATGGTTCGTGGTCACGATGGTCAGCTGGATGTCTCCGAAGACGGCCAACGCGTTTATCTGCGTGATACCGCCGGCCATCGAATGGAACAGGACGGCCAACCGCGGGTGATCAGTTACTTGTTGTTGATTGCGGCGGGTTGCGGAATTTTCGCTGGGTGCATCGGCAAGAGTGCACAATTTCCGCTTCAGACCTGGTTGCCTGATGCAATGGAGGGTCCAACTCCTGTGTCGGCTCTGGTTCACTCGGCCACGATGGTGGCGGCGGGGGTCTATCTCGCGGGGCGGTTCTATCCGATGTTCACCCCTGAGGTCCTGCTCGTGATCGCCTATATCGGTTGCATCACGCTGTTCGTCGCCGCGACAATCGCCGTTGTTGCCACCGACATCAAGCGTGTGCTTGCCTACTCGACAATTAGTCAACTCGGTTACATGATGCTGGCGATCGGTGTGGGCGGATGGGGGGCAGGGCTGTTTCATCTGGTAACGCACGCATTCTTCAAATCACTGATGTTTCTCTGTTCAGGCAGCGTCATTGCGGGTTGTCATCATGTCCAAGAGATGCCACGTATGGGTGGTCTGCGTCGTAAAATGCCGATCACGGCGTATACGATGCTTGTCGGTGTCATCGCGATTGCAGGTTTAGCGATTCCAGGCGTCAATATCGGCCTCTCAGGCTTCTATTCCAAAGACGCTATTGTGGCGTCGGCGCTGGCCTATTCTGATTTGAATTCTGTTCACATCCTGTTGTTTATGACTCCCTTGCTGACCGCTGGGATTACGGCATTCTATATGTTCCGCCTTTGGTTTTTGACGTTTGCAGGTGAGCCACGTGATCGGCATGTTTACGATCACTGCCAAGAATCGCCACGAGTGATGACGATGCCATTGATTGTCCTCGCCGTTCTGGCAGCATCCTGTGGCTGGGGTTGGTTCCTCGGTGGTGCCGGAGAGGCGGGTCCACTTTACCAACTGATTGCTGACAGTGAGGCGGTCTCGGCCTCGGAGCCGTACACGTCGCTCGGTCCTCTCAGGATCACCCTGCCAAGCCACCACCAGATTCATGCCGTGCATGGCCAAGCGGGGTTATTGGCACTCGTGGCCGCGTTTTCCGGAACAGTGATCGCGTATGCTATGTATTGTGCCCGGCTGATCCGTCCGGAGGAAATTCGTCGTCAGTTCCCGAGTGTCTACGACTTTGTGATGGATAAATGGAGGTTTGACGGGCTGTACGATGTAATTTTTGTTCATCCCGTCCACATTGTTTCATCGTGGTGCGCCGCGTTTGACAAACAGATCTTGGATCCGATTCTGCACTGTTCCGCCAAGATGACTCAGGCAGTGGCGTTTTGGGATCGAAAATTCGACGAGGGGATGATCGACGGCTTTGTCAATTTTGTA
Source organism: Schlesneria paludicola DSM 18645 (assembly GCA_945876035.1). Lineage (GTDB taxonomy): Bacteria > Planctomycetota > Planctomycetia > Planctomycetales > Planctomycetaceae > Schlesneria > Schlesneria paludicola_C. The sequence goes on along the minus strand of CAMCMU010000055.1, from coordinate 24,989 downwards.
GGAAAGGCAACTCGATCGGTCGGGATGTCGTTGCGAGTTGTTCAGACGGGTCATTTGCGGCAGTATGTCATGTGGATTGCCGTGGGTGTGGTTGTGTTGTTTGCAGTGCTGTTTACTTCTGTTCCGAAGTGATTTTTTGTTTGTTCGGTGTGAAGACCCGCTCTCTGCGGCCAGGGCATGGCAGCGTTTGAAAAATTGAGAACACCATGTTGAGTTCGGATTCAATTCTAAGTTTTGTAATTTTCCTGCCCGCGGTGTTTGCCGTGGGTCTCCTTGCCTTTGATTCCCAGGCGAAGGAGGGGATGCGGTATTTCACATTGCTCGGAACGGCTCTGACATTTGCGCTGACAATCCAGCTTTATCTGGGTTTCGACATCACCAACCCCGGAATGCAGTTTGGATGCAGTGTTCCTTGGATCCCCAACTGGAACGTGTTTTTTAAATTGGGCCTAGACGGCATCAGCCTCCCGTTGGTGATGCTCACGGGATTGGTTTTTGTTCTCTCCGCACTGGCCTCCTGGAGCATCGACAAGCACGTCAAGGGTTACCTGATGTTGTTTCTGCTCCTTGAAACGGGAGTCCTCGGCGTCTTTCTATCGCTCGATTTCTTTCTATTTTACGTCTTTTGGGAAGTGATGCTTCTGCCGATGTACTTTCTGATCGGCGTTTGGGGCGGTCCGCGTCGCGAATATGCCGCGATCAAATTCTTTCTTTACACGTTGGCCGGCGGTGTGTTGATGCTGATCGCGATGTTGATGTTTTACTTCAACAGCGGTCGCAGTTTTGATTTGCTGTATCTGGCCGATGTGGCCGCCGGACATGGATCAGTTCCGGCCTATAGCGAGTCGATTCAGATCGCCGCATTCATCCTGTTGTTCATCGGCTTTGCGATCAAATTGCCGTCCTTCCCCTTTCATACATGGTTGCCCGACGCGCACGTGGAAGCTCCAACGCCAATCTCGATGATACTGGCTGGAATTCTCTTGAAACTTGGTGGTTATGGCATCATCCGCATCGCCTTTCCGTTGTGTCCCTACGGCGTGCAGTATGCGGCGTATTTCTTGGTGGCTCTCGGCGTGTTCAGCATCATTTATGGGGCATTCGCGGCGATGGCACAAACCGACTTCAAACGCCTCGTGGCATACAGTTCCGTGAGTCACATGGGGTATGTGCTACTGGGTCTCGCTGTCTGGAAAATTTCTGATGGAAAAACATTCGGCGTTGATTACTGGAAAATGGGGATCAATGCCGCCATGTTTCAGATGGTGGCACACGGGATCTCTTCAACGGGAATGTTCTTTATGGTTGGTGTGTTGTATGACCGAGTTCACCATCGGGATTTGAACAAGTTTGGTGGGATCGCCCAGCTGATGCCACACTACACCGGGTTGGCGGCCGTGATATTTTTTGCTGGTCTCGGGTTGCCAGGGCTGTGTGGGTTTGTTGGAGAAATCTTTTCGGTGTTGAGTTGCTGGAATTATGATCCACTGCTGGCGATCATTTCGGCGGCCGGCGTGATTTTAACCGCGGGTTATATCCTGTGGACGATACAGAGAGTCTATTTCGGGCCGGAGTACAAAGGGCCTCACGCCGAAGCGATTACTCCAATAAATGCCCGCGAATTAACCGTGGCTTACACCTTGGTTGTGTGTGCGATTGTTTTAGGTGTCTTTCCCGGTTTGCTTTTCAATGTCATGGATGGGTCCATTGGGGCCTTGGTGGATAGCATGGCGCAGACTTATGACACCATGCACGGTGCCGGGGTAGCGATCCAGACGACTCTGGTTCAGTAGTAATTGACGTTTGTTGTTGTGTTTAGCCGATTTTTCGATGTGCTTGTGGTGCATCTTTTGCCCCGCTCGAAGTTCGAGTTGAGGCCCTGATGCTCGGCCTTCCGGCGACTACCGGATCCCGTTGAGAACGTTATGGACTTTCAGTCGCTTTTCGAGCAGTTTTTAAACGGTGGCGGCGCAACGCAGGCGTCCATGTATCGTTCCCTGGCGCTTTTTCTCCCGGAAATCATCTTGTCCGGAGCAATCGTATTGACGTTGTTGGCACGTCTGACCAGTCTTGATAAGGTCTTGCCGATTCACTGGATCACACTGTTCGGGGGCATGACGGCGTTTCTCAATGTTCTGTTTCAGTTTTGGGAATTGAGCATGGACGGAGGGCACGCGACGTCGTTGTTTACAGGTCTTGCAGTCCACGACTCATTTTCGGTGTTTTTTCGCGGATTGCTATTGTTCTTCTTGCTTTTCGTGGTTGCCCTCGCGGTTCTTACGGGAATTCCGGATCGCGAAGATTCTCCGGACTTTTACGTGATGCTCAGCGGAGCGGTCATTGGCATGATGTTGATGTCGAGTGCGAGTCATCTGCTCATGCTGTTTGTCGGCCTTGAGATGGCGAGTGTTCCGAGTTATGCATTGACAGGCTTCCTGAAGGGGCGACGGCAGAGCAGCGAAGCGGCCTTGAAGTTTGTCGTCTATGGGGCTGGCGCTGCGGGCGTACTGTTGTACGGCATCAGCCTGATTGCCGGACTGACAGGAACAGCGGAGTTTTCTGAATTAGGCGATCGTCTGCACGGACTCTTTCTCAATGGATTTGGGACTCGATATCTGGAGGCGCGAATCATGCTTCTCGCGTTGTTGATGATTGTCGTGGGCTTCGCGTTTAAATTGTCAGTCGTTCCATTTCATTTCTGGTGTCCAGATGCTTTTCAGGGTGCTTCGGCGGAAGTGGCAGGCTTTCTTTCTATTGGCTCCAAGGCAGCCGCTTTTGCCCTGCTGGTGCGATTTTCGATGGCCGTTACTGGCGGATTGAGTGGCCCATTGACGGAACTGTCACTGGTGCTCGGGTTGGGGCTAGGATTCCTCGCGGTGCTGACAGCCACGTTCGGAAATCTCGCCGCCTATTCCCAAGTGAATGCCAAACGCCTGCTCGCCTATTCGACAATCGCGCATGCGGGCTACATGCTGATGGCGGTTTCGGCGTTGCTTGTCCTGCGTTCTTCTGCGGGGGCGCATGTTTCTGAGCAATCGTCGAGGGCTATTGAAGGATTGCTTTACTATCTGCCGGTGTATTTGTTCATGAATTTGGGTGCATTTGCGATTGTTGCCATGCTTCGCAATCAATTGTTCAGTGAGGAAATCGAAGATTACAAAGGCTTGATTTATCAGTCACCGCTGCCGGTTGTCTGCATGGCCGTTTGTATGTTCAGCTTGGTTGGATTGCCGCCTCTTGGTGGATTCTATGGCAAGTTTTTTATATTTGCCGCAGTCTATGACGCAGCACAGGTCCACTGGTTTATGTGGATTGTGCTCGCTGCGGGGGGGTTAAATACAGTCTTAAGCCTCTTCTATTATGCCAACGTTTTGAAGGTGATGGCCATGAATCCCCGGCCGACGGATGCCCGCCCAGTATTGTTAAACGCTTCCTCGTCATCGGGTCTGTACCTGATTGTCGTGTCGTCGATGGTATTGTTATTGGGTATCGTGGTGGAACCGCTGAGTCGCGTCGCTAAGAGAGCGGCGGATTCTCTGTTTTGATCAGACCTTTCGGCGCTTCGGTAGATCGACTAGGACAACAGTAACTCGGACTGAAAATGGCCCAAATTCAACACAATGCAATGCTGAGCCAACTCGTTATCAATTTGGGGCGGAGCCTGTTGCAATTCGTGGGTGAGGCAAGTCCATGGTCACCGGCCAGTGCGGTGGGGGCTTGTGAGGCTGTGGCTCGTTTGATTGACAAACAAAAAAGTGGCGTCAGCAGAATGGTCGAACTGCTAAACCGCCGCGGGTACCCTATCGATTTTGGGATGTATCCAGTCGCTTTTACGGACCTGCATTTTTTGTCGCTCAAATCACTTCTACCGCGGGTGATCCTCAGTCAAGAAACACTTGTTGCTGAGCTTGATGAAGCCACTTACACCTGCGTGGATGACCCCGAAGCTGAGGCGCTATTCGGCGAGGTGCTTTTCTCCGAACGCGCTGGCACCGAAGAGCTGAAGTCATTGAAGGTGTAACGCCCCGTCTGTCGCCTATAGAGAATAGTAGTCGCCACGGCGCGCCTGGCCTGTCAAACCTGTGGTTGAATTGGCAATTGATTAAGGTCGTGACGATGGAATGGATCGACACGCACTGTCACCTAGACGAAGACTCGTTTTCTCAAGATTGTCACGAGACGATCCAACGTGCTGTGGACGCCGGCGTGATGACGATGGTTGCCATCGGGATCAGTCTCGAAAGTTGTCGACGTGTGATCGAGCTGTCTCAAAAATACGACAGTGTCTATGCGGTCGTGGGCTTACACCCGAATTATGTCCTCGCGGCAAAGCCCGGTGATTGGGAAAAAATTGTCGAGTTGGCCACCGCTCCCAAGGTTGTCGGGGTTGGAGAAACGGGGCTCGACAAGTATTGGGATCACTCGCCGTTGGAGTTGCAGGCAGATTATTTCGGGCGACATCTGGAGTTGGCTCGGCGCCTTGATCGGCCCTTCGTCGTTCATTGTCGCGAGGCGGAATCCGAAGTCTTGGATCAGCTTCGGAAGGAGGCAGAACGAGGTCCTCTCCGAGGTGTGATGCATGCATTCTGTGGCTCTGTCGAGACGGCGAAAGCCTGTCTCGACATGGGAATGTATTTGTCCTTCGGCGGGATGATCACGTTTAAAAAGAACGAATCATTGAGGCAGGTTACAGTGGTTGTGCCTCGGGATCGTTTGCTGCTGGAGACAGACGCACCATATCTCGCTCCGACGCCATTTCGAGGAAAACGGAATGAGCCGGCTCACGTCCGGCTGACGGCGGCTTGTCTGGCGGAATCAAAAGGGATCTCAAAGGAGGATATTGCCTTGGCGACGACTGCGAATGCTCGACGATTGTTTGGGCTGCCCTAATTTGTTTCTGTCAGGGAACGGATCTCATCTCGGCAGAAGCCTGACACGCAAAACGTCACACTCTTTCCCATTTCGGGATCGGTTGAACGCGGAATGTCGATCACTGAATTTCTGGCGACATCTGCCATCAGATCGTCACGCCTGTTGAAAAGAGAGGTCCGCTGGGCGTGTTCTAACGTTAGTAGAAGGACCACAGTCAGTGACATTGAACAGTGTTGGTGACCGTCTGATCGCGGCACTCCTCAATGACGCAGTTATGGCCGCCTCAGCGAATTCTGACGCCGGCCGCAAATTTGTTAATCCCTTGGAGTGGGGGCTAGTCCCTCTCGATCGAAGTCGGAGTGTCTGATCAGTGACTCTTGGGGAGATTGCCGTCTAGAGACGGTTTTGAGTGCTCGCTTTCGAGAGTCTCGAACTCGATGGGTGAGGATGACCAACGTGGCCCCAAATGCGGGTTTTCGGGACGCAGGCCAGCGAGATCCATCCATCGCTCTGCGATGTTGTTCCTGCTGAGCCTTCGGTATCCGATATAAGATGTCGTCAGTCGGGGGTTGATTTCAACGACCAATGGTTTTGAGGGATCTTCATCGGGAAGCAATAAGTCGAACCCGACGTAGCCATTCAATCCGGGAATCGTCAGGCAAGTCCGGAGGACGAGATCTCGGATCGCGACTTCTTCATCGGGCGCGAGAAGGGCCGGGAGAGACCCACCGAGATAAACGAACTGATTGGAAAGCCTTTGACGTGCGATCGGAAAGATATCCACTACACCAGAGACATTGCAGAGGCATGCAACGGACAGTGGTTGTCCCGACACGAAGGGTTGAATAATGGCCTTGTGTCGAACGCCTTCACGATCGAACGCCTTCCGCATCTCATGCCAGTCACCCGGTGAGTCAGCGCGAATGCGAAAAGTCAGCCACGAACCCGCACCGTCAATCGGTTTGACAACCCATGATTCCGAGAGACGATTCCCCGTCGCTTGACTGCTCCAATCCAATTTGGCTGTTGAGATTGTTGCCAGCGAGTGCCGTTCGAAATGTTGGGCTAGTCGAATTTTGTCTCCACATAACTCGATGGCCTCTGGTGAACAGTTGAGGACCGTATTGCCGATCAATGCCGCTTGGCTGACGCGTTCGGCAAGCTGTCCATCCGTTTCAGGGGCGATCACCAAGACGGCATGACTTGCCGCAGACAGATGTTGGAACGTTCGGCGTTCATTTTCAGTATCAACGACGGGCCAGACGTCACAGCCGTCTGGAAGGCTTTTTTTAAGTCGATCCTCGAGACGCGCATCGAGTGTGGTTGCCACTTGGCAGCCGGTTATGCGAAGCAGATCAGCCGCAAGAGCGCAGAGCATTGCGCGACCTTCTCGATACAGAGACTCAGGCAGAGGCAATCCTGCCATGCCTCCACCGCAAATAAACTCTGAAACGAAAATGCGCATTGTCTATCAAGTAAATCGATAAGAGGAGCATTGGCAAAGTTGGCGAGTGAAGAGAGGTCCCCCCAAAAAATGTCGCATTCGAGCGAGATTAAAAAAACAAAAATCCCGCCACATGAAATACAAGATTGCGAGGACAGGTTCGGTGCCGGCAAAGATGAGATTTGGATGGAATCCTCAATAGTTCTTCATGCGAAATTACCAACGGATGATCTGACCGCCATCGACATTGATGGATTGCCCCGTGACTTGAGCCGTTCTTGCTGAAGAGAGAAACACGACCATGTCGGCAATATCGCTGGGAAGTTGCCAACGACCCAGTGGAACGACCGAGCGGACCTTCTCGCCCGCCCAGTTCTCGTAACTGCGACGTTTGTCTTCGGGTTGCTGATCGTTCCACGCCTGCCAGACTTGCCGATTGAGGGGCGTCTGGACCATACCCGGATTGACCGTATTAACACGCACGTTGTGGCAGGCAAGATCTTTCGCGAGGCAATGAGCGAAGTTGATATTGGCCGCTTTGCTTGCGCTATAGGGCGGGTCGGTTTGCGACCCCATTTGCCCGGCCACCGATGCGATGAACACCATTGTGCCGTTTTTCCGCGCAGTCATCCCTGGAGCGATCGCCTGGGCGACATGCACCATTCCCATTACATTAACGTTCAGAACGCGCGGCCAGTCCGCTGGTTGGAGGTTAGTGAAAGGAAAACCAAATTTTCCGGAAGAGATGGCTGCGGCATGAACGAGATGTGAAACTGGACCAAGCTTTGATTCGGTTTCCTCTAAGGCTGCTTGGACTGCCGTAAAGTCGCTCACATCAACGTTCAGTCCGAGGGATTTTTCTCCGAAGTCATCAGTAATTTTCCCTGCCACTGAAACGACTTGAGTCGAAAGATCCCATAGCCCCACACGGCAACCCGCTTGGGCAAATCCACGGGCACAGGCTAGCCCGATGCCGCTGGCTCCGCCGGTCACAATTGCCACATTTCCAGCGACTTCTAAATCCATGAATCAGATCTCTTTCTTGTTTTTTGGAGAGCTCTCGAGTTGTTGTGCCAAGTTGCTGGCCAGTCAGTTGGCTTAATTAATAACCGCGATGGAGGTTCCGACTCGGTTTTGAGTGTCAATACTTCCGTGTCTCAATCGGCAGCGGAATTGACTCGGCCGAAACGCCGACGGAACGACAAAGGTTGAGGTGACAAAATTTTCATAAGTCAATAAGGGGATAAATAAACATCCGGAGCATTTCTAAGACGCTGTTCGAGAACGCGAATTTCCATCGAAGATTCCAGAAATTTGCTGTCGAAGTCGCGGTCACGGCTTGATTTTAGACCTCACCACGAATGGAACGACGCTAAGCCTTGATGGTGGCATCGGGAACACAAGTCCACTTTTTTGGGTAGCCTCGACGGAGGACGAAACCGTACTTTTAACCGGCTCACAACCGGTTTTCAACCGGGGCTTCTCCACGGGTCTTACGCAGAATGGAAAGTTGGGATATGGTTTTAATTCAAAAAAACTGTGGACGCTACCCATTCTCAGCGTTGTTAGCTATACTCGCGGGGCTTTCTGGCTATAAGGCCGATGGTTTATTTAAAGAAAATTGGAGAAGGATAGGTCATGGCCAAGAATACGCGCAAGGTCAACAAAGCCAATCATGGGAAACGTCCCGCTAGTTCGAAGGCTCGGAAAGCTAAGCGACGCAAACTGGGTATCTGACTAGGTCTGACAAACGTCGAAATAGACTTTAACAAGGCGGGGAAACCCGCCTTGTGTCGTTTCTTGATGTGTTTTTCGGAATGGCGTTGCAACGACGCCCTCTCTCAAGAAATTGCTTGGCAATGAGATTTTGCCCATTTCTGGAGGAGACAACGAAAGATCGAGTCTCGCAATTCATGATCACGAATTGTGGTTGGACTATAAGTCTTTTGATTCAAAATGTCCGAAGGCGGCTTTGGAACCCCCTCTCCGGTGTGCCTCCTACGAAAAACGGGTGGACCTTGACGCCTGCATCAGAATTCTCTCTTTCCTGCAATAGGACTTAGCAAACAATATTAAGATTTGCGACAGCTTGCGACGATTCTACTAAGGAGGCGACTAACAACGGTGCGAACGAGCAAACATCAGATGGCGATTGATCTGGTCTGAGCGAGTAGCACGGAGTAATCGACTCAGGGGCAAGACATCTTGGATTCGGCTCAACAAAAAGCGAAACGCTTGGAGGAGAGCAGCCTGTCTGGCCATCTTGAAAACCCATCGATCAAGGATCGAATCGATGGAATCTCAAACTGTTTTGATGCGTATTAATCATGTTGGGCGGCTGGTGGGCGATTCCTCGCTTTGCCTGTCGCTTTTTGGAGAACACCGTTCTCGGACGCTGTTTCATCTGGAAATTGATACGAGGGCACGGATTGCTGTCATGAAAATGGTATGAGCATACAAGGTCCGGAGGGTCGCGACGCCCTTCTGAGTGTGAACAATCTAGGTGATTGGAGAGCCCGCGATGAAAACGATCTTCACTACTGGTCAAGTAGCAAAGATCTGCAAGGTTGCGCCCCGCACGGTCAGCAAATGGTTTGATTCAGGCCGTCTGCGCGGTTACCGCATACCCGGATCCCAAGATCGACGGATTCCCCGTGAGCATTTGATTCGGTTCCTTAAGGAACACGGAATGCCTCTTGGAGAACTCGAAGATGAAGCAATGGGCAAACTGTTGCTCGTTGGCGTCGAATCTGGCGTGCGAGGTCAACTGATGGACCTGATGCCACCCGGAGACTACAAAACAGAGGCTGCTTCCAGTGGATTCGAAGCTGGAATTCGGGCTGAGTCTCTGCATCCGGATTGCGTTGTGATCGACTTCGGCATGGGTCGTCATGAAGCTTCGCTGATTGCAACAAACTTGCGGAAAAATAATGATTATGCGGATGCCGTTTTGGTCGCGCTGCTGAGCGACGACGACACTGCGAGTGGCTTGGATCGTACTCCATTCAATGAGACGTTCCGAAAGCCATTCGACACCGCATTGCTGGCCGAACGCGTTCGAACCCTCGTCGGCCGGAAAAAACAACTTGCCTGAGAAAACTCGTTGTGTTCCGGTTTCTATGAGGGAGCCTTGCTGATTGGAGGAACGCCAAGATCAGGCGATCGACCGATTCCCGAGAAGGGTAGAGGTTGTCTAAAAATTGGAACGAGGTGCCGAGATTCGGCACCTCGTTTCCTTTCTTTGGCCTCCGACCGCCATTGAATTGGCGATAGGAATTCCACGAACGCAGTCGTCAAGAAAATTCTACGAGTTCTCTAAAAAAAGTTGGGAAAATCATCCAATTCCACTATTTTCAACGTTTTTATGAAAAGAGTAGTCCGTTTCGAAACGGAAACGTTCCATGAGTTTCAGTTGCAACTCGGAAGGAGTGGTTCACTTGCGATGGGCATTATGGGCGACTATGTTGGGGGGGGGGATGCCATTTGATTTTGAAATGGTCCTGATCGAGAGACTTTGTGGGGCGATGAACTGAAATTTCGGTTCCCGAAGAGGGCTAAATGTGGATTCGTAGACAGAGAATCAAAACATTGATTCGTGTCCGTATCCGATTTGCCCGCAATCACTGGTGTACGTATCGAACTAGCTGATTCTGTCCCCAATGATTAATGAGTCATCGCCGAATGCACTTTTCCAGCCTGCAAAAATTTCAGAATTTTCTCATTCTTTCAAAACTGATCGACGAGTCGCAGTTGCAGGCATGCTTGACGCGAATCGGATCGAGCGAGCGTAGCATTGAAGGTCTGATTCGCGATCTTGGATCTCGAAACGACCTGACTCCTTATCAGGTTTCGAAACTGAATAAGCACCAAACGGACGGTCTTCGGCTAGGACCTTATAAGCTCCTCTATCGGAATGCTTCCGGGAGTTTTGCACGCGTGTTTCGTGGCTGCTCCGTTGTTGATGGCCGGATGATCGGCATAAAAGTTTTAAGACAGCGATGGGCGGAGGATCCTCGGAAGGTCAGCCTCTTTCGGCGGGAAGGAGAGCTTGGCAAGCGTCTGAAACACAGGAACATTGTGCCGATCTACGAAGTGGGTAGTGAAAGGGACTTTCATTACCTTTCGATGGAATTCATCGAGGGCGGCAACTTTCGTGAGTTATTGAAAAGTCGGGGAAAATTCGCGGTTGAGGAGGCATCACAGTATGTATTGGACATGGCTGAGGGACTTGATTACGCACTCAGTCTGGGGGTTACCCATCGCGATCTGAAGCTGACTAATGTGCTGCTCAGTTCGCAAGGAGTTGCCAAGTTGGTTGATTTCGGCCTGGCGGGAATGGATTCCGGTTTGTCGATGCAGGAAGAAGAAATCGATCGCGCCATTGAGTATGCAACGCTGGAACGCTGCACGAATGCTCCCCACAACGATCCACGCAGTGATTTGTATTTTCTGGGCACCATTTTTTATGAATTGTTGACCAACGTCGCACCCTATCCCCCCTCGACTCGTCGTGAAGATCGCAAACAACCGGCTCGCTATCGCAACCTTCGGCCGATTCGGCAAGTCGATCATTCACTCCCGTCCGATGTGATGGCCGTCGTTGATCGACTTTTGGAAATCAACCCGAATGATCGCTTTCAGTCGCCCAGCGAAGTCATACGCGCTCTGCGGAACATCATCAGAACCGAGGCCAAGTCGCAAGAGGTTCAGAACTCAGATGCGATCGCGTGTGAAATAAAAAACGAAAAGCCGTTGCAACCGACGGTGATTTGCGTCGAGAATCGAACGAAACATCAGGATTCCTTGCGCGAGTATTTTAGCTTTCATGGCTACCGAGTCCTTCTGCTGGGTGATATCCATCGGGCGATTGAACGAATTCAAATCGATCCCCCTCAGGGTCTCGTGGTCATGGCGGATTCACTTGGTGACGGTGACCAAGCCTCGAAAGCCTACGCAAAAACTGCGGACTGCTGTCAAAAGTCAGGGACACCCGTGATTCTGGTCCTGTCGAAGAAGTATCTGAGTATCAGGAAACAATTCGCTGACACGCCTTCAAGCCGGATACTGGCAGAAAACTACGTGACACTTCGTTCGATCCGGACAAATCTGGAAGAAATGCAATCCGTTTTTGGCGGAGAACGTACTTATAAAAATCAGCTGGATTCACAATCGACGGACTAGGTAGCCCGTTGGGGTGGAGTGGGTTGACTTATGTCCAAGGCTAATCGATCTCTTAGGAGGTGTTCATGACCATCAATCCAACAGATTCCGTTTCCGATCCAATGGTCGAGCACGTTTTGGTTGTTCCATCCCTCCTCTTTCGGGAATTGGGCTACTTTCAAGGATTCAATGCCCACGTCGATCGATATCTCGAGACTCTTCTCGATCCAATTCACACAAGTTTTCAACCCCGTTCCCAATGCGAAGAAGACGCGAGTTATAAACAACTCATCCCATATTGCCTGTTTATGCATGACGGCCGTATCTTCAACTATCGTCGAGGCAAGGCCGGTGGCGAGGGGAGGTTGCACAGCAAGCGTTCGATCGGAATTGGCGGCCATATTTCTTCAACAGACAGATTGGGAGGCGATCGTCGATACGGCGAGGCCATGCACCGAGAGATTTCGGAGGAGGTTTTTATCGAAGGAGGTTTTCAGGATCGCTGTGTTGGCCTCATAAATGACGATGAGTCAGCCGTGGGCCGTGTCCATTTAGGGATTGTTCACATTTTTGACCTAGAGTCGGCAAAAGTTCTACCACGGGAACAGTCGATCTTAGAGACAGGATTCGCACAGCCTGCAGAATTGTTACAGGCACTTGATCAGTTTGAAAGCTGGTCTCAAATCTGCCTGAAGCACCTGTTTGGTGAAGAAAGACCGATCCGGCGTGATGTCGAAACATCACGATGACGGACAATGATCGGCTCGAGATAAACCGTGTGAGTCGCACATCAAAAGGAGTTGACCGCGATGGAAGCACAGTTGAGCAGACGATCCGTAGTAGTCGCCGCATTGGCCGTGGTGACAGTCCCTGTCTCGATGAGTATTGCCAGGGCGCAAGAGGCCAAGGACGCTCCGATCAAGGGTAAATTAACCGATCCGTCACTGGGTACTCTTCTTAAGGCAATGGGTCTTGACGCAAAATTGAGCGAGCAACGTTATGACTTTGCCTTTAAATCCACGATTGAAGATGCCGAGTGGGAATTGTCTCTGTCGGCTGTACTCAGTCAGGACGGGACTTCGATTTGGATTATGGCGTGGTTGGATGAGCTTCCCAAATCGTCGGCAGACGTCCCAAGAACGGCTTTGCTTCGACTGCTGTCGGATAGCGACAAACTGGGCAAAGGCAAATTCTTCGCGTACATCGCCGCGAATCGCCGCTTCGTCCTGCAGCGAGTGATTCCGAACGAAAATATCACGGCATTGGCATTCCGAGGGGCTCTCGACGACTTGGGACAGTCGGTCGTTGCGACGCACGCGCACTGGTCCGTTGCCAACTGGGGTTCGACCACAACGGAAGATCCAGCGACAACGAACAAGATTGGGACCCAAGTTAAAGGAAGTGCTCCGCAAGCTTCGGTGACCGCGACGGGTGCCACGTCCGTCAATAAGGCGCCGAACAGGCCACCGCTGTCTGCCGACAGCGAGTCAAAATTCAAATCATCGGCGAAGCAATAGCAGAAACGGGGTTTCAAGGGGCCCAAAGGGGCCTCTGATTTGCAATAAATGCCAGATCATCCTTAGTGACCAAGCTAGTTATGATCTGCCCCCTCCTTTTTTCAACCGAGGACCTAGAACAGGGAAATAGGAATCGGATTTTTTTGAAAGAGACAACGCACGACGATGGTTTGCTTTGTGCGCAAAAATGCACAAGCCCGGTGTCACACGACAACGTTTTTTTGTCACATTTTCGGCAACGATCGGTTTTGGAAATAACGAATCACCAAAAGTTGCCCGTTTGCCGAATAGGACCGCAAAGCCTTTATCTGGGCTGCGGGATGATGCACGTTTCGGATCTTGATGAATAGTCTGATCAAAACCGATCGGGCGTCATTGTGTCTCGATTCTTTCGCAGAGCATCAAGTCGACATCACAAAGTCCGTCATTCGGATCGTGTTCGACGAGGTTTATCTCAAGCGAAAGCGACTGTTCCAACACGGACAGCGTGTTCACCAATCCGCTTTCAATGTTTTCTGTGAAAAAGCGACTTTGAATCAACGATTGCGGCGGGCTAGGATGGTCTAGCGTCAATGCCGGCACTGTTTCGATGACAGATCATCGTCAGTCGGAAATCTCAGGACGACGTCGTTTTTGCCAAAATAACCACGACAGTCGGAATCAGATTCTGACGTGGGTTGTTGGTGTTTTTTGACTAGGCCGCGGTTCAACGATCGTCCCGCCGAAATGTCCTACCAGGCTTCCATCATGTTGACAATTTGTCGGGCAAGTTGGTCGGTGGCATCCTGTGTTCCAGTCGCCAGCGATTGGCCAACTTCAGGTGCAACTTCTGCCTGAGTCGTCAACGGGATTGCCGTCGGTGACAGTGGGGTTTCCTGTTGGGCAAGAATCTCGCCAGTACGTAAGTTTTCCCATTTGACGACAACCATCAGCGAAAACTGCAATTCGCGTGGGTCGTCAAATTGGTTCTCAGTCAGAGCATTCTTGCTGATTTGGACAATCCGACCTGTGAGGCGTGTATCCGCATCCAGACCCTTCGCGAGCCGGTACGGTGTTCGCTTTTGGATTTCCTTCTGTACCGCCTCCGTGATCTGAACCTCGATCCCTCGTCGAAACGTCGCATTCTCGAATATCGGAACTGACACCGTTCGAATGTCGGGGCTAAATCCATTTCCGACCGTATACCCACAGCCAGACAACAGCAGGAGTCCAGAGTAGGTTGCAAACCGTTGTTTATTGGAAGCATTGGCCCAACGAACAGTCCACTTGGCAAGTAACCCAAGCGAATGACCGCGGGCAACAATCTGGCGTTTTCCGATGTCTGTGAGACATGAAGGTAGGCTTGCCATAAGTATGTTATTTCAAGCTATCAGATTCTGGGGAATCGATCTCTCGCGCTTCAGAATCGGTCTCAGCGGGGAGTTTACGCGGTGGGGACCAGTCAAACCAACCACGTTTCTTTCCAGGATCTACCCCCAAGAGCGGACTGTCGTCATTCGCTGGAATCTCCTCCGAATCATCGCCGGCACTTGAATCGTCGCGCATGCGTCGAGAGGATGACTCACCGTTTGCAGGATCGTCCGCACGTTGACGGATCGCCGTCGCTGGCGTCGAGGATCGCTGCGTGGTGAGTTGGGGGAGGGCTCGTTCCCAGAAGGTTTTTTTCTTTGGGTCGGTTGGGGTGAGCAGAGCCAATCCACTGGCGTATTCTGGACCAAGGTCTTCAAGTTGTGACCGCGCCTTGTCGGCAAAGCGAGATTTCGGAAATTGATTGATCACATTATTGGAATAGACGGCGGCGGCTCGTTTATTCCCCTTGCCCAGCCAAAACAGGACTTGTTGCCATTCTCGTTCCGCCATTGCCTCATCAATTTCTGTAAGCTCTTTTTCCAGCCGCTCATTGTCTTCGCTGTCGGGATAGAGTCTCAGGGTACTTTCCTTGAGAAGTTTTGCTTCTGTCAGCGTTTTTCCTTCGTACTCGGCTCCCTGATACGACATCAATTTGACGTGTGACCCGAGCAAAAACGCATCATGCAAATGGGGGCTGTTTGGAAATGTTTCACGCAACATCTGAAAAAAACGGTCGGCTTCCACGAAGTTCCCATGTCGAGCGTGATGACTCGCGACCAGCATCATGGCATCGTCTGCCAATGGGCCCGTTGGGTCATTCATCCAGATTGCCTGCAAAGCGGCAACCCCATTTCCAGGTGTATCAAACAGAGGCTCGGCTCGATTTGAAAAATTGGGAACGAACACGGGCTTGGCTGTTGATTTGACGGTTTCTGTGGGAGGCAGTTTGCGTTTGGGGTCGGCGTAGTTCACCTGTTGGACTTCGCTCAGTTTTGCGACTTCCGGGAAATCAAGCCAGACTCGGCCAATCTTGAACAACCGCTCTGACACAACATCGAGATGGCGTGTCGACGGGTACTCTTTCAAAAGCACTGCATAATTGTCGTGGGCGTTGGAATAATGCTCTTGGTGGAATGCGGCCTCCGCCTGCATGAAGAGAGCATCTTCGCGGATATCGCTTTTTTTGTATTTTTTCGCGACTTTCTGGAACGCTTTCTGAGCGTTGGCGTAGCGTTCTTTTTTGTAGATCTCGGTTGCGGCGACATACTCGTCTGTACCCGCCAAAGGCTTTAACGAATCAGAATCATTGGCCTCATCGGCGTTCCGACGCGACAGTAGGTTACGCAAACCTCGTTCGGTGGGCCCTTGAACGCGGGCAATATTGGGCGTCGAATCTTTGAGTAACGCCGACTTTTCCCAAGGTGTGGTACAGCCCGAAAAAGAGCCATGCACACAGAACAAAATCGCGATCCGCAGAGCCGTTCGCATTTGCTCAAAATGTGATCTCAAAGTTGGTGTGTTCTTAGACATGGTCATCCGTGACCGGAGTGTTCACTCCCCTGAGCGTCCGTCGTTTTGAGGAGCGAATGGAGTGGCGATTCAGTTTAGAATTTAGGACGTGAATGTTTTCGCGCAGGAGTTAATTCAAAGGTCAAAGTCAATTCAAATACTTGAGCATCTTTGGGCGTCTGCCGAGAATATGTGTCAGGGTGGTTGTCGTGACGAATTTCATTTCTTGGAGTTGTCGTGGGGAAGGTCTGACATTCCGCCATTCTTGCTCATCATCTCCAGACAAAAATCGCAACACGGCCGTTGTTTCAAACTCTATCTTTTGGAGATCGTGTCCTTGTTCGCCCGGGCGACAATCAGGACAGATTAGCCCACCGAGGGAAATTGAAACACGCAGCGTTTTTTCACAAGTCAGATCGGATCCGCATGCTACGCACATCTCGAAATCGGGCAATTGTCCGATCTCTCGCAGGACCATCAATTCAAATCGCAATATTCCGAGACGACACATTCCGTCCACCGAAAATGATTCCAATGCCTCTTGTGCTGCGGAATACAAATGCACATGCGGATCGTAGTCTTCCGTCAATCCCAATAATAATTCGGCCACGTAGTAGCCCGCGTATAAACAGTTCAAATCCCGCTCGAGCGGCCGAAAACGCTGAATCAGTTTTGCTTCCGTTAGGAGGTCCAAGCCAGAAGTGTTCTTGCTGAGGAAGACTATCTGACACGTCGCGAGTAGGTCAAGAGCGGATTCGAAAGGACCCTTGAGTCTTCGGCCACCCTTGGCCAATGCGGAAATTTTGCCGAACTGGCGAGTAAACAGCACGACGATTCGGCTGGTCTCACTAAAGTCGGTGACACGCAGAATCAGTCCTTCAGCGTTCTCGGCAGACATGCAGCTTCGATCCATCCACACACGGGCTCACGTCGTCCGCTCGCCAAGAATTCCGTAAATTCGCAGAAAGTAGTACGCTGACAGCAGCATTCCGATGACGACGACTGTCTGTCGAACAAGGTTCTTGTTCAATCGACGGGCGACGCTGGCTCCAACAAATCCACCCACAATCGAAGCGAGGATCATCGGCACGGCAAGATTCCAATGGACCTTGTCGAACCAAATAAACAAAACCACGGAAATACCATTGATGGCCGATGCCAGCAACGTCTTTACTCCGTTCATCCGGTGAATATCTGAGAGGCCCATCAATGCGAGGGCACTGAGCATCAGAATTCCAATTCCGGCACCGAAGTAGCCACCATAAAACGCGATCAGAAATTGGAAACCAATAATTCCCGTGCGAGCGGCCAAGGAAGGGGACTCGTGGGGTTTACCAATTCCGGTCCATTTCGTGATCGATGGCTGAAGTAGAAACAGAACCGTCGCCGCAAGAATCAACACGGGAACCAGCAGTTGAAATTCTTTGGGATCGCGTTGTGCCACGAGCCACGTCCCAATCGCACCGCCCACCAACGAAGGTCCCATCAGCGGGACAACCCACGGACCTGCGCCAGACAATTCGCGGCGATAACCCCACATCGCGGCCAGCGATCCAGGAAACAGCGCGACCGTGCTCGTGGCGTTTGCAGCGACTGCAGCCGCTGCGGATGGTCCGAGAATCAACGCTAAGGCCGGAAATGTCAGCAGCGTTCCACCGCCCGCTATCGCGTTCACAACCCCCGCCAGAGCGGCCGCCACGCACAAAATAATCAGTTCAGACGTCATTCCCGAAGCCTATAAGATCGTCCGCCGGTTGAATACGAGCAGAGATCGAGTCAGTTCCACGTCCGTCGCAGGAAGTCGACGAAGTTGCCCGACATGATCCCCACGATATCTTTCTGTGTGTACCCGCGTTTGTTGAGGAGTCCCGGCAGTGTTTGCAAATCGGCGATCGAGTTCAGGTCCATCGGTGTCTGCTCGGTACCGAAGCCGCCGTCAAGATCGGTACCGATTCCGACGTGTGTAGCATTGCCTGCAATCTGACAGATGTGATCGATATGGTCGCAAATTCGCTCGATTTTCAGCTGAAAATCGCCGGGTTTACTTCGAAGATGTTTCCATCCGGGAACCATCATGATCCCGTCAAACGCCATGCCAAGCACGCCACCACGGTTAATGACTTCTTTGATTTGGTCGTCGGAGAATTGGCGATTCCAAGGTGCGAGCGTGCGGCAGTTTTGATGGCTAGCCCACAAGGGACCATCGTAAATGTCCATTGCGTCCCAAAAGCATTCGTCGCATAGATGCGTCACATCGAGAATGATTCCTAGTCGCTGCATCTCTTTGAGCAGTTCTTTTCCCTGAGGAGAAAGAGGCCCTTCGGCGTCGGTTCCGTGAGCGTATCGTCCTGGACCGTAATGTGCCGGTCCAAGGGCTCTCAACCCCGCTTCATAACTCCGCTCCAAATGCTTGAGCGAGACGATGGAGTCAGCGCCCTCCAAGCTCAGAATATATCCGATTGGCAGACGATTCTGTTTCTTGTGAGAGTGCGTTATCGAGTCATCGGATGGTGCTTTCGACCACAACTCAAGATGCTTGTCGAGTTGAAGAAGGTTCCGAATCTGTACGAGCTCGCCGGCCTCCTCCATCGTTCGATACCAAGCGAGTTGTCCTTGTGTCTGTGCCCACGCTTGCTCGGGCGAGTTCCAGCCTGGCAGCCGATGAAAATAAGGCGAGTAGCGGCCGATTTGCGTGGCGACACACAGTCCGACGTTTCCCCGACGCATTTCCGGCAGGGACACAGTATTGTTGCCCCGATCGACCTTGTCCGTCATCGAGAGTTCCCAACGTCGAATCTTCTCGATCGACCAGCGTAGATCGCGATTCCACTCAAGAGCGTTCATGCTGAGATCAAGATGCACGTCGAAAACAAACACAGGATCGCTCATGTTCTTCCCTCGAAAAATTAATGATCGTTTGGTGTCTCAAAAAATGTGGTTCGGTTACTCGAGTTCGCCTGCGTCGGTCATCAAATTTCAATAGGAGCAAATGCGATTGCCGTCGATCGAGATGCGCCGCATTCCACAAGAGATGTTTCCAATCGTTGGTCTTGCCTGAAATTTCAGGGCAGGAAACGTCGAGTCCTCGAACGGCAACACGTCATGTCAACAGCAGGGTCAGTTCGTATTGTGTTCCGCTCCGTTATGCAAGGCAGCCTCCATCACTCGAGCGTGTTTCAGCGATCACCACGAAGTCCAACCTCCGTCAACAAGCAGATTTTGGCCAGTCAAGTAACTCCCCGCATCGCTGGCGAGCATCAGCAAAGGCCCCTTGAGTTCGTGCGGGATTCCCATACGGCCCATGGGACATTTTAACTTGAGGCGTTCGACCATCTTTTGGGGTGCCTTTTCCGAGGGGAAGGCACCTGGACTGAGGCAGTTGACTCGTACGTTGTCCTTGGCCCAATAAACGGCAAGATGCCGCGTCATTTGAATGATGCCCCCCTTCAGAGTGTGATACTGTACTGGGCTGGCGACACAAACACCGTCGTAGGCATCGGGATACGAGCCGACAACGCTATACATCGACCCGATCATCACAATCGATCCTGGTGCTTTTCGACCGGTCACGTGATCTCGCAGTCGGCGAGCGAGCAAGAAGTAGCCGGTTGCGTTCTGCAAATCTTTGTTGAATGCCTCTCCCGTCACGTTCGTCAGGTCGAGCGCGTGTCCCAATTGACCGTTGTTGATCAGAATATCGACCTGACCGGCGGCGGTGACGGCCTCGTCGAAGCCCTGGTTGAGCGAGGATTCATCGAGTTGGTCGAGGACGACAGCGATGTGAACAGCGCCGCCGGGTGATGGTAAGCCTTCCACGACCGTTTGTGCTTTTTGCCGATCTCGACTCCCAACGACGACCGTCGCCCCCGCTTCGGCCAATCCTTGAGCAAGCGACTGACCGAGATGGCCTGAACCTCCGGTGATGAGGGCAACACGGCCTGTCAGATCAAACAGTTTCTGGATCGTTGGTTCACCCATCGCTATACCTTCATTTGTTGAAATTTAAAGTTACTCGAAATGCTTTAAACCGATCGGAATGGATTCTTCAAAGCGACTCAGCAGTCGATGCCTGTTTGGCGGGTGACGTGACCAGTGTTGACACACGGCCCATCCATATGGAAAGACGGAACCTGTTTGGAGGCAGCGACCGGACTGGAGAAACTCAGGGACGGTTCCGATTTCGGACGAAACAATACGTTACTCCAGTGGCCTAGGAATTCGCAACGACGGCCGATGGCAATCCTAGAGGTCCTGACAATCATCGGTCGATTTAGGTATCCTATATCGTCTGAATGGACGGTATCTCTTCCGGCGGAGAAGTCGATGCTTCGATACTGTGTTTTCGTATTATTCGTGCAAATCGGTTTGGCGTTCCCGTCTGTAGACATTGTCCACGCACAGGATGAAGAACCCGGTCTCACAGTTCCCCGACTATCGGTGCCTCCGAATCGTGAAGTCGTAAGGGAGTTGGAAGAAGTACGCAACGCGATCCGTAAGAGTCAATTTCATACGGCAGTTCACACGTTACAATCACTACTTGATCGCCAAGAAGATTTGTTCATCCCGCCGAATTTTCTCGGGGCCGGCCAACCGACGCCTGCAGGGCAGAGTCTGAAGGAACTGGCGTTACGGATGCTGAAGGAACTTCCCTCGGAAGGAATCCTTGCCTACGAGGTAGGCTACGGCACCACCGCTCGCGATGCGTTGAAAGCGGCAATCGACGAAAATGATATTCAGCAGGTAGCGGCTGTTGCACGGCGTTTTTTTCTCACGAATGCCGGATTCGATGCCGTGATGGTGTTGGCGGGGCGTGCCGCAGATAGTGGTCGGCCACTCGAAGCGGCACGCCTCCTAGAATCGCTTCGTGGACACCCCTCTGAGACAACGGCGCAGACGATTCGACAGCTATTGAGCATTGCCGTGTGCTGGAGCCGTGCAGGTCGGAGCGATCGAAGCCTTGCCGCACTCCGAGAATTAGAGCGGCTTGCGGCAGATAAACCCCTCCAGATTGGTGGTCGTGAGGTTCCGATGTTCACTCGTGATCCGGAGGGACCTGCATGGCTTGAGTCGCTGTCCTGCCCGACAACTGTGGTGAGGGATATTAAGGCGGATTCGTGGTTGATGCCTGGTGGTGGTCCGACGCGGAACAATTCGGCGGTCCAGGCTACCCCGGTCGGCGGACATTGTTGGAGCGTCTCCATGTCCGAGCATTTGGCCGTCAATGCCCGGCCGGAAGTCAACTCAACGCTGCAAACCCTCCTTGCGGAATTGCTTGCACGCGAGCAGTCGCTTCTCCGCGACGATGGACGACTTGTTATTCCTGCTGGACAGCCACTGGTGGTGGGAAACGTCGTTGTGTATCGCACAATGGCGAATGTGGCCGCCGTGGATTTGCACACGGGAGAGTTGATTTGGCGTTCCTCAATTTCATGTGGAACAATGACGCAGTTGTGGAACAATCGCCAAATGAGAAGGCCGATTGGTGACGCAAAACAGACGCGAGACACCGAGACGCAGGGGCTTTCATCACACCTGCGACGACGACTTTACCGAGATGCGGCGTTTGGTACGTTGAGTTGTGACGGAGCAACCGTTTTTGCATTGGAAGAGTTGAATTCGGTTCATTCTACGCAAAATCTGGAAGAATCGTCTGCGGCCAACGAGCTTGTCGCTTACGATCTTGTGGGTGGACGAAGATTGTGGAGTGTTGGCGGGCCGAGCGGTATGAAGCCGATCGAAATGTCCGGGCATTTCTTTCTGGGGCCCCCACTGCCCCTTGAGGGCTGCCTTTACTGCTTGGCGGAGACAAAGGGCGATCTTCGACTGCTGGTTCTGAAGCAGGATCCGGAAAAAAACACCGTGCGACTCGACTGGTCGCAATCGCTGATGGTGGCGGAACGCCCTGTATTTGCAAGTCCCCTCCGGCGTTTGACAGGACTCTGTCCGTCGTTCAGTGAGGGAATCTTGATCTGCCCCACATCGACCGGTGCTGTTGTTGCGATCGACACGAATCGTCGGGCTTTGATGTGGATGCACCGCTATCGTTCGACGAGTTCCTTCGAGCATGTTCGTGTGGGAGCCGGGAATTTTCCGCCAAGAAGTTTTGACATGGGGCAATCCGATGACAAGGATGAGATGTCTCGGTGGTTAGACTCGGCCCCATTGATTTTCGAGGGTAAAGCCCTCGTCGCTCCGCGCGACAGCGATGAGTTATTGTGTCTTGATATGGTTGACGGCCGACTCTTGTGGAGTATGCCTCGGGGAGACTGGCTTTATCCCGCCTGTGTCATTAATGGACGGGTGGTCATGGTGGGACGCGATGGCTTGGCCGCCTTCGGACTGAGCGATGGCAAGCCCGTCGACAGTTTCAGAACCATCTCCGTGGATCCCGCCGGACGCGGTGTCCGCGTTGGTCATCGGTATTTTCTGCCTCTTTTGAGTGGTGAAATCGTCACGGTCGATCTTCAGGACGGTCGATTTCTCACACGATCCAAGATGTCTGACGGACGCATCCCCGGCAATCTTGTTGCAGGAGGAGGGACAATCGTTTCTCAGAGTCCGAAAGAAGTCGTTGGCTTCTCCCGTTTTAGTGACATCGAAGCTCAGATTGCTGCCGAATTGGTCTCCGATACCGGTCGATCGCACGCCCTCGCGTTGCGAGGCGAATTGCGACTGCACAACGGTGAAGAGGATACCGGTCAGGCGGACCTGCGTGAATCACTGAAATCGGATCCCGAACCCCGCGTGAAGTCGGTACTGGCGGCGTCATTGTTGTCCGGAATGCGAGGCGATTCGAAACGCCTCCACGAAAAGGCGGCGGAGTTGGAGACTCTGACGGATGATCCTCAGCAACGCAATGAATTTCTGCGTTCGTACGCCAGACTGCTGGAAGAAGCGGGAGGCCGCAATGAGGCATTCGGTCAATTGATTCGAGTGGTCGAGACGGCGAATTATTTGAATGATATGGAGCAGATCACATCGAATCACTTCGTGCGCACAGGCCGTGTGATCCGGGCAAAGCTTCTCGAAATTTATCGAGCCTCCTCAAATCGAGATCGCGTTGGACTCGATCTAGCACTGAGGAAAGAATTGAAAAAAAATCCTGCAGGGTTCGGTCATGCCGTAGATCTGGACCGGTTTCTTCGTTTTTTTTCAGGGTTGCCACATGTTGAGAAAATCTTGTTCGATCAGATGACCGCCCTTCCCGGAGACAGTCGTCAGTGGGGGTTTCTGGAACGATTTACACAGGCATCAGACCCGAATGTTGCCGGCCGTGCCGTCGCGATGTTGACTCGAGATCTGTTGAAAAATGATCGGCCCAGTGCCGCCGTCCATTGGCTGCAACAACTGAGCGGCCGGTTTGCACAACAGATTTGTCTGGACAATCGAACGGGTACGAGCTTGGTTGAAGAATGGCAGGGCCGCAACGATGTCCGGTCACTTCTCGACGTCGCTTCCGTTTGGAAACCGGGAACGATTGATGTTCGTCGCAAAACGCGTGAAAAATCAGATTGGTCGCTCGCGGTGCCTGTCGATGTGGATGCATCTTCTGAGACGTGGTTTCCAGGTTGGTCATTCGAGGTCGATGCGAACTTTCGCGAGTTGACTGCCCGTGATCGCAACAGCCATCTCCGCTGGAAAGCTTCAATTCCCCCCAGCGTCAGTCGATCGACTGATGAACGCGTCCGCCCTCCGTCTATCGGAGGCCGGTTGCACCTGCACGGCAAATGGCTCTCGCTGACATGCGGATCGCAGTTTGTTGTCTATGCGGCGACGGATGTGGATCACGCGCCCCAAGTGATCTGGCAACAATCGCTGCAAACCGACTCGTCCGAATTTGATGGAAGGTTGTTCGCCCAACAAAATTTTCAATTGAGAAAACTTCCGAATGGCCAAGCCGTTCTTCTTGCCGATTTGTTCAATGAACGAATGTCGGTCCGATTTGTGGGTTTGACGAACGACTTGGCGATCTACTGTGTGGGCCGGAAACTGTGTGCTGCGGAAATCGAAACGGGCCGACTCGCATGGTCAAGAAAAGATGTGTTGCCGGCCGGTTCGTTCGACGTATCGGTCGATGAACGAACGGTTGTTATTCGAGCCGCTGGGGCTGCGGAAGTGAAACTGTTGAATACTCTCAACGGTGCCACACTGGCAACACGCACCTTGTCTGCCGAGAACCAAGTCGTCTTGTGGCATCGTGGATCGAAGTTCCTCGTTCAGCAAGCCAATGGATCGGAGATCTCGACAGGACTGCACGACTTGGAACTTGATGAAGTATTGTGGAGCCGCCGCCATTCCTCCGCCAGCGTTGCCTGTGTGATTGACAACGAGGATGTGGCATTTTTGGAAGCAAAGGATTCGGAATCGCAGTTGACGGTCGTGGCCTTGTCAGACGGCGCGGAGCGTTATCACGTTGATCTTCCGGTGAATCAGTCACATCCTCGCGGTCTTTGGATTGCTGTCCAGCGACAGAGTGAGCAGGATACTTTGTTCGTGGGTACTCCAACGCGATTGCAGAACGACGCCGGTACCCTCCCCGTAGAAAATTCTGCGGCAACTCAGGTTGTTTTCGATGGGTATGTCTGTGGAGTGTCACGGAGCAAGGGCCAAGTCTCTTGGTTGACTCCGGTCGAGCGAGCCGTGTTTGATCACAGGCAGCCCCCAGAATTGCCTGTTCTGCTGATGGTGACGCGACAGATTGATCTGGTCCGCACCGATGGAAATTCGTTCGCCCGGCTCCGCCTGTCAGCGAAGATACTCGACAAGCGAACCGGCGAACTGTTGTACGAGGCCCTGGAAAACGCGGTGAAGGGCGTGGCTCGTCTTGAACCGGATCCGGACAATCACCGGATTGTGGCCGCCTTCGATGATTGGCAGTTGGATTTGACGATTCCGAAACTGACATCGGATCAGATTCCGGAAAGTACACCGCCCGACTAATCCGTCTCGATGCTTCACGGAGGTGTTTCGTTGAGCGGTTGTGTCGTCGACCTAGGAGCCCGTGGTGAAAGTCACTGCTGACGGTTGACGGGAATGAGAATGGCGCTAGGCTGTCGTCGCGGTGGTTGGTTAGGAATTCACGGAGGTGGTTTCGATGGCGATGGGACGGCGGAAGCAGGAGCGTCAGGAGGGGTTGT
>CAMCMU010000054.1 GCA_945876035.1 Schlesneria paludicola DSM 18645 | reverse complement strand
TTGTACGGCGGGCTGGAGTTATTTCTGGGCGTCACTGGCACGCAGGCCGGTGTGGCTCACTTTGCCCATCTGGGGGGACTCGCCGGAGGCTACCTGTGCATCAAATTTTGGCGTTGGAGACGTTAAATGCTGCCGGGTTCGCACGCCGTGAGACGGAAAAAACGGGTCGATCGCCGTTGGAATACGGTCGTGATTTCGGAATTGAATGGTCACGATTGCCGATTTTGATCCCCAATATCTCTGACGGTCGTGGACGTCACAAGCGTGGTCCACAACGATACGGAGGAACCAATGCGGATCCACAGAGGCGGGCGGATTCCAGAACCGGCCACCTCGTAAACCACACCCGTTGGTAACAACTCACGTTTCGTCCCTGTTACGGAATGAGGGGTGGCTCACTCGTCTGGTGCGTGGTGCTGTTGGAGTCACACCAACGTCGAAACCGATCCAGAGAGAGATAGACGACGGGTGTTGTGTACAGGGTCAGCATCTGACTGACGATCAATCCTCCGACGATGGTAATTCCCAGCGGCCGCCGAAACTCGAATCCTTCACCCGTTCCTAGAGCCAATGGTAGCCCACCCAGCAGCGCTGTGAGCGTCGTCATGGTGATTGGTCGAAAGCGGAGAATGCACGCGCGAAAGATCGCTTCTTGCGGAGACATGCCGTGATTTCGCTCTGCATCCAAAGCGAAATCGATCATCATGATTGCATTCTTTTTGACGACACCAATCAGTAGCAAAATACCGATCAAAGCCATGACGTTCAGTTCGACGCGGCAGTAGAGCAATGCCAGTAACGCCCCGACGCCGGCAGACGGAAGAGTGGACAAAATCGTCAACGGATGAATATAGCTTTCGTAGAGAATTCCCAAAACGATGTATACCGAGACCAACGCCGCCAGAATTAGCAGTGGCTGATTTCCCAGAGAATCCTGAAAGGCCTGCACCGTTCCCTGAAACCTACCCCGAATGCTTGGGGGCATCCCCAGTTCACGTGCCACATGCTCGATTCGGGGCACAACGTCGCCGAGCGACGTCCCGGATGACAGATTAAAAGAGATCGTCACCGAGGGGAATTGTCCAGAACGATTGGCCGTCAGAGCTGTATTGACCGAAGTCTGACGAGACAGGGTGGAGAGCGGTATGGGAGCATGATTCTGTCCCTGCACAAAAATGTGACGTACGGAATCCGGGGTCTCTGAAAACTCGGGTTTGACTTGCATGACAACTCGATACTGGTTGAGAAATTGATAGATCGTCGACACCGGTCGCTGACCAAACGCGTCGTAGAGGGTGTCATCGATCATCGCCATACTAATTCCACGGCGCGACGCGGAATCACGGTCGATGGTCAACCGTGTTTGAAGTCCACGAGTCTGCTGATCGGAATTGAGATCGACAAGACCGGGTATCAGCCGCATCGCATTCAATAGTTTGGCGTTCCAATCGGTCAATTCATCAAGGCTTTCGCCCTGCAGGGTGTATTGGTATTGAGCGCCGCTGGACCGTCCACCGACGCGTAAATCCTGACTGGATTGGAGTAAAAACGATGCTCCGGGGATTGTCGAGGTTTTGCTGCGAATTCGGGCGATCACATCATCCGCACTGATCTTGCGCTCGTGCCGCGGCTTCAGGACAATAAACATGCGGGCATAATTTGCTTCCGCACCGAGGCCGCCCACACTGGCGATCAAGTTCGCAACCGCCGGGTCTTGAGACGTGATCGCCGCAAACTTCGCGACCAGTCGTGACATCGACTGAAAAGACGTGTCCTGATCCGCTCGTAAAACTCCGTTGACTCGACCGGTATCCTGTTGGGGAAAGAATCCCTTGGGGACTATGATGTACAGATAAACCGTGAGGGCAATCGTGGACAGAGTGACGAGCAGCATCGTCGGTTGATGACGCAACACGAGCTTCAATGTTGTGGCATAGAGGGTCAAGATCTTCTCGAAGACCGTTTCACTGATGAGATAGATTCGGCCTCGCCGCTGATCGTGGCGAGACTTGAGCAACACAGCGCAGAGCATCGGCGTTGCGGTCAATGACACAACGAGAGATACGAGAATCGCTGCCGAAAGCGTCACGGCGAACTCTCGGAACAGGCGGCCGACAATTCCGCCCATCAAAAGAATGGGAATGAAGACAGCAATCAAGGACAGGCTGATCGCTAGCACAGTAAAGCCAATTTCACGGGCTCCGCGAATCGACGCTTGCCGTGGTGACATTCCCGCTTCGATGTACCGAGTGATATTTTCAATGACAACGATCGCATCATCAACGACAAACCCCGTGGCAATCGTCAACGCCATGAGCGAAAGATTATTGAGACTGTACCCGGCCAAATACATCACACCGAATGTCCCGATCAGCGACACCGGTACGGCGACGCTGGGAATGAATGTGGCGCGAAGATCCCGCAGAAACACGAAGACGACCAGAACCACGAGCCCGACCGAAAGCAGCAATGTCCATTGAACGTCGTGAAGCGATGCGCGAATTGTTGCTGTCCGATCCATCATCACACGCAACGTCATCTCCGCCGGAATTTGCGCATCCAATTGTGGAATCAGAGACCGAATACGATCCACCGTTGCGATCATGTTCGCCCCCGGCTGACGGTAGATCACGATCGTCACCGCCGGTTGGCCGTCGGAGAGGCCATAGGTGCGGATGTCCTCTACGGAATCCGTCACGTCTGCCACGTCGCCCAGACGCAGTGGTGCGCCGTTTTGGTAGGAGATGATGAGAGATCTGTACGCGTTGGCTGTTAGCAGCTGATCCGTGGCCGTGATCGTCCACGCACGATGTGCATCCGAAATCTGACCCTTGGGTCGATTGGCGTTCGCCGCGTTGAGAACGGTCCGCACATCTTCCAGTCCGATACCAAGATGATTCAGCACGGTCGGATTTAGATCGACTCGCACCGCGGGAGGCGAGCCTCCGAGACCGATCGATCCAACGCCTGGCACTTGAGCCAGTCTCTGCAGCAGGATCGACGATGCCGCATCGTACATTTTAGGGCGGGTATAGCTGGTGGACGTCAGCGTCAAGATCATAATCGGAGAGTCGGCGGGATTGACTTTGCGATACGAGGGGTTGTTCGGCAGATTTGTGGGGAGTTGCCCACGGGCGGCATTGATTGCGGCTTGAACATCACGTGCCGCGGCATTGATGTCGCGATCAAGCTCAAATTGCATGGTGATCGATGTACCACCCAGCGAACTGGACGAGGTCATTTCGGTGACTCCCGCGATTCGCCCAAATTGCCGTTCCAAAGGGGCAGCCACCGACGACGCCATCGTTTCCGCGTTTGCCCCCGACAGCGAGGCACCCGCCTGAATCGTGGGGAAATCAACCTGCGGTAACTGTGCCACCGGCAGCAGTTGGTAACCGAGGCCTCCCGCCAATGTGATCGCGACCATGAGCAACGTCGTTCCGACCGGGCGATGGATGAAGGATGTGGAGAGGCTCACGCGTGCTCCTCATCCGGCACTCCCGAAACCACCGGAGCACGAAACATCGCTCCCAATTGGTCAAACCACAGATAAATGACGGGCGTTGTGTAGAGCGTCAGAATTTGACTGACGATCAGTCCGCCGATGATCGTGATCCCCAGTGGGCGACGCAACTCTGAGCCAACGCCGTTCCCCAAGGCGAGCGGAACGGCTCCCAAGAGTGCCGCCATGGTGGTCATCATGATGGGCCGAAAACGTAACAGACAGGCATCAAAAATCGCCTCGCGAGGCGATTTTTGATGCTGCCGTTGGGCATCGAGAGCGAAATCAATCATCATGATCGCATTCTTTTTGACGATCCCGATGAGCAAGATGATTCCGATCAGTGAAATGACACTCAATTCGATGCCGCAGAACAACATGGCCCCGAGCGCGCCAACACCGGCCGACGGCAGCGTCGAAAGAATCGTAATGGGGTGAATATAACTTTCGTAGAGCATCCCCAGAACAAGATACACCGTGACAATCGCAGCCAGAATCAGCAGAGGGGTGTTCCTGATCGATGCCTCAAAGGCAGCGGCCGTCCCTTGAAATCCAACACTGATACTCGGGGGAATGCCGAGTTCGTTCTTGGCGATGGAAATGACCTCAACGGCTTGGCCGAGTGAAACGCCCGAAGCCAAATTGAAAGAGACCGTCACCACAGGAAACTGACCTTGGTGATTGACTGTCAGCGGTGCGTGTGTCTCTTCGATGCGTGCAAAACTGCTTAAGGGGACGATGTCACCATGGGGTGTTTTAATCGAGATTTCTTCGAGATCCCGCGGTTCGTTTTTGAAATCCGGTTTGACTTCCAACACCAGGCGGTACTGATTTAATTGGGTATACATCGTCGAAACCTGTCGCTGTCCGAAGGAGTCGTACAAGGCGTCATCAATCATCTGCGGTGTAATTCCAAATCGCGAGGCCGTGTCGCGATCGATGACGACTCGGACCTGCAGTCCCTCGCTCTGAAGGTCGCTGGCAACATCGATTAACTGCGATGATTCCTGCAGTTTTTTGACGAGCCGCGTTGTAAACTCAGCCAGTTCGCCGGCATCGGGATCTTCCAGCGTATACTGGTACTGCGTGCGAGTGACCCGCGTTTCGACGGTCAAATCTTGGACCGGTTGCATAAACAGAGTGATCCCTGGGACCGTCGCCAAATGTCGCTTCAATCGCTGAATGATTTCCGTGGCATTCTTGTTGTCTCGTTCTTTCAGCGGCTTCAAGTTGATCAGAATCCGTCCGCAGTTTAGCGTCGTATTCGTACCGTCGATTCCAATAAAGCTGGATAAACTGGCAACGGCGGAGTCGGTCAGGATCGCTCGATTCAGCGCCAATTGGCGGTCGGCCATCGCGTCGAATGAGAGGGATTGGGGGGCCTCCGAAATTCCGAGGATCACGCCGGCGTCCTGGACAGGAAAGAAACCCTTGGGGACGATCCTAAAAAGCTGCACCGTCGCCGCCAACGTGAGAACCGAAATCAACATCGTCCACGTCTGATGCTGCAGCACCCGCGTCAGTGTTTTCCCGTAAAACCAACTGACGGAATCAAACGCCGACTCGGAAACTCGAAATAACCAACCGTGCCTGGACGGGGGCACCTGTTTCAACAGCTTGGCACACATCATCGGAGTCAACGTCAGTGACACGATCGCGGAAACGAGAATCGTGACACTCAGTGTCACCGCAAATTCGCGAAACAAACGCCCGACAATATCCCCCATCAACAACAGTGGGATCAAAACAGCAATCAGGGAAACACTCAGTGAGATAATCGTAAACCCAATTTGCTCAGATCCCTTGAGGGCGGCATTGAGTGGTGATTCCCCTTCTTCAAGATACCGTATGATGTTTTCAATCATCACGATCGCATCATCGACAACGAAACCGGTGGAGATTGTCAGGGCCATCAATGTCAGGTTGTTGAGGCTGTATTTCAGGAGGTACATCACGGCAAACGTCCCCACCAGTGATAACGGCACGACGACGCTCGGAATGAGGGTCGCGGGAACATTGCGTAGAAAGACGAAGATTACCAAAACGACAAGGATGATCGTGATTCCCAACTCGCGGGTGACGTCTTCCACAGAAGCTCGGATCGTGACCGTACGGTCGGTGAGTGTTGTGATGACCACCGAGGCCGGCAAGGATTCCTTCAGTTGTGGAAGCAGTAACTTGACCCGGTCAACGACCTCGATGATGTTGGCTCCGGGTTGGCGTTGGATATTCAAAATCACCGCCGGCGTTTCATTCATCCAGGCCGCCTGTCGCTGGTCCTCAACACCGTCGATGACGTCGGCAACATCCGAAACATGGACCGAGGCCCCGTTCCGATGGGCAATGATCAATTTTCGGTACTGTTCGCTTGTGAGCACCTGATCATTGACGCCGATCGTAAACGCCTGTCGAACACCGTCAAAACTTCCCTTGGCCTGATTGACGTTGGCCTGTGCCAAGGCGATCCGCAGGTCTTCCAAATTCAATCCGAGAGACGCTAGCGATTTGGGATTGGCCTGAATTCGAATCGCCGGCTTCTGGCCACCGCTGATACTGACCAACCCCACACCGGATAACTGAGAAATTTTTTGGGCGATCCTCGTATCGACAATGTCTTCAATCTGCGACAGCGGCAAGGTTTCTGAGGACAGGGCGAGTGTCAGGATTGGAGCATCGGCCGGATTTGTCTTGGTATAGATCGGGGGGTTTGGCAGGTCGCGCGGCAAAAGATTGGTGGCGACATTGATCGCGGCTTGGACCTGCTGCGCGGCAATATCAATATCAAGTTCCAGCGAGAATCGCAGAGTAATCAGGGAACATCCTTCGGAACTGGAGGACGACATCTGCGTCAGACCCGGCACCTGTCCGAATTGTTTTTCCAGCGGTGCGGTCACCGTCGATGTCACCACGTCAGGACTCGCCCCCGGATAGAACGTGACGATCTGAATCGTCGGATAATCAACTTGAGGCAATGCCGAAACCGATAATTGCTGATAGCCAATCATTCCGGCGAGCAGGATGGCGATCATCAACAGGACCGTCGCTACGGGCCTGAGAATAAATGGCCGAGACAAATTCAGAGTCATCGGCCGCCCTTTGCATCGCCGGCCGGCCTCTGTTCAGGCTCACTCAGGGTTTTGTCCTGCTGCGTCTCGCGTTCTCGGAGGATGACTTTTCCACCGGGCTGCAGCTTGTCGAGTCCCTCTGTCACAACGATTTCACCCAAGACCAAACCAGTTGTGATCGAGGTCTCGCCACCCTCGACGGGGCCGAGTTCGACCGGACGCAGTTCCACCGTCTGATCGGCTTGAACCACGTAAACAAAGGAGAAACGCGGGCCACGTTGGATCGCTGCGGAGGGGACGAGGATTGCGTCTCGCACAGTCTCAATCAGCAATCGCACATTGACAAACTGATTCGGGAACAGTCGATTACCTTCGTTCTCGAAAATCGCCTTGAGCCGCACAGTCCCCGTCGCGGGATCGACCTGATTGTCGATCGCTAACAGCGAACCTTGGGCGAGTTTCGTTCGAAATTCGCGATCGAAGGCTTCCACGACCAAGGGTTGTCCGGGTTTCTCTTTCGCTTGAACGCGGGCAATGTCATCCTGAGGAATTGTGAACACGACGGCGATCGGATGGAGTTGATTAATCACGGCGATGCCGAGGGCGTCATTTGCGAGCACAATATTTCCCTGGTCCACCAGTCGCAATCCAATTCGCCCACCCATGGGGGCGATGATCCGACAATACGTGAGCTGCAATGTTGCATGGGCGACCGCCGCTCGATTGGCCTGCAGCGATCCCTCCGCCTGCTGAATTAAGGCCATTTGCTCATCGACTTGCTGCTGTACGATCGTTTTGGATTTGATGAGATCCTGAAATCTCGCCAATTGCGAATGGGCGAGTTTCAAGGTCGCCTCGTCCCGCGCCCGTTGGCCTTCTGCCTGATCTCGCAGAACTTCAAAGGAACGTGGGTCAATTTCCGCAAGCAACTCCCCCTCTTGAACCATCTGTCCTTCGGTGAAGGCCACGTTGACCAACTCACCATCGACCCGAGTTCGAACGGTCACGGTCTTGAAAGCGGTTGCCGCACCCAGACCATTTAAAAAAATGGGCAGGTCCTGTTGTCGTACGGTCGATGTCACCACCGGAGTGGGACGCATTTCTCGTTTTGAAGGGGGACTGGCTGTGGGTGGGATCACGCGGGCAATCCAGGTCATCCACACCTCTGGAAAATACCAGCCCGTGGCAGCCAACAGGCACACGATCAGCCAACAGAGTCCCCGGCGCCAGCGGACTCGTGGCCGGGGTCCTGTGGTCGTAGGCAATGCCTGTGACGGACTCCACTCCGATCCTTGCAACGGCCGTGAACCACGATCAAGAGCCGACTCGGGAGCGGGATCCGCCTGCTGGATGATTGGATTCCGTTTCATCAAAAAGTATGCCTCAATCGGGACTCGTGTTCATCGGATCCGGGGAGCATCACGACGGGAATTCAACGTGGTGGGAGTGCCGGCGGGTGCTTCGTCGAAGGTCAGTGAACATCATGAGCATTTCCCCTACCGATTGAAAAGCGATACGGATCAAGAGTGACACGAAATTTTTGCCACGACTGGCAAGAAAATCCTGCGTTTGCCTGATCTGTGGATTGATGATGTGGGGGAGAAGGAGTGCCGGAAGATGTCCTGCGGCCTGATCCGTCTCCTCAGCGGAATCCCTTTCTCGACAAACAGTCTTCATGTCCCCCGTCACTGAGGAGCGGCGTTTTACGTCTGATGCCCTCAAATTCGAAAGAGGCGACTGGACGGCTCGCCCACCGAATCAGGCGATGTGTCACGATTGTCTGCGCAGGCATCAATCAGGGATTTCGTCTAGAGACAACTTTGACACAGAGCATCAAGCCCTGTTCGCTGCCGATATCGAGTGTCTGAGACGGTCCACGAAACCCTGTTTTTGCGTCGTGATCCATGAACTCCGCGCGTTCCAGGAAACGACGAGTGTTTCGCGGCCTTCAAACTGTGGAACTTTATTTTCTTGACGAGGCTTCACAGGGAACACATCAGTCTCGTCTTGACGGATTCTAACAATTGACGGACAAGTAGAAATTGCCGAAACAACAGGGCCACGGACGGGCGCAGCCATCATGTCTCAACAGACATCGGAGAACGATCGGACGTCACGCACGAACAGCGACGAAACGTCTGAAAACACCTGGGGACAATCGTGGATTTCTACTCCTTCGGTCACAATGTCGCCTTTATTTCTCGGTGAGACTCAATGAACGGATTCCGGATATTTCGTGTGCCGTTCGATGTATTGTGTCACGGTCGGATCGTTGGCCTCACGGTGCAAATCGCGGTGGGGATCTGTTCAGCATCTTGCATTTTGTTGTTGTTATCACGCAGACTTTCGCCCTTGTCGGATGTGGAAAGTTTGTTTCTTGTCTTATTTCTTCAGTGGCACACGTTCGGTTTGACGCTTGCCAAATTCGGAATTGATCAGCTGGTCTTTTCCCAGGTGACCCACGATCCGTCTACGGGCTTTTGCTTCCCTCGGGTGATCTGGCGTTGTTGCCTGCCCGTGGCCGTCGTCTATTCGCTAGCCTCCAGCTTTTGGCTTGGCGGATACACCGCTTTCGTGCTGAGTGTCTGCATCGTTCTCGATTGCTATTCGGTTCTGTCGTCGGCCGATTGGAACGCCCGTGGCCGCTACTTGGCCGTCGCCGCGTGCAGCCTGATCAATTACCCGATCTTTTTTGGTTTGACAGGAATTCTCACGTGTTTCATCGAGGTGCAACGCGAACACGTCATGAGTTGCTTTCTGGCGTCGAGTCTGCTGCGGGCGGCGTACTGCCACAAGTACCGCGATGACGCGACGCGGCGTCTTGTCGACCCCTTGATGCCAGTCGGTCTTCTGAGTCAGCAACTGCTGAACTATTGGCTCTTTCGAGGTGACCAATTGCTGCTGATGGCCAACTGGAGTTGGGCCGCGCAGCAGCCAGAAACCCGCGACTATTTGCTGAACGCAAAATTCGGGGAATTGACAGCAAACTTGGTCACATTAGCCGGCGCGGTGGTATTGCCGCTCTGGTTTCTTGGTCCCGATGATTCTTGGCGAAAAAAAGTCCAGCGAATCTCCGTTATCTTTCTATGTGGCTGGATACTGCTAGGCATCACCAAGTTCTTTTATCTCCGTATAATGCACGGATCGGCCTTGCCCGGCTGTGCGATCCCGTTATTGATCGTTGCCGCCTGCGCTCAGCCATCGCATCTGTTGATCTATTCCTTCCTGCGGGCCCACTGTTTACGGGGACTGCTCAGAACCCTGGCTCTGGCCGCGTGTTTCGGAGCCATGACCACGGTGCTGATGGTCTCTTCCGGTCACTCGTGGTATCCGGCTCTGGCGTGGGGAGCCGCTGGCCAGACGGCTGTGTTTTGTGTGATACCGCTCCTTTTTCATTGGGGCTCGCCGCGTTGCCTGGTCTCCACGGTAGCGCCAATACCGCAAGGGAGTCAGCGTCATCGCGCGTCGGAAACAAAATTCCCCGAAATCATCACACGCGTATCTGTGAATGAACGCGTGGCGTGACGGAAGGAGAGATTGGTGCAGTTTCTTTGCGATCTTCTCTTCGGCATTGGCGTCATAGCCTTGATGTGGTTCTACGTCTCTGTCTTGATCCATCGACACCACTGTTTGTTACCGCACCGTTGGATGTTTGGAACAGCGATCGTCGTCTGGTCAATTGTGATCCTCTTCAAATTCAACTACTTGGACTACGTCGTTCCGCCACAGGACGCGATTTATCACCTCAATCAAGCCGACGAAATCGCAGCGCGCATTAGCTTTGGAGATTGGTCCCTCGCTAAGCA
Organism: Schlesneria paludicola DSM 18645; assembly: GCA_945876035.1. Taxonomy (GTDB): domain Bacteria; phylum Planctomycetota; class Planctomycetia; order Planctomycetales; family Planctomycetaceae; genus Schlesneria; species Schlesneria paludicola_C. Next base: position 21,196 of record CAMCMU010000054.1, on the reverse strand, counting down.
GCATTTCTCGCCTGGAAATGCAGGATTTCAGTTGATCTTGGGGCTGGCGATGTCTCTGGCATCGCCGTCGTCCTATTTTCTTCGGATCGCTTTCGCGGCGATTGCGTTTTGTGGCATCTTATCCGTTTTGGAAACGATGATCATTGCGACCGGAGCGACTCGGATGCCGTTGCTTCCAGTCGCCGCCACATTGCTGCTCCCCTCGGTGATTTTCTGGACTCCGGAGGTTCTGAAAGAAGCCGGCACACTCTGGGGTTGTTGCAGCATGCTGACGTTGGCTTTTCCGATATCCCCTGCCAGAAAAAAAACGACCATTTGGAAACCGTTGACCGGAATGATTGTTGTCGGATTTCTTCGGCCACAATGGCTGGTGATGTGGATGGTGGCATTCGCGGTGGCTTCCCTCTCCGCAAATCGGAAGTGGTTTCTTGGATTGTTACTCATCAGCTTGCTTTATCCAGCCGGCTTACTTTTAAAGATTTGTGCACCTGGCCTGATGGAAAAGGCGGAGATGGACGGAGTCCTCAGCGCCCGGCAGTCCTTTTTAGAAACAGCTATCTTGTCCGTGGAGTCCGCAGGCGGAAACACGCTGACGTATTATCTAGGGGGGCCGGTACCGATCGTCACGGGAGGGGCGATCATTTTTTTGCGGCCCTTCCCGTTCGAGATCCACAATCTCAACGAACTGATCAGCGGCATCGAAGTGTGGATCTTGTCTCTCATCATGTTCGACAACTTCCGTCGACAGCCGAAGATTTCCGTGTTCTTACACCAGCCCGGCATCGGTTTCTGCTGCTTGATCCTGCTGCTCTATTCGTGGGACTTTAGTTATCTCTACAGCATGGGCTTGGCTGTGCGTCAACGAGTGGCTGTTCTTCCTGTCATGCTGATATTGGCCTTTCTACCGCAAATCATTCGGGCCAATGCGGGGTCTGTTTTAACGCAAGGCCGCAAGGATCCTCCACTCAGACGCCCTGGTCGCGTGATCGCCAACAGCACTCTCAAACAACGAGTTTCGAGGGCTCATCAATCAGGACGGCCATCAACTCCTCTCGATGTGTAACGTCATCAATAGCGGATGAGTGACGGATATGGTTTCAACACGCAACCGAGTCCACGCCCACCACGGCGTTTTGCAAGAGGCGAGAGACCGTTTCCAAATCGAGGGAGACACTGTCGGGAATGATGCGCGTTCGGCAGAACCGATGTTCCTACTTTTTTCCAGAACACGTGGGCTTGATGATCGATCTTTTTTGTGGGGCAAACCTGCATCAAGAGGATCCTGATCACAAAGGCCGAGCGAGCCATCGCCTCGTCTCTTGGGTGTCATGGGATGGCAGCCGTCACGGGGTTTCGAAGGCCGAGACGTCCGATCCGTCACGTCATCCAACCCCTCACGCCCATCGAAGGACCGCTGATCGTGGCCTTGCCCGTGACAGACTCTAATCGCCGTTGACACACAATGCGAACATGTGTTAATCACCGCAAGCCATCTCGTCTTTCGGCATTTTTTGCAGATTGAAAGCTCCGATCCCATGATCCGTATACTGGCGCTGCCTCGATTCACACCCCTCGCGGCGGGGTCTCGTTACCGCATCTATAGCTATCTGAATTATTTGCGAGACCAAGGCTTCTCTATTGATGTGGCCCCCTTTTTGGGTGATGACTATCTGCATGCCATGTATCAAGGCCGACGGAAATCGTATCTTTCCATTGCGTCCTCGTACTTCAATCGTGTGGCTCAGCTTCTCAAATTGAACCGATACGATCTGGTGTGGATTCATTGGGAAGCTCTTCCGTGGGTTCCCGCTTGGATTGAGTCCTTACTTTTAAAAAACGGGCATCGAGTTATTGTCGATTATGATGATGCGTTGTTTCACCGATACGATTCACACCGGCTGAGCATTGTACGAAATGTATTGGGAAAAAAAGTCCGCGTGATGATGCGTCAGGCAACAATGGTCATCGCGGGTAACGACTATCTGGCAAATTATGCAAGAGAATCAGGCTCGAAATGCGTTCGCCTACTGCCCACGGTCGTTGATCTCGAAAAATATCAGTTGGCGGCTCCGCGCGAAGAGGCCGGGCTGAACGTCGGCTGGATCGGGACACCCGTGACCGCACGCCTGTTGCAGGAAATTCAGCCGGCTTTGCGAACGTTTTGCCAAGACGGTACGTCACGCGTTACGGTTGTTGGCGCCGGTGATATTCGTCTTGAAGGTGTTCCGGTCGTGGTCCGTGAATGGTCGGAGGAGACCGAAGTCGCCGAAATCCAGAAGTTTGATATTGGCATCATGCCCTTGTCCGAAACGGATCATTTTTGCAGAGGAAAATGCGGCTTGAAATTGATTCAGTACATGGCCTGCGGGGTGCCAGTCATCGGGACTCCCGTTGGCGTTAATAGTGAAATCATTCGTCATCAGGTGACGGGATATCAAGCATCGACGCAAGAGGAATGGGTTCACGCTTTGATGGCGATGAAGCAATCCTTGGAGAATCGCCGTCACATGGGATTGGCCGGTCGACAATTGGTAGAACAGAAATATTCGTTGCAGCGGGCGGCTCCGAGGTTAGCCGGACTGTTCCAAGAGGCTCTCGGTCAAACAGATCGAGTCCAGTGGGGAAAAGCCGCCTAAAACGCGGTGGCATTGTTCCGACACGTCTCAGGCAAACTCGACTGTCTCAGGCCCATGCCGTTGCAGGATTGACAACCGATGGAATCGTTCGCCGTGATGATGCGGCACACATGGAATGGGCCAACGAACGGTTTTGAAGGATCTCATAAAACTTAGGGAACGACTGCTCGCGACTCTGACCCATTCGGAATTTGATACGCCTCACAACTCGTCCTAACAGCATTTCGGCGAGCACGTTCACCAGTCTGACAATGGAGTTTCTTATGTGTGGTATTGCAGGTGGTCTAACCCAATCTGGAATTTCCACTTCCACTCTCAATATAGCCTTGGACGCGTTACGTCATCGGGGTCCCGACGATTGTGGAATTTTTAGGCAGCGCTCGGTCGCGTTGGGAATGCGGCGGCTCGCGATCATCGATGTCGCGCACGGACAGCAACCGATCTCGAACGAAGACGGATCTGCCGTCGTCGTGTTCAACGGAGAAATCTATAACTACGTCGAACTGATGCGCGAACTGAAATCGCGTGGTCATCAGTTTCGGACGGCATCCGATACGGAGACATTAGTCCATCTCTACGAGGAGTATGGTCCGGCCATGTGCTCTCGGTTGCGGGGGATGTTTGCGTTTGCCATTTGGGATGAGCGGAAGCAATCCTTGTTTATCGCGCGCGATCGGTTTGGAAAGAAGCCCTTATACTTCGCGCGGACGATGGACGACGGGATTGTCTTCGCGTCGGAACTGAAGGCGTTGCGTCCCTTGCTGGCAGAAGCGGGGATTGGCGAAGCGATTAATCCTCAGGCGATCTACGACTACCTCTCGCTGGGTTCGATTCCTCAACCATCCACGATCTACCGCAATGTGGAATGTCTTCCGCCGGGAAGTTGGTTATCGATCACGCCCACTGGAATTCGCCAAGAGTGCTACTGGCGTCTCGATCAAGCGATCACTGTCAGTGAACTCTCTTATTCAGAAGCGAAGGAACGGACACGTGAATTGGTCGCCGATGCCGTTCGTGTCCGCCTGCGGAGCGACGTCCCGCTCGGAATCTTTCTGTCAGGAGGACTCGATTCGTCTGTAATTGCGTATGAAGCATCGAAGGTGATCGGTCCGGAACTGCAAACGTTTACCGTGGCGATGCCCGATCGGCGGCTCGACGAATCGGCCGTGGCGAGCCGCACGGCGCGCGCGCTCGGCATCAAAAATGAAGTGCTGACATTGGATGTGATCCCCGAACGCGATCTGATCAATCTTGTACAACACTTTGACCAGCCGTTCGCCGATTCCAGTGCCATCCCCTCGATGGCTGTGTCGCGTCTGGCTCGACAGCGTGTCTCTGTGGTACTCAATGGCGACGGCGGGGACGAATTGTTTGCCGGCTATCGTCGCTATGTGGCGGCGGCGTGGAGCCCTTACTTCCGCTATCTACCCAATTTTGCGGCGATGGCGACAGCGAATGGTCTACAGTATTTCAGGACTGGACGTCGCTCTCGCTGCGGGTTTGCCGAGCGTTTCCTACGCGGGCTGTCGTCCTCGAATGGGGCACGTTACCTGCACTGGACCAACGATCTCCTTAAGGAGGATCTCAAGCACACGTTATGGAAAGGCCCGCCGCAGCGTGCCACCGAAGAGTGGCTCGACAGCCTCGCCACCGAGCCACTTTCTAGCCTGAAGAAGCACATGATACTGGACGGACGCGTCAACCTGCTGAGCGATCTGCTGGTCAAGATGGACATGGCCACGATGGCCTCCTCCTTGGAAGGGCGATCACCGTTGATGGATCATCATCTTGCCGAATTCGCGTTGTCACAGCCCGATAGATATCTCGTGCACGGCAATCGCACCAAATGCCTGCTCCGCGATGCCTATGCCGGATTGCTGCCGGACGAAGTTGTTCGCGGAGCCAAACGCGGATTTGAAGTGCCACTGCGTGGTTGGCTGACACACAATCTGCGGCCGATGCTGTTCGATTTGCTGGGACGGCCGAATGCCTTCGTACGCAACTGGATCGATGGACGGTTCGTCGACACAATGCTGAACCAGCCACCTACCAACAACTTCAACTGGGATGGCCTGATGTATTCGTTACTGGTCCTCGAATTGTGGCTCGAACAGCATTCTGTCGTCACACCAGTCGTCACCCAGTCGTCAACACCAAGTCGGCGTTCACCGCAACTGGTGCTCGCCTGATGTCCGCGCGTGTCTAATTTTGTTTTCCATCGAACGTCTTCTGTATTAGAGAGAGCCATTTCATGCCTGTTGTCTCAGATGCTTCGGACTGTTCTACGACGCGGAAGAGCTCAGCAGTGCCTGACGGCAGAACGGTGACAGGAACTCCCGCTATGTCCGAGTCATTCAGCGAGCCTTGGCGACTAGTCCACTTGGCAACGGAGGGAGTCAGCATCGATGTCCTGCAACGAGGTCAACTCGCCTATTTTCGCCAACTCGGTTTTAAAGTCACAGCAGTCGCCGCGCCCGGTCCTTCACTGAGTCGTGCGGCCGATCGTGAACAAGTGGATGCGATCGCCATTCCGATGGCACGAGAAATGAGTCCGTGGCGTGATGCCGTTTCGTTGTTTCGGTTGTGGCGTCTGTTTCGGCGACTGAAGCCAGACATCGTGAACGCCGGGACACCGAAGGCGGGCCTGTTGGGGATGATGGCTGCTCGACTGGCTGGGGTTCCCGTTCGCGTCTATACGCAACGTGGTCTTCGTTTGGAATCGTGTACCGGCTTGAAGGAACTGTTATTGACGTGGACGGAACGGTTGGCCTGCCTCTGCGCCGATCGTGTGATCTGTGTCGGAGCGAGCCTCCGTGCCGCCTGCCTGGCGCGACGTTTGGTCTCCGCCAACAAGGCTCTTGTTTTGGCCGACGGTTCTTCCAAGGGAGTCGATTCCGCACGCTTCGGTAAATTCCCGCCGGCGGACGAGTTGTGCAATTTACGGCACACTCTGGGGCTGACCGCGGATGCTCCTCTCATTGGATTTGTTGGCCGAATGACCCGTGACAAAGGATTGAACGAGCTGCAACTCGCTTTTAAGAGCTTGCGTGATCGCCATCCTCAGGCACGATTACTTCTCGTGGGCGATTTTGAAGCCGGGGATCCCGTCGAAGCTCGAACGATCGCAGCCCTGCGCAACGACGACCGCGTTCTGATTACAGGCTTTGTCGCCGATACCGCACCCTACTACCACTTGATGACGGTCCTCGCTTTTCCTTCCTATCGTGAGGGATTTCCGAATGTTCCGCTGGAAGCGGCCTGTGCCGGAGTTCCAGCCGTCGGCTTCGCTGCAACGGGAACGATCGACGCCATACAGGACGGCGTCACTGGCCGTATTGTGCCGTTGCATGACGTGGCTGCGATGGCGCGAGAACTGGAACGGTATCTGGCCGATGCGGAACTGCGTCAGCGACACGGCACCGCCGCTCGCGAACGTGCCATTCGTGACTTTACACCGGAAAGAATTTGGCACGAACTACACACCCAGTATCTCGAGCTACTCCACTCGAAAGGAGTCGAAATTCCAACTCGTGTGACAATCCCATCGGTCTCGTCGCGACCTGTTGACCAAGTCGCAGCATAGACAACATGGATCATGAGAAGGTTGTTCGCGTGCGGATCCTTGATGAGATCCGAAGACCGCCAGACGTTTCTGGAGAAGACACGCATCACACATCGACCGCCTCGAGGTGTGATCCTTGGGACTTGGTGTCCAACTGGAATTGCATCAAATTGCTTCTTTTCTATAGATTACGGCGGAAGTCGCCCAAGGTACCGTTCTGCGTTTTCGAAAGAAACCGTTATTTTCTGGGGATTGGTTTTCCCCTTGAACAACGGAGAAGGGATTCTCGATGCCACAGGTTTCCGGCAACCGCCTGTACCGCTGGTTTGGTAAGAGGTTGTTTGACGTCGTCGCCTCTGCGGGACTGTTGATCGTACTCAGTCCACTGCTGACCGTACTGGCCCTGCTGGTGCGCATTCGACTCGGTTCACCGGTGATCTTTCGTCAGCCGCGACCCGGCAAGAACGGTGACGTTTTCACGATTTGCAAATTCCGCACAATGACGGATGCGTGCGATGTGGAGGGGCGATCCTTGCCCGATGCACAGCGTCTTACACCGTTTGGACGATGGCTCCGGTCAAGCAGCCTCGATGAACTCCCGGAGCTGTGGAACGTGCTTCGTGGAGAAATGAGTCTTGTGGGGCCCCGTCCCTTGATGACGAGTTATCTGCAAATGTATTCGCCCGATCAGACGCGTCGACATGACGTCTTGCCAGGAATTACGGGTTGGGCGCAGGTCCATGGGAGAAATACCGTGGAGTGGGCAGAGAGATTCAAACTCGACGTGTGGTACGTGGACCGCTGCAACGTTTGGCTCGATCTCAAGATTTTGTGGATGACTCTGGCGACGGTGGTGAGCCGCGCCGGGATCACGGCGGAGGGTCATAGCACCATGCCCGAGTTCACGGGTGACTCAGCCAAGGAGAACGCTCCGAAAATCGTAGTGGTCATTGGCGCGGGTGGTCACGGAAAGGTTGTCGTCAGTACGTTGCAGTCTGCGGGAGTGCCTGTGGATGCCGTCTACGATGATGATTGTCGTCTGTGGGGAAAGCACGTTTTGGGTGTCCCTATCCGCGGACCGGTGGCAGAACTGCTGATGTCGCATGATCTGGCCGGAGTCATTGGGATTGGAAACAACGCCGTCCGACAGCGGCTGTCTGAACTGCTGCCGCTGACATGGCTGACGACGATTCATCCTCGGGCCTTCGTTCATCCCTCCGTTGTTCTCGGGCGAGGCACGGTGGTGTTTGCCGGTGCCGTGATCCAACCGGACGTGATCGTCGGAGAACATACGATCGTCAATACGATGGCATCGCTCGATCACGATTGTCGCATTGGAAACTTTGTTGCGGTGGGCCCCGGAACTCATCTTTCTGGAACTGTTTCACTGGGCGATCGAAGCTTTTTGGGGACCGGATGCAGTGTCATGCCGAACCTACAAATTGCCGATGACGTGACTGTCGGCGCCGGGACCGTGGTGATTCGAGATTTACCACGCGGTTGCACGCTCGTGGGGTCCACGCCTCGAATGCTTCACTTCCCTTGCCTCGCGGAGGACGGCCACGAATCGGCCTGACGATTCCGCTTATTTTACTGCGCACTGAGATATTCTTTTCCGCTCCAGAAGAGCCAACTCCATGATGCAACAAACTCCACACAACGTTTTCAATAATTCCCCAGAAGAATCGGCCGGACACTTGGCGATTGAAGGCGGTCAACCCATCCGAACCGCAGGGCTCTCGGCATGGCCCTTTTTTGACGAAGAATTGATCGAGGCCTCTTCCAATGTGTTGCGATCCGGCAAGGTGAACTATTGGACCGGGGAAGAAGGACGGTTGTGGGAGAAAGAATATGCCGCATCCATCGGCTCGCAGTACGCAATCGCTCTGTGCAACGGAACCGTTGCGCTCGAATTGGCTCTTTACGGACTGGGAATTGGCCCCGGTGACGAAGTGATTGTGCCGAGCCGGACATTTATCGCGTCGGCAAGTTGCGCGGTCATGCGCGGCGCAATACCGGTTGTGGCCGATGTCGATCGCGACAGCCAGAACCTGACTGTCGAAACGATTCACGCTGTCACGACGCCTCGCACAAAGGCGATCATTGCCGTTCATTTAGCCGGATGGCCCTGCGACATGGACCCGATTCTGGAGTTTGCCGAAGAACGCGGGATCAAAGTCATCGAGGACTGTGCTCAAGCACACGGAGCGACCTACAAGGGAAGGCCGGTCGGTTCGATCGGGCATGTCGGAGCCTTTTCGTTCTGTCAGGACAAAATTATGACGACCGGGGGCGAGGGAGGCTTGATGACCACCAACGATCGTGAACTCTGGAACAAGTGTTGGAGTCTGAAAGACCACGGAAAATCTTGGGAGTCTCTGCAGAAGCCGCATCAACCGCACCTGTTCCGCTGGTTACATGAGAGCTTCGGAACGAACTGGCGTCTTACGGAAATGCAGTCGGCGATGGGCCGGATCATGCTGCGACGACTACCCGAGTGGGTGGCCACACGCCGTCAACACGCCGCGACGCTGACAGCGATGTTGTCGTCCGTCCACTCATTACGCATCCCACAGCCACCCGCAGAGATGTCTCATAGCTACTACAAGTACTATGCCTTCGTTCGTCCGGAGCGACTGCAAGACGGCTGGACGCGAGATCGCATCGTGCAAAGCATCCAAGCGGAAGGTGTGATGTGCGGTCCCGGTTCGTGCAGCGAAATCACTTTGGAAAAAGCCTTCGATGGACCGGGCCTTCGACCCCTACAGCGCCTGCCCGTGGCACGCGAGATCGGTAAGACGAGCCTCATGTTCTTAGTCCATCCCACACTGACGACCACTGAAATTCAGCAGACCGGTCAGGCCATCGTCAAGGTCCTGAACGTGGCAACTCGGGCGCGGCACCGCCGCTTACCTCATGCGGCGTGATGCTCGTTGGCTGAAAATGACAATCTTCTCTGTCGCTGGGTTGGGCGATTCATGGCACACGACTCGAAACGGTCTCGCTCCAGACATCGAAGTCATCACTCCATCGACTTCGGAGCCAGTCGCGAGCGGGGCACGCAACCGTTGCTCGTCACAGCAACGGACGTTTGCCTAGGGATCACCTTTATCGGAGTGACAGTCTGCTTCGGCGGTCGTGCGGCCGTGGGACAGTTAATCCTCGTGATCGGTGCCTCTCTGACAGCGTGTTGTTGGGCGTTACATCAGCTCACTTCGCGTGACTCCCAATGGGCTTGGACCGGTAGTGAATGGCTCTGGTTGGCAGGTATCGCCATCGGAGTGAGTCAGATCATTCCGTTGCCTCGGGATTGGCTGCTGGCGATCTCGCCCCAGATTGGAAAGATCCTACTACCTCCCGGTGACGACATGGGAGCCACGGTGGGAGCTGATGCCTGGAATCAGTTGTCGCTCGCCCCGTGGGAGACGACCTCGGGGCTGGCAATTTTTATTGCGTACTTCATGCTGTTCTTCGTCATTGTGCAGCGTGTCACGACAATCAGGGAGGTGGAACACAAGATCTACGGCGTGGGAATTCTTGCCGTCGTGATGGCGGTGTTTGCACAACTGCAGTGCTTCATGAGTAATGGTAAATTTTTTTGGTTTTACGCGCATCCGTTCATGACAACAGACCAAACACCTCAGGGTTGTTTTACAAACCACAACCATCTGGCCCAGTTTTTGGCATTGGGCCTCGGCCCTTTGGTCTGGTGCGTTCTCCAGAGAAAGGGGGTGCATAAACAACCGGAAGAGTCTGCCCCGCTCCCCTCCCATAGGGGTTGGGTGATTCCCGTCGTCTCCTCTTTCGGGCTGGTCACTGTAGTCCTGACAGCTCTAATGACGCTCTCACGTGGTGGCTTACTGGCGACCTCCATCGCCCTCGTGCTCAGCATAGGAACACAGTGGCGCCTTGGCCTGGTATCCGCCAAGCACTGCTTGGGACTCGTCGTTCTCACTTTGGTCATTGGGGTGATCTGCAATCTCACGGGAAATGAAGCGAGTCTCAATGCACGATTCGAAAAGACGTCTGGACGGATGCACGTTTGGCGGGCCAACATCGCGGTCGCTCACGATTTTCCGATTTTGGGAACCGGCGTGGGAACTCATGCGGATGCCCATCAACTGCACCTCGAACAGCCGTTGGAGGGACATGAATTCACTCATGCCGAGAACAGCTATTTACAAGTCGTGTCAGAAACCGGGTTCGTCGGATTGGGGCTCGCGGCGTTGTTCATCATCACAGGCCTGTGGTGGTGCTTGGGAACGCTGCAAAATCCTGACACACGGATGAGCTCGATCGCCGCGGCAGTGCTGGGGAGTTTACTGGCAAATGTCACTCACGCCGTCGTGGACTTCTTCTGGTACACCCCTGCGTGCATGTTGCTGCTACTGGTTCAGTTAGCCTGTGTCTGTCGGCTGTATCGGATGCACCGTGAAAGTTCCGGGCGGAGTGTTTGGGCATGGCGCGTTTCTCGATTGATCTCGCTACCCACGTTGGGCGCCGTGATTGTCACGGCAGCGTGGATGATTTACGTCAAGCTACCGGCCGCATTGGCCGAGCCCGACCAGATGCGTTACGTCACACTTTCACTGACAGGGCCTGAGTTTTACGCTGACGACGAGGAACGGATCGCAGCACAGCACGAGAAACGACAGGCGGTTTTACGCGCGTCGTTTCTCGATCCGCATAACTCGCGACTGTTGGAATCAGCAGCAAAGGCGTATCTCGAGTGGTTCCATCTGCGTCAGGAGAAATCCGAAAATTCGATTCCGCTGAATCATCTGCGGGATGCCGTGCGCACCGCGGACTTCGAGTCTCTCGAAGCCCTGCACGAATGGCTGCGCCGTTGTGCTGGCAAAAATCTGAAACTCTTGTCCAAAGCAACGAAGACATTCCAGCGGGCGTTGCAACAATCTCCGCTACGCGCCGATTCGTATGTTTATCTCTCCGATCTGGCCTTTATGAATCGCGAAGCGATTCGACTCGAGTCCGCTTATTTGAAGCAGGCTCTCACGCTTCGGCCTTACGATCCGGAAATCCGATTTGCCGGAGGACGCCATGCCATGGAGAATGGCGAGCTCGAACGAGCGATGGAGTCATGGCGTGTGGCGTTTGAACACAGCAAACGACGGCGAGAAGTCATCGCGAATCTGTTGGCTGGCGCGGCGACTCCCGATTTCTTTTTCGAAAACCTCAAACCGACCGGGAAGTCGATTGCTGTCTTGGCGCAGGCTTTTACCACAGCCGGACGGACTCACGAAGCTCGACAAATGTGGGTCCGATTCGTTCTCGAAGAAAGACAACGGCTGCAAGGTTCCCTCTCTGAGGTGGAGTACGAATCCGCCGTATTAGGAATCCATGACGCTGACCTCGCTTTGGAAGAGCCGGAGGCGAGTGTCCCGCTGCTGTCTCAGGCCTTGGAACGACTCCCCTATAGCTTTCCCATCCATCAGGCACTGGGGATGACACTGTCCTCGCTGAACGAATTTTCCGAGTCGGCCGAGCATCTTCAATGGTGTGCTTCTCGCCGGCCCGATGACGCGGCGTTACAACGGGCGACGGCCCACGCTGTTAAAGAACGTCTCAAGACGCAACCCACCATCGGGACAAACCCTCATCGAGACATCGCACAGTAACTGTAAAACATTGACGAACTGGAAAAAAATCTTGATGCGTTGACGGAGGAACCGGCTGAAAAGCAGGCCAGAAAATGTCTGTTGCTGCCAAATTTCTCAGATCATCCGCTCGACTTTGCATTCCGTCGCAGGGAACAACTTTTCAAGAGCCGCCTGTTTCGAGAAGCATCTGGCCCTTGTGTTGCCTCCCGACGCGTCCCTGATCCGCTCTTTTCATTGGGTATGTCCACCCCCCCGGCGCAGATTCACCAGACACTGAGAGTGGTCGAATTTAATCCCTGATTGTCTGGCTCGGGCTTCGCGCAGTTGTGTGATTGGGGTAGAAAACTCTCCTTCGAATTTTCGGGGAGCATCTCAGCATGTCGAACATACCATTTCCGTACATCATTCGTGAGAGCACTCGAGCTCGATACCTCCGATTTCGCGTGACGCTTGAACGTGGACTGGAGGTCGTCGTCCCACGCGGTTATGACTGTCGCCGAATTCCCCAATTGCTGGAAACAAATCGGGACTGGGTGCATCACGCGTTGAGTCGAGTCGATGCCGCAAGAGTGAGGCAAACGAACCATGCGGAGCGGAGCGTTCCGACTCAAATTTCGTTCCCAAGTGTCGGTCGAACGTGGCACATCGAGTTGCTGGCGACCCCGTCACGTTCGTTAAGTATCGCGGAACTGTCCGAGGACCGACTCCAAATTCGTGGGGACATCAGCAATATTTCGCTGTGCGACGTGACCTTGCAACGTTGGCTATTGCAACAGGCACACGAGATCCTGACTCCCTTACTGTGTCAACTCAGTCGCGAAACTGGCATCCCTTTTGCAAAAATGGCTCTTCGTAAACAGAAAACGCGGTGGGGAAGCTGTTCTTCTCGAGGAACCATCAGCCTGAATATCAAGCTCTTGTTCGTTGAGCCCGATCTTCTCCGGTACATTCTGATTCATGAATTGTGTCACGTCCGGCAGATGAACCATTCGCCACGATTTTGGAAACTCGTCTCGGTCTATTATGCACCGTACAAAGAAGCACATCGACGGCTGAAAGCCGCTTGGAAAAAGATGCCTCGTTGGGCCGCATAGCCACAGGACCGCTCGGACGCATCCGGCCCGCGAACAGCCACGCGGATGCCTATTCCTCAGACCGACCACCATTTTTTGGTGCGTTTAATGATTGCAGATGGGCGTACAAATCCGCGTAGTCTGACAACTCAAAGCCTTTGAGCAGGCCGGTCGGCATGAGCGACAACGGGGACATGTGACGCTCTTGAATCTGGTGCCCCTCAATCCGAATGGTTTGACCGGTTCCACTGCGAATCAGGAAGCCATCGACCGATTCATAAATGATGAGTCCGGAATAGGTGTGACCATCTTTTGTTTGCACAATCGTCGTTTGATATCGTACTGGCACATCGCGGCTGGGCGACAGAATCGCCGTGAACAGATCTTCTTTTGAAAATCGACGGGTCACTCCCGACAGATCCGGGCCCAGTGCTGTTCGAGTTCCGTGACATTGCTGACACGATTGCTTTCGATAGAGTGCGGCACCGCGATTTGCGTCACCCGCATTCCAGTCAACCTGCGTCAATGTCGTCTGTAGTCTTAACAGTTCGCCATCACTGTCACCCAGTTGAACGGCCATTTCGCGAGGCCATTTTTCTTGGCACCAAGCCATCCATTTGGCGATCGTCTCCGGTTGTGGGCGATGACCCGGCCGACCAGTCAGGAACGGGAATCGCTGTGCGTTGTTTCGTTCGAGCAACTCAACAACTTTCTCCCGTATCTCGAATTCTCGTTCGTCAGCACCGAGTCGACGCAATGATTTCAGGAGCATCACATTGTCGTCGGCATTGCGACTCGGACTGAGTTTTTCCAGAGCGAAAAGGCACGCCGACAACACTTCGGTCTGCGACCAATCGAGACCGGCTACGAATTTGCTCCGATCCCTTTCTTGCGGATCTCGACTGAGAATCACTAACACGCTACCACGGACGCTGAAGCGTTCCCATTGATGACGAATCAACTCTCGATGAGCTGGAACTTCCGATTCGGCCAATGCGAAGACAACTTCATTAGTCCACGCATATTCGCCGTCAGCGGTAATCTGCTTGACGAAAGCCAAACGGGCGTTGGCGAGCAACTGCGGTGGCATTTGATTCAGAAACAACGTGTGGCCTGGTCGACCGAATGCAGGATGACTGACGAGCGCAGCGGCCAAAAAATCGTCACTGAGGGCCAGTCTGACCCAACATTCCATCACGCGGTCACTCCAACTCGCGTCCTGCGGCAACTTCCCAGCGGCGAACTTATCTTCCAGATTAACCAGCGCGCTGACCAACAGATCCTTTTGGCGGACTGAGTGCCGCATTGGGAAACGGCACAGGGCGATCAAATGGTGCAGGTCCTCGATGGGGTCTGAGTCTTGTGTTAACTTTTCAACAACGGAATCGACGAGTTTGCTGCTGTAGGAAGTCAGCATTGCCAATACACGAATCAACTCACGATCCAGCGGCGCATGACCCGTAGGATAAATTTCTCCGAGTTGAACTCGGAGCGGATCCAAGTCTCGCTCGAACGGATCAAGGTCGATTCGGCTCGCATAACCATCGAAAACCGGCGGATGATTCTCGTTGGGCCCGACATCACCCAAGGTGATCTGTAACAGTCGCACAGCATCCAGTTTCAGGTCCGCGGAATGCGTTTTATTTTTGAGGATGGCAACGACAAGCGACGGAACAAAGCTTTTCATGCGAGCGGCAATGTCTGTCGTGCGAGTCACCCAACCAAACGCATAGCTCACCACCGCGCGCACACCATTTTTGGCCGAAACCAGAGAGACTGGTGCAATGTACTTTTCGTCGAGACGACTGACGATGGCAGCGGCCAGAGCCCGGCTGTAACGGTCGGCACCGCCTAGAATCTGTGCTAGGCCGGGCAACAAGGGCGTCCAGTCCAGACTCCTCTCGAAATCACTAAGACACATTTCCAGCGTACAACGACGAACTTGGGGATCCTTATCGTTGAGATATCGCTGTAACATGTCGACATCCCGTCTTCCCGCGGAGGCACGACCGTAAGCCCAGATCGCTCTGGCTCGTACCTCATGACAAGAACTGTCACCCAGTCGATGCAACAGGGCGGCATCCATTCCGCCAAACAACTCCGTCAACACCTCGATGGCCCGCAGACGGTTGGCGACGGGGAGTTGTTCGTCCAGCGACGCCTGCTCGAATGGTTGTGATCCCAGTTTCCTCGCCTGCGGGACCCATCGTGATCGGGACCAGCTACTGAGTGGCTGTGGCGCATCCAGAACCGCTGAAAGCCCCTCCTCGAGACGCCGATTCGGCACCGTCACCGTCTCTGAATCTTGTCGGACTTGGGGAGCGTAGCGAACCCGATAAACACCGCCGCGAGTGCCGCGTCCGCCGATGCTCACAAAGAGGGAACCGTCTGGACCCACATCGATGTCCGTAGGTGCAAACCCGTTCTGTCCTGTACCGCTCATGAACAATTCTGGCTCTGTTGACCAAGTCTCCCCCTGAGAACTCAAGGGGAGTGCATGGATTCGACCGTACGTCCAATCGAGAACAAACAAGGAGTCATGGTATTTGCTTGGAAATTGTTGATGACGATAACAGACAACCCCAGACGGCGAACCTCGCCCCAAAGGCGCAACGATCGGCGGCATGTCGAATGCTCCGTCAGGACGAATCCAACTCTTGCTGACCCATCCGTGATCGGCTCCGATCATCGAATGAAAGACGCGAGTGGGTCGATACCACGGAAGCGAGACCTCGCGTTCCTCATCACTGTCGTACGTAAACAAATCCCCCTGTCCATTGAAGGCGAAATCGTAGGCATTTCGCAGGCCATGAGACAAAATTTCGCCGCCAGAGAGATCTGGTTTCAAACGAAAAATCACTCCGGCACGCGGCTGTTGAATGGGCGAGGAGGGTAGTGTGGCATACTTCTCTGTAATGCCGGCTAAGTTTCCGGCAATGACATACCACCAACCATCGGGACCCTGCTGGATCGAATGAAGATCGTGCTCGCCTCCTGTCTTGGTCTTCAGAAAGACATCCGGAGGTCCATCGGCTTGATCGTTTTCGTCTTCGTCGCGATATCTCAACAGCCCTGCATCGCCAATGCAGAGCAGGGAATTTCCGTGAAAAAACATTCCTTGAGCACCGTTCTGAGGTGACTCCGAAAAGAGCCTGGCCACGTCCGCTTTTCCGTCTCCATCTTGATCAATCAAGATTTTGACGTAACCAGGACCGGCAACAACGACACGCCCCCGCGAGTCGATCGTCATGGAGAAGATGTCATGAGCCAGATCGTCCCCGGCAAACTGGACAACTTCAAAATCGTCCGGAACACGCACGCCGAGTTCTTCCGCAGCCTGCAGGCCATTCGCATTCGTTAACAAGGTCAGGAATGCAATCAGCAAACATCTCCGTCTCGCTGTTAGACATCCTTGTGAGCTCAACATGAAACTTTCGCTCATGAAAAATTGCGGGTGAAAGACTCCGTTGCAAAGCTTCAATCGACCATTGGCTTCACGAGCGGCAAGGGCCTCTTCCTGCCAAGTCGCTGGCGAAATCGATAGCCCCAGCGGTTGGTCAAAACGCCGTTATTATTGGCGATCTTACTTCTTAGCGGTCTTCTGATCTATGGACTGCTCATCGACGATGTGAATTTTGCCACCACAAAACCGGCAAGCGACTTTGACACCAACGTATTTCCGAGCAAACCGTAAATCCCGTTCACAATGCGGACACTTCGAATACACGGAACTCTCTTTGACGTGTGGGCTTGTTGGGTCCAAACGGAAGTCCGTGCCGCAAAACTTGCATTCGACCCGCTCGCCGAAATATTTACGATTGATCTTCAGTTCCTGCACACATTTTGGGCAGTCGACGAAAACGCCTGTCGGTACGATTTCAATCATCGAATCAAGCTCCTCAAGGGGAATGAAGATAGCAACCTCCACGCTGTCCCATTCGAGATCCGTGTTCAGCAATTTGCGACAGTTTCGGCAATGAATCATCGCTGGCGGCATGTCATCGCCACAATCCGGGCAGGGCCCCCCGATCCATGTCGTCATGGAAGACTTTCTGAAAATCTGGAAAAGAATTGCAGGAGCAGAAGGCGTCTACTAACCCGTTGGGGGTCGCGTGGAGACAATGACCGCCCCATTTGGATTTGATGCCCGAACGATGAAACCTTTGTTATTTCTATCTCTTGTGAGCGTTTGTATCCGACTAGAGAAACACCGATTCGGCATCTATTGCCTTCAATGACCGGCCTGAGGTTCAGAGCGGATCTGTGCCACAAAAAGACGACGTCGAGGAAATATCACCAAGCTCGTTGTGAGAAGACTGACTCTTTTATTCAATCACTGTTGCATCGATCAAAGTGCGAGACACCCAATCAATTTTTTCTCCGTCACGCCCGGGCGTGCTTCATTTTTTCGACGTACTGACTCGCTAGATCGCGAATACGCTCGAAGTCCCCGCGTTCGACGGCTTCTTTTTCCACGAGTTGACTACCGAGTCCGACAGCACACGCCCCAGCTTTGACAAAATCTTTCAGCGTCTCCAAATTGACACCGCCGGTTGGCATCAGCCGAACTTGCGGCAACGGCCCCTTGAGAGCTTTGAGGTATGCCGGGCCACCAATATCCGCAGGGAACAATTTGACAATGTCGGCACCAGCCTCCCATGCTGTCAGGACTTCCGTAGGCGAATAGGCGCCCGGCATGATCGCCTTGTCGTAACGAAGTGCCAACTTGATCACCTCTAAGTTGACCGTCGGTGAAACAAGAAATTCCGCACCCGCCAGAATTGCCGTTCGAGCCGTCTCGGGGTCCAGAACTGTTCCCGCACCGACCAACACTTTTCCTCCTAGCTCTTTCTTCAAAGCCGTAATTACCTCAACGACACCCGGTGTCGTGAAGGTGACTTCGATGATGTCGATCCCCCCAGCACTCAATGCTCGTGCCACATTGACGAGTTGTTCACTTGAACTGGCTCGAATAATGGCCACCAATCCGCGATCAAGAACCCGTTGCAGGCTTTCGTGACGACTCATGGGACACAAATTTCCTTGTCCTATTATTGTTATTAAAGATCACGCACGTGCCGAGAACTTCTCGGCATATTCCAGTACCCATTGATCAATCAGATCACGGAATCCGTTGATCTCGAGTTGCGTCAATTGATGATAATGAGTCCTGCTCAGGACTTCTTTATTCCATATCGTACCGCGGGCAATTAATTCGACAATTCGGCCTGATGTCAAAGGGGGAACGAGCATCTCCAATTGACTGTAATACTTGTTCAGCGGTTTGCCATCTCGAGGTGCCAAATCGTTGCGAGAAATTCGTGCCCCCCAACCCTCAACGCCAACGATTGATTCGAAATCGAAACCCGGAAAATGCTCGACGAGTTTTTTCAGACAGGATTCAATGTTCTCTGAAAGTTCCAGCCTTGCCTTGGAGTGCAGGTTCTTGCATTCTTCCTCGGTCATGGCAAGTTCTGCGCGTTCGCGTTCCGCAAAAGAACGTTGTTGCTGGCCTCTTTCAATCGCTCGTTCAAGTCGCTGGTCAAAATTCATGTGCGCGTCCGTTGTACGGTTCATCGGCAGACTGTATGCCAGATGCGAAATCGTCACGTCACGGGCGAGTGATCGCTTCGAATTCAACCGAAGACATCGGCCGGAAGATTCTAGGGCGACTGCGGCCGGCAAGCAATCGCAGCGGGCGTCCGCCGCCTGTAATCCCTACAAGCATCAGCCGCCGTAATTGCAAAAC
The DNA here is from genome assembly GCA_945876035.1 of Schlesneria paludicola DSM 18645. Classification (GTDB taxonomy): domain Bacteria; phylum Planctomycetota; class Planctomycetia; order Planctomycetales; family Planctomycetaceae; genus Schlesneria; species Schlesneria paludicola_C. Next base: position 2,558 of record CAMCMU010000054.1, on the reverse strand, counting down.
CAGTGAACAATTCGGATCCTCAAAAAAGGGACGGCGGCTGGTGATGCCCGCCCGTGATCCGCCCAAAATTTGCAAAATCGTATTTACAGAAGAGAACTCTTGAAAGCGGCAGCCTATTTTGGCATGAAGACTGCTCGAGTGACTCATTCAGGGACTCACGATTTACGTGACTCAGGGTCATGCGGCTTGCTTGATTGGCTCCGACTTAAAATAATCATGCTGTGAATAGGTCTGAGCCCAATTGGAGAGTGCCGATCGTGGGCGTTGCAGGGAGACACTTCGAAATGCTCGCCGTTGTCTTGAAATGGAATGTCCTCCAAAAATTGGGGGAGACGTTCGCTCCCTGGCATTGGGCTCTTTTGCTCGTCATCCTCGGCGTCTCTTGCTGGTTTATCTTTCAATTGAGAGCATGGTTTCACGAAGATTCCGGTCGTGCCGAGGACAGCCTAGAATTGCTGAAACAGTTTGGCGAATTGCATCGCCGAGGTGGGTTAACCGAAGACGAGTACCGATTGATAAAGGGTCGGTTGGCCAGCAACCACGTCCAACAATTGCAAGAGTGTCAACACGCTCAAGGACAGGCTAAGACTGCCGTTGAGTTGCTTTCGAACGAGCAAGCCGTTGGATCCACAAACGAAAACGATCTCGAATCAAGATCAAACGCCAAATGACCGAGGATGTCGTTGGCAATTGACAAGAAAACGAATCGCGAAGAAATCAAGGCTCTGGGAAGGGCCATGACGAAAGTTACGGCAGGAAGAGGACAGCGATAGGACTCCGCAGCACACTTTAATCGTCAAATTTTCATTGACAGAATGCCCAGAGGCAACGCTGAAGGAAAGCTAATGACCACGGGACGCGATTTCATTTCCGCCAGCAAACGCGGATCGACTGCAAAGAAAAATGCCAATTGTTCTTTTTGTCGCAAGAGTTACCGCGAAGTCGGTCCCCTTGTCGAAGGACCCGATGAGGTCTACATCTGCGGCGACTGCATTGAACTCTGCCAAAGCATACTCGACCAAGAGCGAAAGCGACGGGGAACGTCCACAAAGTTGTTCACCCGCGTTCCAACCCCTCGAGAGATCACCGAACACTTGAACCAATATGTGATCGGACAGGATCGCACGAAAAAAATTCTCTCTGTTGCCGTACATAATCACTATAAGCGGCTGATGGCCACGGCCGATGTCGAAAACGAAGTCGAAATTGAGAAATCAAACATCCTCCTAATCGGCCCCACAGGTTCTGGCAAAACCTTGATGGCGAGGACCCTCGCTCGCCTGCTACAGGTTCCCTTTGCCATCGGTGATGCGACCACGCTGACGGAGGCTGGATACGTCGGCGAGGATGTCGAAAATTTGCTGCTCAAGTTGTTGCACGCTGCGGATTTCGATGTCGAAGCCGCTCAACGCGGGATCATCTTCATCGACGAAATCGACAAAATCGGAAAGACATCGCAAAACGTCTCCATCACACGGGATGTCTCCGGCGAGGGAGTGCAACAGGCGCTACTCAAAATGTTGGAAGGGACCGTGGCCAATGTACCACCGCAGGGAGGACGTAAGCACCCTGAGCAGCAGTATATTCAACTGGACACAACCAACATTCTCTTTATTTGCGGCGGAACGTTTGTCGGCTTGGAAGACATCATCGCCAAGCGTATGGGCAAGCGGACGATTGGATTTGGAGCGGCCGAAGTGGAAGATCCGCTCAAGGCCCGCAGTGGCAAACTTCTGCCCCAAGCGTCCACCGATGATGTGATCGAATATGGCATGATTCCCGAGTTGGTGGGGCGACTTCCTGTTGTCAGTGCCTTGGCTCCTCTGGAAGAAGACGATCTCGCGAGGATACTTGTGGAGCCAAAGAATTCGCTGGTGAAGCAGTATCAGAAGTTCTTTCAGATGGAAAATGCGGAACTGGAATTCACTCCCGAAGCACTTCTCGAAATCGCAAAAATCGCCAAGTCGAAAGACACGGGAGCACGCGGTTTGAGATCGGTTGTTGAAGAATCGATGTTCGAAGTGATGTTCGAACTACCTGATTTGCAACCCGGCCAGAAATACGTGCTGACACCAGAAGTGATTCGCGGTGAAATGCGACTTCTGCCAAGAGACGGCTCGGCAGCAGCCTGAACGGCTGATTCCGTACGAAAGACTCACTAGGCTGACCCAATGATGGGTCGGCCTGTTTGTTTGATGGGCGACATCGGATGTGGACCCGTTGTTTCAACTGCGGCTGAGGACACCTCCCACAATCTCGGGAACAGCATTCCAAAACAAACGCGGAATTTGTCTTGAGAAATTCACTGAATGATCGCTCTGTTTCTCTCGTTTTCTGTCCTGATCCAGAACGCCTTCGCTGCGATCGTGCACACGCTACTTTTCCGATTCGGGTCTGTCCACGAGTGGCCACTCCGAAAGTCAATTCCTCCGCCAACGGCGGCGGCCGTGACCATTGGGGATCTGTCCAGACAGTGTTCATTGCTGGCGGCGGAGTGCCAGGTGGAGTGGTTGTGGGAACTTCTGATCAGAACGGGGGCTACCCTGCGACGGATCCAC
>CAMCMU010000053.1 GCA_945876035.1 Schlesneria paludicola DSM 18645 | reverse complement strand
GCATTCGGCAACATCGCGTCTGTTTCACGGTGCCAAGGGCATCATCAATGATTCCAAAACTCGACAGGTCGCCGATGAAGGCACTTGGTGAGACCTTAAATTCAACAGCCGCCTGTTCCTGCCTCCACTTTTGATTGTTTCTGCCGGAGAGATGACGGTGCGATCCACAGACGACACCTCGAACAGCCTGCTGAAGACGTCTAGTTTTGTCGTTTGCGAGCGGCGTGATCCGGTCGCGAGTGCGGTTTGGCCGCTCCGCAGAGGTTTCGCAAGATCAGGCCCCAGTTGTGAGACAACGCCAGGGCACGGAACGGTTCGGCCTCGTCGCTTCGTCCAAAGCCCACTGGCTCAAGCCACACGTGATTGATATTCGTGTGGATGTTGATCCGGTTCACTGGTTCCTGAACGGCAAGAATGACATACGGTCGAGTGATTATCTCGAAGACGCCGCGCCAGAATTTCAGGTGCAGGGCTTAGAGCTGGATTGGGCGTGCGTGGTGACGTGGGACGGCGATCCGCGTTTTAACGCAGAGGAATGGAGTTGCCACGACTTCCGCAGTAATCGTTGGTGCCACATCGTCAATGCCGACAACCGGGTTTACCTGCGCCATGCTTATCGAGTTCGGCTCACGCGCGCCCGACAAGGAATGGTCGTTTTTATTCCATTTGGCGAGGCGACTGATCCCACGCGTGCCCCCGCATTTTACGACGCCACTTTCAATGATCTGGCGGATCTCGGAATTCCTGTACTTGCCTGAATACGCCTTGAAATTGTACGTGTTGCTCACCGTTCCCACTTTTAATCCGCAACGCGTCGTCCGTCGCGTGCTCAAGGGTTCGGATGTCCTGTCGTGGACCCAGGCGGGCTGGTGCTTCGAGGAGGTTGGGGATCGGCGGTGATTTTGGCTCTTGCCTTCCACAGCGATTGCAGCACGGCATCGACATACTGTTCCTCAGCGAACGGACTGAGGATGTAACTTTTGAGGGCGACCATTGGTTCGCCGTAGTCGGACTCGCAGTAGCAATCGGTCAGTGAGATCACGACCCCCTCCCCTTTCAACGCATCTTCTTGAACGAGTTGAAAGATACGACGGTTGTAGTCGTTGTGGGCTAAAAGTTGGTCGCGGTACGATACGTCTTTTTGTTCGCATTCCAGTACCCCAAAGGTATCGATTCCATCGGGATAAACTCGAAACAGAGTGACGGGGCCAAAGTTGCCTCGATTGCAGACGGTGGTCGCGGCGTGGCCTTCGAGTTGCTCTCGTAAGATCTCCGCCATGGACACGACATGACCGAGTAAGGATCTCAACCCATCCTTGCCAAATAAACGGAGATTGGCCAATGCGGAAAGGGCACCGCTTCCCGAACGCGAGGTTTCCAGTGTGTAGCGGCCGGGATGGTAATGGCCATCATGGAACAGATACGGCGTGTCCTCTTGCCGCCGCGAAATCAACTCCAGATCGGCCGCCTGCTTGACGAGAAACAGCGTTGAGACGTAGGGGCAGAATCCGGTCTTGTGGAAGTCGATCCCGATCGAATCAGCGAGCGGAAGGAGTCGGATACGACGGACCGCTCCCGCCAGAGCCCTGACCGTTCGATGCCGAAAAAGGAGCGGATTCTTGGCGAAATCATAGTCGTTAAAAACGGACCAAGCCCAGCCAATGACGGCATCGGCGTGGAGATGCGGCTTGTAGTCCAGGTGGAACTCTTCGACCAGCCGCTCCCGCACGTCGTGAATGGCGTACAGATCATCCAGACCAAAGTGATCGGTGGTTCCCAACGTCGCGACGATGGCTGCGATCTTGCCGCCGTTTTTAAGGATCTCACGCCCCATCGACTCCAAGAGACAGGGACGGATTTCATTCTCCATCGAGCAGGGAACATGAATGACATTTTCCTGACCAATGCCCAGCCAATTGGCGACACTGAGGCATGCAAAGTGCGCGCGTTCGGAACAGAGGATGACCGCTCGCTGGCGATGGCCTTGTCGTCCTGAGCCGGGACAGGCCTTTTCCAATCCGAGCTTCGCTCCATAAAGCAGCGTTGCGGTACCGCCAAATGTGAACAACCCTGCCGATTGTGCGGGGTCGTATCCGACAAGAGCTGCTGTCATGGTTGAGACTTCAACCTCGGCGACCGCAACCTGTCGAGATGATTCGTCGCTGACCAAGTTTGGATTATAAATCATCGGCAGGAGTCCGCCGATCACACTGGCAATTGTCGGTGGCGGGATGACGTTGATCTGTGCTCGAGGATGTCCCCAGATAAACATTCCCGACAAGTGTTCGACCAGAGTCTGTGTCACTTGTTCAAGCGAACTCGGATTCTCTTCGATCCGTGATTTTCGAGCGGCCTCGTAGTCCAGCGTCCCCGGTGCGCCCAGCAATGGCGACGCGGACTTCATCGCGTCGAGTTGATCTAACGCCCGCAGAAACGAAAAGACGAAGTAGGCATCATGAACTTGATCTGACACCGGTTGTGGAAAAGCCTGCCGAAGCGTATGAACGAGATCGAGATAGGGTGCTATCATCTACGCGTACCTTCATGAAAACCGGCCGATTGATTCTGAACTCAAGGAATCCGCTCTCAGGCACAGAGAGAACCAAGAACGACTCAAAAAAACAGACCCCTCAAGAGCCCGCTGAGACGCAGCATTTGGGCTCCGTCAGACCGCAGAGAATAGCGTGATACGACGTTTTGTGTTGTCCGATCCAGGAGCGATGATCGCTTGGTGGCTTAAAATGAGGTTTCCGTGAAAATCGAGTTGCGGTTCTTCACCGCCAGTGTTGCCGCGCTCCCCTTCCCTTTTTCTTCCTATTCGTCAGCTGCGTGGTTTGAATGTTCCGACCACTCGGCTGATGCAGGGCACAGTCAGATTTTAGCGGCCACGGGATTCTGCTGCGCGGCTGTTGCCGTTCCTTTTCTGAAAGCGACAGGTGATGACGATCCCTCCCGAATGGGTGACGGATTCACGGCTCTTCCTCGGAATGCATTCGTGACGAGCGATAAAAGAAATTGAATGTGACGGGGTGACCGTTTCGAGGCAATGTCGGTTGTGGCTCGGAGACGAGCCTTGTGGTGAACCGAATCCGAGAGCATGAGGGACTCCAGTCCCTTGATTAAAAAATGAGGCCGTCCGGATTATCCTAGGGCTTTATTTAGCACGTCATCGTCCACATAGATTGGCAGGTGAGGCGTATAGTGAACGGCGAGTGCCACGGCATCGCTCGGACGGCTGTCGACATTGATAAGCTCCCCATTTTTTTTGATGCGGATGCCGGCAAAATAGGTGTGGTCTTCGAGACTGTGGATCACCACATCTTGAATCTGGCCACCAATGGCTTCGATACTCGCCTTGAGCAGATCGTGCGTCAGTGGCCGTTGAGAAATCTCCCCACGCACGCGACGATCGATGCTGGTGGCCTCAAACAGCCCGATGAGGATCGGGAATGAGCGATCACCAGCAACTTCTCGCAGAAAAATGACCTGCTGATCGTTGATCTCGCTAATAATGATTCGAGCCAATTCCATTTGTACGAACACGCCATCTCTCCTGAACGGATTGAGTTGCCTTGAGGATCTGCAGTATAGTCCGGAGGGATTTAAAGGCTCAAGCGCTCCCGATTCGTGAGGCCCATGCTGCGCAGCCGTTCTACAGCTGGCGGACGGATCCCTGCGGGAATCCAACGTCATGCAGCAGACCGCATGGGAACAGGCGAATCTCGGGTGCTGCCCCTGTGGTCATGACGCCCCAACGCGTCTCTCGATCGCTGGAATCAGGACGTTTTTTGTGATGTTCCAGACACGTCATACGGGCTCTCGTTGGGCGTCGACGTGCCACCCATTGCCGCGGAGCAAAAAAAGCCCAACGCAATCGCGTTGCCAAGGGCCATTCCATGTGGCCGGAATGGAGTTCCCTGTTCGTCTGCCATGCGCCGATGTTTTCATGAGGCTGAGGCGCGAACGAAGCCGCCGCAAGTGACACGTGCTTCATCGATTCCGAAAAATGTCAATGCAGGCAAGTGGACCCGTGGCTAGGCTCGAAAATCGCGCATTGTCGGAGTTCCATCGTGGACGAATCTCATCGACCTTCGATTTCGTTCTCCTCGTCCAAAGATCGATTCGGAACACGGATCAGACGCGCCTTAGCCGACGGCTACATCGCATCGTTTTCTGACAGGTGGTGGATTATTTCTTCGATGCTTACCAGTTGTTTTTTTTGGCCGGCCAGCGTTTCGCGAACCTCTTCCACGACCTCCGAGGGCGCCCTGTCCACGAAGTTGGAATTGGCTAACTTCTTTTCGGTACTGGCGATAAAACCGCGCAGTTTTTCGGATTCTTTCTGCTGTCGAGCCAACTCAGCCTGAAAATCGACGAGTCCTGCCAACGGCAGATAGCCATCCGCGTCTCCGAGGGAAAAGCTCACGGATGCCTTCGGGCGACAGGTGTCCGGTCCGGTCGATGTCAGAGTCGCTTTGGCCAAACTTTCGAACGGCCCCTTCACCTGATCGAGATCGTGCGCCACATCAGGAGAACATCGGACCGAGATCGTCACCTCAACAGCAGCGCTGATGTTGTAGGTTCCGCGCACATTTCGAACGGCAACGATCAGTTCCTGCAGGCGTTGGAAGCGTGATTCCAGCGACCGATCACGCCAGACATTCAGGCCACTTGGCCACGGAGCCACGATGATGGCATCCGAGGCGAGTGCGGGGATCGGCAGCCCTCGAGCCGGCGCGATCTCTTTCAGTCGCTGCCACAATTCTTCTGTAATGAATGGCGTGAAGGGATGCAGGAGACGGAGCGTCGTATCCAGTACTGTCACAAGGACACGCTGAGCGACGGGTTTCAGTGTCTCGTCTCGAAGTCGCGACTTAATCATTTCCAGATACCAGTCACAAAATTCGTTCCACACAAAGTCTCGCAACGATCGAGTCGCGGCGTCAAATTTGTAGAGTTCCAAGAGCGACGTCACTTCGTCCGTGACCGTGGCCAGTCGCGAAAGGATCCAGCGATCCTCCATTGCTAGTTCGTTCGGAGCCACGGATGCTGCGGTAAATCCTTCCAAATTCAGCATGGCAAATCGAGCCGCGTTCCACAGCTTGTTGCAAAAATTGCGACCATACTCAAACCGTTCGATGACGATTCTCGCGACCAACTCGCCGTCGTCGGGAATGTAGTTTGGTGTGGCGTACTGCGATTCCTTCTTGCACTTCGCGCACTTGATCTTTGGTTTGCCGGGTTTGAATTTCAGATGCCGTGGCTCCTGTGGAATCACGGCTTGGCAATCAGGGCACTCGTAGCCGACCGGCAACCGCACGTCTTGCGTTTCACCCGCGAATGAGGCGATGGTGAAACGCATTCCGTCGCAACCGTACTTCTCAATCAACTCGATCGGATCGACGCCGTTTCCCTTCGACTTTGACATCGTCTGCCCAAAGCCGTCCTGAATCTTCGGATGAATGCAGACATGCTTGAACGGGACGCTTCCCATGTTGTACAGGCCAGTCAACACCATGCGTGCAACCCACAGCGTGATGATGTCACGCGACGTGACCAGCACACTCCCAGGGTAGAAGTAGGGGAGAACGGAATTTGTGGATGCGGCGGCGTCGGTCGTGTCGGGCGCAGAGCCAGAAGCCAGCGAGGGGTTGTGCTCCGTGTCCGGCCAGCCCAACGTCGCGTGAGGCCACAACGCCGAACTGAACCATGTGTCGAGAACGTCTTCGTCTCGACACAATCCCAGTTCATCAAGTCGGGCTTCGGTCAGCGGGTTGCCCGGTGCCACGCAGACAAAGCAGGTCACGGCCCCCGATTTCGGATCGCGACGGTATTGAGCAGCGAGGCCGGTTTCCCAGACTGAGGCAAGAACGTTTGCATCGTCATGCCGAGACTCAACAGCAGATCTCGAACTCTTCCAAGCATCCAGGAAATCTTGCAACTCCCCTGCCGTTTGCATCTGATAAAATAGCATTCCTTCGGTGGAAGACTTGATTCCTGCCAACGAACGGAGCGTCGCGGTCAAATCGGCAACCCCCAGTGTCATCGTCCACACCGGAATCCGATGTCCCCACCAGAGTTGGCGACTGATGCACCAGTCCCGTTTTTCGCCGAGCCAACTGAGGTACGACTGGCGGTAGCGTTCGGGATAGAATGTCACGCGACCGTCGTTGGCGGCATCGATCGCGTTTTGAGCGAGAGTCTCCATTTTCACAAACCATTGCTCGGACAGATACGGTTCGACCGGGGTCTTCGAGCGATCGCTGTGTTTGAGAGGAATTTTGCGGTCTTCCACCTTTTCGAAGTGCCCGAGTTGTTCCATCGCGGTGACCACGGCCTGACGTGCCACAAGGCGATCCAGCCCCTGCCATGGCCCCGCGTTTTCGTTCAACGTGCCGTCCGGATTCAGGAGGTTGATCGGCTCGCCCATTGTCTCTTTGTTGCGAGTCCAACAGGCATAGTCATTCGGATCGTGCGCGGGAGTGACTTTCACACAGCCGGTTCCCAACGTCTTATCGGCCAGCAATGCATCGGCAACGATTGGAATGATTCGCCCGTTGACGGGGATGCGAACATGCTTGCCGATGAGATGACTGTACCGCTCGTCCGTGGGATGGACACAGACGGCTGTATCGCCAAGCATCGTCTCGGGACGTGTCGTGCTGAACGAAATGGTTTCGACAGTCCCGAGTGTCGGTTGCGGACTCTTAAGTGACGCTGTTCCGTTACTGAGGTTGGAACGGATCACACGCCACTCGCCACCCGGCACTTCTTCCACCAACGGATAATTGAATGTCCAGAAATGCCCGTCGATCTCCTCGTCGTAGACCTCATCGTCGGCGACGGCCGTTTGAAGAAAGCAGTCCCAGTTTACGAGTCGGCTGCCGCGGAAGATCAGCTTATCTCGGAACATCTTGAAGAATGTCTGCCGCACGGCGCGTGAACAGACGTCGTCTAATGTGAACCGCACGCGACGCCAATCGCAACTGGCTCCGATCCGTTTCAGTTGAGACAGAATTCGAGATTCGTATTCGTCTTTCCATTTCCAAATCCGTTCAACGAGTGCCTGACGTCCGCCCGGAATGGTGTGACGCGTGAGTCCTTCCTCTTCCAGCATCCGTTTCTCGACGACCGATTGCGTGGCAATTCCGGCATGATCGGTTCCTGGCATCCACAGGGCCTCATAGCCCTGCATGCGACGCCAGCGCGTCAGCAGGTCTTGAAGCGTACCGTTCAGAGCATGTCCCATATGCAGTGCGCCGGTCACATTCGGCAGCGGAATCATGATCACATGCGGTGGCTTCGGATGCCTCTCACCGGACGCGGGTGGATCGGCATGGAAGTCACCACGCGCCTCCCAAAAGGGAAGCCACTGAGCTTCCGCGGCAGCGGGATCGTATTGCTTGGGGATTTCTGTGGGCATAGAATTCGGTAAAATTGATAGAGGAAATCAGACGCGAGGTATGACGGAACACGACGTTGTCGTCTCGGCATCTTTATAGAGCTTGTATTCGACACTATCGACGAGAGCCAGCCAACTGGCTTCGATCACGTTTTCTGAGACACCGACAGTGCTCCAGGTGTCCGTCTTGTCTCGACTCTGAATGATCACTCGGACTCTCGCGGCTGTTCCCTCGGCGGAATTGATGACGCGAACCTTGTAGTCCACAAGTTGCATCTCGGACAGACTCGGATAGGTCGCCGCGAGGGCCTTGCGAAGCGCGTTGTCGAGGGCATTCACCGGACCGTCTCCTTCGCTGACAACGTGTTCGATCAACGATTGGACACGCAGTTTCACGGTGGCTTCGGTGATCGTCATCTTCCCGGCCACCTTCTCGGCCGAGGTCTCGACGTTGACTCGATAATGCAACCGCTGAAATGCTGGCGCATATGCGCCAGCCTCTTTGCGAACAAGTAGATCGAACGAGGCATCGGCCGCTTCGAATTGATACCCCTCGTTTTCCAAGTCTTGGACGCGTTGGAGAATTCTTACGACCAACGCGTTGTCGTGCTGGATCTGATACTTCGTCGTCTTGGCGATGATGTTCGAGCGGCCCGATAGTTCACTCACCAAAATGCGTCGCTGATTGCCGACGGATTCCGGTGGAATGTGTTCATAACTTGCGGCGAGACGATTTACGGCGTGAACATGCATTCCCCCCTTATGAGCAAATGCACTCGAGCCGACGAAAGCCTGACCGGATCGGAAGTTCATGTTGGCGATGTCGGAGACATAACGAGACAGTTCCGTCAAATACACCAGACCCCCTGGTTTCAACAGGTCATACCCCTTCTTGATCACGAGATTTCCAATCACACTGATGAGGTCTGCATTTCCACAACGCTCACCAATTCCATTGATCGTTCCTTGAACTTGGATTGCTCCGCGATCCACGGCGATCAGCGAATTGGCGACCGCTAGTTCCCCGTCATTATGAACGTGGATTCCGATCGGAACCCGCAGCACTTTTCGAACGGCATCGACCGCAGCGGCAATCTCTTCTGGCAGGCGACCTCCGTTGGTATCGCACAGCACGATCGTACTGGCGCCCGCTTCCTCGGCCGCGAGGACCGTCTTGAGAGCGAATTCGGGATTCGCCAGAAATCCGTCGAAGAAGTGTTCGGCGTCGTAAAAAACCTCGCTCCCCTCCGCTCGGATGAAGGAGACGGAATCGCGGATCATCGCCAGATTCTCGGCTTCATCAATATTCAGCACTTCAAACACGTGCAGATCCCATGTCTTGCCGACAATGGTCACGACGGGTGTCTTGGCATCGCGCAGAGCACACATCCCGACGTCCTCTTCAGCCGCACATCCTTTTCGCCGAGTCATTCCGAACGAACAGATCTTGGCTTGGCTCAGCCGCAGGTCTCGAACACGGGTGAAGTACTCGGCATCCTTCGGATTCGACAGGGGGTAGCCCCCTTCAATGAAATCGATCCCTATGTCATCCAGCTTTTGAGTGATGGAGAGCTTGTCCTGAAGCGAAAAATTGATCCCTTCACATTGGCTGCCGTCGCGCAGAGTGGTGTCATAGATTTGGATGCGGGACATGATCAAGCACACCTCTGATAGTTTTTTCTAAGGGGAAGAAAGACGAATTTTGGTCAGGCTGACAAAACAGTGGGAATACGCGTCGTGACTCTCGGGAGTATCACCGCCAAACGTCAGCCGCCCCCTCCCAACTCCGTTGCCTGAGCCACGCGACCGATGGCCAGAATATACGCAGCCGTACGGAGTGAGACCTTCTTTTCCTGACCGACCTGCCACACGGCATCGAAGGCGGCGGACAGTTTCTGTTCCAGCTTCGCACGAATCTCTTCGAGCGGCCAGTGCACGACGCTGCGATTCTGAACCCATTCAAAATAGCTCACCGTCACGCCGCCAGCATTCGCCAAAATGTCGGGGACCACGATCACGTTCTGTTTTGCGAAGATTGCGTCCGCTTCCGGTGTGGTCGGATCGTTCGCGGCTTCGACAATGTATTTCGCCGTGACGAAAGGAGCGGTTTTTGAGGTGAATTGTCCACCGAGGGCTGCCGGAATCAACAGGTCGACATTCTGGGTAAACAACTCGTCGTTGGTGAGTGGCTCGGTTCCGGGGAAGCCCTGAACGCCGTTGTTCGATCGTGCGTATTCTAAGAGTTGTGGAATGTCGAGACCCCGTCCGAGTGGATCCTTCGCTCCGCCACGAACGTCCGTCACCGCGATGACTCGAGCTCCTCGCTCATAGAGAAATTTCGCCGTAAAGCTGCCGACATTTCCGAACCCCTGAAGCGAGACCGTTTTCCCGGCCAACGATTGTCCGAGTCGATGAAATAGACGTTCGGCAATGATCACAACTCCACGACCGGTGGCTTCTTCGCGTCCCTCGCATCCGTGCAACGCCAGCGGTTTGCCGGTCACGCACGCGGGCTGAAATCCGTGATGCTTTTGGTACTGGTTCATGAACCACGCCATGACCTGAGAGTTGGTTCCCATGTCGGGTGCCGGAATGTCCGAATTGGGCCCGACGAGATCGTGAATTTGATCGACAAATTTTCTTGTCAAGCGTTCGAGTTCCGCCTTGCTGAGGCTGCGTGGATCGACGGCAATGCCTCCCTTGGCTCCACCATAGGGAAGATCAACAACAGCGGTCTTCCAGGTCATGAGCTGGGCCAATGTCTGAACTTCGGGATCATCAACCTCGGGGTGATAACGCATTCCTCCCTTCATCGGACCGCGTGCACTATTGTGTTGCACTCGGTATCCGAGAAACGTTTCGAGATCGCCATTGTCAAGTCGGATGGGGACCTGAACTTTGATGTCGCGTTCCGGCGTGAGTAAGAGGGTGCGCATGCGATCGGGTAACCCCAAATGATCGGCCGCAATGTCGAAGTAGATGTTGGATCGAGATGGCGGATGAGTCATGCGTGTCCCTTCTGTCGGCGGATGCACATCGGAGGTCCGTTGTGGTTTTGGTATCAATCGATCAGGACGCCGGCAAACACGAGGCCCTGACTAACGGTTGGCTCGCTGTCCGCTGGCCCACTGAACCGGTGTGGAAGCGGGTGAAACGCGGCTGACTTCGGGCTTGCTGTATTCGAAGGACGGCCTGTTCCAAGGTCCCGGCACCCGCTCCATCAAAAAACTTGCGAGAAACTCGGCAACACGGCGGTGCCCTGCGGGTGACCAGCGGGGAGCAGACTGAAGAAAGTTAGAATCGGGATCCTCTCCACTCGTGAGTGTCAGCGAGGCATCCGCATACTGCAACCGTCGACCGATTACGTAATTTGCGAGGCTGACGAACGGTGCACGACTGGGGAAGTAGGCGTTTTTGGAGACTCCATGACCCAATCGAGTTCCCTTTCCGCTGCTGCATCGGGCGGAGACCTGCCAAGGTTTTGGCGAGGTGATTACCGCAAGCTGAAAATGGTTGTTCGGGATCAACTGCGCCAGATCGCTGATCGGACGAAACGACTGCTGGACGATGATATTCCCTTCCAGTTGTTCGTCACGCAGCCAGGCATAGTGGTTGTCGTTACTGTCCCGAGTGTTGGCCGATAGCTCCGCGAGTGTGCGTTTCCATTCCTGGCTTGTCGCCCAAAGGCCCCAATCGATCAGCCGGAATTGTTGTCTGAGCTTATCAATCGGTTGAGTCAGTCTCCGTGCTCCAATCAAACTAGGGTGAGGACAGCAGAGTGGGGTTCCTTCTTTGGAACATTGGGCTCGACGTCTCATCTGTTGGTCGTCGGCGACGTCTGACCAGTCGTAATGCACTAAAACGAGATCCGGTTGCAGTGCCAGTAGACGTTGTTTAAAGAGCAGATATTCGGTCAGTGGGCATGCCCCAGGCAGTCCCGCGTTGATGATTTCCACGGCCAGATGCGACTGTGTTTGGAGCAGGTCGTGCAGCAGGCGAATGCAATGTTCGGACTCGGGAATCTCCGGCGAGAAGATTGTTTCATCGCCAAGGAGAATGATGCGATAGACATTGTCGGGCTTGGGAATAGTCACTTCTGGTCCCCGCAGGCCAGTGCTATTGGTACGGATATCGACGTGACTGCCTAAGTCCAGACCGGGCACTTTTGCCGCAGAGAGCGGTTTCAGTTCGTGATGGACGGTCCAGGAGGGAATGGATAATCCCGTGGGATCCACGGCGCCGACGGAATTCGACGGCGAACAGACAGATTTTCCCTGGACGACTTCATACGTGCGTACGACGACCTCGGCACCACAAACGATCAATGCGAGTAAGATCGTGGCACATAGCAATCGTCGAAAGAATTTCAGGCCAGCCCGGAGCATGACCGTCTCTTGGCACAAAATCGGATTTGGATGCCCGGGCTCTGCTGACCCCATCCAAAGCGCGGCATGGTAGTAGCGTTGAGAAAACCGAGCAAGAGGAGTTTCGAAACACCGTGACGGCTGCAGAATTTGTTGTGGCGATCATCGTTTTTGCCTGAATACGGGTATTGGTTGCTGGTTGACAAATCTCACTGGCAGGCGGAGTTTCAGAAAGGTCCTCCACCGACAGGAATCGTGGTTAAAAATCAGCAGGATTGTGCGTTTCGTCATGGAAGGCATTCGTAATAAGTATTTCACACGAGGCATCATTCCGGCCACATTCGAATTTTGACGTGCAAGCTATGGGGATATCTCGTGGCAATCGTTGTGGGGCAGTGATAGCATTTGAGTATGATTGTTGTGCTCTCCCACCGTTTGATTTGAGAAGGCCAGCGCCGCCATGCAGACAGTCCATGCCGTTGGCATCGATTTGGGAACCACCTACTCGTGCATCTCTTATTTGAACGAGCATGGTGAGCCGATGACCATTTCCAACAAGGATGGTGAGCTCTCTACGCCCTCCGTCGTATTGTTTGATGGTGATCACGTCATCGTTGGAACGGAGGCTCTTCGAAATTCGGTGCGGCATCCCGACAGGGTGGTGATTCACGCCAAACGTTATCTGGGTCACCCGACTCATCGCTGGAAGATGGGAGAGAAAAGTTACTCGCCCACAGACATCAGCACTTTCATCTTGAGATCGATGCTGGACAGTGCACGCGAGCAACTTGGCTCGATCGAACGAGCCGTGATTACAGTCCCCGCGCAGTTCAGCGATGTGCAGCGTCAGGCAACCGCCGCCGCCGGTCAAAACGCTGGGCTGAAGCATGTCGAGATCATCAACGAGCCGGTGGCGGCGGCACTCTGCTATGTGCTCGGCACAGAGGGGATCTGGT
Source organism: Schlesneria paludicola DSM 18645 (assembly GCA_945876035.1). Lineage (GTDB taxonomy): Bacteria > Planctomycetota > Planctomycetia > Planctomycetales > Planctomycetaceae > Schlesneria > Schlesneria paludicola_C. The sequence goes on along the minus strand of CAMCMU010000053.1, from coordinate 19,056 downwards.
TCACGGAACTAGCGACATCACAGACAATCCTCGTGGTGGATCTCGGCGGTGGGACATTTGATCTCTCCCTCGTTCACTACCGCAAGAATGAAGTGCGTGTGATCGCCAGCGGCGGCGATCTGCATCTGGGTGGACTCGATTGGAATAAGGCTCTCGAAGATGCAATCGGGAGGCAGTTCCAGCAGGAATTTGGAATTGATCTGCTCAAGGATCGGGAAAGCGCACAGGCATTGGCCATCGAAGCAGAGCAAGCCAAACGCAGCCTGTCGGTGCGTTCGAAGGCGGCTTTGACAGGCATGGCTGGCGGTCAACGGAGGACCTATCAAGTCGAACTAGAGCAGTTCGAGAAGCTGACAAAGGAACTGCTGAATCGCTCCGAAAAATTGACGTTGGATCTTCTTGCAGAGCATAAAATGGGATGGGCAAAAATCGATGTTGTGCTGACAACAGGCGGTTCTTCGCGAATGCCGATGATTCGAGCTCTTTTCAAACGTCTCAGCGGCCGAACGCTGAATACGTCACTCTCTCCGGACCAGTCGATTGCGCATGGAGCGACTTATTATGCGGGAATGCTGTTGGCGAACAATGCTTTCGCACAGTCGATTCTCAATCCTGCCGCCGCCGCACGACTGCAGCAGTTTAAGCAACGCAGTGCCACCGCGAGGGCGTTGGGAGTTTTGATTCGAGACTCATCAACACGGACACGGGTTCCGCACTACATTCTCGCGGCGAATTCGTCGCTGCCCGCATCCGTGACGCAGATTTACGGAACGAATTCAAACAATCAGCGTCGCGTTCATCTCCGTATTGTTGAGAGCGGTACGGCGGCGGATCAGCGACACGTTGAACTTGGAGTGTGTCGCATTGATTCCCTACCGGAAAACTTGCCCGAAGGGACCGAGATCGAAGTCACGATTCGTTATGACGAGCAGGCACGCGTCCACGTTGAAGCCAAGGTCCTGCTGACGGGACAGGTCGCTCACACAAAAATCGTGCGTCCTGAAAACCTGTTGGTGAGCGTATTGACTGCCGAGAGTCCAGTCTCCGCATGTGATTCCGACGTCTCGGCGCAATCGAAAGTTCCTGCAAAGAGTCTTTCGCGACGCACGGCAGTGCCCGCATCCTTGGCGATCGAAGCCGTTGCTATGTCCGATTCGATTCCCTCCCCTGACGCATCGCAGGATGGGCTCAAAATCCGTTCGTCGCGACACTCCGAATCCACCAACAAGGGCGCTCTTCTGCCGCGAATTCTTCCGGATATTGACGAAATCATCGAATTGGAAGACGTACGATTGGTGAGCCCGATTCAATCCCCTCCGGTAGCAAAATCGCATCGTACTAACCAGCCCCGATCGACGGTCAAATCACGGCCCACCGATTCGAAGCAGCCGATGCCGGCACAGCACGTGAGTCATGAGGACGATGACTTTCGAACGGGTGAGGACGAATTCTGGAAGTCTCTGGAATCCCCCTGATGTGTCAGTCGAAGATCTGTCCATGCGGGGATTCTACACCCGCGGGGAATGACATCTGATGGTCCGTTGGCCGTGGAGAACTCTGGCAACACGACGGCCACACGAATTTTCAGATCGACAATCGAGTGCGTGAGGACCGACTTAGAGGATGGCACATATTTTTTCCAAAAAATCAGCGTTCGTTGGAAATTTTGCCAGAGTTTTCGTGAGCATTTCCATGGCTTCGACGGGACTCAGTGAAATCAGACTGCGTCGCAGTCGCGTCACTCCCTCCAAGACTTCGGGAGTGAGAATTTTCTCTTCGCGACGGGTCCCCGACTTGCCGACATCAATCGCTGGCCAGATACGACGTTCGGCGAGTTCCCGACTGAGAACCATTTCCATGTTGCCTGTTCCTTTGAACTCCTGAAAAATGGCATCGTCCATCCGCCCACCGGTCTCAATCAAAGCCGTGCCCACCACGGTTAACGAGCCTCCCTCATCAAATTGACGAGCCATTCCGAACATCTTCTTCGGAATATCCATCGCCTTCACGTCCAGTCCCCCGGTACCGGTTCGTCCGGTATTGGTCCACTTGTTGAAGGCACGGGCGGTCCTGGTAATGCTGTCCAGTAATAAAAAGACATCGCGCCCAGATTCCGCCATGCGTTTGGCTTTTTCGAAGACGAGTTGACTGACACGTACGTGGTTTTCCACTTCTCGATCGAGCGACGAAGCGACGACCTCGCCATGGACTCGGCGGCGCATCTCCGTGACTTCTTCAGGCCGTTCGTCGATCAACAAAACGATCAGATAGATATCGGGATAGTTCGTACTGACGGCGTTAGCAATCTCCTGCAACAGCATCGTCTTTCCTGACCGTGGCGGCGCAACGAGCAACGCGCGTTGGCCCTTGCCGATCGGGGTCAACAGATCCATGACACGCATCGTGATCGGAGCGGTTCCCGTTTCGAGTCGGATCTGCTCATGAGGATTAATGGGTGTCAGGTCGTCAAATTTTTTGACGGTTTGGTACAGTTCGGGGAGACGGCCCTCGATCGTTTGAACCGACTTCAGCCGCGGTCCCTGACCGCGTCCTCCGGCGATCATTTCACCGGTGACATGGACACCTTCACGCAATCCGTGCTTCTCAATCAGAGCTCCGGAGACGAACGCATCCGTTTCCTGTGACACGTAGCCCATTTTGGAATCGCGCAGAAAACCATACCCCTTGGGGTGAAATTCTAGCGTCCCCTGAATGGGGAGCAGAACTTCAGGACCACGCGGCTCATTGGATTGCTGCCGTTGCTGACCATTGTTGTAACCACGCTGTCCGCCTTCCATGGGGCGACGCTGGCCACCCTGATTGGATTGGTAGGCTTGCTGTCCTGGACGACGGTCGGCAGGAGCAGAGCGACCGCGCGGCGGTCGGTTCTGATTGAAATTTTGGTGATTCGATGGGGGGGGAACATGACCACTGCCTTCCGCCTGACCGTTGGGGCCCCGTCCCCGTCCACGCCGACGGCGCCGCCGACGATTTTGATCGTCACCACCGAAGGCCTCACCGCCCCCGGGTGCGCCCTCCGCGTTGTTGGAGGGGACTTGAGGGCCTGGTTCTGAACGGCCTGATTCTGAACGGCCTGGTTCTGAACGATTGGACTCAGACGCATTTGGCGAGTCATAGTCCATTTTACGAACAGGAGGCGGAGATTGCTCAAGGTCGGCTCGAACCGCCGCGATCTCGTCGAACACATCTTCGATCACCGGCTTCATCGGCCGAGACTCAGGCAATCCAAACTCCTGCAATCCAACCGATTCATTTTGATCTGTCGACTGGACTTTTTTTCGACGAGGCCGAACCGCCTTTTTTGGCGAACCGGAATCCTGCTCTGTCATACAAACATTCCCTACATAAAAAAACTTGAGCGAACGACGTTCGCTTGACCTGCGGACTCTTGTAATTCCAAAGTCGGTCACCGGTCTCGATGTGGAATCGAGTTACGACGATTCCACTCAATGTCAGCGACGAAGATTTCATTCAGTCTGTCTGTCGGTCGGTGACACACCGATTCTCTGCCCACGAATTTGCCCACTGCGAAAGGTGATCGGCTTGCCGCAATCTTCCCTGTTTGGACCGCTAATCTGCCAACTTTGGCGCTCCTGCCACGTGACTCATCCGCCTGGTTGTGACCACAACGCGGAACACATCTCAAGTCATGCGAGCCAGTGTCATTCCAGACGGACCGCCACACAATAGACCGTGTCTCAAGCAACATTGCCACAGAACAAAGCCCACGGCAGCCTTGAAGTTCTCGTCCTTCGTGCCGAGCAACCGCCCGCAAAGCACTTGGCGAGTCCTAGTGACAAACTCATTCCTTTGATTCGGTGAAATAAACACCTATTTAGATTATTCGCCATTCGGCAGCTTTCGCGTCATTCGAACATCTCTAAGCCAAAGCTACGCGTCGTCGACGATCCGATAGGTTTGACAAAAGAAGATTGACGAATCGACTGCGGCGGAACACCCGGGGTGAAAATCTACGCCGTCAGAGCCTGACAAGAAATTCTTTTAAAGACAACCACCAAGGGAAGACCACCACTGCGGTCGCACCGCACAACCAGTTACCTCTTCCCTATCGACTTCTTCTCGGGAACGCGTTCAGCAGTCCCAGCAGCAACTATAGTGCAGATGATATCGAACGTTTCGGTCCTGTCAATTCAAGTCTGCCAGAGTTTATTTGGCGATGGCGAATCTCCGGAAGTCAAACAATCCGGTGGCGAAAGCCTAGCGGATGTGGCTACCCTCCATCACTGGCACAAATTTGGATCTCCATGATTTGACTCACGACGAGGTTTCTGACAATGAATCGACGGCGCCGGACAAGGGATTTAGAAGCCAGAGAAAAGGGGGCTCTTTCGAGCGGTTTCTGGACTCTGGCCACGTTGCTGGCATGGAGTTCTCTTGTTCTCGCCGACGAAGCCACCTTTCAGCCCGGGTATCATTCGTCAACCCTCGCCCTTACCAACGGGTCGATCACTTCGGCTCCGGGCAGAAAAATAAAAAAAAGCCATCTTCTCATTCGAGACGGACAAATTGTTGCCATCGAGCCTGACATGGCCCTGCCCGCTGACGCCGAAGTCATTGATGCTGAAGGGCTGTTTATCTATCCCGGATTTGTCGATGCCGGAGCGTCGACGTTGTTGGACGAGACACAGCCGAAAGCGATCGAAGGCCGCAGTACGGACATCTCGCGGTATGCGATTGCCGGCATGAGGACCGATTACCGGCATGGACTCACGCCAGAATTCATGGCCGCCGAGCATCTCAATCCGAAGCCGACAGAATTGGAAAAATACCGGGAGGCGGGGTTCGTGGCTGTTCATGTCCTGCCCGTCGGACGGATCGCGAGTGGCCAAGGGGCCGTACTCAATCTGGCGTCCCTTCCGATTCGTGAGACGCTTCTGGCCTCCAGCACCTTCGTCACCATCCAACTCGCGGCGCGGGGAGGCACGGACTATCCGGCGACGAGCATGGGAGTTCACGCACACTTACGTCAGATGTTTCTTGATGCGGAACGGCACGCTCTGCACAGGCAGCTTTTTGCGAATGGGATCCCGAATATTGAGCGGCCACCGATTGACTCGGCCCTCGAAATGTTCGCGAAACTGCAAACCGGCCATCCGAAGACAATATTCGTAGCGCAATCGCAAGACGACCACCGACGCGTATTGAAATTTGCCTCGGATCATCAACTTCAGGCGGTAGTTTGGGGTGGCCGGGAGGCTTATCGAATTGCCGATCGACTGAAGCAGACAGAAACGGATATTATCATCCAAGTCGACTTCGATGACGAGCCGAAGATCGATGGCACAAACACGGCGACCGAGAAGAGTGGCGGAGAAGACTTACTCCCCGAACTTCCGCTGCCGTTACGAGTTCGCCAGCACCAACAGCAGCTGTGGCGAGAACGTGTGTCGGGGTTGGCGACACTTCATCGCGCGGGTGTTCGGTTTGCCATCTCATCACGCGACGCGAAGTCGCCGGCCAGCGTTCTGAAGGGAGTGCGACAGGCGATTGCGAAAGGACTTGATCGGGATGCCGCATTGGCGGCATTGACGACGAATCCAGCCTCAATCCTAGGGATTGAGCGAGATCTCGGTACGATCGCCGTTGGCAAACCAGCATCTCTGATCGTGATGACGGGGCCCTTTGACGACGAACAATCCAAAGTGCGCCATGTGGTGATCAACAGACACAGGTACGAGTACAATAAGGAATCAAAGCCGATTGCTCCATCGGCCATCAGCCAACGTCCGCCGCAAGAATTCGGGGGAACCTGGTCGGTTGCGATTGAATCCTCCGAAGGAATGTTGCGCGGCGCACTGGAACTCGTCCAAGTCGGTCCATCGATTTCTGGGAGATTTGAAAGCGCACAGGGTAACGGCCAGATTTCGTCCGGAAAAACGGTGCCCGACGGAATAGAATTCGTTGTCGCGATTGGTGCGGGAGACCGCGTTGTGCAGTTGAAGTTCGCGGCCACGATTCAGGGCGATTTGTTGCGTGGGACATTGAAATCGGCTTTTGGAGCGGCGACGACGTGGACGGCTCATCGGAAGACGCCGCCGACCCCTGTCGGTGGCCCCGTTCAATTGCTGAATATCGAGGTGGCCGATGCGCTGGTGCCATCATCGATTGTCCCGTCTTCGGCAGCGGGCAACGGACTCTCAGCAGACGTCGTGGCGGACGCACTCGCACCGGCAAACACGGTTTCAACCGCGCGTGTCTTCGATCAGCCTGTCGAGTTTCCCGAAGACCGACATCCGAAGGCGATTCTGACGCGAGGCAACGTGCTTGTTGCAGGGGGAACCGTTCTGACGGCGACCGGGCAGACGCTGCCCAAAACGTCAATCCTCGTGAGGAAGGGGATCATTGCAGCGATCGGTGCCAATCTCGTTGCCGACCCGGACACGATGGTGATCGATGCCTCGGGACGCTTTGTCATGCCTGGTATCATTGATAGCCACAGCCATATCATGATCGCCAACGGTCTTGGCGAGGTCAACGAAGCGACCTCTTCAATCGTCTGCGAAGTCAGAGTCAGCGACGTCATTAATTCCTCTGATGTCTCCGAGTACCGCGCCTTGACCGGCGGTGTGACGACCGCTCGGCTCCTTCACGGATCGGCAAATTGCATTGGTGGTCAGGACGCGGTCGTTCAACTCAAACACAGTGCCAGTCCCGCAGAACATCTCTTTTCCGGAGCGCCCTCCGGTGTGAAGTTTGCTCTGGGTGAAAACGTTAAATTTCAATCAGGACGATTTCCAAACACACGATTGGGTGTCGAAGCAACGCTCAATCGGGCCTTTTTCGAAGCGTTGGAGTACCGTCGGACATGGAGGCAGTATGAGCGCGAGCAACACCAAGCGAGCAACATCAAAACCAACGCTGTGGCAGCGGAAGGGAATCTCCCGACGGCTTCACCCAAAGTCGGGACTCTTCCCCCCCGTCGCGATCTGCGTTTGGAAGCCCTCGCCGAGATCCTCGATCATCAACGGTTTATTCATGCACACTGCTATCGAGCGGATGAGATCTTGATGCTGTTGCGAGTTGCCGAAAATCATGGTCTTCGCGTCTGGTCATTGCAGCACGTCTTGGAAGGTTACAAGGTTGCTCCCGAAATCGTGAAGCACGGCGCCAGTTGCAGCACGTTTGCCGACTGGTGGGCCTACAAAGTCGAGGCCTTTGATGCTACGCCGTACAACGCCGCGTTGCTCAACGAAGCGGGGGCGAACGTGGTGATCAAGAGCGATGATGCCGAATTGATGCGTCACTTGTTTCTCGAGGCAGCGAAATCGATTCGATACGGCAACATGCCACCGGATCAGGCGTTGAAGACGATCACACTCAATCCGGCCAAGGAATTGGGAATGGCGGATCAGCTTGGTTCGATTGAGGTTGGGAAACAAGCGGATCTCGCTATTTTCAACGGCCATCCCTTCAACACGTTTTCACGGTGCGAGCAAACGCTGATTGGCGGCGAAGTCTATTTCACACGCAGCCAGCAACCGACAGCGATGAGCCCCACGGGAATTGCCAGATCGACACTCCCCTCGGAACTGAAGTGGCCTCAGACAACAGAACGGATGGGCCCAATCGACCTGTCTGCGGCAGGTACCCCCCAATACGCCATCGTCGGTGCAACAATTCATCCGGTGGACGGCGTTGCGATTGATGACGGTACGCTGCTGATTGACAGTGGGAAAATCGTCGCGATTGGTCGGAATCTCGAAGTTCCCCAAGGGTTCGCGGTCTTGGAGGCATCCAAGCTCCATCTGTACCCAGGCTTGATCGATGCTGGGACGGCTGTCGGATTGATCGAAATCGGCAAAGTTCGGGAGACAAGTGACCTGGGCGAGATTGGACAGTTCCAGCCAGATTTAAGGGCCGGAATCGCCATTAACCCCGATTCAGAATTGATTCCCGTGGCCCGCGCCGGAGGGATCACGACGATCCTTGCCTTGCCAGCCGGCGGTGGCAATATGACGTCCGTGAGTCGGGTCGGTGGAGGTGTCATTACAGGACAGGCCTCAGTCGTACAACTTGCCGGTTGGACCATGCCTGAAATGGTTTTGAAGATGGAATCGGGTCTGCACGTCATCTGGCCCTCGGGTAAAAACCGAAAGCAGTCTGTGGAAGAATTGAAACGCTGGATGGCGCACGCTCGTCTGTACGACAGGGCCAGAACGGACCATCAAGGAGTCCGACAATCCCTTGTGGAAAATACGTCTCAGCATCAGACGCCGGAACATTCCCACGACCATCCGATTGTTGATCCGCGTTATGAGTCCTTGCGGCCCTATGTGCGAGGTGAGGCGACCGTCTTCATTGAAGCCGAGACGAGACAGGAAATTGTCGAAGCCGTTCAGTTTGCCGAACAGCAAAAAATCAAGGTTGTCCTTTGTGGAGCGACCGACGCGTGGAAGGTGACCGATCACATCAAATTGGCTGGGATTTCGGTAATCGTTGGCCCTGCCATGCGAAGGCCGGTTGAGGATTACGATCCCTCTGATGCTCCGTATGCGAACGCAGGTCTTCTGCATGAGGCCGGTATCAAATTTTGCTTTCGATCCGACACGGCCTCCAACAGCCGCAATGTCCCATTGGAAGCCGCCATGGCTGTCGCCTATGGATTGCCAGCCGATATTGCGTTGCGTTGCGTGACGCTCACCTCGGCGGAAATCCTTGGCGTTTCAAAACACGTCGGTTCCTTAACCGTCGGAAAGTCAGCGAATGTCATTCTGACGGATGGATCGCCACTGCAGGCCACAACACACATCAAGGGAATTTTGATTCAAGGCAAGCCGTATCAGCCGGAGAGCCGCCAGACGCGTTTGTACGAGAAGTATCGGGCACGCTTGAATCCCCCCTAAAGTGGAATCCGGATCCTTCCAAATTCAGAAACAGAGGGAGCCACGAGGCCGATCACAAGTATCGTCGCCAGGAAGCGGAACAGACCATGGCGATGATCAAGAACGCCACGGCACCGAGGGAAAGGAGAATTCGTTTGCGAAATCTCAGCCGTTGAGACGCCGAGTGACCGGATTCGCAATCCAGCCGAAACCGCAAGTGACCGCCAATCGTGATTTCATCGCCATGATGCAGCAGGCGTTGGCGAACGACGATGCCGTTGACGCGTGTTCCGTTGCGGCTCCCCCAATCGGTGATCCACCATTCGGTGTCGAGGCAATTTATCTGACAATGACGGCCAGAAACAGAAGCATCGGCCAACTCGATGTCGCACTCGGCATCGCGGCCAATCAGAATCTGATCTCCGAATAACGGCACCTTGTGGTCACCATTGAGGGGTGTCAGAGAGGCCCGTGACTTGGCGTGTGTCGGGCGTTCGTGAAGCATTGTCGACCCCGTGGCCAATGCGATACCCCCGAGGTTTTCGGGTCCGCTGGGTGAATTGGCGGACTCCGGCGTTTTGACTCCTGGTTTGTGTTGTCGTCCGGCCTCACGCCCCATGTTTGTTTCATCAGTCAAGGATCTGAACTCAGTCGCCGGTGCAAGCGAATTGATGTCAGCCTTCGTCCGCGGGCGAATTTTTAAGGACTCCGACATTCGCTGTTGGACATGTTTCTGCCGCTCGGCGAGGATCTCGCTGAAGTTAAAGTTGAGCTTTGCGGGCCGAGACCATTTGGCAAGCGTCGTCGCCACTTCCGCCGCCGACGCAAATCGATCGTCTCGATTCTTCGCCAGCATCTTCATGACGATTTGAGCCACCTCCTCCGGAATCGATGCTGCTAATTCTCGAACGGAGCGTGGCGTCTGGGTCCGGTGCGCTTTCCGGATCTCTGCCACACTCCGTTCCGGAAAGGGAGTGTGGCCGGTCAGCATTGCAAACAGTGTACAGCCGAGGCTGTACACGTCGGATCGTGCGTCAACCGTCAAACTGTCCTCCGATTGCTCCGGAGCCATGAAAGCAGCCGTTCCGACACACTCATGACCAAAGATCATGGCTATCGAAAACTCGTCGTCCTGCTCCCCGCCTTGGATCATGGACAAGCCGAAATCTAAAATTTTGACACATCCGCTGCCGTCGATCAACAAGTTCTGTGGCTTGATATCTCGATGGATGAGTCCCAATTGATGCGAATAATGCAGACCCAACGCGGCCTGTCTTGTGAACTCGCACGCCTGCTTCCAGGGCAAACGCTTGGTACGCAACAAGATCTCCAAGAGACTCGGACCTTTGATGAACTCCATCACCATGTAGTGATGGCCACCGGCATTGCCGACATTGAAAGTGCGGGCGATATTCGGATGATTCATCGCCAGAGTAGAACGCGCTTCCTGCTGAAAACGGGATAGCATTCCTCGATCGTGCTTGAACTGTTCCAATAGCACTTTGAGGGCGACCGTCTTACCATCCGCTGTGTCTGTCGCTTGATAAACACAGCCCATGCCGCCAACGCCCAGAAAATCGACCAACTTGTATTGGTCAAAAAAAAAGCCGCGGGTTCGGCCTTCCAGCAGACGATCCACTTGATATTGGGTCAGTAACCCGTGCCGAACCAGACTCGATGCGACTTCCGATTCCGAGTGGACTCCGATTTCGGCGAGGTCGTGCAACGCGGTCGCAATCTGCTGCGGAGCTAGTAGGCCACTGGCACCCAGATTTTTACAAAACGAAGCGGGGAGCGGGTGCGTTGCCATATCGATTCCGAGCACACTAAATTTTTTTCCGAACTTGCTCCGTCTTCAATGCCAAGCGTTAAGTATAGGGGGAAGAATGTCCGCAGCGACACTCCTTTTAATAAAATTTTAGTCGCAGGATCAAGCTGGTCGTTGCAGTGCGGAGAACATCCCCAGGAACGTTCCATCAGCGGTGACCTGCCAAGAGACTACGAAAACATCCTTTTGTTTTCGTAGCGGGGTCAGGAGAAATTAGAGGCCACGATGTCAGCTGGCGAATCACACACAAGACCTTCAAGCTTCGCGATTCGCAGTACATCCATAACGGCGTCAGAACAATTATAGATCTGGAGTTTCTGGACCCGCAATTGAAGCGAAAGGAGAACCCCCACTAGGCCGGAAGGGACGAATGTTAGGTTCTCCAGATCCACGCCGAACAGGTTCATCTTGAGTTTCGAGACCAAGCGATACAGTGCGTCACGATAGTCCGAAAGGCAGATATCCACAGGCAAAGGCCCGTAACCAAAACGGATAATCGTTAATTCGGAAGTGGAATAACATTGAATGAAGTCCGAGTCTATTGGGCTCGGAGCCAACAGTATCGTGGAATCGTTATTAAAAATCGTATCTGCAGGAATCTCTCGGTACATCGGTTACCACGCTTTCGTTAGTGATATTGAATATTTTTAGGAGAGGGAAATTTTTCAATAAGGCGGCATTCGATTATCGACCACCAGCGCATAGTAGCGATGTTTATTTAAAGTGCAAACATTATTAAAATAACTCATAAATTTTTAATGTCTAAATATTTACTTGTATTACGCAAGTCTAATGCCACGTTTTAAATACGTGTTTCACGAACCGTAAGTATTATACTTGGTGTTTAGGATTATCTTTAATGTTGTTGGATGTATTTTTCGGCATCGATGCGCCAATAGGTTGTGTATTTTTTGGCTACTGTCAGGAATGACGGGACGTAATGACCTTGATCGGGAGAGTGATCCGACGATGACAGCGAAGCCGTGTTCAGGGAGCAACGGAACTTCAAACCGCCGGACAGTTCCAATTCCCGACGTTGGATCGCGCTGGCGTTGTGCAACACCCTTTTGGCCCTTCGTGGGGCCTTGAACAGGAACGTTGGGCTGTCTGACTTCGCATTATGTGAGTCCCTCAGAGGCTGTCCGAGTCGCGGACTTTCCGTCAGAGAGGCCCAAAGTTGCCACGCGCACCCGCTTGGCGTGTCCGTGTCTGGGGGACGATGGGGTACCGGCGGGACTCGGTTGTGACCGAGGCATCGAGAAGAAATCCATTTCTTTTCGGACGGCCACTCCGGGCCATTTGAGGAATCTAAAAAGGGTGTGTCAGGAGGCGGCTTGGAAGGACGACGCTCTTTCAACCGGCTATCGCATTGCCGTCCGTTCAACCTCATTAATTTTCAGGGCATGCTGCAGGCGAACGTACTTGTCTGGATTGGCCTTGAACTGCTGACGTCGCTCTTCGGTTTTGAAGAGAAACAATTCGCCGTCAAAAAAGGCCCCAAATTCGATCATTCCTGCAACCGCTCGGTCAGTTTCCCACAAGATCACAGGATCACAACCAAGTAGCTTTGGCGCGATTGATTCCGGGTTATTGCGAAACAGGAGGAGTTCTTCGCGTGAGGACATGAAGTATGTCACGTCCTTGTACACCCAAGCAAATCGTGCTGAACCGCGCGTCCATTGTCGATGCTTTGCAATGGCAACAGGACTATAGCCATCGAGCCCTACCACGGGTTGGGGCTCACCCAAAACGGCGTCTTCCGTATTGACAGTGACACTCGTTGAATTTTTGGGCAGTTTGTTGTTGTCGGGATCACGCGTCTGCTGCAGACTTGCCGCATGAAAATTCAAAAATTTCGCCTCGGACTTCAGCAGCATCTGCAGATATTCCGCCTGATCCAGACCGCCGGAATGCAGATTGACAATTTTTCCGACCAAGGAATCGAGCACAACATCACTGGGGAGAGACGCGACTCCATAACGTTGAACCAGTTCGGGGTGATGATCCGAATTCAGTTTGACGGCGACGTACCGGCTTCCAATGATTTCCAGGACGTTGGGAGCTGTCAGGACGTCTCGTTCCATTCGCTGACAGGGCATGCACCAATCGGCATGAAAGTGGACAAGAAGAGGCAGCTTGCGTTCTTCGGCTTCAAGCACGGCCGCACTGAAATCACTGCGCCAGACCGGCGATCCGTCATCACCGACAACAACGCGGCTTGAAGCGATGACCAGAATCCCCCAGCTCACAAACCAAAAGCCGCGCGCCCATCGACTCAAATGAGCGAGTTCACGACATCGGTCGTCCGATCGTTGCATCATGGTTGCCTTCCTTCCGTCCGAACGCATGCAAGTTCAGTGGTCAGTTTTTATCGGCTTGAGTCCACACTTTTCCTCGTCTCGGTTAGAACTTCGGTCAAAGAAATCAGGGTTTTAAACGCGAAACTATCGAATTTGCCGTTCGATACTTCTGCCGAGTGATCAGAACAGGGGCGAGCCACAGTATTCGTGGTCCTGCAAGTTCGGCTGGCGCAACTGGGCGACCCTGGAAATCGAGTTGCTGGGCGTCATCCGCCGCTTCGATGCGTCGAACACAGGTCCGCAGAATTGTGCCGCTGTTCTCCGTTCGCAGAACAGTCAAGGTCCGCTATCACATCGGACAGGCTGTCCCAGAACTGGGGGTTGCGACCAACGTTCTCCGCGTATTGCCGAGCATTCGATGGCCATAGTATTGGCGGAGTCGTGTCTTGGCGACGATGCGGAGCAAGGCCACACCCAGCCCTACAGCCGAGGAAACAAACGATTTCTATGCGGACAGATACGGACGCAGATTCACCAGGAACACGGGGGCAGAACAACACGGGGATCTGCGGATAACGTCGGTTCTTTCCAATCCTCAACCAATGACGATTGGAACGGCAATCCGGCGAGAGACAAAAAGTTGCCAAGGAGTATACGCCCCTGCTGCGTGAGGACCGACTCGGGATGAAACTGCACTCCGAACAACGGCCAGATTCGATGTTCGAGAGCCATGGGGATCCTTGTTTTTTCGGTGCGAGCCGTGACCCGCAGGCCATCCGCCAGCGTTCGCTCATCGACAATGAGCGAGTGATACCGAGTCACCCGCAAGGGAGCCGATAATCCTTGGAACAGCCGGCTGCCGTCATGTTGAATCCACGACGTGCGTCCATGAACCGGTTCGTCAGCACGCATGACTTTGCCGCCCAGTGCGACGGCGATGGCCTGATGTCCGAGGCAGACACCGAGAATCGGGATCGTCGAGCCGAGGTCGCGGATCAAGGCGAGTGAGACGCCCGCCTCGTTCGGCGTGCAGGGACCAGGGGAGATCACGATTGCCGAGGGGGCCAACCGTCGAACGTCATCCACGGTCACCGCGTCATTCCGAACAACGAGAGTCTCGCCACCTAACTCAACAAAGTACCGTGCGAGGTTGTGAACGAAGCTGTCATAGTTGTCGATCAACAATATCATTAAACGCGTCCTTCACGATTAACGAGGCCATGGCATCGGGGCAGGAGGCGTGTCCCGATGAGGAACTTTGGAAGGGATTTCTGGAGCGGAACTACTCCAGTGCCCTGACCATCCCCATCGCCTTTGTCAGGGTTTCCTCATACTCGGCCACCGGATCCGATTGAGCAATCACTCCACCCCCCACTCCGCATTGCAACCACCCCTGCCGTTTTACGAAAGTCCGAATCAGCAGATTGCTGTCCGATTGCCCATTCGCGCCCACATAAAACAGGCTGCCACAGTAGGGGCCTCGTGCCGTCGGTTCCAGTTCGGCGATGATCTGCATCGCCCGAATTTTCGGAGCACCACTGATCGAACCACCGGGCAGCGTCACACGAAACAAATCCCACACCGATGCGCCCGGACGCAGTAAACCACGGACTTCGGACACGAGGTGCTGCACGGTCTCATAAGTTTCAACGCCGCAGAGTTGAGGAACCCGGATCGATCCGGCTTCACAAACACGAGACAGGTCATTCCGCAAAAGATCGACGATCATGATGTTTTCAGCCTGATCCTTTTCACTTTCGCGTAATTCATCGCGTGTAAAGAGATCGGCCTCGGGGCCGAGTTTCCGTCGCCGTGTCCCCTTGATCGGACGCGTCTCGACCTCGCGGCCATCGACTCGCAGAAAGCGTTCGGGTGATGCACTGATCACCGCCCAATCGCCCCATTGCAGAAGCCCGGCAAACGGAGCGGAATTGACACGTCGCAATCGGTCATAAATCACGACGGCATTTTCGACAGACGGCGTCAACAATCGCTGAGACAGATTGGTTTGAAAAATGTCTCCGGCGCGGATGTATTCGATCACGCGAGCCACCGCATCCAAATAACCCTCACGCGTGAAATTGCTGGAGAGGCTGGGCAAGCCGGGTACGGCAAACTGCTGGGCAAGCTGCGCACTGCTGAGCGGAGGTTGCCCCGTTGCGACTGAGGGAAACACGGAACGCGTGTTGTTCGCCAGTTGGAACAGCACACGGCGCATTCTTTCGCTCGCCCGATCAGTCCGCCGAGCCGGGTCCCTTTCCGGCCATCCCTGAGAGATTAACCACGCACGACGAGATCGGTGATCCCAAGCGATCACCCAGTCATACAGACCCGCCGCCATGACCGGAAGCTGAAACTCATCCGAGCGGGCCGCCAAGACTCGTTCCCAACAGCGACCCAATTCGTATCCCAGCAAGCCTGCGATTCCTCCTTGAAAAGGTGGTAAATCGGTCAGCCTGTCGGATTGCCAAGAATCCAAAGTGCGTTGCAACGACGAAAACGGATCGACCGTGAAACGCGGTTGATTCAGAGTCCATGTTTCGATCGGATCGGCCATGAGAAACGAGTACCGTCCCACCGGCTCTCGTTGCAGGGCACTGTCCAAGAGCAGAAGTTTCGGCCAATCGCGGACGGCTGCGACAGCCGCCATGACATCGGGTGCAGGGACCAGTTCTTCGACGAGAGGCAAGCGTGCGGTGGTGGACATGGGGATCAGAGTTTCCAAGACTGACGTTTTCAATTAGCCGGGCTTGATGTCCGCCGCATCATCGTGGTCGCTGGACGCAACGTGCCTCCTTCGTCCAATCGCGTTGACTTCATCGACCGTCAGAAAGCCCCATCGAAGAGCGTCATCCTGCAGGTATTGTTTGCCAAGCGTTAATGCGGTTCTCGCCTTGCACAACTCCATTCCGAGATAGAATGCGTGTTCCGTCGTCAACGTTCCCACGGTCGCATTCATCCGGTCAAAGATCTCATACGGGTCGTCTCCGTGCCAGTAGCCATCTCGATTCATCAAATGAATTTCACTGCGTTCCGCGAAAATGCGAAAGTTAGGATCCGTTAATTGTGATGCCAGTCGATGCAATCCCGCCTCTCCAAACTGCCGGAGTTTCGGGTCTCGCAACAGGACAAGTTGCCCTCCAATGTGTTTCGGAAGCACGTGATTGGCAATACTGTGTCGCACAAGTCGTCGCGCTAGATCGAACTCACGCACGGAGGTTCTGCCCCAGTTGATGACTTCTGTCGTCAGCACACTGTGAATGTGGAGTTCCTCACAGAGGGCGGCGAACAGAAAATTGATTCCGGCACTGTCCACCTCGCTCAGCTCCGTAATATTGCCGATGCCCATCATCATTTCGGCATGGGGATACTTTTGCCGAGTCTCATAATAGCGGGCCAGTGACGCGGCAAAACCAAATCCGATCGGCTCGAGAATCGGGTCGAGACGAAAACGGCGACTGTTGGCATCCAGTAAATTGAGAGTGGGATCCCATGATCCAAGGTCATCCAGCGTGTCAGGCAGAACCACCAATTCGGCATTGAGTTGCGAGGCCCAACTTCGATTGCTGGCGTTGCAACTGAGAACCAGTTCCGCACCGGCATCCACGGCGTTTTCGACTGTCCGTCGATCAAAACTATCGACGGACAGTCGGAATCCATCAGATTTGAGACGCCTGACGGCATCGCCGACGCTCGACCACGTCTCGCCTGGAATACAACCCAGATCAATGACGTCGGCACCTGATGCGCGATAGCGTTCCGCCTGACGGAGTAACTCATCAGCCGCAAGAGAAGGAGCGTGATTGATTTCTGCGAGGATTTCGGTGCTGTATTCGTTGAGCTCCGGTTTCGGCCGCCCTCCCCCACCAAAGTACTCGGGAAGATCAAACAGATCTTTCGGCCCGCGTTCGAAGGGAACACCAAAGTGCTTGGTCAGTGCTGCCAGATCGCCTCCACACCAGCCTGGTATCACCACACGCTGAATCTCGTCGGAAACCGTCAATTTGCGGCGGACCCAATCGGTTTGTAATAACGCGGCCACCGAGATTCCGAGTACCGCCACTTCGTATTCGAACCCGGCACGTGGGGCGAGAGTGACAAGCAACTCTTTTAACGAGTGCTCCGCCAACCGGCCTGTCACAAAAAGGATGCGTTTGGTCGAGATGCTCAACGCACGGCTCCACCATTGCAGTTGATGACCTGTCCGGTGATGTACGCGGCATCGTCACTGACGAGAAACCGTGCCAAGCGAGCAATGTCCTCGGGTTGCCCCCAACGAAGGAGCGGCGTCTCGTGCAGAACTCGTTGCTGCCAAGTTTCGCTCGCCATCTCGCCCCAAGCCGTCTTGATCCACCCGGGGGCGATGCAGTTCACACGAATTTTCGGAGCCAGACTCAGGGCGAGGGAACGACTAAAACCCATGACGGCATTCTTCGCGGCACAGAACAATTCACCACTGTCA
The DNA here is from genome assembly GCA_945876035.1 of Schlesneria paludicola DSM 18645. Taxonomy (GTDB): domain Bacteria; phylum Planctomycetota; class Planctomycetia; order Planctomycetales; family Planctomycetaceae; genus Schlesneria; species Schlesneria paludicola_C. The sequence goes on along the minus strand of CAMCMU010000053.1, from coordinate 1,602 downwards.
CCCGCCATGCCCCGGTCTGCCTGATCCCAGCCGATCATCAGAATTGCGCCTCCTCCCGCGTGAAGCATTTGCTCTCCTGCTTTCTTGGCTAAAATCATTCCCGCCCGAACATCGACGTCCAGAAGTCGCTCAAGTTTTGTCTGGTATGCCAACTGTGCGGCGTCGCCAGTCAGTAAGTCAACACCTGCGTTCTGGACAAAAATATCGAGAGATCCCCAAGCCGAAAATGCCGTTGTGATCAGCTGATGACACGATTCGACTGAGGAAAAATCAGCGGCCAACGCCGTGGAACGGACTCCCAACAGACGGATCTGTGCCGCGACCGATTCTGCCGCTTCCTCCGACTGCGAATAGTGGACAATGACATTCGCTCCAGCCCGGGCGAATTCGAGTGCAATGGCACGCCCAATTCCGCTCGAAGCGCCGGTCACGATTGCAGACTTGCCTGCCAAATCACCAAATGCTGCCACAGATCACCTCGAAGCTCACGCCGCCAAAAGAACAAAACGTCCCGTGTTTTCCGGCATTTCGACTTGGATGCAGACATCGACTTTGGAGGGCGAAGTCGGCGAACTTTTCGTTTTGAGTCCGGAAAAATGAGCGATTTTTTGACGGTTCCGTAAACCGCCGCCAGACTCAGACTGACTTTAGCAGACCCGTTCGGGCGGCGATTGCTCGCTGGGAAAAAATAACGGTTCATCACGTCTTCATCGATATTCTCTAACGCTGATTGTTGTCAATCCCGTCGTCTCGTATCCCCTTTTTCGAGGATGCCTCGCTCGGATCCTTGGAAACCCTTTGTGGTCAACCCCGAGAGGTCTTCCGTCTCGTATTGCACTCTGAGGATAGTCGGTTTTGGTAGGTTCCAATATCAACCACAGGGCAAATTCGTGGCAAAAACTTACTACATTTGTGGCTTTTGTTGGCTGTTTCAACGGTGTTTTCCTCGACCGATTGCCACGTTGTCCGAAGGTGACAAGAATCGAATGCCGAGGTTTGCAGATGAACAACCGATGGAGCCTCGGAGAGAGAAGATCTATCATTTCAGCAATTACCGCCCTCCCTGCGACACAGGGAAGTTTTCACCAAGGCGGAACCTTTCCGTTCAACGTTCCTCCTTCCGAAAGCGTTCCCTCGTCTGAGTTGTCTGAAACACGGCAATCGGATTTGGTCAAGCTCTTTGAATTCCTTGCCGACGGAATTCGTTGGAAGATTTTAATGGGATTTCTGCGTCAGGGCGAAATGCACGTCTCCGCGATGTGTGAGATGTTCCAGCAGAGCCAACCAGCGGTTTGCCATGATCGGGCTCTGCTGCGTTCGCCCGGGATCATTGCGCAACGCCGCATCGGAAAGCACAACGGCTATTCTGTTTGCCAGGATCGGTTCCGTCCATTGATGGGCCAATTGTTCTTTAATAATGAGCGATCCTCAACATGGCGAATTCCGGTTCAAGTCGTTTGTTGTGACACAGAGCGGCAAGCCGGGATAATCAGATCTTGAATCCGGATCTCGCGAACGGGTCTGACAACTCTCAAGCCGGCCTTTTTACGCCAGTGGCGACAGACGAGGATCTGTTGCCGTGGGGGGGGGGGTATCAGGCGT
>CAMCMU010000052.1 GCA_945876035.1 Schlesneria paludicola DSM 18645 | reverse complement strand
TGCCATGGCACGCGTCAATTCCTATCCGCCTCCAAGACCGAGACCGCAGCCCGTTAAGGAACTTTCACAATTCAATCTCGCCGACCGATCGCGTCGAGAACGCACGTACGCGTTCCGCCGCGAAAATCGCGCCACCACCAAACGGCGTTGTGAGACATGCGGGCTAGGAAACCCTGCCGGTCCGCACGCCGGATCGGCAACAGGTCATCGTGGCGAGTTGCTGTGCGATACCAGAGAGAGGGGATGTTCATCACGTGCCTCACGATTGCCAAACCGTGGTAAATCAGTAAACAGACCTCGACAAGAAAACGGATTTCGACTTAACACCCAGTGCGGGTGTCCTTGGTGACGCGTTTCCACAGGTCGATCGGTTCCCCCGGAATTTCGCGAGAGTGGTTGGCGGCACACTTCCTTAGTCCGCAGAAAGACTACTTTTTGTAGATTGCGTGGGGGTCGAAGAGGCGTTCGCCAAGGATCGTCACCGTACCCGATGCAGGATCGATTTGGCGAAAGAAGCAGCTTTTGAAACCTTCGTGACATGCCGCACCACCGATTTGATGGACTTTAACAAGCAATGTGTCGGCATCGCAGTCATAGTAAATCGCCCTGAGTTCTTGGATGTTGCCGCTCTCTTCACCCTTCCTCCAGAGCTTTTGGCGACTGCGACTGAAATAGCAAACTCGCCCCGTGCGAAGTGTTTCGGCATACGCGTCCGCGTTCATATAGGCCAGCATTAGCACATCACCGCTGGACACATCTTGAGCAATCACAGGAAGAAGTTCTGCTTTTGAAAAGTCGGGGCCATTGATTACCAACATTGATCGTCCATGTTTTGGAAGTAGTTCATTATTCAAAGTGCTGAGTCACAAGATATCATCGCCACCTTCCTTAAGCGAGCTTTGAAAGAGTGTGTCTAATATCGGACGACGAATCCACCCGGCAAACGTTTGACGAGACGTTTCATTTCGAGCACGGTGAGTGTCGAGAGGACTCGAGAGGCGGTGATCGAGGCGGTTCGCAGGACTTCATCCACCAGAATCGGTTCGGCCGAAACGAGATTGAGGATCGATCGTTCCTGATCAGAAAGTTGCAATTCGGCAGGTTTGTGAACACATTCAGCGGCATTCCGCTGTACGGGAGCAACGAGCGGTCCGAGTGCTTGGAAGACATCATCGACATTACGAATCAACGTCGCGCCATCGCGAATCAGATCCAAACAACCAAGACTCGCCTCGGAGTCGACTCGACCGGGGAGTGCTAACACATCACGGTTTTGTTCCATCGCATGTCGTGCGGTATGGAGCGCTCCGCTATTGCGACCGGCTTCAATGAGGACGACTCCCAAAGTCAGCCCACTGATGATTCGATTGCGTTGGGGAAACAATCCTGATTTGGGAGTCTGATCCATCGACGCTTCACTCAGCAGACAGCCCTGTTGACTGATCAACGCCGCAAGTTCGATGTGTTCTGGCGGGTAGATCGCGTTTAATCCAGTGGCGCACACGGCAATGGTCCGCCCGTTGGCTTCGAGAGCACCTTTATGAGCTTCGGCGTCGATCCCTCGAGCCAAGCCACTGACGACTGTGATACCTGCTCTTGCCAAGGCTTGAGCGAGTCGGTTCGCCTGCTGGCGTCCATAGGGTGTACAATGCCGGGATCCGACGATGGCGACTGCAAGTTGATCCGCAGGTAGCAAGGTTCCCCGACAATACAACAACGTCGGTGGATCGGGAATTCGGCCCAGCGACGCAGGGTAGCCCTCTTGATCCCGCACAAACAGCGAGACGCGGGCATCGCAGATCCGTCGAAACTCCTCCCGCGCTGCTTGTTCCGTACCGTGCGTGACCACCGACATTGCCAGTTTTGGGCCAACGTTCTGGACCTGCTGTAATTGCGAAACGGTCGCTTGGAGAATGCCAGTCGGAGTGCCGAAATGTTCCAGTAACAGTTGAAACGTACGCGGGCCGAGGCCGGGTACGAGATTCAATCGGATGATGTTGAGTAACTCTCGCTCCGCCTCAAGCGATGGAACGGCAGATTGATCAGCAGTCGGAAGTTCGGGTATGGCCATGAATTCTGCCTGTCTTGAAAAGGCAAACATCGGCTTGAAAAGGCGAGGCGGAAATCGTAACCGATGACCCGCATGCCGACACATCGAACGGGAGCCAGGTTCCTTTACAACAGTCTTCGGAGAGTCGATGGATGTTCGCCCGTTGATGTTTCGGGGGACTCGTAATACGGACGAAATCAGCTAACTGGTCAAAAACGTCAGTCCACGGTCTGTGATTTCGAAAGGAATAATTCCATCGTCACAGGCACTCCCCCGATGCTTGGCGATATGCAAAGCCCGTTTCATCTTGGAACCGTCACGCACGCGGCCCATCAGAATGATTGTGTTGGCATTTGACAACTCGTCGCCGCTTTCAATCGGACGACCAAGGAGTTCGTCCAAGAGTATTTCATGAGACGTATAGAGCAACATCGTCGCGATTCGGCCGTGATCGTAATGATGATTTGCCACCTGAGCCGCGTTGGCTCGAAAGTGCACTCGGAACAGATCGCGTGCGACCCAATCCGCATCCTTATGAAGGATTTGGTGATAAATATAGTCGAAAACGTGGAACTGAAACGAATCGCGTGCCCGATCCGTTGGTTCAATTCCATCAATCACGCAGCGACGAACACCGTGTACAAAATTTCCGTAAAAAAAAGCAATCGCCTGATCCAGTTTACGGTTCAGCTCAATACGCCATTCGGCCCACTGCTCGGGTTCAAGATCGCGAATCGTAACGTGTCTGCCAGATTTCTCGAAAATATGGAGATAGTCTGATCGCATTCGTTCGCGATCCCAAATGTCTTCGGCCGCACACGGTCCATCACTCGGACGTTGTGTCAAATCCCATTCAAACATTCTGCGGGCATAGTTCGCGTGGTTTTGAGAATCACCTCGGGACGACATGTCAAAAAGTATTCCAAGCTGTCCCTCTTGGTTTCTCCCTGCCTGCGCAAACTGCAACCCGAGTTGCGTTTTTCCGATACCTGTCGATCCCATCACAACCGTCAGGGTTCCGGGCAACAGTCCACCGCTCAAATGTTGGTCTAGCTCTGGGATACCTGTCGAAATGCGGCTTAAAGATTCCATCGGTACCTCTTCGGAGATCATTCCGGGCGCGAATCCGGCAGGTGCTGTTGTTGTGCCAAACAATCCTCTGCAAGAGGTGCCTCGCGGGCCCACAATTGCGACATGCGATCAGAACCCAACATTTTCAGCAGGTGCGGTTGGCGATGGCGCCAGCTTCGACGGTGTGACGTGCGGAGGGATGGTCGCTGTTGATCCCGTGGAAAGATTGTTGTCAATTCTGTCACGCCGCATGGCATAACGAATCGGAAATGAGGGCCAGATCGTGTTGGGATAGTGCGATGAGCCGCTGCCCAATTTCTCGTACTTTCCGTCGAACGAGTGCGGTATCTTTTGATGGGACTCCAGATCCTGAAATGTGAACCAACCAAACGGTTTTTCGGTCACGTGTTGCACGAATCCCAGCCATTGTCGATCGGGAGCCATTCCCAGAAAATTTTTCCGTTCGGGCTTGAATCCGAGGAATTCGCGGGGCAGAGGCGCGGTGTGAAGTGCCATCAACAAGAACGCCATCGTCAAATAGCCGGTCAAAGCACCAAATGTCCATTTTCCCAGCTGATCCACGATAGCAGGTAAACGGATGTACAGCGGGGCGAGAGACTCGGAACCCAATCGAAGGCCAAACGTCAATCCGATAAACAGACCCAACAATGCCACCACGTCCGTATAGTTTTTATAGTGATAGCCGATCCGCCCCTCTAGAAACTCGGCCAACGGTTCAAAATAATTCATCGCCATCAACGCCGCAATCAGCACGCACAAAAAGGCATTTGCGGCTCCCCACGCGCCCTCCGTGGAAATGCAATACAGAGTCACTCCAACGACGGCAACGCAGGCAATCTCGATCATGACAGCTCACTTTCCGTGAGGAACACAAACCTCGGCAGAGCCACAGAAGAGCTGGGTCATAGACAACATCTCAAGGAAAACGTGGTTGGTCAATCAACACTCATTTGACAACACGCAGCATTTCTTCGAGCGACGTCGTTCCCCGGACCACCAACCGCAATCCTTCTTCTCGCATGTACAGCATGCCGTTTTTTCGGGCTTCCGCCTTGATGGCGGTCAGGTTGGGATTGTCACGGATTAAATCGCGAAGCCGATCCGTGATGACAAACAATTCGAATACGCCCACGCGTCCCAAATAACCGCGGCCGCCGCAGGTGGGGCACGTCATTTTCGGATCGAGCGGAGGACGATAAAACCGATCGATCTTTTCGGCGGGTAGCCGTGCATTTTGGAGCAGGTCGGCCGAGGGCTTGTAGGATTCCTTGCAGTCATCACAAAGTTTGCGAACGAGCCGTTGACCAAGAATCGCGGAGACAGAACTCGAGAGCAGGAAGGGCTCGACTTCTAAATCAATCAGACGGAATAAGGCCGCGATCGTGTCGTTGGCATGTAATGTCGAAAAGACCATGTGGCCCGTATTGGCAGCCTGGCAGGCGATCTTGGCTGTTTCCCCATCGCGGATTTCTCCCACCATCACGATGTCTGGATCTTGGCGAAGAACGCTACGCAAGGATCCCGCAAAAGTTTGTCCGGCTTTGGTGCGAATCTCAATTTGAGTCACATTGGGCATTTTGTACTCGATTGGGTCCTCAATGGTGATGATATTGTTTTCATAAGCATCGATTTCTTGAAGACAGGCGTAGAGCGTCGTCGATTTGCCGGCTCCGGTGGGACCACAGGTAATCAGCATCCCATGGGGCAGATGGACCAACTCCTGAATCCGCTCGATCAGTTGCTTTCGCATGCCGAGGTCCGCCAACGACCTCGCGGAAACGCCAGTATCGAGAATTCGAATGACCATTTTCTCTCCGCCGAGCAGGCCCTGCGTTGCAACGCGGAAATCGATCTCGCGGCCTTCCATTTCCGCACGAAAACTGCCGTCTTGCGGCTTGCGGCGTTCGGTGATATCCATCGCCGAAAGAACCTTGTAAATATTCACGAGCGAATCGCCCACGCCCCGATCAAATGGTTCGGCGGCATACATCACTCCATCAATCCGCAATCGCACCGACGTTTCATCGTCCTTCGGCTCGAGGTGAATGTCGGTGGCCCGTCGTAAGATGGCATCAAAGATGAGTTCCCGCGCAGTCATATAGCCTTTGGAACTTTCGACTTGTCGAGAACGATCAATCTCCCCCCTGCCCAAACCCGATTTTCCAATCAGGATGATGGGTGGACCGGCGACGGAATAGTCCGCCTTATTCGAACCCCAACCGATTCCAAAACGTCCAAGAAGACGTTTTGCCAACTTCTCTAGGTGACGTGGTGTCAGTACCTTCCCCGAATCAGGGACTCGCGAGTTTCGCTCCACAACGTACAAACCGAGCGGCACCGTATACCCTGCGGTCATGGCGACAAATGCTAAGGCGAATCCGGGAGAACAAAGGGATAAAAGGAAACCTGACATTCCCGCAATGAATACGATCGCATTCCACGTTTCCGGGCGGACCTTCAGAGTATGGGCATCGCTATCGATCCAACCTGCGGTCCATGTCCACAACGTGAACAGCAACAAAAAGAAAAGCCAACTCCCCGAATGTAGATAAAAACCGCTGAGCTTCCGGTTGGTTGGATGGCTTCCACGATAAAATAGGCCGCCTGGTACCGGAGGGTATGCGTTGTGATCTCGCGTTGACAGCGTCTGTCCCGCGTTGGAATTGGGCGGCTGGGCGGCGCATGGGCGAACGCCATCCGCAACAATGCAAAACAAAAAAAAGAGGATGATAAGCAAGCGATGCAACACGGTCGCGACCCTCGGCAAGACAACCACCGTCAATCGAATGTGTTGTGAATGCTCGTTTGAAAGCGAGAAAGAATGGTGAAGACGAAAAAGAAGGGATTGGCCAACCTGAGACACTTTACGCGGAGTTGACCGGAAAAGACAGAACGAGTGCCATGAGCTTGAACAGAATGCAAATTGTAAATGACTCGATAGACTATATTTATCTCAACGCGATCCTGGTTTCTAAAGAGCAAGACGTGTTTGTTTGACCCGGCTTGGGGATTCACGCCTGTACTCGGGGAATGAACAACTCAGGTCTAGCATGGCTGGTGCACGGATTCCGATCAAGTCCCTGTGTGTGCCCGCCCAGATGTTTTTGAGGAGAATTCTGTGGATCAGTTTGTACTCGCGCTCGATCAGGGTACGACGTCCAGTCGGGCCATTATTTTTGGGCGTGATGGTCGCTCGGTAGGCTCGGCGCAGAAGGAGTTTCCGCAGCTGTATCCTCAGCCCGGACATGTTGAGCACGACCCAGAAGAGATCTGGACGACGCAGCTGAAAGCGGCCAAAGAGTCACTGAACTCCGCGAGGCTCACGTCGAACCAGATCGCCGCCATTGGCATCACGAATCAGCGAGAAACAACCATCCTGTGGGATCGCACGACCGGTCGCCCTGTGTCGAATGCCATCGTTTGGCAGAGTCGCATCAGCGCCGACATTTGTGAACGACTGAAGTCCGACGGAGTGGAGCCGGTCTTTCGGAAAAAGACAGGTTTGATTCTCGACGCTTATTTTTCTGGCACGAAAATCAAGTACTTGCTTGATACCGTGCCCGGACTCCGTCCCCGTGCCGAACGAGGTGACGTCCTGTTTGGAACGGTCGACTCATTCCTGTTGTGGAGACTGTCCGGCGGTCGCATTCACGTGACGGATCCGAGTAATGCCAGTCGCACGCTCCTTTTCGATATTCAGACAGGCCAGTGGGACGATGAATTGCTGCGGTTGCTGGATGTGCCTCGAGCGATGCTGCCCGAAGTCCGGTCATCGAGCGAAGTCTACGGCGAAACTCAGGCTGATTTTTTGGGGACGAAGATTCCGCTGGCTGGCGTCGCCGGAGACCAGCAGGCCGCAACATTCGGGCAGTGTTGTTTTGATCCGGGATCGGCGAAGAACACTTATGGCACCGGTTGCTTTCTGCTCATGAACACCGGAACACAGCCCGTGAAATCGCAATCCAGACTGCTGACCACGATCGCCTGGCAGATTGGAGGCGTCACCACGTATGCCTTGGAAGGTTCCGTATTCATCGCGGGCGCAGCCGTTCAATGGTTGCGCGACGGCCTCGGAGTCATCGCCAACGCATCTGACATTGAAGCACTCGCATTGTCGGTGAGTGACAATGGCGGAGTTTATTTCGTTCCCGCATTGACCGGATTGGGAGCTCCCTATTGGGACTCCAACGCACGCGGCACGATCGTCGGTCTGACCCGAGGATCGACGAAGGCACACCTAGCACGAGCCGTTATTGAGGCGATGGCTTATCAGACGCGCGATGTCCTTGAGGCGATGCAGACCGATGCCGGCGTTCGATTGACCGAACTCAATGTGGATGGTGGTGGATCGGCCAATAACCTGTTGCTCCAATGGCAAGCCGACATCCTACCGGCTCGAGTTCGTCGCCCCATGGTCAAAGAGACAACCGCGTTGGGAGCGGCCTATCTCGCGGGTCTAGCCGTGGGCTACTGGTCTGATCAAAATGACCTACGTCAAAACAGTCAGCTTGATCGGGAATTTTCGCCCAGCGGTGATCACACGCTTTGGCAGCCGTTCTATACCGAATGGAAACGTGCTGTTGATCGTTCCCGGAATTGGATCGAACGGCCCGTGTGAACGTTGCGAAGTGACACCTGGCGAACTCCCCGAACGGACTGCTAAGCGGACTACCGCCAACAAAACCGCAGTGATCATCGTCGGGAATCGGTTTGTGTGCGTGTTGAGTGTTCGACGGGTATCGTTTCTAGAGACTGGCATCCGACAGGTGTGCGGGACAGCCAAATCAGGTACCCCATATTGACAACGAACACGGCCATGCTGACCCATTGGGCAATGGTCAGTGATGTCCCCAACTGCCCCCCCTCATCGTTCCGTAAAATTTCGATTAGAAATCGAGTGACGGGGTAGATCATCATGGCGATTCCGAAGCACTCGCCATCCCTCCGCCGGTGGCGGAAGTACCAGAATGTAATTGCGGCAATCAGGAAACCATCCAACGCACTATAAAGTTGCGTTGGATGAAGCGGTGGTGTCCATGCGGCATCGACCGGGATGACGCCCCGCTGGACCAGAGAAGAGAATGCGGCACTTCCGGGCGGAAACTGAACGGACCAAGGTCGTGTGCACACTTCGCCGTAGCAGCATCCATTCATGAAACAGCCGATCCGCCCGAAACCGATGCCCACAAATATGGAGGGCGTGATAATGTCTAGCAGGCCTCGGGGTGCGATTTTTCGGACACGACAAAAGATGAAAAAGGCGGCGGCGCCGGCCAACAATGCACCGTAGAGGACAAGGCCTCCTTCGGAAAGATTAAAAATCGCATTGAATGCCTGCCATAGGTTTTGAATTTTGGCAAAAACATCTTCTCGTTTTTGAATCAAATAGAAAAGTCGCCCCCCTGAAATTCCACTCAGAAAGAGGCAGAATGCCAAATCCCAGATCAGATCCGTAGAAAGTCCCTCGCGGTTTGATCTCCAACTGGCCAATCCGATGGCGCTGGCCATGCCGACGAACAGCATGAACCCGTATCCGAAAACGGGAACACCGTCGCGAAAATGTTCTGAACCGTTGCCACGAAGATAACTACCCATCCGAGGAACAACGAATGTGATGATCAAGGCGACGACAAACCATCGAATGGCGATCCAAACGCTGCTGGCATCACGCGGGCGATCGGTTTCCTTGCGTCGCTCGAGCAAGATCCAGAGACCGACCAAGATCCAGACCAACAAGACGACTCCGAATCCAAATCCAGGCACCTCCCCGAGGGGGCCGAGTGACCAAGGTCTGTCGAGCGGGATCTGAAACAAGACTTGACGCATTTTTACCCTGCCGATCAAGAACGGAGTGAGACACTGAGGTGTTTATTTTCGTTCCAAGATCATGATCCGGGAGTCTCCAGTACAATGTTATCGATCAGACGCGTTGACCCAAAACGAGCTGCGATGAGGGCCACCATTTGGGGTTCGACGTGGATTAATTCTACCAGCGTGTTTGGATTGACGATGACTGCGTAGTCGAGTTCCGCACCGGGGGTGGCTTCGACGTACTGACGCATCGCAGTTCGTATTTCCCCAATGGATTGCTCCCGCTGTAGCACCCGTTGTTTGGCAATGCGCAGTGCTTGAAAGAGACACAGGCCGGCCTTTCGCTCGGTCGGATTGAGATAGGCGTTGCGGCTGCTCATCGCCAATCCGTCTGAATCTCGCATCGTTTCACAGGTGATGATTTCTGTAGGAAATCCTAGTTCTCGAGCCATGATTCGGATGAGCGTCTGTTGCTGATAGTCCTTTTGACCGAAATAGGCTCTTTCGGCTTGGACGGTCAACAGCAACTTGGTGACGATCGTTGCCACACCGCGAAAATGTCCTGGACGAGTTCTTCCTTCCAAGATGTCAGAAATGCCAGCGACTTCGACAAAGGTCTGAAAGCCGGCTGGGTACATCGTTTCGACAGCAGGATAAAAAACTAGCTGAGCACCCGCACGTCGGCAAATCTCGATGTCCAGTTCCCGGGGGCGGGGATAGCGGCTGAAGTCTTCATTCGGTCCGAATTGCTGAGGATTGACGAAAATGCTGACGATGACGCAGCCGCACTCCGATTGCGCGCGTTCAATCAGGCTCACATGGCCAGCGTGTAGAGCGCCCATCGTTGGAACGAAAGCCACTGACAGGCCGTGTCGTTTTGCGGATGCCACAAACAGCCGCACATCGGTCACAGATTCAGCTACCTGAAACGTGCCGAGTTGTGGTAATGTCACGTGCGTCATGGGGTGTAACTACCGGGGCGGTCTGTGGGCCGGACTCCTCCCACATCAAGCCACTTCAACGTGTCTGGCATCCGCTGTGATGGCTCTCTTGGACTTCGTGTAAGAGCAGGAGTTGAATGTTCAAGGAAAGGCATAGGCTGGGTTTTTTTTGTCAAAGTCTCGATCGCTCAACTTCACATTCAGTCGGAGATTTCCGTAAGTGTACTCTTCGACAAGGGGCGGATCCTTGTCTCCCTTTTGAGGAAAACCAAGCTGCTCGACACGGATCGCCAGTCCCGTTTTCGATTCAATCCACAATCGGGTCGTATGAAACTTGAATTGATCACGCGGGACGGAATGGAGGGACTCATACACAACACATTCCTCACCGGATCCCAAATGAGAATTGGGTCGCTTCTGCGTCTTGACCTCCCCGAATTTTCCTTCGTCTTCCCACTGGCGAATGACCCGATCCAGCATTTTCTTGAGGCCGATCAGATTCGCCGGGTAGCGATTTTCCGACATCACGTCAGGTGAATTCGGGGCACGAAATACGGACCCGGCGAGTGATTTCAATCCCGCCTCATGGATCACAAGTTGGTTATTGTTGCGGTCTTCTTGATAGAGCACCTCCCGCCCTTTATTAGTATCCACAAACTTCATATAGACACTGAAAGGTCGCTCACGGACTTTGAGATTCATTGTGACCTTCAGCAAGCGACCTTTGATCATTTCTCGTTTGACGAAAACGGCTTCGTAATCTTTCACCGATCGAAGGGCTTCTTGAGCTTTGTATGCCTCTTGCAGAGGAACATAGAGTGGATGTGCGGCATCGATCGGCGGCGTTGGAAGGTTGGTCTCCGCGGTCTCTGAAACGGGATTGGGTGCCGCAGAAGCCTTTCCCGAATTGTCAGGCCGGATTGCCGTTTGCGGGGGAGCCTTTGTTTCACCGTTGAGATTGAGCGCCGCGCTGTCGGCCGCAAGAATCATCGTACCGCTGGCAAACAGTGCCGCAAAAAACGAAAACAATCGGAGCCCGATTCCGCTTGTTTTTATCGACCCGAAAAAGCCACGCATGGAAGTCTGCCCTCCCCAAAAGCAGGCGTTGGCACGGGCCAACGTGAAGTCACCAAATATAGTTTTGAAAACTCAACTTAAGCTGTCAACTGCCGGCAAACCCAATTAACGGTTGCCGGCAAACCTCAAGCACTTTAAGTCAAACTCTGATTTTTGCAAATACAACATAATGGGAGTCGACTTTCGAGCGACGCAACTTCCGTTTTGACACAGGCTTTTCAACGTCACCGTTTTCGCCGGCGAATTTCACGGTTTTCCCCGAAGAATCATTTAGTGCGTTCCCCGACGAATCCTTGTGCCGGCAAATAGTCGATTGCTGTTTCGCTCGTGACCCAATCACCCAGACAGGTTCCGGATCGATTTGGTGAGTTAAATCAAGCCGTCACAACGATTGCCTCGTTGACAGGGGGCGTTCAGCCTCGGTACAAATTGGAAAGTTCTGAAATTTTGTCATTAGACCTTGCTGCGGCGGGAATCCGCTCTCCCCAGAGTATTTCGGTGTCATGGATGGTTGAAACGCAAGACTCTATGTATCGAGATCGAGGGGGCCTTGTTCCCCATTCTGAGGAAGCTCAATAAGATGTCGCAGATCAGCAAGTTTGTCCGACTATTGGCAGTGGCCGTTGTTCTGGGCTATTCCAACTTCAGCGATGCGAAAGTGATTCCATCGACGTCCGATCCCAGTGGAATTCCGGTCAGAACTGTACGACATTCGCGTTATATCCCCTATTCCGTTGGCTATGCGCCGTACTACTCAGGCTCAATCCGGACCGGCTATCTGCCGGCAGCCTATTCTTATAGCTACGGCCTCGAGGGCTGCAGTAGTTGTCCACAAACGACATATTATTCCTCCACATTAATGAGTTCCGGTTGCTCTCCTTGTGGTTCCAACTGTAGTTCCGGTTGCTCAGGAACCGGCTGCTCCACGGGGAATTGCTCCGCGAATTCTTCGTCAGCGGATTCATTGAGGCCAACGCCAGAACCACAGAATCAGTCACGGCCCATCGAAGATCGACTCGAAGCAATCGAAAAGCAATTGGACATCGTCCCCCAGAGGAAGCACACCACTTATGGGGGAGGCGAGGATGGATTCGGCAGTTCGAAATTGCCACGTCCGCCACGTCCTGGAAGTCTCGATGAAAACGATTCAATCAAGCCCGATGGTTTTAAACCACCCGTCCGAGGCGGAGACAGGCTGGATGCAGAACCGTTCCAGCAAAACTCGCGTCCAGAGGGTTCCGGGAAAAATGGTTCCACCTCACGTGATTCGTTCAAGGTCAATACAAACGATCAGCAGAAGAATGGCCAATCCGGACCCGTTTTGGGAGTTGAAGAACAATCGGGAATAACCAGTACCAGCGAAGAGGATCTGATTATTCCGCCAAGAAAACCAGCCCCGGCTGGAACCGTCAACGAAACGAGAAAGCCCACCCCGGCTTCTGTCAATGATCGGCTGACATCCAAAGCCATTTCACCACGCGAGCGGATGCTGATTTCGTCGAACGCTCAAAAGACCGTTGTTTCCCGCCCCCGGAAGTCGACTGGAACCTCAAACTGGGCTGGTAATCCACGCATGACGAATTTGGCCCAGTACCGTTAAGCCCGCTGTCAAATCTCAACGTGCTTTGGGACACGGCAGAGATCTCGGTCGACTCCGTCGCCATTTGGCCACATCGACACGTAGTTTGATATTTCGATAAGGGTGTGGGACGTCGGTCTCGCGCCCTTTTTTCTCAGTGGGCGATTTTTCGGAGCTGATGAGAGTTTTCAATGACCCCCTTGGTGGATTCCGGGCGTGCCGGATGGCTGTCACGCGACTCGTGTCCATTCCGAGTCTGGCAGTGATGATGACTGATGGAGCCGCATGTTGTTCAGATCGAGCTCCGCTCGTTTGAAAGGATGGATCTATGCGACGCGTTGCCGTCGTCGGTTTGGGTCGGTTTGGTATGGCGGTTGTCGAACAACTTGCCGCCAGTGGCGTGCAAGTCATCGCCATCGATTCTGATCGAGAACTGGTGGATGAAGTGAAGGATCGCGTCGATATCGCTGTCGCACTTGATTCGACAGACGAGCGGGCGTTGCGCAGCCAAGAGATTCATAAGGCGGATGTGCTGATCGTGGCCATTGGTGAGAACTTTGAAGCGGCTCTTCTGACCGCAGTCATCGCCAAGAAGGAACTCAAAATTCCCCGAGTCATCTGTCGAGCGGGGACGTCCATGCATGCCGAAATTTTTCGGCAGATCGGAGCGGACGAGGTCATTCAACCCGAATCAGAAACCGGGCGGCAACTGGCACGGAAACTCGCAAATCCGTTCCTTGAGGACTTTATTGATCTGGGCGAAGGATTCACTCTGATTGAGCTTCATGCTCCCAGCGGCTTTCGAGGCAAGACTCTGCGAGATCTCAATTTGCGGGTTAAATACGGCGTGAATCTGGTGGCTATCCGGCGCACCACACGCACCAAGGGGAAAGACGGTTTGGAGCAGACTCGCGAAAGTCTCGCTGTGCCTCAACCCGAAGAAATCATCCAGTCGGAAGATACGCTCCTGCTGATCGGAGCCAATGAGAATCTCGCCCGGCTCCCGAAAGAGTGAGGGTTTTCGAGAATCGTCTCTCGGGAAAGAAATATTAAGGAGGGCCGGGAAGTCACCGTGGTGTCGTAGTACCACAGTTCTTCAGGGAACCATTCGCTTACATGATCACACGACTCAGACATTTTGTCGTGTCTGGCAACGGCGAGTTCTGATCATTTCGCGGTCAAGGATTCTTTCGTCGTTTTGTCTAGAGAACGTCCGTTATCGAACGTCATCAAGGCGCCGATCGCTTCAAAAAGCATCGCCACAGCCAGCAGTATCAGCATCGTTGAGATTGACAACAGGATGTATTTGATTGTGGGTGGGCGAGGTGTTGATTGAATCTCTTTGAGGGCCGCGAGGATCATACGCACAAGTGCCCAAGTACTCATGGTGTACATGAATACGGTCGGGATTCCTGTGACGAACAAGATCCACACTTGGTGCCGAGTACGCCACAACCAAACAGTCACGCCGAGCAGTGTCAATGCCGCGAGCAGTTGATTGCTGGCGCCGAACAGTGCCCAAAAAACTCTCCACAGCGGAACGGGTTGACCATGACTTTCGCCGAGAGACTGTGTCACAAAAAAAACGGGCACACCTGCCGTCAAAAGTGTCCCCAACCATCGCCCCTTCGCATCCTTCCAGCCGGTCAACTCTTGAATGATATATCGTCCCAACCGGGTGCAGACATCGAGAGTGTCGTAAACAAACGTTGTGAAAGCCATCAACGCGAATGAAACGGTCAATTGAGCGGAAAGATTGAAGTTCACCCACCCGCAACTTCGGACAGTGGATGCAAACCGTTCCATCAGAGAACCAATGCCCTGCGCATAGACCAAGTTTGGCTGCGGATTTTGCAGGAGCGTGGAATCTTTTGTGAGAATCATTACACAACTGAGTGACACGATGGCGACCATCGCCTCAAGCAGCATCGCACCATAGCCGATCAGTTTTGCATCTGTCTCCAAACGCAGTTGCTTCGACGTTGTGCCCGAAGCAATCAACGAATGAAATCCTGAGCAGGCGCCACAGGCGATCGTAATAAAGAGAACTGGAAACAGAGTATCACCGTTCGGTGTCGTCCATCCCTTGAATGCCGGATACTCGATGGTGGCCCCTCCGAAGACCAGTCCCAAGGCGCCCGCAATCAATGCCACATAAAGAAAGTATCCGCCAAGATGGCCTCGTGGTTGAAGCAACAGCCACATCGGCATGACGGATGCAAGACAGCAGTAACACAGCAGCAGGACATCCCATACCTGATGAGCCAATGCATCGTCCGCCGCGGGAGTGATCATCTTCAGGAGCGAGGTCAGATCAATCGGCAGGTACTGACCGGCCCAGATTGCGACGCCAACCAGCGGCAAAAAAATGAACGTTGCCCAACCGATGGAGAGCTTTGTGAACTTCATCAATAGCCCCATCATCATCGGCAGTGCTAGGTACATCAACGACGATGAGGCAATCCCACCTCCGGTGACTTCCTGTCCGTTCTCCAAAGTCTGTTTGCCAATAAATGACGCCGCCGTGATGTCCGTAAATGCCACGATAATGTAGACCAACGCGAGCCATACGAAGGTCAAAAACAGGAGGAATGCCCGGCGACTCATATGCTCGCGAACGACTTCGGCGATCGATCGCGCCTTGTGACGGATGGAGGCCACAAGTGCGGTAAAATCGTGGACTCCACCGATAAAAATCGAACCGACAAGAATCCAAATAAGGGCCGGCAGCCAACCAAACATCACGCCGGCAAGGATCGGACCAACAATCGGTCCTGCCGCAGCAATGGCCGAGAAATGCTGGCTGAGTAACGCGTTGGGAGCTAGTGGCGCATAATCAATATCGTCTTGCAGTTCAAAGGCGGGTGTGGACGCCTTGGAGTCCAATCTCAGCAATCGGACGAGTACAGGTCCATAAGTCCAATAGGCAACGGACAAAATGGCCGCAGAACCCAAGACGATGACGAGCATACTCATGGTTGCGATGTCCCAAGAATCCGTTGAACCATGAGATCACGCAACAGACCAGAAATCGTCGTCATCAACGGGTTGTATCTCGAGTCGTGCCGGCGGCAGTTCATCGACGTGCTGACGTTTCGGACGTCCCCGGTGTGCTTCAACACCCCGCACCGCGTAGGGCGCAATCTCGAGGTTGACCCGCATTTCGATATTTGTCAGCAAGCCCCCTTCGTCAAGAGACACGAAGGTAAATGCGGTTCCCTTGACATCCACCGACGAAAGACGGCCGGTTCGGCCAATTCGATGGACATAGTCATCGCAGTCCTGAGGAATATCGTAATTGATGATGTGCGAAATGCCGCTGACATCGATCCCGCGACCCATCACATCGGTGGCGATCAAAAGCCGGATCTCGCCGGTACGAAATTGTTTCATCACCCGATCGCGCGCTGTCTGGGGAAGATCCCCATGGATGAAATCGGTTTGCGGCAAGCGGCCTGCAAACTTGCGAAAAACTTCCTCTGCGCCACGTTTTGTTCGCGTGAACACAATGGCCTGCTGCGGTCTTTCCTGCAACAGCAGGCGAACCAAGACTGGAAACTTTCGATCGTGATCCACGGCGACGTAGTATTGATTGATCGTTCCACTGTTGACGGAATCAACTGACATGTCAATTCGCTCGGGATCGACCATGTATCTCCGGGCTAAACGTTCCACAGGTGCAGGTAGAGTGGCCGACAAAAGTAAGGTTTGCCGGTTTGCTGGACACTGCTTCAAGATGCGTTCGATGTCAGGACGAAATCCGATATCGAGCATCCGATCCGCTTCGTCAAGAACCGCAATTTTCAGTTCCCGGATATCGAGACATCCACGGGCCAACAGATCGATTACTCGGCCTGGAGTCCCAATCACAATTTGGGCTCCGCGTTTCAAGTCATTCATCTGCGTCTTGAGCGGTCGTCCGCCCACGCAGCAGGCGGTTGTGACGGCGTGATTCAAGGTCAGACGGATCGCCTCCGTCGCGACCTGTTGGCTGAGTTCCCTGGTGGGAGTCAGAACAAGGGCTTGTGTACTTGGATTATTGAGGTCAATCCGCTCCAAGATGGGCAAAACAAATGCAGCTGTTTTCCCCGTTCCAGTCCGTGCCTGACCGATACAATCGCGGCCGGAGAGAGCAATAGGAATGAATGATGCTTGGATGGGGCTGGGGGTCTGAAACCCTATCTTGCGCAGCACCACAAGCGAAGTCTCACTCAGACCTAAATCGTCAAATCGGGCGGGAGTCGGTTCTGTTTCGTCTATCAACCGACCATCCTTATGAGGAATGAGCAAGCCAAAAATGGAAAACACCACAAACACGATTGCAAGTCAAAACAAATCTGACTATAGAACGCAGACTAGGCAAGGTCAATCAAACAAGACTCGGTTTGAGAAGAGTAAGCGCATCCCGGCCATGATTACGGTGGATGTTGTTTGTCTA
Source organism: Schlesneria paludicola DSM 18645 (assembly GCA_945876035.1). GTDB lineage: Bacteria > Planctomycetota > Planctomycetia > Planctomycetales > Planctomycetaceae > Schlesneria > Schlesneria paludicola_C. The sequence continues at coordinate 15,305 of CAMCMU010000052.1, read as the reverse complement.
AGGTGTTGGGCGAGATGACGATCCAAGTTCCAGCACAAGCCGACTGTGCTGCTGCGTCGGTGAAGAGTTGGGCGCGGTAGCCGTCGTCCATGCCGGGATGCTCGGTGATCTGACCCGCAATGCGGTTTCGCAGACTTGGGAAGACGTATTGCGAGAAGCGATTCACAGGACCGGGGTCGGTCACGAATTCCACGTCGCCAGTGGCATCACCCGGCTGAAATAGCGTGACCGTAGAGCGAATTCGATCAACGGCGAGCGATGCGTCGCTTCCATGCAGTTCAATCTCGGGAGCCAATCCCTTTCGGAGGAACGGAGAATTAGAGACCAGCAACAGTCCGACGATTCCCGCGTTGAGTTCGAACGCGATTGATCCGTAATCGAAGGCCGTTACGGGCCGGTTTTGGGACACTCGGCTCTGAAGCCCCGATTGGCCCCACGAAATCGCTTCGGCGAGATTGATCTCTCCGACATCGGGTTTGGCAGGACTCATGATCTTGGCATGTGACATCACACGAGTCGCTTCGGTCTCCAACATCCAGCACAAGGTGTCGTAAGCGTGCGAGCCGACATCGGCGACGATACCAGCCGAAGAAATCGTCGTGTCGTCTCTCCAAGTAAACGGCATGTGACTTGGACGGGGATTGTGCCACCGATAAACGGCAGCCCGAATCTGGCCCAAAATCCCCTGCCGAACGATCTCTCTCGCTCGAACACAGACCGGAACGTATCGAGTCCAGAACGGAACATAATGGCCCGCTCCGGTCTTGCGAACCGCGTCCCACATTTCTTTCGCTTCCTTGGCGTTTGCCCCAATCGGCTTTTCACAGATCAGATGTTTTCCGAGTGCCGCACATCGCATGACGGCTTCGCGGTGATACGCATCCGGAGTACAGACGACGATTAAGTTAACTTCCGGATGGTCGACAACCTGTCGCCAGTCATCCGTCACGAGTTGGGCTTGGTCTTCTTTTCCGGCGGCTTCCAGAAGATCTCGACGACGTCCATGCAGAGCGACGATCCGAGCATCCAGCGGTGACTCGCGAATCTCGCGGCGATACGGCGTACCAATATACCCTGTAGCTCCTAGGACACCGATGCCAAATTTCATGGTGAACTTTCATGAATTGCAGAAAAAATCGATTCGCCCAGAATCGCGGGAAAATTCACGTCGACGCAAAAGGGTCACCGATGTTTCACGAGGGGTCGTGGTGTCACATTGAGATCGAAACAGTGCCTCTGTCGCAGGCTAACGCGCGGTTGATGCGGGAACCAGAGCAGGCACAGGAAATACGCTTTCCGACAGGTGTCTCGCGTTCACGACAGCGAGGACCGGTGAGACATCTCCCGCACGAGGCTTTCGAAGCCCTGTTCGTTTGACGGTATGATCCATTCGACGGCATCGAAGATCGAACGTCTGTGTTTGAAGGGAATGGCTTCCGATGGACTGTGGACGTTGTCTGAGAACACGATTCGGAGCCATTTGCGGAGGTTCCGCTCGCGGTGTCCAAACAACGTAATTGGTCCGCATTCGACGGATTCCTGAAGCGACAGCACCGGACTCTTTTTCGCTGGAGGGTGACCCCCTGAACGCCACGCCACTGGTCGACTGCGGCGGGTCGTGAATGTTCAGGGCGTTCCAGAGGCAGCCAGTCGCACAATCAGGACTCGCTGTTTTGTCACTCCGCCGTCTTCTCGGCAAAAGAAAAGATTTCCTAGAGTCTCGTCTTGAGTAGGATCGGAGGTGATGATTGCCATTTCGCCTATGTTCAAGGTCACGCTAAACCGATCGGAGTGTCGCGTCTCGACATTTTGTCGATTTTGGAATCCCCAGCCCAGTCCTAAGCCATCCTCTGTCGGTGTGTGACGGACTCGATTTTCGCCGTGATGAATTTCCGGTTGAAAATCGACTCGCACCCAACCGTCCTGCAAACGCACCGATTTCATCCGAAATAAGGATCTCAGCCGGAAATACTCGTGATCTTCAATTTTGAGGTCATTGTGTCGCCGAAAACGGCCGGACTCTCGCTCTTCTGCTGTTTGAACTTCGGTATCCATACCGGGCGGCAAAATTTTGCGATTACCAATCAGCGGATTCAAATTTTGATTTTCGCCATTCTCTCGAGAGACAAGCCCCAATAAAATTTGCACGGCTGGTGGAATACTGGAACCAACATGGCCAATTCGAAACCCATTTTTTTGCAACAGGACGCGTGTTTCAGTCGGAAAGTCACCCAGTTCATCGATCTCTCGCCACAAGGCATGCCCCAAGGCGGGATCGTCAGCGGGTCTCTCCACGAACAGGACCTCCAGCTGAATCGATTCGCGTTTGGGCTGAATGGGTGGCAAAATGCTTGCCCGCCCTCCAGTCGTTTTCTCGGGTGTATGCGGCGGGAAGAGGCTGCAGCCGACAAGCCCCAACATCCCGACTCCCAAGACCAGCCACGGTCGCATTCGATCTGATGATAGGGAGTCAACGTGGACGGTCACGTGAGAATCCGAGCGGTCGAGAATTGCGACGGTTGAAATTTAGACGAGACGCAGACTCTAGTTATGACCGAGACTTGTGTCAATTTCAGTTAAGGACGTTTCGGATTTCAGTCAGACTCAGAATGCGACGCAATCCCCGAACGCAGATCGACCGGTTCGCGAGGTGTCCCCCTCGGTCCGGATGTTTGGGAGGTTAGCACAGAGGGGCGATGTGATTGCTTTCCCGCGTGGGACAGCGTGAAGCACGCAGTTGCGGTCGTAGCGGGGAAGACTTAGTCTCTGCTGGCAGTCACAACGGTCGCTATGCCGAGTTGTCAGCATAGAGTCAGGGAACCAGTGTCTGCCAAAATCGGTTAAAAATCCGTCCAAAGTCTTAGGAACTATCGTGATTTTTTGTTTGATTCGATCCCAATCCATCATCCTCTTTTGGAATTCCGATCCAAGGTTCGTCCTTCGGCACATTTTTGGCACCGCTTGGTACCGGCTCTCAGTGGCCAGTTGGATTGTCGGCTTGGCCTCGATCGGCTTGGCATCGGATCCTCAAAATCGAGGCACGCCACGCGATTGCCGACTGATGATCAATTGGGACCAGTTCAACATGACGGCGCTCCCTCTCACATACGTTCATCTCGATGCGGATCCAGAACCGGAAAAAGTGAAAGCCCTGATCGAAGAAATAGTCGACGAGCACGCCAAGGCGAAGATTGACCGAATTGTGGAGTGTGTTTTCTCGATGTCCAAGGGAACGGTTCCCCCTGAATTCAAAAGTTTCTATCGGGAACATATTCCAGACAACATCTACAAGGGTCGGCCGACAGGTTACTGGCAGTTGGAAAATGCGGGCTATAATCGGATTCAGATTGCCCTCGATCGTGCTCACCAGCAGGGGATGGAATATCTTGGCGGGCTTCGGATGAATGACCGGCATCAGCAGTCCTCAGCCTTTCACAAGGCGCATCCGGAGTGGCAACTTCCGGAGTTTCCTGGCGGCATGGACTATCAATACCGAGGCGTTCGCGAGTCCGTGTTAGATTTCGCGGCAGAGTTTCTCGAACGGTTTGACGTCGATGGCTTGGAGTTGGACTGGATGCGTTGGTGTCATGTGTTTCAACCTTCCGAGGCAAAGCAGAATGCTCCGTTGTTAACCGAATTCGTGGGACAGTGTCGCACGCTGCTGGACAACGCCGCGCTGAAACGCGGTCGTCAGCGGTTGCTCTTGGGCGTGCGCGTTCCACAGACGATGGAAGAATGTCAAACGCTTGGTTTTGATATCGCGGCATGGGTTCGAAGTGGTGCCGTGGACTTTGTTTGTCCCTCCGATTTTTTTCATACGGATTTCAACATTCGGACAGAAGATTTTGTCGAGTTGGTTCAAGGGACAAACTGTCGAGTTTATCCCTCGATCCACCCCATGATCAGTCGTGGCAACGAGCATCATTGCCATACCCTCGAGAGCTATCGTGCCGCCGCTCACAACTATTATGCGTTTGGTGCCGACGGAATCTCTGTTTACAACTATCAATACCATTGGAGGGAAGACATGGGCTCCGTGGATGCTTGGCCTCGGGCTTTGACGTCTCTGGCATCGCTGCGGGATCCGCAGGAGGTTGCGGCGGGTCAACGTCATTATCTGTTCCATCCCCTTTGGCCGGGCCCAGCGACGGCAAAACTGGGCACGTGTCCTACGGGAGTGGACAAAAACATGCAGATGAAACTTGATCGTCAAACGCGTGTGCTGACAGGAACACTCCCGTTTCGAATTGCAGAAGAGTGTGCGGACGCGAATCTTCTCGTGACACTGAAATTTAAGGCATCCGGAATGGCGATTGGTGATGAATTGGAGTTGTCTTTGAACGGATCACCGATTTCCCCGACACAGATTCGTCGTGTATTCGATGAGGATGGTCAAACCGCACAGGAAGGCCGAGTCCTTCCACCGTTCTTCGTGTACCAGATTCCTCTGTCATCACCGCCGGCCAAATTTGGCGACAATAGTTTTAGTGTCAGCCTCAACACGAACCCCACCGCGGCGGACTCCGTCGTGACAGTCCAAGAATTGGAGGTCTCTGTGACATCTCGGCGACCGAGTTCCCGTTGAATTCATCGCCACTGATCCGTCTGAATTTCTGTTTTTGTGACCTCTTTCGGCAGCGGGCGTTTTTACTTCGTTCGTTGCGATCTGGGTCCCTGTCTCGGCGTGATAATGAGCCCTTTCGCCGCCGCTACGGAGGATGCCCGTTGATGCCGACGGTGGCTGATGAGACGATTGACGAAGCCGGTTTGCCCTTCCTTTCAGGGATGCTGGCAGAGATCACTTGGATATTGGCGTGCACTGATTCGAGTCCGAAAAAACCTTCTTGAAAGTTGCTGGTACGGATGTCTGCACTGACTCATTTTGATGAATTCGGATCCAGTCGAATGGTCGACGTTGGAGCGAAGACGATGACGGCCCGAATGGCTCGAGCCGAAAGTTTTGTCACCATGCGGCAGGAGACATTGACGCTGATTGTGGATCGCCAAGTGGCCAAGGGCGACGTGTTTGAGATTGCTCGACTTGCCGGAATCATGGCCACAAAGCGGACGGCCGATCTGATTCCCTTGTGCCATCCATTGGGAATTGATGCCGTTGAGGTCCATCTTCACGTGATCGGTCAGACAACCGTTCGCATTGAATCAGTGGTGAGGTCTCACGGTCGCACGGGGATTGAAATGGAATCACTAATGGCAGTCTCTGTTGCGGCCTTGACGATTTACGATATGTGCAAGGCCGTTGATCGCGAAATGACCATCGGACCCACCCGATTACTCGAAAAATCGGGTGGCCGCAGTGGACATTTTCAAGCGTTAACACAGACTTTATCCCATCCCTCAACGGAGAACGGATCAGAGTGCTGATTTTGCGGCGGTTCCGTGGTGGCCTTCCCGTGAACAGTGGACCTCAATTCGGTGAATCTTTTCCTCGGAGAGGCACGACTTTCTCACTCCTCACCATCCCTATTCAGCAGACAGCAAAAGACGCAACATGCCACTTGTCCATGACACGGAGACACCCGTTGTTCTACGCTTGAACCGTGATCTTGCGCGGACGGTCAAACGCGGTCACCCCTGGATTTTTGCCGACTCACTTCGAGACCTGCCACAGTCAAAAAGCGGATCTCCAGCCGTGCTGCTCGACAACCGGAAGGGCCAACCCTTGGCGGTGGGATTCTACGACCCTGCCTCGCCTCTGGCTTTCCGTGTGTGTGATTCCAATGGAACCGCAACGCTGGATGATCGTTGGGCGGAGAAGCGCCTTCGTGCCGCGTTCGCGTTGCGAGAAACCTTGTTCGACCGAACAACAACCGGATATCGAATGCTTAACGGTGAAGGAGATCGCACTCCGGGGTTGGTGGTGGATGTTTATGACAGCTCGGCAGTCATAAAGCTTGATGGTGCCGGGCCGCGGGGTTTCTGGAATACCGCAGGTATTGCCGCATGGCTGGCTGACGCGAGAGGCCTGCAGCAGGTCTACGAACGGGTGAAGGAGCGGAGCGGTGGTGGCAGAATATTGCATGGACCTGAACCGACGGAACCCGTTCGTTTTCTGGAACACGGACTTCAATTTACCGCTGACATCGTGAAAGGACAGAAAACAGGTTTTTTCCTTGATCAGCGTGAGAATCGGCAAGCAATTCGCCGCCTTGCCAAAAATCGCACTGTCCTCAATCTATTCGGCTACACCGGTGGATTCTCTATCGCGGCGGGACGAGGTTTTGCCAAACACGTGACGACAGTTGATTTGGCTAAACCCGCCATCGAAACATCGATCGAGCACTGGCGACTCAACGAATTACCGTCACTCGCTCATGAGGCGATCGCTTCCGATGCCTTCGAATTTTTGGACGACGCCACTCAGAATGGCCGACGCTGGGACATGGTCGTCATGGACCCCCCGTCCTTCGCACCCAATCAGGAATCGATTGCGAAGGCGATGGTCGCCTATCGAAAAATGATTCGTGCCGGCGCTGCGGTGACACACAAGGGGGGCATACTCGCGGTGGCCTCCTGTTCGAGCCATGTCGACCTGCCGATGTTTCTTCGAGTCTGTGAAGAGGGTCTCTCGGAGGCGCGATGTCGAGGGACGATGCTTGGTATTCATGACCAACCAGCCGACCATCCGACACCCCTTGTGTTACCGGAATTTCGTTACTTGAAGTTCGTCATCATGCGGGTGGAGTAGTCTCGGTTTGTCTCATGCCACGCGGGCGACTCACGGAGTCTTCCTGATCTTTAGTCCTGTCAAGTCTCCAAAACATATCATCCGGAATGTCGTGATCGATGCCACGCCGCTCGACCGGAGATTTCGATCAAACGGTCACCGATGTCCGAATGAGAATGCATCCGGTCGTGGCCCTTCGCCGATTGACGTTCCGAACCCGGAATCATCTTTTCGGCCGGTCCGGATTCGTTTCACCGCGTATGTCAGGGCCGACAGGGGGGCTGTTCTTGGCCAACGTGGATCGCATTCAATCATCGGCGTTCGAAAATCGCAAATACGGCCAACCGATAGCGGTCTCCTACCGGAGAGACGATTTTCGATGAGTGGAACTCCACAACGCATCGGTGTAGTCTAATGGCCGGTCCTGCCATGCTTGAAGTCTTCGAGGGGCTAGGAGTTTTTGTCAGGCTTCAGATGAGGTCCTTAGATTATGGCAATTCAGACTCGTTATCTTGTCGCGTGTGTGGTGTGGATCGGTGTCGGTGGAAGTTGGTTGGCTCGGCCAAGCCTTGCGGCAGTGTCGTGGCCGATGGTCTCGACCGTCGAGTCGCAGCCATTGGCAGCGGCGACAGAGCGGCTGATGCAGGCCTTGGAGCACGTCGGTTCGCCACTCAATGCCGATGACCGAGCGGCCGTGGAATCGGCTTTAAAATTGGAAAATCCTGCCGCGGTGGCGGAAGCCGTACAGAAGGTGCTGGACAAACAGTGCCTTGTCGGCGTGTCCATCAGTCCAGAAAGCCGCGTCTCGCTCGTTGAAGGCCCTGCGAAGTGTGAATTGATTCAGCAGGGATGGCGCACATTTCTGGTGAAGGTTCACAACGAAGCGGGCGTCACCGCTCCGCTCGTTCCTGAAAGCCCCAACCTGCTGCCGGTCTATGAACAAGGTTCGAAGAACAACCGTCAAAAACCGATGACCGATGAGAAGCTCGTGCAGCTAGGAGATGTCCCCAACCGCTTCCTTGATCTAAAGATGTTCGATAAGCAGCCTCTCAAGCCCGGCCTGTCGGGATTGGATTTGGAGTATCGTATCGTCCAACTCTACAGCCGAGATGTCGGACAGCGTGAGGCACTGATCGGTTTTCACGTAGGACAGGGAACCCAGGATCTCGGCTTCCGCAATTCCGTTCCGCTGCTGTTCAATTGCGTTCCCGCCGTTGAAGTCGTGCTGGGAATCAAGGATTTCGATGGGGCTCCGACGATGGCCTCGCTTACCTTTCGCGATGGGTTTGGGCGTGTCTATCCGAACCCCGCGCGGCGGTTGGCTCCCGATTTTTTCTTTCATGAGCAGATCTATCGAGCGGATGGTGAATCGGTCTATCTCCCTCCCGGCGAATACACCGTCATCGTGCAACGCGGCCCCGAGTACCATGTCGATGCGCACGTGATCACAGTCAAGTCCGACAGCGTCAGTCAGCGGCAGGAGTTTCAGTTGCGTCGATGGAGTCATGCCGCCAAACGAGGTTGGTTTAGCGGCGATCATCACATCCACGCGGCCGGGTGTTCTCACTACGACAGCCCATCCGAGGGGGTGCGTCCCGGTGATATGATACGACACATTTTGGGGGAAGACTTGAACGTCGGTTGCGTTCTGTCGTGGGGTCCCTGTTGGTACACTCAGAAGCGATACTTTGAGGGCAAGACGTCGGCATTGTCCCGAACCAACTATCTCATGCGTTACGACGTGGAAGTCTCCGGTTTTCCCTCGTCGCACGCGGGACATCTCTGTCTGCTCAAGTTGATTGAAGACGACTATCCCAATACGACGCTGCTGGAAGAATGGCCCACGTGGACTCAACCTGTCCTTGAATGGGGTCAAAAGCAAGGAGGTGTCGTCGGTTATAGCCACAGCGGTTGGGGGCTCGGACTACCCGATGTGATGCCGGATGGATCGCGGATGTTTCATGGCCGAACACGGGAAAATCCCTTGGGATGGGAGGGGACCGCATCCCGCATCCTGCCGGACTATGAGATGCCGCGTTTCGACAGCATCGGTGCCAACGAGTTCATCGTCACCACCGCACACGGCGTGTGCGACTTCATCTCGGCGGTCGATACCCCGGCCATCTGGGAGCTCAATATTTGGTACCATACTTTAAACTGCGGAATGAGAACTCGAATCAGCGGTGAGACGGACTTCCCCTGCATCTATGGCGACAAAGTGGGCCTCGGTCGGATCTACATCCAGCAACCGAAAGATCAGCCGCTCGATTACGATGCGTGGGTGCAGGGACTCAAGGACGGACGGAGTTACTGTGGCGACGGGCTGAGTCATCTGTTCGATTTTAAAGTCAACGACTTTGAATTGGGAACGCCTGCGTCAAACGATCTTGGGACGGAACAGAGGCACGGTCAGAGTGTTCAACGGACTGCTAGCCAACTCGACCTCAAGCAACCAAGTCGGGTGCATGTCACTGCCGATGTCACAGCTCTTTTGGCGGAGCAGCCTTCCCCCCAAACAGAAGCAATTCGTGCCAGAAGACTTGATGAGAAACCGTACTGGCATTTAGAGCGAAGTCGCATAGGTGAGACTCGCACCGTCCCCGTCGAATTGATCGTCAATGGACAGTCCGTGGCCCAGAAAGAAATACCGGCCGATGGGTCACTGACGAAGGTCGAGTTTGATTACGACATTCAACACTCAAGCTGGATCGCCCTGCGCATCCTACCGTCATGTCATACCAACCCGATTTTCATCGAAGTGGCGGGCCAACCGATCCGAGCCAGTCGCAAGAGTGCTGACTGGTGCGCGCAGGCCGTGGATGTTTGCTGGAACTCCAAATTTCGAGGCATTCGCGAAAGCGAACGAGTCGCCGCGCGGGCTGCCTACGATAAAGCGAAGGAGATTTATCACGCCATCGCCAAAGAGAGTGTCGTTGACTGAAACGGATCGCTCACGGGAGGCCCCTCGGAAGGGACGAAACGAGGCGTGACGGATGCCGAGTTCCCCTGAAAAAGAACAGCTGGATCTGCGGACCTCAAACATCGATCCAGAATCAATCGCACGGATTTTCCGAAGCGACGGCGACATTTGAAGGTACGTCACCAGTCGTTGTCTGACTTGGAACATCCAGCAGGACGAACGGTGGTTCGGTCTTCAAACCCGCAACACCAATTTGAAACCAATCCACTACAGTCGTACCAGAACCGACGGAGACCGAAGCCACCTGTGATGCAATCCCTGTGGGTATTCCGTACGATCAGACCAAATATCAGGAATGGATCAGACACATCGGATGATCCATTCCTGGCATGTTTTGTGAATCAACGGCAGAACAACTTTGCCGAATTAGGCCTTCTCAATCGGGGGACCCATGGGATCCTTCCGCTCGGTGATCACCGGGCAATTCAATGCCATCTCTGCATTCAGGGCCGTATAGTCAGACCACTCGGCAGGAAGGTTGTCTTCGTGGAAGATTGCTGCGGGCGGGCATTCCGGAACGCAGGCCTCACAATCAATACACTCTTCGGGGTGGATGAATAGCATCGACTCCCCCTCATAAAAACACTCGACGGGGCACACCGTCACGCAGTCGGTGTACTTGCAGTTGAAGCAGGGTTCAGCGACGACGTGCGTCATGTCCATTCTTTCCTGTCAGAGTTCGCTTCAGAGATTACGATTTAAGGAAACGTCCGGTCGGGCACCTGATCGGGCCAGTGACCAGTACAATTCCATGTCAATGAATCAACGTCACGGAAATTGATTGAGAAAATTAGCGACCGTAACGCAGTCGGGACATTTTTTGTCCAGAATCGGCAACAGGCAATTCCACTCAACACCCACCGTGTCGATCTTAGACCCACATCGATAGAGCGTCAAGAAATGTTGCGTCAGATTCTCGGGGGCGGGAATCTGACGCGATCGGAGACTGAATCATCGAGGCACCGAAACGAGATCCGGACGAACTCCACACCGCAGTGGAACATTTTTTTATCGGACACGATCCTTCACACAGCGAAAGCCGATCGCATCGTCCGCAGCCGTGACCGGAAATCTGCGCCGAGTCGTACTCGTCAACTTGGGAAACGGATCCTTCCAAGAACCACTTCGGACGACAATCGACCGTTGGTCGATTTGATCGCGTTTTACCTCAGTCGCCTGACTCGGATCCTTTCCAATCACGGGAACGGGATTGTAATTGGTGTGCCAATCATCGCTGGTGAATTCCCAAAGATATCCGTGCATGTCGTAAAGCCCCCACGGATTTGGCTTGCGTGTCCCAACCGGTGGATCATTTCCGGCCGCATTGCCGGTATGCCAGGCGTATTCTCCGAGCAACGTGGCTTGGGGGGTGACGTCCTCGGGCCGCTGGGCGTTGTCACCGAAACTGTATCGGGTTGTTGTAGCGGCCCGACAACAAAACTCCCACTCCGCTTCTGTCGGAAGACGAATGGCCTCTTTCGGTCCAATCTGTTCTCTGGATTGCAGTTGTACCGTGATCTTCTGACAAAATTCGTTGGCATCCTTCCATGTCATCATTTCCACAGAATTACGTGGTCCCTTCCAACGACTAGGATTGACACCCATCACCGATTGATAAAGGTTCTGAGTCGTTTCGTATCTGGCGATGGAAAACGGATGTTGGAATGTCACCTCGTGTTTTGGTCGTTCGTTGGCCTCTGCGTCATTCGTCCCCATTTCAAATTTCGCAGGAAATTTTCCCTCGCCGGGTGTGATCAGAACCAATTCCTCCACGAAGGTCTTGAGCAAGTCTGTCAAATTGACATCTTCTGCGACAGCCACGGCGGGTGCCGCCACGCCGGTCAAGATCCACACAGCAATGAACAACCCGACTGAACAATTGAGACTGAATTGTCGCACTCTGGAACCTCCTCCAAAAACACAAACGTCGCATCCGATGGCCTCCAATCCGCATTGGCAACGGTGGATTCTAATGGCCGAATTGAAATTTGTCGTTTGACCGATTGTGTCTCCAAGAATTGGCGACGATGCCGCGTTCGATTTTCCATCGAGTGCGCGGCCGCAGTCCGCATACAGAGCATGAGTGCGTTGCGTTCGTCGATTCGATTTTACGGCCTTATTGGTCAACTCTCCGACCGGAGGGAGGTTCGGACGGCTGCGTCTTCCGTGATTCGGCAGCAAAGCTGATCGACAGAAATCCGACGGACTGGCAGGTATCATAGACAGCAATGGCATCGCCGATCGGCACGTCACTATCGATGTCGAGAACCACCGGAATTTCCTTGGCCGCCTTCGCCAATGCCTGAAGAGTCGATTCCAATTCCGGCAACTCACGAATCTCACGTGATTCCACTCGCATCACGGTGATGTCGAGTTGTCGAGTCAGGCGAATCCAGACTTCACCCAGTGGCTGTTCGACCGGGGGGGCGACTTGCGATCCGAGTGCTCCCGCTGCGAAGTCCGTCGGCAGGATCAACTCACGCAACTGGCCGGTCGAAGCACAGATAAAAAAAATCAGCAGCTGAAAGACAATATCAATCAGCGGCGTCATCGCCGTTTGGAAATCAATCGGTGTTCGCCGCGAATGAGCAGTCGGAATACGCATGAATTTCGTTCCAAGGCGGATGATTCATTGACCACTTTTGCTCCTCGATTCAGTCTAATTAGCCACAGGGCCGTCTGTCGAGAGGAACTCGGTTCAGGAGTCCGTGTTGAGGAACGAGGTGCCGAAAAGACTGGGGTGGTCCGCTCATACCTCGTCGGCAGTCGCCGATCCGGGGAATCGAACATCAGGCCCCGGTGGGGCAATGTGAACCAGCCTCGGCGAGATAGATTTCGAAAACAATCGGCATCCGCAAAGACACGCGAAACAGGGCATCGAAGGGGGACTTGAATGCAGAGGCTTACTTTAGGGCGAGTTGCCGGTTACTCTTTTCGAAGTTGGACGCACACAGCCGTCTTGGGCTCCTTCATGTCACGCTGGACAGCTTGTCGTGGGCTTCGTGATTGACGTGAACTTGCGATCGGCTGACTGTCAGTGACGCCCGCCTCGGTCGATCTTTACGGGATGAAATTTCACTTGATGAACAGGTTTGTGCATTGAACGCGCCTCCGCTCTTGGTCGACTTCAACGCGGATCAATGGCTGGCAATCGAGCCAACGTTGAGGCTGCCGATCGAGTCTCGATTGCAGCTCGGTGAAACGGTTGTTGCTTGGATGATTTCTGATATCGACGATCAGCGAAGATATCGAAATACACTTGTGGTGCTGACGAATCATCGAGTCTTCCGCAGTGAGTCCGCCACCGTATATCAGGAATGGTTACTGGCCGAGATCGACAAGATCAAGACCAAAGATCGCTCCGGACTCGGAACGTTGGAGCTGTTTGGCCCGGATCGGCGAATTGCTGTTTGGCAATACACGATCGCTCAAGGACCTTCGGCACTCGTGTTCGGAGATCGCTATGACGAACTGAAATCGGGTCAACCGACGCTTCATAAGTCGGACGGTGACGACGCTCCTGAAGCCGAAGAACACGATCCCCCGCCCAACACGATGGCATTATTTCGACTGTGGGACTTCGCTCAACCTCACAGCGGTTGGATGATCTTCGCTTTTGTTCTGTCGCTGACCGCAACCGTGGCCGCGGTCGAAACCGCCAAGAAGATCAAGCCGCTGCTCAATCTGCTGAAAGACTTTGAAACAGGGAACGCTGCCGACCTGTCGGACGCTTACGGTTATCTCGCGTGGATCTTCGGAGCGGCCGTTGTGGCTTGGGTCCTCGGGTGGGTCCAAGGAGCGATTCTGGCATCGGTCAGTGAGCGAATCACTGCCGATCTACGGGCGCGCACGTTCTCGCACCTTCAAAAGCTCTCCCTCGAGTATTTTGGAAACAAGCGAACCGGGGACTTGATGTCGCGCATCAGCAACGATTCGGATCGGTTGTGTCAGTTCCTATCGGATAGCATTGTCGATTTCACGGCTAACACCATTCTATTGTTTGTCGTGGCCTTTGCCTTGTTTGCCGAGAACGCCAATCTTGCTGTGGCCACGCTGTTGCCTTTCCCGTTCATCGTCTGGTTGATGTACTATTCTCGCGACAGGTTGCAACTGGGATTTCAGGCGGCGAGTCGTGCCTCCGCTCATATGACAAGCGTTTTGGCGGACACAATCCCCGGAATTCGAGTCGTTAAAGCGTTTGCTCAGGAAGAGCGAGAAATCAAACGATTCCAAGTGGTCAACGACAATTTGGTGGCCGCCAACAGCAGAGTGAATTCACTCTGGACGTTTTTCTGGCCCCTGATCCAGTTTCTGGACAGCATGGGTGTCTTTGTCGTCTGGGCATTCGGAGTCTGGTTGATTGCCCGTGGCGATTCAGGATTGGATGTTGGAACGCTGACGGAATTTGTGGTTCTCAGTGGTATGTTTTACGCCAAGTTAGAATCGATGAGTCGGATGGTGAATTCCTCACAAAGGGCCGCAACAAGCGCACAACGGATCTTCGAAATTCTTGATCGCGTATCGAACGTTCCCGAACCCGCGAAGCCACTCCCTTTGACCAAGCTGCGTGGCGAACTGGAATTCAAACACGTCGGATTCCGCTATGGAAACCGCAAGGTGATTCGGAATTTTTCACTCAAAATCGAGGCGGGAGAAATGATCGGCCTCGTGGGACATACCGGAGCTGGCAAGAGTACGCTCATTAATCTTGTGTGTCGTTTCTTCGACGTCGCCGACGGTGCGATTCTTGCCGATGGCGTCGATATTCGCGGTTACAAGGTTGAGCAGTATCGTCGCAACGTGGGGATTGTTCTCCAAGACCCATTTCTGTTCTACGGAACGATTGCCGAAAACATTTCCTACGGGCGTCCGGAAGCAACGCGTGACGAGATCATTAACTCAGCGAAGGCCGCACGTGCGCACGAATTTATCCTGCAGCTTGCTGACGGATATGACTCGCTGGTTGGCGAGCGAGGCCAATCCTTGTCGGGCGGCGAGCGGCAGCGAATCAGTATCGCGCGTGCGCTTCTCATCGACCCGCGTATTTTGATCCTCGATGAAGCCACCTCGGCTCTCGATTCAACTACCGAGCGACAAATTCAAGAGGCGTTGCAGAACCTCGTCAAGGGTCGCACGACGATTGCCATTGCCCATCGCTTGAGTACGCTGCGGCAAGCGAATCGAATTATGGTGATCGAACGCGGTCGGCTCGTTGAACTGGGAACTCACGACGAACTATTGACTCAGGACGGAGCCTATGCGGCGTTGCACCGCGCGCAACAGGAATTGACAAAAGACATCGGGTGGTGAGTTCTCCGCGGATTAGTGCTTGTTTTCCCCGCGTTCAGGGGCATCCTGCAACACTGCGAAAACACGGTCACCAAAATCGTTGGGCACTCCAGCCGCGCCAAGTAAAGATCCCCGTGAGTGTGACGCAGTCGGCAAGACAGTTCGACTTAGCCGCGACGATGTCGGGGAACGGGTGGAACCAGCTCTAGGAGCCCGTGGTGAAAGTCACTGCTGACGGTTGACGGGAATGAGAATGGCGCTAGGCTGTCGTCGCGGTGGTTGGTTAGGAATTCACGGAGGTGGTTTCGATGGCGATGGGACGGCGGAAGCAGGAGCGTCAGGAGGGGTTGT
>CAMCMU010000051.1 GCA_945876035.1 Schlesneria paludicola DSM 18645 | reverse complement strand
TGGCGCTGTTGGTCCGCCGCTCCAACATTTCTGCCGTCTCGACCGCGAACAATTCATTGGACACAACCGACACCCACACTCGCCTGAGTTGCCGGTCCATCGCCGACTCGAACTCCAATAATTGCCTTTCACCACGGGCTGCTAGGAGGGATGACCCGCTTTTCGATCCGTAGCGGTTCGGACACATACCCTGATTTCAGTCAACTGGTCGTATTCGGCCCCACGCGACCTCGGTGGCGAGATGCCCGCCGATTGTCGGCTATAAAAATCGGCGTTATGATCCTGGTTCCGTGACCGCTGCGGTGGCGTTCGCGACATCGTTGCGGGAGCCGTCTCGGGGGTGTGTCGCAAGTGATTGTCAACGGCCTGACAGATCTCAAACGACTGACTTTAACGTCTGCCGAAAGCAAGTAAAAAATGCGTGTTTGTTCCACAATCGTGATCGGTCTGGTGATTGCCTGTTCCGGGGGCATGTCCGTCTTCGCAGAGGACGACGAACAAGACGTCGAGACCACATTGCCCGGCGTCTTGGTACGGTACTCGGTTACCGGATCGAAGACGGAGTCCGCCGAATCGGTCGAAGCGGTCGTGGCAGTTCCTCGCCTTTTTGGAAAGGCTGGCCAATCACCGCATCTCGGCGTTCCGGCGAATGGATTTCACGTGGAATGGAGCGGTGTCTTACTGATCCCGTACCAGGGACAATACACATTGACCGCAAGACGGCAGACACTGACGGACTTGTCGATTGTGATTGATGATCAGGCAGTTGCATTCGGGTCGCCCGTCGAATTGTCGCAGGGGCCTGTCCCATTCAAAATCAGTGGAATTCAAACGGTCGATGAATCGGCTTTCGAGCTATGGTGGCGTAGCACTATTTTCCCTGATGAACCGATTGAGGCCAGACACTTCCGATACGATCCGGCTAGACTCACTACGCAGGAACCCTCCGTCTCCGATCGGGCAGATCGTGGGATGGTGTTGGCCGAAACCCACGGCTGCATCCGATGCCACTCCGTAGCAGAGATGTGGAGTGAATCACTTTCCGAGAGCCTCTCCGCGGAGCAGACTCTGCCTGGCCCGAAATTGGATGATCTCGGACGGCGGGTCAATGCCTCGTGGCTCTTCCGATGGATCAAGAATCCTCAGACCCTGCGTCACGGCACTCCAATGCCACATCTGTTTGCCGATTCGGCTGACGAGGACCGTGCCGCACGAACAATCGCGGCGTACCTCTTCTCGCGGAATGGATCGACTGGAAACGATGTGATGCCGGATCCACTGAGGCGTGGGGACTCAACACTCGGAGAAGCCCATTTCAAGGTTCTCGGGTGTGCGGCCTGCCACGCGCCACCACCTCATGCAATCACCAATCCGTCACAGGTGTCTGCGGTTCCGGGCTTGGACAAGATGGCCGAGAAATGGACACCGATCGGTCTGGCAAATTTTTTGCAGAAACCGCTGGACTCGCGTTCTCATGGACGGATGCCTGACTTCAGTTTGACGCCTGACGAAGCCGCAAATATCGCTGCATTTCTTCTAGCAAAAGAAAATGCCGGGACAACGGCGAATGACGATTTCTCGCTGACGGTGAGCGATAGCGAGTTAAGCGCACAATGGCGTCTGATTGCCCCACCCGGTTCGCAGGAATTGAGCGGAACCTCGGCGGAACGATTGGCGGTGGTCGCGGTTGTTCAAATGGGCCTGCATCAATGTCACAGCTGCCATGACGTTCCCAGCGGGACGATCGCCTCGATCGAACGACACACCAGCGGTTCTCCGACGATTCGGTTTGCGGACAGCGGGCTCAACAAGATCCGCATGCCGACTGCACCGACGCTGAACGGTTCAGGCAGTCGACAGACGCTTAACCCAGGTTGCCTAGCGGTTCAAGACAAAAAAGGAACGACGCCAGATTATGACTTTTCGACGGCCGAGCGGGAGGCACTGACAGCCTATTTCCAAATCCGCTCTGACAACGTCAGGCTCGGCACACCGGATCGTTTGCGAGTCGATTTGGCAACATTGAACTGTCTGCGATGTCACGACAACGAGGGTCACGGGGGCGAGTCATTGGCCGGGTTGTTGGGGGACAGTGATCACTCAAAGTACTTTCGAGCTCCGATGCTCACACGCGTCGGAGAGCGAGTTCGGCAAGAACGGTTGGAAGAATGGATTGGCCAGGGAGCACGCACGAAGGCGATTCGTCCATGGGTCGGTGCTCGCATGCCCGGATTTGGTGGCCGAGCGACGCGCATCGCCGCCGCATTGGCTATGCGGGATGGTGCCATAGGCTCACCCGTTTTGACGGGCAAGACGGCACCGACGTTGGGTCTGCCAATCATTGAGCCCAAGCATCTGCAAACAGGTCGATTTTTGGTCGGCACGAAAGCGCTTGCCTGTATCAATTGCCACGCGTTGGGAGGCACGCTCTTGGCGGGTCCACCTGATCCAACGACGCGTGGTCCGGATTTGACTGTGGTGGCTGATCACTTAAGACCGGAGTACTTCTCTCGTTGGATCATGAATCCGGCTCGCATCCAACCTGGAACCAAGATGCCTCAAGCGATCCAGCCGACGGGTCTCGTGGCGATTGCCTCATTGAAGGATTTACCGCCTGGCGGTGCCATGAATGCCCTCTGGACCTATCTGAATCAAGGGGCCAATGCCTTGGCGCCGGTCGATCAGCCAACGGTTCTCGTGACACCAAACGTCGATCAACCCGCCGTGCAGCGTGGCGAGGTCGATGTCGGCACAGTTGGAAAGCTACCACGTACCAAGTGGTCTCCTGGCTTGGACTTTGATGAATCGGCAACCGCCGATAACCGTATCGCTGCCGGGAAGTATCCACGCGCGGTAACGCTGGGATTTGCTGATGGGACAATTCTGTTTGACGCCGATCAATTGACGATCGTCGCCGGGTGGTATGGTGGTTTCGTCAAACCGTCACCGTCTCCCTACTTTGGTTTGTGGTGGTTGCGAGACAAGAGTGAGGTGGATATGTTCACCACCAAGCCCCATCCCCTGTCGTTTGAGCTAGCCGGAACCAAAACACCGCAAACATTTGCTTTGCCTCTGGAAAGTGACCCCAATCAAGGAACCCGATTCGAGGGGTATCAGATCGGTAAGTCGTCCGTGCGACTGAAATACCGGATCCTGCTGGCAGGCCATCTGGTCACCGTGATGGAAGACATCCGAGTGGAGACACGTTCCAACTGGCAGGGCTTTGCCCGTGAGTTGCGTTTCCTCGGTTTGCCCGCTGGCTCACGCACCGTCCTCGAACTGCCTCTTGGTGGTGATGCGAAAACATATACGGATCAGGGGACAAAGCCGCTGCGCCTCGAGACTCCGATCGACTCTCAGGGATTGACGTTCCAGGTCAATCATCAAATGTTTGCGGCGGTGATCCCCACGGGGACCGGAGCGCAATGGGCACCGCCCATTCCTGTGGACTCCAGACCCACTGACAATGCGCCTGTCCACCCCGCAGCCCGATTGGTCTCAGCGGAATCCCGTGAAAACGCCCCGCTGCGACTTCGGGTCGATCTCTGGTTTTATCGTGGCCAAGCCTCTGAGCCTTCCGCCGACGAGATCAAAAACCTGATCGAAAATCCGCCGATCCTGAATGACGATTTCGACGGGGAAATGATGCCGCCCGCACCCGTAACCGTGGCGCAGTTCGTCGATGCGACGACTGCGACTCCGAAACTTCCGTCACGGACCCGTGCCGCCATCAATCCCCGAGAAAACATCGACGAATTCCCTCCCGTCGAAGCCCGATTTCTGAGGTTCAACGTTTCGCGGGCCAGTGCCAATGACGCGCCAGGCCTCGATGAACTGGAGGTCTATGGTGCCGACCCAAAAGTGAATCTGGGCCTCACCGGCAAAGCGACGGCATCGTCCGTCATCAAGAATCAACCGTTCCATCAGATTCACCATCTGAACGACGGAAAACTGGGCAACGAGTTCAGTTGGATCGGGGGTGAAGATGGCAAAGGCTGGGTCATGCTGGAATGGCCACAAAAAATTGTCGTCCGCAGTATCGTCTGGGGCCGAGACAGAACCGGTGGCGAGAAGGACAGATTGGCGACCGGCTACCACGTGCAGGTTTCCGAAGACGGTGTCAATTTCCAGACGGTGAGTGACGACGGCGACAGGATCCTCCATACAACATCGGGGACCAGTGTTGGCAAGACTTCCCCAAGCTACGAAATGCAATCACTGGAACTCCCCTTTGACGGATGCCGGATGTCCGATATTGCGTTTTCAGACGATGGCACCCTGTACGCGTTGGCGATGACCGAGGGACAAGTCTGGCGAACAAAAACTCCACCTGCTGATCACCCGCATCAGATCCGCTGGCAGCGATTTGCCAGCGGGCTTTACCACCCTATTGGGATTCAGATCGTTGAGGGGCGCGTGTTCGTCGCGCAGAAACCTGAAATTACGGAGTTGATTGATCGTGATGGCGACGGTACGGCTGACCAGTTTCGGACTTTGGCCAGTGGTTGGGGGTTGAGTGACGGTTGGCACGAGTACACCTTCGGATTGGCGGTTGATGCTCAGAAAAATTTATGGTTCGCGTTGAATACGGGCTACTTCTGGACCAACCCAGGATATGTCCATCCCGGCCGATGGCGTGGATCCGTGATGCGTTTTAACTATGAATCGGACAACCTCGCAGTGATCGCGAAGGGGTGCCGCGTCCCCAATGGAATTACCTGCGGAATCGGCGGCGACATTTTCTTTTCCGACAATCAAGGTGACTGGACCCAGAGTTGCAAACTCGCGCACGTCGTGCAGGGCCGGTTCTACGGACATCCCGAATACAAGGAGGACGCTCTTGCCGAGAATAATTATCCCGACGGTCGAAGTGCCGTATGGATGCCGTACAACCTGAGCCGAAGTACTTCTGGCCCCGTGTGTGACACGACCAGCGGTCTGTTTGGTCCATTTGCCGGACAACTGTTCGTGGGCGACGTGGGTTATGGCGGCAATCCAGGCATCACGCGTGTCGCACTCGAAAAGGTCGATGGTGAGTATCAAGGAGCCGTGTTACGGTTCGTCGATGGCCAGCCTCTCGGCTGCGAGCGCATGAAGTTCGGCCCAGACAATCAGCTCTATATGGCATCACTCACCAGCGGTTTGACAAGACTGAAATACAAAGAAAAAATCCCTTTTGAAATCGAAAAGGTGACCATTCGACCAGCAGGCCAAGGCTTTGTTATTCACCTCACGCGTCCGCTCACGCCGCAGGCACAACTAGAAGCGGCTGATTTCCGTGTCCGTCGTTACCACTATCTCTATACCGGCAACTACGGTTCGCCCGAGGCCGATGTGACGATGATTCCGGTCATAGCAGCGGAATTATCGCCAAATCGAACATCGATCACATTGAGTTTCCCGGTCGAAACACATCCCATTAGCATGGTTTATGAAATCAATACCGGAAAACTGATGGCTGACGATGGCGAGATCTTACTGCACAACGAAGCGTGGTATACGGTCAATAGAATTCCAAAATAGTCCTGAAAAGAGAGTGCCGAAATCTCACTGGCGGAAAACGAGGACTCCGTCAGGGGAGACCGCGTGTGGCGAAGAACGCGAGTTGCCTCCCAATCGGTGGTTTGGTTCTTACCCGCAGCTGTTCCTGAACTGTTCCACGCCGGTGCGTGTTCCAACCGTCTCGAGGTCATTCGCTCCTGTCGCGAATTTGAGAAACCGTGTGCGGCAACTCAATCGTGTGTGATGACGAATTGACAGATCGAACCTTCGGTCGTTCGATGTCCCGCTTGTGGCCCCTTGTGTGGCGGCTTGGAGAGGCCGCCAATGCTGTTCATCCCGCTTGCCGTTTTAAAGTCTGATGCGCATCAAAACATCCGGCGTAACGATTGACAAAAAACTGTTTTTCTTCGCTTCTCAGGAACTCCGGTATGGATTGGTTGACAAGTGCGAACTCAATTGCGCTACTGCGGTGCCGTACAAAATTCTGCCGGAGAAATTTTCCATGAGTCGAGTGTTGATTGCTTTTCGCGCGTTCTTCGCAGTGCTGTTTCACGGCGATACGGCGGCACTCGTCCAAGCAACGCTGTCAGAAAAATACCGTCTGGTTCTTCGAGACGATGTCGTGGTCGCTGCGGATTCCCCCCTGGCAGAAATCAAACTCTCGGAAACCCCTCTGTCAAAACAGAACGAAGCCTTGACCCTGCTCGCCACACTGCAACGTGAGGCTCGGTTGATCGATTTCCTAAAAGAAGACCTCAGAGACTATTCAGACGAACAAGTCGGCGGGGCCGTCAGAGCGATACATCGCGACAGTGCGAAAGTGATCGACAGGGTCTTCGCGCTCCGCCCCCTCGTCGCTGAAGAAGACGGGGCGCAGATTCACGTTCCGACCGATTTTGATGCGGCCCGATATCGCCTGACTGGAAACGTCTCCGGTAGGCCACCTTACCGCGGCAAACTCCAACATCACGGCTGGGAAGCCACCCGATGTGATTTGCCTCAGTTCATCGGCAGTCCACTTGCCGCAAAAACCGTGGCACCGGCTGAAGTTGAAATTGCCTGATCGGATTACAAATCGCTTGTTCTTTCGAAGATTGGTAACTTTTGGTGAAATCCATGCCTGCCAAGTACATTATTGGAATAGATCTCGGAACAACGAACAGCGTTCTGGCCTATGTCGCTCAAGGCGGCGAAAAGCCAGAAGTCGCGTTGTTACCCATTCCACAACTGGCCGCGCCGGCGACCGTCGAATCCCGTGACCTACTGCCGTCGTTTCTGTATCTCGCTCCCAAAAACGAAGCGACGTCTCAGGCCTACGATCTCCCTTGGGCTGACGGTCGGGAATACGCCGTCGGAGAGCTGGCTCGGCGGCAATCAGCAGAGTTACCGGACCGAACTGTCAGTGCTGCAAAATCGTGGCTGGGCCACAGTCGTGTGGATCGGCATCAAGCAATACTGCCGTGGGGGGCCGGCGACGACGTGGCCAAAATTTCACCCATCACAGCCACACGCCGCTATCTCGAGCATCTCGTGGCGGCTTGGCACCAAGCCTTTCCCAACCAACCGATTGCAGAGCAACAGGTCGTATTGACCGTTCCGGCATCATTCGATGCCAGTGCCCGCGAATTGACTCGCGAAGCAGCAACACTGGCCGGGTTGCCCCAGGACTTGGTATTGCTGGAAGAGCCACAGGCAGCCGTTTACGCATGGTTGACCACGATGGATGACCGCTGGAGGAAGACGCTGCAGGTCGGGGACACACTTTTGGTGTGTGATATCGGTGGCGGCACAACCGATTTAACTCTGGTCGGCGTCGCCGAAGAAGAGGGGGGTCTCGTTCTGAAACGGCTCGCGGTCGGAAATCACTTGTTGGTCGGCGGCGACAACATGGACTTGGCTCTGGCACATCATGTCGCGGGGCTGTTCGCAAAGAAAGGCGTGATCCTCAATCCATGGCAATCGGTCGCCCTGTGGCATTCTTGTCGGATGGCGAAGGAAACACTGCTTTCCCACGAGGGGCCGAAGAAGCATCCGGTGAGCGTGCTTGGACGGGGAAGCAAACTGATCGGCGGCACAGTCACCGTGGACGTGCCTCGAGACACAACATCGGATCTCTTGGTCGATGGCTTCTTTCCCCTGTGTCAAGTGGATCACAAGCCGACTCGGCGGCGGATCTCCGGATTTCAAGAAGTGGGACTCCCCTACGAAGCCGACACCGGCATCACAAGACATCTCGCCGCGTTCCTGCAGTGCCACGGTTCATCAGAGAACGAACCCGCTCAACCAACGCACGTTCTGTTCAATGGCGGCGTCTTTAAAGCGGAGGCCATGAGAAATCGCTTATTAGATGTCTTGAAAAGTTGGTTCCCCGACGCGCCTCCTCAAACTCTTGGTGGAACTCATGACCTTGACTTTGCCGTAGCTCGCGGTGCGGCTTACTATGGCTGGGCCAAGAGCAGCGGGGGCGTCCGGATTCGAGGCGGTGCCGCGCGTTCCTATTACGTCGGTATCGAATCGGCGGGGCTTGCCATCCCTGGATCACCACGCCCCTTGCGAGCCATGTGCGTCGTCCCATTCGGGATGGAAGAAGGGACCGAAATCGATATCCCTTCCGAGTCGATTGGACTGGTCGTCGGCCAACCTGCCCATTTCCGTTTCTTCAGTTCGTCGACTCGCAAAAATGATCAGGCGGGAGTTCGACTGCAGCACTGGACCGATGGAGAACTCAGCGAAACCGATTCGCTCGAAGCCACTCTTCCCCGAGAAGATGCCACCGAGGACAACTATGTCCCTGTCCAATTTCATACCAAGATCACGGAACTGGGTGTCTTAGAATTATGGTGTGTGAGCACTCGAGGCAGCGGCCGCTGGAAACTCGAATTCAGCGTTCGCGATGATGCGGAATCGGCGTAAATTTCTTGGCCGGAAAACAGCACGCACCAGACGGACCTGAAACAAACGTTTCTCCAGTGTTGTGCCTCATCACCGATCTGAGGTAGACGGGTCAACCGTCCCTTCGAGCCTCGTCTTGCCGGCCCATTCCATCACGTCTCGCCGCATCTGTTTTGATGCAGGATCTGCAACGGCAGCACGTTTTGACAAAAAAACAGTGAATCTCCGCATCGTCTCCGGTCTTTTCGGCATCAGCCGACGCAAAACGTCTGGCCCACAACCGACGCGCCTCGAGCACGACCGCCCCTCTCAAAAACTACTCTGCGGAACACTCCTGTCTCGTTCGCTGACACGACACTACAGGTCCCAGCCATGGCGATATTCGCGGGTTACAAATTGATTGGCCGCCGAATCATTGGTGACCTTCATGTTGACACCGTCCCATTCCACTTTTTTGCCAGCGCGCAGGGCGATATTTCCCAGCAGAACCGTTTCTGTCAGGCGCCCGGCATAGTCAAAATTAGACATTGCCAGTTCTGGTTTGTTCTCCTTGATCGCGTTGGCGAACTCCGTGAAATGGCCGGGCGAAATCACATGTTCAGGCTTTTTGTATTCCAGATATTCCTCTTTCGGAAGGATCAGATAATCCGAGTGATAGGAATTTGAAGAAAAAATGCGGCCCTTTTCTCCGATGACCAGCGATCCCGTCTTTTCAACGCTTTCACCCATCAGCAAATCATTGGAAGGACGCCGACCGCCGTCGTACCAGTAAAGAACGCAAGGACCAAGATTGCCACGAGGACCAAACTCGAACTTAATCGAAGAATTCTTGGGATAGGACGCCGCGCGGGCCGCGCCCGTCCATTCGGTATCGGGTGTCGCTTCCGCGGAAATCGGATTGAACAGCTGCAATGCCATGACAGCCATGTTCATCGTATGACAGGCCATATCACCGAGGGCTCCGGTACCGAAATCCAGCCAGCCACGCCACTTGAATGGCTGATAGGCGGAATGATACGGGCGATCTTTGGCAGGACCGAGGAACAGATCCCAATGAATGTGCTTGGGGCACTCTTCCACGTCGGTTGGATATCCGCCGCCTTGAGCCCAGATGGGGCGGTCCGTCCAAATGTGAACCTCTTTGACGGCACCAATGTCACCTTTGCGAATGATTTCAACCGCTTCGCGGTGACCGCTCGAGGCTGTCCCCTGATTTCCCATCTGAGTGCAGAGCTTTTTTTCCGCAGCCACCTCGCGCATCAGGCGTGCTTCGGCGATGGTATAGGTCAGCGGCTTTTGGCAAAAACAGTGTTTTCCCATTTTCATTCCGCGAATTGCCGCAGTGGCGTGAGTGTGGTCAGGTGTGCTGACTGTGATTGCGTCAATTTGATCGGCCATCTCGTCGTACATGACGCGATAGTCATGATACTTCTTGGCCTTTGGAAATTTACTGGCCGCCTTTTCCAGGTAGTCTTCGTTGATGTCACACAAGGCGACGATGTCACCATGACGCCCCGCGTCATCGCGATCGCTAGCCCCTTTTCCGCCATCAACACCGATACAGGCAAAGCGAATGGCCGAATTGGCGGATTTTTCCTGAGTCCATCCCTCGCGGGTTCCACCGACCCAGCACCCGGCCGCGATCGCTGTAGACCGCTGTATAAATTCGCGACGTGTCGATTGATCGGTCATGAATTCTTTCTCCTAACGAGCGACTTAAAATTAGCGAACCTCTTGGACTGGATTCGATCCTGAAACTGACCTGAAATGCCTGACAGAGCTCTTTTGATCAATCCGCATTCCTCAGATTCATGAGGCTCACAACAAATGCGTGTTGGGTGATCGTGGCCACTTCATAAATTGTCATGGGGTGCGAAAAAACAGAAACACATCAAGCAACGACCAGAAAACAACATCGAGCAGCGCAACGACTTCCTCTAGATTAGGAAACAACTTCAGCGGCAGGACTTGGTTGGGCTGACTCCCACTCCGAATGCGTCTCATGATCACCGATCACGATTTCAAAACCCAGATCAGACACCATTGCGAAATCTTCTTCAGGGGATTGGCCTTTGGTCGTTAGATAGTCACTGACGAACATTGAATTCGCGGCATATAATCCCATTGCCTGCATGGACCTCAGATTGACTTCCCGGCCACCTGAAATTCGTAACTCGACGGCGGGATTGGCCAACCGGAAGAGGCATAATGCCTTCAGGCAGTACCGCGGGTCGAGATTCCGCTCGCGCGCCAGCGGAGTCCCATCGATCGAATGCAGGAAATTGACTGGCGTTGAATGGACACTGAGCGAACGCAACTCAAACGCGACGTCGACCAAATCACGGTCGGTCTCTCCCATTCCGACAATCAACCCGCTGCACAACTCCAACCCTGCCGCGCGGGCGACCTGAAGAGTTCTTAGCCGGTCTTCGTAACTGTGTGTGCTGCAAATCGAGTCATAGAACGAGCGGCTTGTGTTCAGATTGTGATTAATCCGATCAACTCCCGCTTCCTTCAAACGAACGGCCTGCTCTGAATTGAGAAGCCCCAGACAGCAACAAATGTGCAGTCCGAATTTTTCCTTGATCTTTGCCACCGTATTGGCAATATGTTCCACCTCGCGGTTACTGGGGCCTCGTCCCGAGGCGACGATGCAATACGTACGTGACTGAGTCGCCACGGCGCGTTCGGCACCTTCCATCAACTTGGCCTCATTCAAGAGCGCGTACCGTGGAATTTCCGCCTCTGAAAGTATGGACTGCGAACAATAGCCGCAGTCTTCTGGACACAGACCGCTCTTGGCATTCTTCAGAAAATAGAGGTGCACTTTGTGGCCGAAATACGTTCGTCGGATGCGATAAGTCGCCGCCAGTAAATCGAGCAAATCCTCGTCATTCGAACGGAGAATCGACAGTCCTTCGTCGACGGTCAGTTGGTGGCCCTTCAGCACCCGTCCTGCGAGTTCATTCCAACGAAGTGGGTCCTGCTCAGACGATAACGATTCGAACATCGGAGACGTGTTCCTTGCAATGTCAAACAGGAGCTAATCTTGGTGAGTGATCTTAGCAGTAAGACCCCCATCCAGACAAACCAATCAGAACTACCAAATGGCTCTGTCACATGCTTTGGGATCTGCCCGCATCGGACAAGATGGGTCCGGCGTGGCCTGTCCCTGTCGAAGGCAGGTTCTTTCCACGCTCCACGCGACCACAGTTCCAAACGTTCGCGGCATTCCAAGATCCTACTCCGGATTCGCAACCCGATTTCAAACTGCGTCTTCCGGAGATTTCTCGTCCTGCGTTGACCAGCGTCAGCGAACGTCTGCCGTTAGGAAACGCTTTTCCGCCTACTTGAGGGTGAATCGATCGGACCTGAATCACAATTTATTGGCAAACGGAGCACTGAGAGTGTCTGCTCATGCCTTTTTACAGGCCGTGTGATTGGCGATTTTACGGGGCTTCATTAATCAATTTCTTCGCCGTTTTGCCGGTGAATCGGTAAATTCGATCAATGCCAATCGACTAGCATCGCCAATCCGAAACTTCGGCAGCCGAACAATACGAAGATAGCCGCCGTTTCGCTCTCGAAACCGTGTGGCCAAACTGCTAAACAGAATCTCCACGGCGGCATCATTGCGTAGAACCGAAAAGGCTCGTCGTCGATAGGCCAACGCTGGCGCGACAGAATCAGCCCAAACCCTCCACGCAGGGGATTGCCTCCAAGCCGTCCACTCAGTTGTCCCTCGTGCTGGGACAGCCGGTGAAGCCGACAGAATCACTGCCGATTTTTTTCCGAGTGTAATCAACCGCTCTACAGCTGGCCGAAGAAATTTTGCCTTTGGAACGGTGGTGATGACCCGTCCGACAGCAAGGTCGTTCGAGTCGCTCTCCTTGGCTGACAATATCAAACTGGTGGCCATATTACGTAACATGGCCTTCCGGTGTGACGCGTTTCTATTTAATTTCTTGCCGTGTACTCTATGTCTCATTGGTAGCGGTATTTCTCAACAAACGAATCAAAACAGGACTAGTTCCTCCGACCCCCGCTCTGCGGAAGCCGCATCCCCAATCGAAGCCCGAGCGCTGACAGTCGCTCCGTCACCTCAACCAAAGTCGTATCTCCGAAATTTCGCACCTGAAGCAACTGGTCCTCAGTCCGACTCACCAACTCACGAACTGAATTTATGCCTTCAGACTCTAAGCAGTTCGTTGCTCTGACGGACAAATTCAACTCGGCCAAACTCTGTGACAACTTTTCTTCCAGTTCCAGATCGACCGGGGAATACCCCGTGGCGTCTAGCATGTTACGCAATCCGCCATCCGGAGAGACCTCTGATCCAGGTTCTCGGAACGCGATAATGGGGCTGAGATGTTTTCTCAAAATCTTCGCTGATTCAATCAACGCACTCTCGGGAGTGATCGTTCCGTCAGTCCAAATTTCCAAGACCAAGCGATCATAGTTCGTTTTTTGACCGACGCGGGTCTCTTCAATTTTATAACGGACGCGAACGACGGGCGAAAAAATCGCATCCAGTGGAATGACGCCGACTTCCTGTTCCGATCCGATGCGATCACTGGCTGGGGAGTATCCACGCCCCTTTTCGATATGGAGGTCAATGTGAAACGGTACATCATCGGTCATCGTGGCGATGACAAGATTCTTGTTCACAATCTCAACGTGATCATCAAGACTGATATCAGCAGCCGTGACTAGCCCGCGTTCGGTCTTGGAAATCCGCAGCACACGCGCCGATGGCGAACTGCATCTGACGACCAAGGTCTTCAGATTTAGACAAATCTCTGTCACGTCCTCGACCACACCGGGAACCGAAAAGAACTCATGTTGTGCTCCATGAATTCGTGCGCGTGTGACCGCGCCGCCTTCGAGGCTCGACAAAAGAATTCGCCGCAACGAATTTCCGATTGTCGAACCGAAGCCATACTCGAACGGCTCTACGAAGAACTTTCCGTATGTTTGTGTGTGTGTCTGCTCTTCGACGATTACTCGATTGGGCAATTCAAAGCCACGCCAGCGTATCCTCATTGTCGAACTTCCAATTTAACGGGGGCAATTATCAAACGCGTCGACGCTTTCGCGGCCGACACCCGTTGTGAGGCAACGGAGTAATATCCTCGATGATCCGGATCTGTACGCCGGACGACTGCAAACCGGTGATGGCGCTCTCGCGTCCGGAACCAGGCCCCTTGACCCGCACTTCCATTTCTCGCACACCAAATTTCGATGCGCGCTCAGAACAGGTCTCGGCCGCTCTCTGCGCGGCAAATGGGGTACTTTTACGACTCCCCTTGAATCCGACCGTTCCAGCAGTCGCCCAACATAACACGTCTCCTGCTGGGTCCGTGATGGTCACGATCGTGTTGTTGAAACTTGCTTTAATGTACGCGATGGCCCGAGTGACGTTTTTGCGTATTTTTTTCTTTTTGGTCTTCGACACCGCATTCTCCCGCATAGCCAACCGGTAACTGATACTGTCAACGCTTCATATCTTTCACGCCTTTTTTACCGGCGACTGTCTTCTTGACACCTTTTCGTGTTCGAGCATTCGTCCGAGTTCGTTGACCACGAACCGGCAAACCGCGCCGATGCCTGACTCCACGATAGCATTGTATCTCCTTCAGCCTCGAAACAGACTGCTGGATTGATCGTCGCAACTGCCCTTCAACAACATGTTCTTTATCCAGCAAATTCGCGATCCGCGACAACTCGTCGTCGGTCAGACTGCGTGCCTTTGCCAGCGGATCTATTCCTGTTGTGAAACAGATTTCCTGGGCCTTTGCTTCTCCAACGCCGTAGAGATACTGCAACGCGATGTAATTACGTTTATCGTTTGGAATGTCGACGCCCAGCAACCGAGGCATAATTTAACCGCCCTTGTTAATTTTTAACCCATCAACGGGTCAGAATCGTTGATCAACCCTGACGCTGCTTGTGGCGCGCGTTCAGTGCGCAAATCACGTACAGTCGGCCGTCGCGACGGACAACCTTACAACCCTCACAAATTCTTCGTATGCTGGATCTAACTTTCACAGTACTTCTCGCTTCGCAACGGATGACATCCACACTAAAGTCGGCTATTCCCTAATAACGGCCGCTGATTGGAAACAGCCAAATAACTGTCAATTTTCTGAACCAAATCGATCACTACCGAAACGCAAATCAATAGCCCGGTTCCACCGAAGAAACTTGCGGTCAGGTAGTCGATACCCATCGAATTCATCACCAGCACCGGAATAATCGCGATCAGCGATAAAAACGCGGCACCAATAAAGTTCATCCGAGTGATCACGTGCTGTAAATAAACCGACGTCCTGGATCCAGGTCGATAACCCGGAATAAAACTACCAAAATCCCTTAAATTATTCGCTACCTCAACAGGATTGAACGTCACTGCGGACCAAAAGAAACAGAAGAAGAAAATTAACGCCACGTAAGCCAAATTGTAAATCACTCCTCCACTGTCCGACATGACCATCACGACCGCTTCCACCGCCGCACCTAATTGGGGAACCTTGCCGACTACCACCTGTAACTGCTTCAATAACAACAACGGAAAGACCATCAGACTGGAAGCAAAAATAACAGGCATTACACCCGATTGGTTGATCCGTAGTGGTAAAAATTGTTTCTGTCCCGCGTACTGCTTATTTCCCCTGACATGCTTTGCACTATGGACCGGAATTCGCCGTTGAGCTTGTGTGACCAATACCACACAAAACACCACGCAGACAAACAAACCGACTAACACCGCAAACCTGTCAAAACCACTCTGGGTGCCGATTGCCACGCCCTTTTCCAATGCGGGTTGCACCTGGCTTCGTACGACCTCGGGGAGCCGTGCCAAAATACCCGACATGATGATCAGACTGACTCCATTACCAATCCCATATTCGTCAATCTGCTCACCAATCCACATCAACAACATACTACCGGTGGTCATCGTGATTGAACAGACGATCTGAAAAAACAATCCATTGAATTCAGGCCAAATCAAATTTCCAGTCGCATCTGTGTCTGCACCGAGGCCCAACGTGCGCATCCACACGAAACTCTGCCCCAAACAAATCACAACCGTTGCATAACGCGTGTACTCAGCAATCTTTTTCCTGCCGACGTCACCCTCTTTTTGCAATGCTTCGAGCGGGGGATAAACAGTCGCGAGTAATTGAAATATAATTGATGCCGAAATATAAGGCATGATGCCCAAACCGAAAATCGTCATCATGCCGACATTCGATGCCGAAAGGATCGACAACAAAGCAATTGCGCTATCGACACCCCCCGAACCTCGTGCCTCAAGACTTCGACGCAACGTGTCTTGATTCACGACAGCGAGAACGATCGAAAACCCCAAACGATAGACAGCTAACAAGATCAGCGTCAGGAGGATTTTATTTCGAACCTCAGGGACACTAATCAACGATTTCATCGTCTTAAACACGGATGTGCCTCAGTCAGAACTGAAAACCTTGACTACCGAATGGAACTCTCAGCCCTCGATCTGCACCGTACCGCCCGAAGCGATGACGATACCGGCGGCTGATCGTGAAATGGACCGAACAACGAGTTTGATCGCCACTGTCGTTTGACAGTCGGCAAGGACCTTATAAGACTCGTCGCTTCGTTTCAACAAACCTTTCCCAAACAGATATTCTGAGTTGACGAGATCGCCTGGCGCGATCAATTTGACGATTGAGGATAAGGAGACGATTGTCGGCTTATTCGAGTGACCGCCTCGAAATTGCCCGCGTTTGGCGACGCGTCTAAAAATAGGCGATTGCCCACCTTCGAAACCTGTTCGCCGGGTGTTGCCGGATCTGGATCCAGCACCTTTATGTCCTCGCCCGGATGTTTTTCCGTGACCGGACCCGATACCGCGGCCAACTCGCTTTCGAGTTTTTCTCTGACCGACTTGGTCGCATACATCTGATGCCAACATGGAAACTAAACTCCTCGCAACGACATGATATCGCTGCGTGATCGAAGTGCACAAACAGCGGCGAATGTCGCCTTGATCACATTCAATGGATTGGTAGAACCACGACATTTTGTCAGCAGATCACGTATCCCCAACGCATCCGCAACCGCACGGACTGTTGCTCCTGCAATCACTCCAGTACCTGGATTGGCGGGCATCAGCATCACTCTCGAAGATCCGAATTTTCCGATGACCATGTGCGGGATGCTGCCTCGATGGAGAGGCACTGCCACCATTCGTTTACCAGCATCCTTGACGGCTTTTTCGACTGCGTCGGGAACTTCATTTCCCTTACCGTATCCGTATCCGACTCTTCCGGAACTGTCACCGACGACGACAAGTGCCGTGAAGCTGAATCGCCGACCGCCCTTCACGACGCATGCGCAACGGCGTATCTGTACGACTTTTTCCTGTCCTGACGAATTAGTACTCAAGATATTCTTTCCGTAGATCTGCGGATGCACCAAAAAAGAACCGGATCAAAACACCAGTCCGGACTCGCGCGCGGCCTGTGCGACGGCTGCGACGCGGCCATGATACAACTTACCGCCCCGGTCAAACAGCATGGATTTGATTCCCGCGGTCAAGGCGCGCTCGGCAATGCGCTTTCCAATCTCAGTCGCAGCCTGCACTGTCGCGCCGAGTCGCGGCTCTTGCCCGGGAGCAACTTCGCAACTGTTTGCAAAAGCGACGGTGGTCCCCAGAACGTCGTCTATGAGTTGTGCGTAGACATGCTTGCCGGTGGTATGTACCGTCAGCCGATGCCGACAGCCACCTCTAAGTGAACGTCTGACCCGCATTTTTCTACGGCTGCGCGCTTGCGCTAATTTTGAATTTTTGCTCATTATCGTCAGTACCTGATATTAGCTTCCAAATGCCTTACCTGATTTCCGCACAACGTGTTCGTTGGAATACCGAATTCCCTTGCCCTTATACGGCTCCGGAGGTCGCACCGCTCGGATGTCAGCCGCGATTTGTCCCACCAAATGTCTATCAGACGAGGTTAACACGATGTGTGTCGTGTCTGGCACCAAACATTTGACACCTGTGGGTATCTCGATGACGACCGGATTGGCGAATCCGACATTTAACGTGAGCGTGCTTTTATTTAAGCTGGCCTGATAGCCGACTCCGATGATTTCTAACCGTTTTTCCCAGGGAGCGGTGAGTCCTCGAACGTTATTCGCGATCAAACTCCGAACCAGCCCATGCAGGGATCGCGATCGACTGTCATCCGCGTGGCGGCCGACGCGCAATTCCGAAGTGGTGGAATCCCAAGTCACCGTCACCTGCTCAGGGACGACGCACTTCAGCTCCTCCGTATTCGATGCTACGATCACGTGCGCTTTGGCGACCGTGACGCGAACCGTGTTAGGAACAGCGATAACTGCATTTCCGACGCGTGACATATTAAACACCGAGGGGTAAAAACCAACTGAATGACGTTGTTTTAATAAATATTGCAAATGACTTCGCCGCCGAGTCGTTGCTCTCTCGCTTCTTTATCGTTCAACACTCCACGACTTGTGGAAATCAATGAACAGCCCAGACCCTGCAAGACATGGGGTATCTTATCGACTTTGCAGTAAACGCGGTTTCCGGGTTTACTGACACTGACGATCGACCGCAAGACACATGCACCGTTGGCAGCGTACTTCAAGGTCACGCGAATCTTACTCGGTTCTGAACCCTCCAGCGGGGCGTAATCCCAAAGGAAGCCAGATCGCTTCAATGCACCAAGAACATCGCTTGTGAACTTCGCCGTACGGAGGTCCACAAATGGCTTACCGAGTGACGTTGCGTTACGAATGGTCGTCAACATATCCGAAATTGTACTACTCATCGGCACTCCATCCACGTTACTAATGCGCCCACCGGACGTTCACCAACTCGCCTTACGGACACCTGGAATCAATCCATCTAGGCTACAATTCCGAAAACAAATCCTACAAATACCAAATCGTCTTAGCACCGCCCGTGGGCGTCCGCACATTTGGCAGCGTCGCTCTTGCCGCGAAGAAAACTTAGGCGTTTTTGCAGCCTTCACAATATGCGCTCGGGTCGCCATACACTGTCCTTAATTTATCAAACTCACTCATCACGCGAAAACGGGAACCCAAATGACTCTAGCAGCAACTCGCCGCCTCGATTGGTCTGGGATGTGGTCACGATACAAACATTCATACCCTGTGAGAACGTGACTCGTTCTGGATCAATTTCCGGAAACACGCCCTGCTCCGATATTCCAAAACTATAATTTCCACGGCCATCAAAGGCCGTCCGCTTCAAGCCACGAAAGTCTCGGACGCGTGGTAACACTAAACAGATCAGCCGACTGAGAAAGCTGAACATCTTCGCTCGACGCAACGTGACACAGCATCCGACGTCGACACCTTCGCGGAGTCGAAATCCGCTGACCGATCTTTTGGCCCGCGTCACGATTGCTTTCTGTCCAGCGATCTGCGTCAACTGGGTCACTGCCTCATCAATTTTCTTCTTGTCTCCTAGGCAGCTACCCAATCCCATGCTGATGACTATCTTTTCTAACTTTGGCAACGCATGCGAGTTGGTCATGCCTAACTCTGACTGCAGCTTTTCCGTGGCCGCCGCGTACCTCTGTTTCATGTTCATCTGTAACATACTTGGCCACCAAATAACAAACGGGTTCGGGCTAAAACTCTTGACACTCTGCTTTATACAACTTCGGTTGCCAGGCTAATTATTTTCATAAACTTTTTTTGCCGCAACTCGCGGGGGACAGCGCCGAAAATTCGCGTTCCTCGCGGAGTATTGTCCGCGTCAATCAAGACTATGGCATTACGGTCGAAACGCAAATGACTACCATCGGACCGTCGAATCCCTTGTCGTGTCCTGATCACCACACCGCGGACCACCGATTTCCGCTTAACGGTTGCCGAAGGGATCGATTTTTGGACCGCGACAACGACTACATCACCGACGCTCGCATACCGGCGTGAGGTTCCACCGAGAACCTTAATGCATCTCGCGGTTTTAGCACCCGTGTTATCCGCAACGTCGATGACTGTCTGCATTTGAATCATTGGTTCATACCACTCTAAAAAAACCGAGCTTGATTGACTAGTTCGCCCCGGAGACAGTCCGGACAACTCCGACGAGAGACCATCGTTTCAATTTCGACAGCGGACGCGACTCAATAATTTCAACGTAATCGCCAACCGAGGCTTTTTCCTGCTCATCATGCACATGGCAAACGATCGTGCGCCGCAGGGTCTTACCGTAACGTCGATCTCGAAACACCCTTTCGACATCGACTCGGATCGTCTTTGACGACTTGTCACTCGCTACTACACCGCGGTACTTACGTTTCAACGTTCGCTCCGTTTCCAAATACTTTATTGCGTGTCACACGTTCGGCATCGACATTCGCCCAGCGAGTCTGTCGTTAATATTATTCACGTTTCGCGAGCTCGCTGGCCCGTATTGCAGTCAACACTCTCGCGATATTGCGGCGATTGATCCGAGGAGATGTGGCACCAGATTTTCCTGTGCTAGACACGGCCGAGTCGAGAATCTGGCGACGATAATCTAGCAGCTTTTCGGCTGCCTGCTGATTGCTGACCAGCTCTGTCGCTTGTTGTTTGTTGCTATCTTTTACGGCCATCGTTTCAACCTCTACGTGCGACTAGTCGGACGCGAACCGGCAATTTGTAAGCCACTCTCGCAAAACATTCTCGTGCGGCGATCTCGCTCACGCCGGCCAACTCAAACAATACAGTACCGGGTCGAATCACGGCCACCCAGTGATCGGGGTCGCCCTTACCTTTTCCCATTCGTGTTTCCAATGGTCGTGCGGTCATCGGCTTATTCGGAAAGATCCGAATATACAATTTGCCTTCACCGCGGACGTATTGTGTCGCTGCAACACGACAGGCTTCGATTGTGTTCCCGCGAATACGCCCTGCGGTTAGTGATTGCAGTCCCCAATCACCGAACACCACGGTCGCCCCGCGAGTTGCATTACCTTTTACCCGGCCTCTTTGCTCTTTTCGGTGCTTCACTCGCTTGGGCATCAACGCCATTATCTGTCTCCGAATTAATATAGTCGCCGCGATTGACCCAAACTTTGACGCCGATCACACCCATCGTGGTTTTTGCTTCAGCTAACCCGTAGTCAATATTTTTTTGCAAGGTCGACAAAGGTATGGAGCCTTTACTTGCCTTTTCTGCCCGCGACATTTCTGCGCCGCCGAGCCGACCAGACAACTCGACTTTGACTCCCTCTGCCCGGGAATCCATGACCTGATCAATAGCCCGTTTGACCACTCTTCGAAAACTTCCTCGCCGCACCAACTGCTGTGCGATATCTTCTGCAACCAGAATTGCACAGTGAAGCGGTTGTGCGATCTCAACAATCTTGACGTCGGTCCGTCTGCCGGTCAAATCTTCCAAATCGGCCTTGAGTCGATCGACCTCTTGGCCTTTCCGGCCGATGATGATTCCTGGCCTAGCGGTCTCAAGATGGACTACGACCTGATCGCGAGTCCGATCAATTCGAACCTTAGCGATCGCTGCGAACTCATAACGTTTTTTTACAAACTGACGGATCTTAAAATCTTCCATCAGGAGTACGCGAAATTCCGAACGAGTGGCGAACCAGCGACTTCGCCACTCTTCTGTGATACCAACTCGGAATCCGGTTGGACGAACTTTTTGACCCATGAATTACCCCATTCAACCTACCTACGACTCATTGCGAGTCTGGTTGGTCCAGAACTATCGTGATATGTGACGTTCGCTTTTTAATCTCGAATCCAATTCCGCGGGCGTGCGGCTGCATTCTTTTGAGGGTAGCACCACCGTCAACGGAGGCTACCTTGATCAACAATTCATCGATCCCGCGGAGTCCTCGATCCTCAGCATTCGCACGCGCGCTGAGGATCACCTTTTCCAACAGTCTCGCGCCCCGATGTGGCAAGAACCGCAGACATTCCAAACCAACCTGTGCTGTCTTTCCCCGCACCAAATCCGCAATCCTGCGTATCTTCGTCGGTGACATCCTAATGTTGCGCATGACCGCTGATATTTGCATCGTTATCGCCATTCAATTCAATTTACTTCCCACCACCCTTATGCCCATGTCCGCGGAAGAGTCGCGTTAATGCGAACTCCCCTAATTTATGCCCGACCATCTCCTCAGTCACGTAGACCGGAATATGCTGTTTCCCGTTGTGCACGAGAAACGTGATTCCAATGAAGTCGGGTGAAATTGTTGAACGTCGAGCCCAAGTTTTAATCGATTCTTTACGCTTCTCCGACTGCTGGAGCAAAACCTTCTTGAGAAGCTTCGGATCGACGAACGGACCTTTTTTCAGTGAACGGGCCATATTTTAAACCGCTTGTCGCAAAGGAACTGACAGAAAATGTACGCTGAGGGTCAGAGCTTCAACTGACCATATCGAACCGATTTCCTACGCCGTATAATCGAGTTCCGGGTCGGTCGCCGGGGATTACGAGTCCTACCGCCCTTCGCCAATTTTCCTGTGGGGCTGACCGGATGACGACCACCCGAGCGTCGCCCCTCACCACCACCCATCGGATGCGCCACAGGATTCATTGCCGAACCGCGCACATATGGGCGTA
Source organism: Schlesneria paludicola DSM 18645 (assembly GCA_945876035.1). GTDB lineage: Bacteria > Planctomycetota > Planctomycetia > Planctomycetales > Planctomycetaceae > Schlesneria > Schlesneria paludicola_C. The sequence continues at coordinate 11,445 of CAMCMU010000051.1, read as the reverse complement.
CACCCATCCACCGGATTCGCCCGGCCTTTCCATAAACGATCGCCGAATGCTCTGAAAATCCGACCGCTCCAATGGTGGCGCGACAGGATGAGGGCAAACGCCGAACCTCACCCGAGGGCAACGTCACCTGCGCCCAATCGCCAGCCGTGGCATTCATGACCGCATAAACACCTGCACTCCGGCAGAGTTGCCCGCCGCGTCCAGGCTGCATCTCAACATTGTGAATCATGGATCCGACAGGAATGCGACTGAGCGGCAACGCGTTGCCGACCTTAGGCTCTGCGTCTGGCCCACTTTGTATCACGTTGCCCGCGACCAACTTTTCCGGAGCTAAAATGTATTGCAGAGAACCGTCTGAATAACTTACCAATGCGATTCGACTCGTTCGATTTGGATCGTATTCGATCGACTTGACGGTTGCGGGCGAACTATCGTTTGACCTTTTGAAATCAATCAAGCGGTACATCCGGCGATGGCCACCGCCCATATGCCGACAGGTGATTTTGCCCTGAACATTACGCCCACCGGTTTTTCGAATTCGGACCAGCAATGATTTCTCAGGCTTTTTCTTTTTATCCGTAATTTCAACGAAGTCCGGCACAGTGGCGTTGCGCCTTCCCGCACTTGTCGGCTTATACTTCCTGAGACCCATGTTAATTACCTCTTGAATGCAGCGTTAAGCCAATTAATACAAGCTCAAACGGTCGTCGGAATGAAGTTTCACAATCGCAATTTTTTTGGCCTGCGTCGTTCCTACGAGACCTCTGTGTCGCCGCGACTTGCCCACACGGGACTGGGTCCTCACCGACAACACCCGCACACTCCACGTCTCTTCAACTGCCCTTTTAATGTCGAGCTTATTAGCCGTATTGGCCACTTCAAATACGAAACAGTTATGCCTTTCGGACAGGTGCGTCGTCTTTTCCGTAACACGTGCTGACTTGATGACGTGGTGAGGGAGATTTTCATTATTCGATTTGAGTTGCATCGTTAATTCTTACCGTTCGTGACCGCGAAACACCCCAACGACGACCGAACTTAGGTCGCTGCCTGCCGCCTCATTGACTGCATTGCCGACCTGGTGACGATTAGGAAACTGGCCTGCAAAATGGCCCGTGCATTCAAATTCGCCGCAGTCGAAAGATCCACCCTCTCAATATTTCGACATGACTTCCACACCGTCTCATTATGCTCACCAATAGCAATCAACCCGGACTTTCCCGTCAAACCCAGAGTGGAAATCAACTTGGTAATGACACGCGTTTTGGGAGATTCCATTTCGAGTGATTCAATGAAATAGACCCGCCCGGACTCCAACTTGCCGAGCAAGGCCATTTTCGTGGCCAACTGGCGAGCCTTTCGCGGCATCGTAATCCGCCATTCTTTCGGGCTTTTGGCGAAACAGTGACCGCCGCCACGACGCACTGGGGTCCGCTTATTTCCAGCTCGGGCGTTTCCCGTTCCTTTTTGTTTATAGAGCTTTCGCGAACTCCCCGACACCTCCGCTCGCGACTTACTTTTGACCGTACCCTGACGCTGATTAGCGCCGTACATCACCAATGCGGAATGCAACAGAGCCTGATTGACGGGAGGGGAGATATCATCATTCGCGAACGAATACGACTCACCTGTCGCGGCGCCATTTTTATCGTAGACAGTCAGATCAATCATTTCAGAACTTCCCGCAAACAAATGCCGACAACGTGAATTTTCTGGCAGTCAGAATCAAACCGCCTCATTCACGACAATAAATCCACCGGCGAAACCAGGCACCGCGCCTCGCACCAAAATCAAATTTTCTGCAGGAACCAAACTAAACACTTTCAAAGCCTTGACGGTCACGCGAACGCCGCCAAATCGCCCAGGCATTTTCGCACCCTTAAAGACGCGACCCGGATCCGTACTTTGACCCGTGGACCCACCGGACCGATGAACTTTTTTCACACCATGACTAGCACACAGGCCAGAAAAATTATGACGCTTGATCACACCTGCGAAACCACGCCCCTTGGAAACCCCTATCACATCAACGGTAGGCACTCCCTCGAAACGCTCGACCGACAATTGCGCACCAACCTCAATACCACCAACAAACGGCACCTCACGAACGAACTTTTTGGAACTCGCACCAACCCGCGGACGACGCTCGTTCACCGGCCGAAGACCGTAGCCAAGCTGTAATGCGGAATACCGATCACGTTCGGGCGTTCGGATCGCAAGAACCTCACACGGGCCGACATGCAGAACCGTGACGGCACAAAATGCACCACCACTGCAAACCTGGGTCATCCCGACTTTCGTACCAATCAAAGACTTCAAGACCAGACCCTCCGCGCACAGAACAAAAGCAGCGCCGCCAAGAAACCGTAAGCTTAGCCAGCGGAGGCTGACGCACGAATCTTGACATCAACGCCAGCAGGAAGCGACAGTTTATTAAGAGCGTCAATCGTCTTGCCAGTAGGCTGAACAATATCAACCAGACGCTTGTGAGTGCGAATTTCAAACTGTTCGCGCGATTTCTTGTCGATATGCGGGCTACGCAACACCGTGTACCGCTCGATACGGGTCGGCAACGGGATTGGCCCATGCACAACCGCTCCCGTACGCTTTGCCGTATCCACAATCTCCGCTGCAGACACATCCAGTACGGAGTGGTCATACGATTCCATGCGGATACGAATTCGATCTTGCCGTTGCCCAGACACAGTGACCCCTCTATTAATACGGACTCGCTGAGCCGTATTTGGCCCAAGCGAGTCGCTGAATCTATTGATAGGTGATTCGATTGTCAACGTGATGGGCAAATTTTTTGATAAATCACTGAATTTCACCCAATTTCAGTCCGGTTTGGGTCGGTTCTTGAAAAATCCCATCCGTTAAGGCGACGCATCTTAACTTAAAACAACCGACTGCCCCAAACAGGAGTCCGATCACAAGCTTAGAACACCCGCCCCAATCGCGCATCGGAAATGGGAGACATGAGGTGAATAGCGTAAATGCATAAAATAAATAACAGTGCCGAAGGGTCTCATGCGGGGGGGTGATTCGTTGGAAACGAAAACTCGGCGTTGTAGGGAAAAGGAGATTGATTTCGTTGCTTCAGTATTTCGACAACGTCGTCGGCCGCAGATCGAATTTTTTAAGGGGATGCCGAGACGGGCGAGGGCTTACGGGCGAGTTTACCGACGGTTGTCGGCAAGAAACTAGTCTGGTTGGAATTGCGTGAAGGAAGGGGGTAAGCGGTCCAACAGGAAGGCGGATCGAGTGAGGGTGACTACAGAAAAACCAGCCACTCGGACGAAGTGAAGTCCGTCAAGAATTTCAGCGAGTGACGTGAATGGCCACGGTCGAGGCATTCGCTGTCATGTCACGTAATGGTCGCTGATTCCGCAGGGTGCATCTCGTTTCAGGCAGCACGGGAACGGAGATCAGCAAGCGCGATATGGGCCGCGACGGAACATCGTTTAGCCCCTGTGTACGGTGGGGGGGCCTGGTTGCGACTGGAAGCCGGCCTCGGAGTGGTTGACCCCGCCAATTTTGGAGCGGGCTCTCGGGATTAAAACGGGCAGGTCGGTGCGCTGACTTTGTCGAACAAGGCCACCGGGGACCAATCTCCGAACAATCGCTTGAGTTGGCGCAGTTCCAAGCCTGACACCTTAGAAAATTCAGTATTTTGAGAATTCCTGCTCGAAGATCCATCCTGAGCAGCCTGTGATTCACGGTTGGTTTTGACGGTCTAACGCTTGAAGCACTGTTCCGAGCGACTTCATCGGTTTGCCGGCGGCATGACTTCCCTTTTTGTGGCCGGTCAAGCTCGAGGCGTCTCCCACTCCGCCACTGTTGACGATGGCGTTCGAGACAAGCCCCCGCGTCACGCCTGGTCCGCGAGGATCTTCTGTGTCTTCTCTTGTATTGCCTTCAGTGTCTCCTCGATGCTCTGCTGTTTGGTCGTCATTTTGCCATACTCGACAGCATTAACTTCACTGCCTAAGACAGGCCAGAGCGGCAAATGGGGAGAACTTCCCATGCGATTTTCGATGGCTCGTTTCGTGACCTCGAAGTGACGTGTCGTGCCGATTCCTGGCTTATTTTTTTCCAGAACGCGTGGGTCGCTGTAGTTGCTTTTGCGAGTGGGCGTATCCGCACCTTGTGCGTTGGCGCGTGCGGTCACGTCTGCGCTCGTTGCCCACTGCATAAAAATCCAAGCGGCATCTGCGTTGGGCGCATGCCGACTCAGCGCCAGACAGGAACCGCCTTGACGGCTGATACCAGGCGTTTCGCCGAAGCCACAATCGGCTTTGGTCAACAGCGCGTCTTCCTTCGGGCAGTCCGTGGCCTCAACCAAGCCAACAATCTTACTCACCGACGGGTCGTCGAAGTCGGGGAAAAATTCGCTCCACGAAATCAGCAGACCCGCCTTTCCCTGTGCAAAGGCCGAGAACTGACCACCCCAGTCCCAACCCGTGCAAGCGGGGTCCATGTATTGACCCAACTCCATCATGTACTGCAGGCCCTGGATGTTGGCATCGCTGACATAATCCGGCTGGCCGTCTTTGTCGAAGTGATGACCGCCATGCGACCACAACCAGGCCGACGCCTCACTTTGCAAAGCATAATGCCCCGATTTCCATTGGCCCACCGTACCGTAGACGCCCTGTTGACTCTTCGCCTCATGAATCACTTTAACCGTGCTCAGGTATTCCGACATCGTCCGCGGAACGACCAGATTTAATTCCTCAAAGATATCCTTACGATACATCATGATAAAAATCGGAATATCGAATGGAACACCCACAATTTCGCCGCGATAACTGGCCGTAGCATCAACCAACGGTTGCAAGAAATCGTCGAATCGGTAATCCGGATAAGCGAGTTCTTTCTTGTCTTGCAGTTCATCGAGGTGAATGCTCTCGTGAGCAAAGCGGCCTAGCCACGCTTGGTCCCAATAGAAGATGTCATGCTGACCCTGACCTCCATTGGCTCCATGAAGTGAATCTTGCACCGTTTTAGCGAGTACTTGATCGAGAGGGACGATCTCCCAATCCACCTCAATTCCCGTCAACGGTGTGAACTCCTCTTTCATCATCCGGCTGATCACGAGACTGGGTGAGGTATCTTCAGAGAGGACCTTAATTTTTGTTCCCTGAAATTGGCCGCCGACGTCTTTCAAAAACCGTTGCTGTTCGGTCATGCGACCGGAGTCCGCGACCGGCTTACCGATGCTCCCTACGCGATCGGGCGCGAGAGGCACCTTGGGCTGAGCGGGCGCGCAACCGCTGAGATATTTTGAGCTGGCAAATGCGAATCCCGCAAGCCCCGCCGCGCGGATGAATTGGCGACGGTCAATGGCTCCAACCCGCAACTCCTCGGCGATTTTCACGACAAATTGACGCTGCGCGCGATCCCGTTCGTTCATAGCGATTTCTCGTGACTCTCAGAAAGAAAAGACTGTCCCAAACACCACCATTTTTCATCCGTGTCTGTGTCATTGATGCACTGTGAAGCGCGATCATAACCAAGTGAGGCGCGATCATAACCAATGTTCATGACGCGTGGAACGTGTGGCGGTCCTGCTGTCTGCCATGGCCAATCGAAGCTCCGATGCGCCCTCGCCGAATCACCTCCAGGCAGCGTTTCGGTCCGAGCATCAACCCTGCAACCGATCATTTCTCCGCAAATCCAACAGGGGCCTCGATCTCGGCCTCCGTTCGACGGGGGTCGCAGAGATCACTGACCGCCGCTCGCAGCCTCACACAGATCCCCGCCTCTGCATTCGAACCGCAATCGAAAACAGCATCCCTCGATTCCAGCTGTCTGATCTTGGAAGTTGAGACATTCCAGATCCTTGACAAGCATTTCTCAAACAGGCGGATCCCGTCGGCAAAAGTCCGTATCACCCGCCTCGTTGTCTAATTCGGTATTTTTCCAGTATGTTGATTTCGACTGTTTGAAATACCGGCGGCTAATTTGTCGAACCCTCACTATCTCGAAAGCAAACCATGACGCAAGCACTTCGTCTTTCGCCGTTTTTTCTACTTCTATTGCTCGCGGCGGCGATCGTGCCTTGGACGCGTGTCCAGTCCGCAGCTCCGGACGTCGGCAAATCAACGGAGGCGGTGGTGCGTGACCTGGCGGCAGAATGGTCGAAAGCATGGCTGGAACGCGACGCCGCTGTTCTGCAGCGACTCTGGGCGGAGGACTTCGTGTACGTTGAGCCATCGGGCCGACGATTCAACAAGAAAGAGGGGCTTGCTGGCGTAAAAAAGAGCACGGAGCAACTCACATCCGCAGTGGCGAACTCGATCGATGTTCGTGTTTACGGTGGAGGGACCGTTGCCGTCGATATCGGCGACTTCCACGAAATCGGCCGTAATCAGGAAGGGAAGCCGTTCAACCGGTTGTCGAGGTTTACGAATGTTTGGGTCCTGCACGGCGAGAGATGGCAGTGCGTCAGCGGGCATGCCTCAAACGTCTCCGAATAACGGCGACAGCAAACGCGCGAGATTGGTGACCGTAGCCTTGATTCCATGAACGCCTCTCGACGCGCGTCGCCAATTGGCAAAAATCCAAGCAAACGGTCAACCGGAATCGGTGCCGGGAGATAAAACACGCGACCTCGAAAAGGCTTCGGGGGTCAAGGGGTCCTCGAGACACGGACACCCGTATCGTTGAACCGGCTGTCAGGCGTAAACCCGCTCCGATTGGCCGAGCGAGCCTCGCTTGGAATTTCGCTGCTCCAGGACCCGCCGCGCAGGACACGGTACGGTGTACCGGTCCTCACCTGCGGGTTGATTGCCCCTGGTAGCTTGGCGATCAGGACATCCTCGCACCACTCCCAAACATTTCCATGCATGTCATAAAGGCCGAACGGATTCGCCGGCTTTTGACCAACCGGATGTGCATATTGTTCCAACTCGACACTACCACCGTTGGCACCGCCATACCAACCAAATTTCGCCAAGTGATCCTGCTCTCCGAAGTTCCACGAGCTGGACGTCCCTGCACGGCAACTCCATTCCCACTCGGCTTCCGTCGGCAAACGATAGGTCACGCCCTCACGCACGCTTAACTTCCGAATGAACTCTTGGGCTTCATTCCAACTCACGTAACTCGCCGCATAATCGGGGCCTTCTGTCACATAATCTTTGCCCCTCCACGGAGTCGTGCCCATCACCTGGGTCCACTGACTCTGAGTCACTTCCGTCGTTGACAACCAGAAGGCTTTCGTCAATGTCACCGGGACCTGCGCTTCGTTATCATCCCGATCATTCTCAGTCGGCGGACTCCCCATGGTGAACTGACCCGGCGGAATCAACACCAATTCCATTCCCAATGCGTTCTTCTCTAACACCGGCTTCGCCAATGATTTGGCCCACGCCTCCTGACCCGACTTGGCCTGAGACATCGTAAACGGCAACACCAACAGCGGGGCCTCCGTGGGGAGGGTTTCGGCAGCAGAGGCAGACCGTACGGACAAAGCTGACAGCAGCAGCGGGAAGATCCAGACACGAAGCGAAAACATGTGGCGATTCCGTTCAAAAATTGGTGATCTTCATCAAGGTGGTACCGATGCCAGACTATACGCTCTTGGACAACACAGTGCCATTGATACCCAGGGGGAGAGTAAACCACTGTTGTGAAAACGTCTTCCCTTGTTGAGTCGTTGCGGGTTGAGCTCATTCTGTGGAGACTCCCTTCGGGAGTCTCGTTTTCTCTGCGGCCGTGGTTCATCAAATGTCTTCATTCGCAGAGTTCGGACGCGGTCTTCACGTCCCGTTTCAACCGCACTCACCGTGTCGAATCGCCCTCTCCGCTGATGATTACTCTCGGAACGGGTCATTGGATTCCGAGACTGCCTCAACACCGAGTGCCGCCGGTCTCGATGTTGCTGACGAACTCACCGGCCATCACATAAAACCTATCGACGGCGTCGATTTGCAGCCCGTCCAAGCCGAGTGCCCCATCGTGGGATTTTTCGGGAACGTCGGAGCCGTCCTGACGAAAGACGGCCCTCGAGGTTGCGTGACTCTGATCCGATTCGCCATCGGCCTCACCGCAACGTCTGACGGGATGACGGCGACCACGGAATCGCCTGATGGGCATCGACGGAGGATTCACGATCAACGCTGAATCCCGCCGATTGAATGGGCGACTTGCCAGCGGACAGGGCCTTCGGCGTTGCGTCAGTTTGAGCAATCTGAATTTCAGCCCCGTGGCCGATCTTGTCGTTCGCCGCCTGGTACAGCGTCTTCGCTTTGGGGAGTCGAGCGGCGAGTTCGCTGGCGCGGCGGTCATCGCTCGGGTGCGTCGACAGGTATTCGAGCGTCTTCTGTCCGGAGTGGCTCGCCCCAAATCGCTGCCAGAATTGAGGAGCCTCGGCCGGATCGTAGCCCGCCTTCGACATCAGCATCAGGCCGATGTGGTCTGCCTCCAGTTCATGCTGGCGGCTATAAGGGAGCAGCACGCCGTATTGGGAACTCAAGCCATAGGCTTGCATGACAAGTTCCTGCCGTTTGGAATCCTGATTTCGCATAACCAACGCGATCGCTTGCTTGCCGCCATCCACAACCTTGGTCTGACTCATCCGCTCGCCCCCATGACGCGCCAGTGCGTGGCCGATCTCGTGGGACATGACCACGGCCAGTCCCGCTTCGGTGTGGCACACGGGCATCATCCCTTCGTACACGGCGACCTTGCCACCGGGAAGACAGAACGCGTTCTGCTCACTGCCGGCAAGAGTCTGAAACTCCCACTCGTAGTCGGTTCGGCCGGAATTCTTCGCGATTCGTTGTCCGACCCGTTCGACCATTTCGACGAAGTGTGCGTTGGTGGATGCCGGCTGATCTTTCAAGACCTGCTGGTATGCGGCCAGACCCAGTGACGCCTCGCTCTCTTCCGAACTGAAGAGTATCTGTTTTCGTTCGGTTAGCGGGACCGATCGGCAACCGCAACAAACGGCCAGCGTACCCAACAGCAACGACCGACGAGAGAACTGCACCGAATCCAACGACATCACGCCAGGCCCTCCACGAAACGAGCGATCGTACCCTCTGTGATTCTCTATCGGACAGCAGACGAGACAACTCCAGCGGCGACGCATGGCGAGTCACCTTGTGGCAACGCAAGCCCTTGAGTCGTGTCGAGGTGTTGACAAGTCCGGCAGTTCGTGCCGGCAGACACGCGACGGGACTGGTCCGCATCCCGACTGCCGCCGAGTCGTTTCCACGAACGACGACTGACGAGAGCGAGGATCCGCCAGAAGAGCGACAAGACCGCACGCTATTTCGACACACTCCGGCATGACGCTCGACTGTTGACCAACTTGCACCAACGACCGGCCGGCAAACGGAGATGCAAAAACCAAGACGTGATTCACAGAACTCCGCAACAGTGTCTGCAAAACCGATCACCAGGCCGCAGGAGACCTGATCGACAGCACCGGCCTCGCCCGACAAACTCCCTCAATCTTCCGAGCGACGTCCGCTGCATCAACACCTTAATCCCCACGCAATCACCTGCGACAGCGTGCTCACGCTCGGGCGGCGTACCATCTGACGATCGCACTGGGATCAGGGCTGGCAGGCGACTTTCCAAATCACTCATTCGACGGACCCGACACCACTCTCTGCGGCCTGCCCCTTGTGATTGGCTCCCGCGTCTCGATCAATCCGTCCCTGACTTGCAAACGTTCCTGAAACTCGGCAAAGTTGCAGAATTGCTCTTCTCTTTAATGAAGTTGTTTTTCGACTTTAAGGTTTTTCGACTTTGAAGATCGTGCTGAAAGTTCGACTCCATGGATGTCATCTACCGTTACGATCCGTATGCTCCGCTCGTGACACGAAAAATCCTCGATTCTCAGGCAGCGATAGACACGCTGATTGAAGGCAACGATCGCTTAATCCATCTTGTCGAGCGGATGCAGGAACGGACATTCGGAGCCCATGCGGGTGAGCCGATTGTGATTCCATTGAGTCCGCTGACATCCGGATTGCCGTTATTTCCAGGAGCGGTGCCGACGCAGGCCCCCTTTGCCGCGGTGCTCGGTTGTTCAGATGCTCGGGTGCCCACGGAAGCCGTGTTCGATCAATCTTTTAACGACCTCTTCGTTCTGCGAATCGCAGGGAATGTACTCGCCTCCGAGTGCCTCGGTTCGTTGCACTACGCCCTAGCGCATCTGAAGGACAGTTTGAAGGTGATCGTGGTCTTGGGGCATACCAAGTGTGGAGCCGTGACCGCAGCCGTCGATACTCATCTGTCTCCCGATGCCTACGTCAACATTGCCAGCACGTTTGCCTTGAGATCGTTGGTCGATCAGATCCAAGTGGCCGTCCGTGGTTCGTCGCACGCTTTGGACAAGTATTTCGGAGACGTCCGGCCGAAACAGGATGATATGTACCGTTCACTGCTGGTGGGAGTCACGGCCTATGTGAACGCCGCGGTCTCGGCGTTGGAACTAAAACGGGAACTGACACGGCACGGGACAATCGGGCCTGAAGTGGTGTTCGGTGTCTACGACTTCGAGTCGCTACGAATTCAGACCAGTCCCGCTCTGATCCCCGAGACGCCACGTCTCCGCCCCGCCCCAAGCAACGCCGAAGAACTTGCCGAATATGCAGCCGAGCTAGTCAATGCTCTGATGTCGTTGACAGAGAACGACCGCGAGGCCGCCTACCTGCTCTCGAAGCACAGTTGAGACACACCCTGTCCGCGCACGCCTTAGACAACGCAACCGATCAGGCGCACTACCGATCAGGCGCACTACCGAAGCCACGAATACCTGATGCGGCACTTCGCGACCGTAATCTAGGATTCACCGACAAGTTGACTTGGTGTTTCCTTTCCGCCATTGAGCCACGAAAGTCTAAAGTTGCTGAGTGACGGCACGAAATGCAAAGTGTGACAACCCATCACGGCCTGTGGCAAAATCGCAGATCATCTCCGCCTGCCACATTGGAGTGAATACCAGTCAACTCCTGGCTCATTCGATAGCAATGTCATCGTTTGCCCTTTGAGAAGAAGATGGCACGCATCGATGTATCCCTTGTTGTACCCTGTGGTGTTCGTGGAAACTTTGTGTTCCAGCCGAGATTGCCGTGGATGCTTTTCTTTATTCTTGTCGTCCAAAATCTCAATCCCAGTCACAAAAAGGGCGTTTTCAACCCCTGTGTTGAGTTTGGATTCGGACAGGCCGGCGGCTCGCGAGCTCGGTTCAAGCTTGTCCACACGGACGCCGGTGACACCCCGAAGTCCATCTGTCATTGAAGCAAAGCGGACGACGGACTGCGATTCTGTTTGTTGGCCTAGGAGCCCGTGGTGAAAGTCACTGCTGACGGTTGACGGGAATGAGAATGGCGCTAGGCTGTCGTCGCGGTGGTTGGTTAGGAATTCACGGAGGTGGTTTCGATGGCGATGGGACGGCGGAAGCAGGAGCGTCAGGAGGGGTTG
>CAMCMU010000050.1 GCA_945876035.1 Schlesneria paludicola DSM 18645 | reverse complement strand
AAAAAAAACCGCCGGTCTCCGTTGCAACTGTACCCCCCCCGCCCCCCCGATTAAAGACGTTCCGCCGACTGTTGTTGGGGTCTCCAAACGCATCTCGCTGGCGCGACGGTGTTCCATTTCAGAGGTCGGCCGGTCATGACGTCGACGATTTCGATTCGCTCTTGAAAAGTGATGGCGCGGGGACGACTGACTCAGTCGTATCAACTATCGAGTCATCAACCGCACAGTCTTTCCGTGTTCCCCCAACGTGAACCACATACCAGTCGCCGTCATGACTCACAAGCAGGACGGCAGGGGCCATCGTCACCCTAACAAAATAGAACGCGACGGGGCTGAGTGGTGTCCACTTCCGCGGTGGGGGACATCATCGGAACCCGATCTTACACTCCGTGATTTTCTTGTTCACGCACAACCGATTCAATAAAGAACCCTCTCATTATCCGCATCACGGTGAAACAGCGTCCAAATCTTCAAACAAACCAACAGAACGGCACTGCATTCCGGTGGGAGTCGGCGACGGCTGTGGAGATTGTCAGTTGCATCTCGCAGGCGTGGTGCGTACCTTGTAGGGTCGAGAGACCTACTTCGGAGTAGTTCGAATTACCATTCCCCACGACAATGACATTTCCCGATGATTCTCACCGGTGAAGAAATCAAGTCGCAGTTAAACAAAAATATTCACATCGATCCATTCGATGAGAGTCAACTTAATCCCAACAGTTACAACTTGCGTTTGCACGACGAATTGATCGTGTACGAGGAAATCGTACTGGATGTTCGTCGGTCGAACCGATACCGACGTCACATCATCCCGCCTGAGGGTTTTGTTTTACATCCAGGGCAGCTTTATTTGGGTCGAACGGTTGAAAGAACCGAGACTCACAATTTAGTACCGATGCTGGAAGGGCGTTCGTCAGTTGGCCGTCTCGGACTTTTTGTCCATGTGACGGCCGGTTTTGGCGATGTTGGTTTTTGCGGATTCTGGACGCTCGAATTGTTCGCCGTTCATCCGATTCGCATTTATCCAAATCTGCCCATCTGTCAAATCTTCTACCACACGGTTCAAGGCGCAATCACGGAGTACCGCAGCGGCGGGAAATATCAGAATAATCAAGACATTCAGCCAAGCTTGATGTTCAAAGAATTACAACAGTCGCCGAAGGATCAGCAAATGCGATTATCCTTCGGTCAAGAAGTCGGTGAATGAAGTCGGGTTGAGCAATTCCCCGTACAGCAATTCGCGTTATCCGATGGAGATCGAATTCTGATCGGTGTCGAGTATCAGGCCGTGTCCATCAAGATCGGCCTTTCTCGGTTGTTCCTCAATAATGAATTTTCGACCTACGGTGGCACTCTCTTGGTCAAGAGTCACGGGCCGTCTTTCGTGGGTCTTCTTGCGGGATCTATCTCCGTGGTGAGCGATTCAAATTCCTCGATCGGTGCCAATATCGGTAAGCTATCGTCGAACGCGGCGTTGGTTGTACAGAGGAGATAAAAATCCAACAGCGGACGAATGGACGTATGAGGATCCTTCTGAGCGGTGGCGACTAATGTTTTGACCGTCCTTCGGACGTCACCCGATTCGAGTTGCGCCATCGCAATTTGGAACCGCAAAGCCGTCACTTCCACTCGAACAATCTCGAGAGCCTGAATGACGGACCCCCATTGAGAAAAGCCGGACAGCCGCCCATCATTCCACTGATGATTGAACGTCAACAAAGGCGGCGTCAGGAATTTTGCTTCTGTTGCATCCCGTTCGAGTTCGTCAATCTGATCCTGCCACAATCGAATGGCAAGCGAATAGTCGCCGCGTGATATTGCTGAAAATGCCACCGAATCTCGCCATCCGGGAGGCCCTCCTTTCGTCGCCGCAACCTGTTCGATAGGCTCCAGAATTTCGGAGGAGTCGCGAATCCGTCCGACTTCGAGGCACCAGAGACCGAGCATCGCTTTCGCATGCATGTTTCGTTCGGTATAGACCGCGTCTTCTTCCAGTATTTGAAGGGCAATCAGAGTCCCCCCCGCGCGCCAAGCCGTCAACGCTACCTGAAGGCGATCCGTTCCCGAGTCGATCGACTGGCGAGCAGCGTTTTCGACGCGTTCAACGGAGGCTTCCAATTCTAACAACGTCTTCGTTTGATCTGGGGTCATGGTGGACGACTGCTGTTTCAGAATTTGGCGGACGGACGCCAGTGCCAAATCCATCCGTCCGGTATGTTCGTAGAGTGCGAACAACTGCAACTGGATATCCATGTCATCCCGCCGGAGCATGGCAGCCTGCTTCAACGCCGCAGCCGCCTCGTAGTATCGAAATTCTCCGAACCATGGTGTTTGCGTCCTCGCCATGAGGGACGATTCGATTTGATCCAAGATCATTTGTCCCCGGCCCAATGCGCCGTAGCCCTCTGGCGAATTCGGATCCTCGTGCAACCCCAAGAGGGCATGGCGAATAACCTGGACGGCTAGCGAAGCACGAGTCGAATCAGGTAATTTGCCGCTGCTTGAAGCCATCTGCTGGTAATGTTCGGCGGTCATCACCTCTGCGGGTATCGTTGGCCGACGCAGCGAAAACAGGTTGTCATAATTCGAAGCGGGCCGCGCCCACTCGCGCGCTGTCGGCATCGCCGTGAGGCCAGATTTTCCGTTATCGTGCCCCAGCACCTCGGACTCAGTCGCCTCAATGGTTGGGTTTTCGAAATTCAAGGCATTCGGCCCGAACGCATTCACCAAAACGTTCAGGTGATGTTCTGCGATGTAACTTTTCAGGTCTTCAGGGCTCTCGTTTTTTCGGTAGAAAACGGCGGTGACGGCCGTCAGATCAGTCATCACCCAATCGGTCGAGTTGAGAAGGTCGCCGAATGTCATGTAATCAGGAGGCGGCATGGGTCCTGTCAGACGAGGCATGGCATGTGTGATTTGATACTTGTCGAAGAGTGTTTTCCAAAACGTAGTCGTTCCGCTTCCCGGCAGCGATTCACGCTTTTTCTGGAGAGCACGACGGGTCTTGTGATACAGTTCGATGAGATCGCGTTCCCCGTTTCCGGCGAATAATGATGCGCGAGTGTCGAGAAACGATTTTTGCCCAGACCAGATCGCCAAATCCCCCTGGCGAACCGCAAAATGAAACGGACGATCATCAAAACTGTGGCGTGCAATCTTTTCAAAAGCATGCATTTGAATTGCGAGTCGGTGTGCGAACCCGAATCCGGTTCGTTTGCCATCGGGGCCGTCGATCCGTCCGCTAATCACGAGCCAAGCAAGGGCAAAAAAACTGATGACCGTCGCAGCCCGTCCACCCCGTGAGAAAAGAAGTTCACGCCAATCGACCGCATAGATTTGCCCGAATCGCTGTCGATACCAGACCTGTGCATTCACAGAGCAAATCGCACAATTCACGAAACTGGCGGCTGCGAGTTCGTGTGTGGCGGCACACGCCAACCCGTTGAAGGCCATCACGACCAAAACGTGGCCGGGATGAAGGCGTTCACGATTTAGAAACATCACCACCAGCGTCGAAATGAACAAGACGATTGCCGCAACCGTTCCATGGCTTGCGGAATTCCAAAAGTCGGGAAAGCTGATCGGATAAAATAGAATTTCGACTGCGGAAGGTCTGGGAAATAACTGCCTTAATGCGGGATAATCAATGACGTACACGCGCCACGGGGAAAGCCAGGACTCCCATAGAAATGGATGTATCGCAGTTGCTGCAATCGAAGCCCCAGCGATTCGCCACCAGACGCGAGATTGATTGGTTTCCGGAGCACTCCCCATTATCGAGCCACGAAGGGACTCACCGGCCGCCATGAAGACTAACACTGTCCACCCCAGAAACGCCCGATTGTCAAATTGAGACCAAACCCAAATGAATGGGACAAGTCGCCACAGACGTGTTGTCGCGAAACCGTCCTCCACAGAAAACACCATGTACGAAACACCAGCCAATCCAACCAAGGTGATCAATTCAGGTTGCATGGTGAATTGGGGGTAGCAAGCCAAAAGCGTTAAGGCGGTACAGATTGACCCCCACCACGTCCGAATCCCAGGCCGATGGCAGTGTGCCAAAAGCCCGATGGCCGTTCCGGCGAGAAGTCCTTGAACAATGGTTAGTCCGACCCCTCCGCTGAGGGCATAAATGCCAGCGGTACAGAGATCAAACAACCACGACAGATTGACCCATCGCTGTTCAACCGCCGTATAAGAAAAAACATCCAATGCGGGGGGCAAGAGCCCGTTGTACGCTTGGTATTCCCCAGTCTTAATGTGGACCAGAGTTCGAGTCTCGTCAATCTGTGAGAATCCGAACAACAAAGCCAAACCGACCACCGCCCATCGAATGACGAAGTCGCCTCGAACTGCTTCGTCCTCAATAATTTCTGGTGTTAGGGGTTCCCACTCAGGAAGCCCTTCGTCGAATGGTGGGTCGAGTTCATCGGGATTGTCGTCACCAGGTTGGGAAGAGGTAGTCACAGTTGTGCTCGCGGTTCTAAATGGATGTTGAAACCTCGTGGTATGGTATGAATCCGAACGAAAGATGGTCAACCAAAGCGATGCATACGAATACATCGCTGACACGCCCTTGTGTTCAGGCGTTAGATTGACGAGCGACCGGAGTCCATTGCAGAGATTCTTTTGTCTCATGAGTCGAGTGGCGGAAAGCCCAATGCTCATCAGCGTCAGCATTCTCGGCGAGCTTACGAGATTCGGTCCGAAGGTCGTCCCGTGACGTGATGGCGATGATTTTTGTCGGACGTTGCCGATGCAATAGGGCCTCTTTTTCCCCTCGGGACGGCAATTCGCTGCGGATCTGCTGAGTGATTCGGATGACACACAGTTCGCGGCCTCCAGTTACTCTTGTGAGGAGGTCTCGCCGTCACGGTCTCAATATCTATTTTCCAGCCGTATCCATTATCCGCAATTCGTCTGAGTTGCTCTTCGCAGAGTTGGCGGACTATTCTTAATAGACTGATTCGGCTTGGTGGTTCTTTCTGCCAGCCATTTTGGCGACCGTTTTTACTGTTTTCAGTTAATCATGGCTCCGAAGAACAAGGAACGCTCTAGATGTCCGTTGAAGAAGAACTACTCAAGCTAAGCCACCAGTTGTTGACCTGCATCGACGGCGGAGATTGGAAATCCTATGTGGCCTTGTGTGATGAGTCAATCACCTGCTTTGAGCCCGAAGCACTAGGCCATTTGGTTGAGGGATTGCCTTTTCATCAGTTCTATTTCCAGTTGCCCGGATCGCCGACGAAGCCCGCGAGACAATCCACGATTGCATCGGCAAGGGTTCGGGTGATGGGTCGAGCGGCTGTTGTGACCTATGTTCGTGTTGTCCAAAAACTCGACGGAAACGGTTCCCCGGTTTCCGTCGCTGCAATGGAGACGCGCATTTGGGAGCAAAACGATGCAATCTGGAAGCACGTTCACTTTCATCGCACACCTTGCTGATACTTGCTGGAACGGCTGTAGCTAGGCCGGATAGCAATGCTAGGACTTGCTGCCGTTGATGGCGTGATGTGTCGTGCCATCAACGGCATTTGCTTGAGCGTGATACAGCAGCCCGCCACGGGCCTGCCGGTGTGCGTGCCGAATTCCCAATACCGCCGAGTTCGTGAGCGTCGGATGCTGCCGGTTGACCATGCTGTTCCGTGGAGCGATACTACTGGACACCGTCGAATGCGTGTGCAAAACAAAGTCAGGAGCATGAAGATGCTGCGTTGGTTCGGTTGTTTTTTGATCTGTGGACTGTTCACCCTTTCAAGAGCCTCGGGAGAGGGTTCTGTGGATCCCGCTGACTATTTGAGTGGAATCAAGCCGATCCTCGTCAAGAATTGCTCGAAATGTCACGGGCCTCAGAAGCAACTCGCTGGGTTGCGTCTGGATACGGCTGGCGGTCTGCGGGAGGGCGGGGATAGCGGCGCCACGATCGTCCCCGGAAACTCTTTGAAAAGCCTCTTGATTCACGCAATCACGGGGACCGAAAACGCCTCCAAAATGCCCCCTGAAGGAGGGGGGCTGAGCATCGAAGAAATTCAGTTGATTCGAAAATGGATCGATGACGGAGCCGCTTCTCCGGCGAACGAACTGGCCGATGAGGCCATCGCGAAATCGAGCAATCACTGGTCATTTCAACCGGTGAAGAAACAGCTCATCACCTCACCCATCTCTGACCCTCGAGCGATTCGAGGCCCCCTCGATCACTTCGTCGTCAACCGCTTAGAGAGTGAAGGAATCGCACCCTCTTCGGAGGCCGCTCGTTCGACACTTCTGCGTCGCGCGACGCTCGACATATTGGGAATTTCGCCGACGCCAAGCGATCTGCACGAATTTCTTGGGGATATCACACCCGATGCGTTCGAACGATTGATTGATCGCTTACTGGCGTCGCCTCATTTTGGAGAACGCTGGGGTCGCGATTGGCTCGATGCGGCGAGGTATGCGGACTCCAACGGATACACCCGCGACCAACCTCGTGCAATTTGGTGTTACCGCGACTGGGTGATCGCGGCGTTGAATCGCAATCAACCGTTTAATGAATTCGTCATCGATCAACTTGCGGGTGACATGCTCCCCAATGCCACAATCGATCAGATGATCGCGACCGGGTTTCATCGCAACACGCTGATTAATGAAGAGGGAGGAAGCGATCATGAGCAATTTCGGGTTGAAGGAATTGTCGATCGCGTCAATACGACGGGGACCGTATTTCTCGGTTTAACCATGGGCTGCTGTCAGTGTCACGATCACAAGTATGACCCCCTCAGCCAGCGAGAATATTTCCAATTCTTCTCCTTTTTCAATAATTCGGCGTTTGCCGGAGGTGATCAAACTTCCCCACGAATCGACGTACCAACACTGCGGCAGATTGCACAAGGAGATCTCACGCGACAACAAACACTTCGTGGTGAGATTGCGAAGCTCGAAGAGGAGCTACGCACGTCTGCCGAGTCCGTCGCCGCCGACTTGACGGATTGGGAAAAGACTCTTACGGAAGAAGATAAGACGAAGATGCCGTTCAATGTGGTCAATGCGGTCACTCTGCCTGTCCGCGATCGATCGGCGACTCACAAACGGGACTTAGATGAGTTCTTTAAAACCACTCCGATTGCCCGAAAAAAGTATCCACAACTCGACGAAATTGCCCGCTTACGAGCAGCAGAACCAAAATTCCCGTCGACGATGATCATGCAGGAGCTGCCACAACCGCGTGAAACGTTCATTCACTTGCGTGGCGACTTTTTGCGAAAAGGGGCGAAGGTTCGCGCAGCACTGCCCGACGTTTTGGGACGGATTGATCGACAAGGCTTGGACCGTGGCGAGCCGATACAGACAACATCAGATTCATCGCAACCAGAACCCAACGGCAACGAACATCACTTGACTCGCCTAGATCTTGCCCGTTGGCTGGTCTCCAAAGATAACCCACTCACGTCCCGAGTCACGGTGAACCGGATCTGGCAAAAATATTTTGGACGCGGACTTGTTGAGACGGAGAACGACTTCGGAGCACAGGGAAGCCCTCCAACGCATCCCGAATTACTGGATTTCCTCGCCAGCGAGTTCGCAGGAACGGACAATCGGGCCACGAATTGGACAACACAAGACCCGTTCGCGATGGACGGAGATTCTACCCACTCACAATGGGACCTGAAGCGATTCCATCGGATGGTTGTGACCTCAGCAACGTATCGCCAGTCGTCAATCCATCGCCCTGAGCTTTCTGGGACGGATCCACTCAACAGGCTTCTTTCCAGACAGACACGATTGCGACTCGATGCAGAGGTTATTCGTGATACGGCACTCTCCGCAAGTGGATTATTGACAATGGAAATGGGAGGGCCTCCGGTTTTTCCGCCGCAGCCCGAAGGAGTGTTTGACTTCACCCAAGATAAAAAGCCGTGGGTGACTGCAACGGGTTCGGACCGATTTAAAAAGGCAATCTACACGCAGCTTTGGCGTTCCAGCCTTTACCCGGCAATGACCGTGTTCGACTTTCCTGATGCCACTGTTTCCTGCACACGACGAGTGCGATCAAACACGCCATTGCAAAGCCTGACACTCGCCAATGACCTGACATTTGTCGAGTTTGCGCGCGGGCTGGCTCAGCGACTGCTTGAAGTCGTGACGGGCGACGATACACCGCGGTTGGTTTTCGCATATGAGCTCTGCTTGGCGAGACAACCCACGTCTTCGGAACTGATTCGTTTGCGTCGCTATCTTGTTGAGCAGCGACTTTATTTCGCAAGGGATAGTCAATCAGCCACTGACTTCGCGGCCAACTCGCTTGCGAACGAAGCAAATGCACCTGAAGTGGCGGCGTGGACGGCCGTATCGAGAGTTCTGATGAATCTCGATGAGTTCATCACCCGCGAATAACAATCCAACCGATTTCGTTGTTCGTCCGGCCTCCATTTCGGTGAGCCGCTCGAGTGCCATCCGATGACGGCGGCTTTGCTTCAGGACTCGCCGTCGATCGCCAAACATCGCGAGAGGGATATTTAAAAAACGGCGTTTCATCAGCATTCCACGAGGAACGGCCTTGCCTCGGATACGGAATGTTTCGTTCTCGGACGGTTATCAAATCAGAGGCAAATCAGATGTGAGTCGGCGGGGAGACGACAGCTTTGGGGTTTCCTCGCTGCTCGATGGCATCGTTCTTATTTGCCTGCCTTCACTTCCGATCGACAGAACCGAATCATCCCCCCGGATGACGATGGCCTTCCTCTCGACAGCCGCCGCAGGACTTCTCACCGCGGTGTGCCTGTTCCTCAAAAAGGCCAGGTATCACTTGGTGTTCGCGGTGAAAGCAAGCGGGATCGGCTGACCGCACCGCCTGTCGAAAACAAGGGGGGCAGGTGTGGTAAGTCGATCCGGTTCCGTGCCCCATGTGTCAGCCTGTGATGCGTCGTGCGGTTTGTGAGACAGCTAACTTTGGAACAACGGTGTTCACCTCGCGTCTCGTACAGGCCAGCCGATGGCGAAGAGCGAGATTCGCCGATCTGAGGGGTCTGCCGAACGCGCACTGAAAGACCCCGCGTTTGTCGCTCGAACATTTGCGAGACCGGTAGACGGCATCGAGTGGAGTGCGTTGGAAAGAACACTCCGCAAAGGCCAAGAATCCGACTTACTTCAATCCGGTTTTGCTGATTTGTTGACGCAACATTCGTTCGTGAGAATCACCCTACGGAAAGATGTTTTTGGGCGAGATCACGGTCAATTCGATGTGCCGACGAGTTAAAACTTCGGTTTCAATGATTGCGACGTTAAAAATAATTTCCGGCAGAGAACCTTTGTTCACGCCGACTTCGACAGGGCCTACGACCGAGCGGCGGGTTGGGTGACGATGACGGCATAAGATTCAGTCCCGAATTTACAAGCCGAATGGATTGAGTAAAATTGGCCTTGTCTGGCACAAATGTTTGAATCTTATCGGCGGGTTATCAGAAAGATCGACATTGACAAACCGTCTTGAACCGTGCGACGATGTTTGACGTGGGAGTTGTGTTTTTTTACTTTTCCCCATGAGGAGGTTTCACTGAGCCTGACGGTTGCTCAAGGCCTGTTCAGCCTCCGCGTTTGTGTCCGGCATCCCGCGTTAAATTTTATCTTCATGCCCACCTCCGTCCCGCCGTTGACCGGCATTTTTTCGCCCCACCTCCCTGAGTAACTTCTCGTGTTTGATCGAATCTGCTGCGCGATTGTTGCCTTGATCGCGACTGCTTCGATGGGTGAGGCTGCCGATCCGACTGCGGCTCCGCTCGAGACCGTGTTTGAAACCACGGTTCGTCCAATTCTTCAGCAGCGATGTGCGCAATGTCACGCCGACGAGATTCGCAAGGGCGAATTGAATCTATCCAGCCGTGAAGGAATCCTTGCGGGTAGTGAATCTGGTCCCGTGATCGTTGCGGGAAAGCCGAGAGAGAGTTCTCTTTACATGCAAGTTTTGGAGAAAGAGATGCCTCCCAAGGAGGCGAATCAGGCACCTCTTTCGGAAGAAGACCTCCACGCAATTTATCAGTGGATCGAAGCGGGTGCTCTGTTTGGTGTGGTTGGTGATTCCAAATTGGCGGAGGTTTCGCATCACGATGTTTTGCCGATTCTGTTGCTGCGGTGTGTTGTCTGCCATGGTCTGCGTGTCACAGAAGGGGGGCTGGATCTGCGTAGCAGGGCATCGATACTTCGCGGCGGTAAATCAGGGCCGTCGATTGTCCCAGGCAAGCCCGAAGAGAGTCTGCTGCTGAAGAAAATTGTGGCCGAAGAAATGCCACCATTGCGCAGAGTCGTTGAAGTCAGTATCAAACCGATTGAACCCACCGAGGTTGAAACCATTCGGAATTGGATTGCCGCAGGTGCACCGGAATCTCCATTGGGGGCAGACGTTGCCAGCTCATATCCTGACCCGCTTGTGAGTGAGGCCGACCGCCAGTTCTGGTCGTTTCAAGCACCCTGCCGGCCAAACATTCCAAACGTCATCGATCCCGACAGCGTTCGAAATCCGATTGACAATTTCATCCTGTCAAAACCGGATCCATGGGAGATGACATTTTCACCGCAGGCGTCACGCCCAGTCCTTCTGCGACGGGTCTTTTTTGATCTGATCGGCCTCCCTCCGACTCCTGAAGAAGCGGATCTGTTTCTTGGCGATACTGATCCAATGGCTTACGAAAATCTCGTTGATCGGTTGCTGGCATCGCCGCATTACGGCGAACGGTGGGGGCGATATTGGCTTGATCTCGCCGGATATTCGGACTCGAACGGTGTCCAAAATTCGGATCCGATACGAGATCACATCTGGCGTTATCGGGACTACGTTATTCGGGCCTTTAATTTGGATAAACCTTACGACCAATTCCTACAGGAGCAATTGGCCGGGGACGAGTTGTCTGATTTCGAAGCGGCTTCTGTCCTAACGCCTGAAATTTATGACAACCTTGTGGCCACTGGATTTCTGCGAATGACGCCGGACGGCACCTCGGCAAATATTACGAATTTTGTATCCGACCGCCTCGAAGTAATCGCCGATGAACTCAACGTGTTGTCGTCATCTGTTCTCGGTCTGACATTACGATGCGCACGCTGTCACACCCATAAAACAGACCCCATTCCCCAACGCGATTACTACCGTCTTGCCGCAGTATTCAAGGGCGCTTATGACGAGCACGATTGGCTGAAAGTCACGCTTCAGGAAGATAAGAGAGGCCCTTGGGGAACTCGACTGATTGACCGTGCTTTGCCTGAAGACGAGCAGGCGTGGTCGGTATTGGAGCAGCAGATCAAGGACAAGACGGACGAACTGAAGACGCGACTGACAAGGCGGACCGAAGATCGGACTCGTGTGCATCTCGAAGAACGCATCGCAAAACTGCCCGAAGCAATCCGTGAGGATGTTCGTCAAATGCTAGTCACACCAGTTGAGAAGAGAGACGAGATTCAAAAAACTCTCGCGATCAAATTTGAGGCAGAAGTGTCTGTGACTCTGGAAGCACTCAAAAACTTGGACCCGGATTTCAAAAGTTTTTTTGATGAGATGACTCAGCAAATCAAAGACCTCAATGGACGTGCACAACCAAAACCGGCGATCCATGCCTTGTGGGATCGTGGTCAACCGTCCCCAACGTACATCTTGAGACGCGGCGACCACACCAAGCCGGGTCGGGAAGTCGGACCGGGGGTACTCTCCGTATTGACTAACTTACGAACCCCGTTTGTTGTGAATCCACCGCGATCAGGAGCCACGCAGACTGGACGCCGCTTGGCGTTCGCACGTTGGCTAACACAGCCCGACCATCCGCTGACTACTCGGGTGATGGTCAATCGGTTATGGAGGCACCACTTTGGTGCGGGAATCGTCCGAACCTTGGATAATTTTGGAAGGACTGGTGATCCTCCCACGCACCCGGAACTTCTGGACTTTTTGGCGAAAGAATTCACATCGGGTAGTTGGAGCGTCAAAAAGTTACATCGGCTGATGATGACGTCTTCGACTTACCGGCAATCTTCAAAATCGACGGTTGAGCGAGAAACGAAAGACCCTGACAACAAGTTTCTGTCTCGCATGCCACTGCGGCGTATCGAAGCGGAGGTTTTGCGAGATTCGCTGCTAGCCGTTTCTGGTTTATTGGATCGGTCCGCTTACGGGGTCCCAGACGGTGTGACGATGAATGCTCAAACAGGCCTTGTTTCTGTTTCCTCGACGCGTCTCCGTCGGACGATTTATCTTCTCCAACGAAGAACCCAAATGCTGACGATACTGGAGGATTTTGATCTGCCCCCGATGACTCCGAACTGTATTGACCGTCCGATTTCCACAGTGGCGACTCAGGCTTTGCATTTGATGAACAATCGGAGTGTGTATGAGATGGCTGAACAGTTCGCGACGCGCGTCCGCGAGATTGCAAAATCCGATCCCCAACAACAAATCGAGTGCGTTTGGAGACTGGCCCTGTGTCGCCAGCCGACTCCAAAGGAGCGACAATTGGCTGCCGTCGCCTTGTCCGATTTGACTCAGGAATGGGCGGAACAAGATCCGAAGATTGACGGAGAGATCAATGCCCAGCCAACGGCGGCCGATAAGGCACTGGTCAACCTGTGTCATGCAATCTTCAATTCGGCAGAATTTCTGACGGTCGATTGATCCTGCTGCGGTACATCAAATAGGGAAGATTTTGGAGCGAGGACTAGGCAATGACCGATTCCAAATGTGGCGAAACAATCGAGCATTTGACCCGAAGGGGGCTTTTTGACAGGTTCGGAGCGGGGTTGTGCGGTGCCGCACTCACCGGTCTCCTGCAAAACAACGGGAGCTCTGTCGCGGCGAACGAAACAATGCGTCTGCCAGATCTTGTCCCCAAGCCTTCTCCATCCGTTCCCAAGGCGAATAGCGTCATTCACCTTTTCATGAACGGTGGTCCCAGTCAGATGGATTTGTTCGATCCGAAGCCAGAGTTGGATCGTCATCATGGCGAATCCTACTTCAGCAAGATCGCCGGTGAGGTGGAGCGACCGGAATCGGCGGGGAAGTTATTACGCAGTTCGTTTAAGTTTGCTCAACACGGCCAATGTGGCATGTGGGTCTCGGATGTGATGCCCTATCTCGCCCAATGCGTTGACGACATCGCCATGATCCGCTCGGTTCACACGGTCAACCTGACCCATGAGGTTGCATTATTTCAACTGCACAGCGGTCGTGCTTTCTCTGGGTATCCCGCTCTCGGAGCGTGGGTCACCTATGCGTTGGGATCGGAAAACCAAAATATTCCGGCCTATGTCGTCCTCGACGATCCCCAAGGACTTCCAACGAATCGCGGTCAAAACTGGCAGTCGGGGTTTCTTCCACCGGTTTACCAAGGGACGCGTTTTCGAGCGAGTGGCGAGCCGCTCTTGCATCTGAAACGCGAATTCGAGGAACCCGATCGGGTCACCTTGAGGGAAAGGCTTCTGAGAAGCGTCCTCGATCGGGAGCATCTGGGTGGTCGTCCTCATCAACCGCAACTCGATGCGAGAATCGCCAGTTATGAACTCGCGGCGCGGATGCAGTTGGCTGCAGTTGACGCATTGGATCTCAATCAGGAAACAGAGGCGACGTTGCAGATGTATGGCGTGAATGATCCCATTACGGATTCGTATGGCAGGCGATGCCTCATCGCAAGACGTCTGATTGAGCGTGGTGTTCGTTTTGTACAACTCTATATCAACGGCCAAGTCTGGGATCATCATGACAACCTCACACGCAGAATGAAACAGGTGTGCGGACGGACAGACAAACCCGTGGCGGCTCTGTTGAACGATCTCAAGCAACGAGGACTGTTTGATAGTGTTCTTGTGCTTTGGGGCGGTGAAATGGGACGTCTGCCGATCGCTCAACTCAGTGGTGAGGAAAGCACCGCGGGACGTGATCACAACAAAAATGCCATGGTTCAGTGGTTTGCCGGGGCGGGAATCAAAGCTGGTACGGTTGTCGGTGCCACGGACGATCTCGGAATGTCGGCCGTGGAGAATAGAGTCAGCGTCACCGACTGGCATGCCACGATTCTTGCCCTTCTGGGATACGACTATAAGCAGTTGTCCTATTCCCGAAACGGTCTCGAGGAGCGACTCACTGGGGTTGGAGAGGCGCGAGTTATCAACGAGATAATGGCCTGAGAAGGATTCAACCGATTCTTGCTGAGTGCAAGCAGGAAGTCTCTTCTGTCAAGCCGGTAGGAAGGTTTTTAAATTGTACGCGGCGGCATGATGGAGCGCCACCGCAGAGCCCTTGAAAAAACCGGTGGCGTCATGAGCCTGTTTGATTCCGACGATGCCCCCCCCGATTTTTATGCGAATACAAATACCGCGGGAGGAGTTCTTTCGGCGGAAATCTTTTGCTGATCTCGGCCATCAGTTTCCGGGCAGTCTGACTGTAGCCGGGAAAGTCGACCCTGTTTTGTTTCGCGACACGGGGCAATCCGAGCCGCAAACGAAGACGATCTCGAGAGCTTTTCCCTTAAAGAGGTGCGACCCATTCTCGGGTAGGATCTTCCGTTGGTGGTTTCACTGGATTGACAGGGACGTCTGACGGTTCCGATGGGGGAGCAATCCGATGCGATCGTTGCCCGCCACACATCATCCTTTCCGTTGACATCTTTGATACGGGCGTACGAGCGGAGCGATCGTTAAGGACGATCATCAGCGAAGGAACTCGCCCTGTCACGGTCGGTATCACGATTCCTGCTCTTGTCCGTGCCGACGAATTGATCATGGACACGCCTTCCCTTTGCGAATGTATTACGTTGGCTTATCGGATTGAGGCCTCGAGCGAAGCACTCTCCGCTGGAGTCCTGTGGAAAAATTCGTTCACGGAGGTGGCCGAACTTCAAATGAACGCCCTCGTTAGTTATGGAACGAAACGAATCTTCCGTACGATCCCCAGCGATCACGTAAACCCGTCGCTTTTGGAGGCATCATTAAAAAGCAGGTTTCGTGAATCAGCCTCAACCGCCAAGTCCGACTGGTGGCGGAAGTGACCAACGGAACCGCGGTGATGAGGGATGCGGCCGATGCCACAAGCTGCTGTACCTCTGGAGACACCAAGACCATCCTTTGTGAACAGCGTCAAGAGAACGTGTCTGGGCGAACTCTGATCCCTGTGTTCGATCAGGAGGCTTTACGTCTGGTATTCGACCCCAGGGCAGGTGCAACGATTCGCACAATGATCGGAGGGGCGATTCGATCTGGATCGCTTCTCTCCACTCGATGTACGGCGAACTGTTCGACGGCTATCCGCAGGAAAGTTCCGAAGCGAGTCATTTCTTCGGATCGAGGATGCTGAAAATAGAGCCGTGTTGGAGTCAGACGGCCACGCGATTGTTATCGACAACCGAACGGTCAGTCTTTTTTGATCGTCATTGGTTTCATGCGAGTGGCTAGGGTCCGAGAAAAGTCAATTGGGTTGTCGTGAAGTTTTCGGATTGTGAGACATCGCATGCCTACCGGACGGCGATCCAATCGCATCCACGTCGATGCACCTAGATCTGCAAGTGCGAATTTACAAAACGGAGGACGTACGAAGTACCGCGTCCAATTTTTCTACGGGACTACGGCATTTCGTTCACTTCCGCTGCGGCTGTTTTTCGCAGATGCGAGCAGTCAAATATCGTAGTACATCGCAAATTCGAAGGGATGTGGCCGCTGCCGAAGTGCCTCCACTTCCTTTTCAGTTTTGTACCAGATCCAAGTATCAATCACGTCCTCGGTGAAGACGTCCCCACGCAGCAGAAACTGATGGTCTTTGCGTAATGCAGCAAGCGACTCTTCCAATGACGAGGGAGTCTTGAGAACATCCTTCAGCTCGTCCGGCGCCAAGTCATAGAGATCTTTATCGAGTGGACGTCCCGGGTCCAAGCGACGCTGAATTCCATCGATTGCAGCCATTAGGACGGCTGACATCGTCAGGTATCCGTTGGATGAAGCATCTGGACAGCGAAACTCAATTCGCTTGTTCTCCGGTCGAGGTGTGTGAACCGGGATTCGAATCGCTGCTGATCGGTTGCGACTGCTGTACGAAAGATTGACGGGCGCTTCATAGCCGGGTACCAGTCGCTTGTAGCTATTGGTTGTCGGACAACAAAAAGCCATCAGTGCGGAGGCATGGCTCAGGATGCCCCCAATGGCAAACAGAGCCATCTCGGACAGTCCGGCATAACCGGAACCCGCAAACAGATTGTTTGAGTTTTTCCACAGTGACAGCTGAAGATGAAGTCCCGAGCCATTGTCATTCCAAAGTGGCTTGGGCATGAACGTTGCCGACTTACCATGTTTGGCCGCGACATTTTTCACGATGTATTTGCAGAGCAGGAGATTGTCTGCGGTTTTGACAAGCGACGCATGGCGTAGTTCGATTTCACACTGCCCCGCCGTGGCGACCTCGTGATGCTGCGTCTCCACCTCAACGCCACAGTCTTGAAGCAACAGCATGATCGCTGTCCGCAGATCTTGCAAAGTATCCACCGGTGGCAATGGGAAATAGCCCTCCTTGTAGCGAATCTTATGTCCGTTGTTGCCATGGGGCTCACAACGCCCGCGGTTCCATTGGGCTTCAATACTATCGATATGGTAGAAGGCTTCCCGTTCGTTCTGGTCAAATCGGACATCATCGAAGACGAAAAATTCCACCGCAGGTCCGAATTGTACGGTGTCGGCAAGCCCGGTCGATTTCAGGTAGTTTTCTGCCTTTCGAGCAACATTGCGCGGATCTTTGGCATAGTCCTCGCGAGTGATTGGGTCTTGAATGTTGCAGGTCATAACGAGGGTTTGCGACATGAAGGGATCGACGAAAGCGGTTCCCGATACGGGAGCAACCAGCATGTCACTTTCATTAATGGCTTGCCAACCGCGAATGGACGACCCATCAAACCCGAATCCATCTTCAAAACTTTTTTCAGTCAATGCCGTTACCGGAATGGTGAAGTGTTTCTGTGTGCCAGGAAAATCCATGAATCTCAAATCCACTGCACGGATTTCACGCTCGCGACAAAGGGCCAGCACTTCACGAGGAGTCGGTGAATTCACAAGCGAGCCTCCAAAGGTACATTTTTACACAAAACACTGATTTTTCAGAGGTCCCCTCTCTGAAATGTTTCTGAACCAGCGACACAATATGCAAACTCGATACCAGCAGGCAAGCGGGGAAGTCTGTTTCGATCTGATCCGAGATCTCAGTTCTGGGCCGTTGATGCGGAGTCCTTTTTATTTGACAATTTGTGTTGGCACCTGAACGCTGTCTTTTTATGGTGGTGTCATGTTGCGTGATTGGCAATTACATAAATCAGGGTTCAGGCACACAAACGAGCGTTGCGACTGCTTGCACTAAGGCAAGCAGATTCTTCCTTGACCGAGCGGTTGGCACTCGCCACCTCACCCCTTCTCAATAAGTTTGTGCCAATTTGGCGTTGCTCGATTGACACAATGGGGAGTATCCTTCGCGCTCAACGGATACTCTGCTTTCTTTTATCCTAACAGGATCGACGGTGATCGGTTGACCGTGAAGGGCTTGCCAACAACAGATTGCGGCCGGTCAAACCGCCTGTGTGAATATTTGTGGTGGCCTGCACGTTAAGGAGCGGATCCATGCGACATATGCTGACAGGGATGTCGGCGATCCTCGTTTGTTGTTGTCTCTACTGGAGCAATACCGACCTGCTGCACACGCGTATTGGCGAACATCAGACGTGCATTGCTTCACACGAAAGACAGATAACGCAGACTCGATTAGAGGTGCGTGACCTTCGACGTGAGACGGACGAACTTCGGGCCGAACTAGCAAAGTTCTGCGATGGAACTCGCATTGCTGAACGGGCTGACGGGTTCTCGCGTGCTGTAAAATTGCAGATTCGTTCACTCCTTTCCGGGTTTCTCAACCAGGATGGAATCGCGAGGCAGAATGCGTTAGTGGCTCAACTAGCTCTCGTCGACAGCGATGGGCAAGAGGTGATCCTTCCCGGAGTGGTCGAGTTGCGACTCATCGGTTCTACAATGCCAGAACAAAAACAGGAGATAGCGCATTGGAAATTTTCGGCAGACGAGTGCAGGCGATGTTGGGTCCACGGCTTGATGGGATCGGGCTATCAATTCACCGTGCCATTGCCGTCAATTCCGGAGTCCGACCGTCTAATTTTGCAAGCCTCGATTGCCACGGGGAATGGTAGAACTTTTGATGCGACTCAGATCATGCAGGTGGCCGGTGTCACCCGCCATCTCACAGTTGTACCGATCAACCATTCGCTATTTGAGTTGGATGATGTCAACGATCCGCCGCCGGAGCCTCGGTCGGATGAGCCTCTAGAGTCCACACCGGATTGGGGCACTGACGCATCGCAACCTCGTCGCGATTCGACGAACTGGACAGAACGATCAATCCCACAGTTTCGCTGATAAGTTCCGTTCGCTGCCGTTCAATGACTTGTCGCGAGTTTCAGGACACTTTGCGAACTTTGTCCCGCATCAATCGGTGTACGGCCGGTTGCGCAGATGAAATCTCTCGCGTGGAGTCCTTGTCGGTCGCATGTGAAATCGCTCAGGCCGGTAATTTCCGTTTCGATGGTGGTTTTATGTTTTGGATGAACCGCAGTGTTCCCTGTTGATTTGAAGTTTTGGGAACGTCGCGCGATCTGGCTTGGTCTGATCTCGCCCCAAGCCACACAACGGACGCGGTTGCCGCTGCCGCTCAACTGTCTGAAGCGGGAACCACGTTCATCATCGACCCCGACGCATCATTTTACCCGTTTTTTGTCCCTGACTTTTGCCGCGGCGTGTCGAAGTCGGCCAACTCGTCCCGGATCTTAAAATCGTGACACGCCCCCTTCGTCCAACTTTCTCGAAATGTCTGCCCGTCCTCGACCGACTCGGTTCGAAATGATTCGGCACGACCGGTTTAAAGCGGGACCTCCATTTATGACAAGGCTGTGGATGGCCGAATCCCTCCGCGTCATCTGGTCCATTCGCCATGGTTGCTTGTCGCGTTGGTGTCGCCCAAAGTCGAATTCACACGAATCATATTGCGCGACAGCAGACCTGGTTCGTGGACGAACTTCAGCACGAATTCGCAGATCTCTGTGCACGTCACGAATCGTCATTCGTGCACGATACAGAACGGATCAGGTTGACTGAGGGGTCAACGCGAACCGCAAAAAGGTTCAGAGCGAAAGATGGTCAAGGAATCGCAAGCCAATCTCGTGCTGCGGCGTGATGTCTTTGGTGTCCCACCGGGGAAATCGACAACCTTCCACGCTCGGCGGAAAAGTCCCCACACAACGCCTCGATCCAGTCACGAACCCGCCGCCTCGCAGTAGTTGGTGGAATTGTTCGTAAATCGAAGAACATCAGTCGCGACATGAGTTCACACGTTGGCTCAAATATTTTCGATAGAAAATCGGCAACGTGACGATACGTGCAGTCTCATGGTCCACAAGGACACTCAACGGGGCGAAGATCAACGCAATCGCTCGCTCATTGACGGCGGCATTCTCCGCGTTTGCATCGCGGTTGCGTGATGGAAGATCGAAGACAGTTCGATTGATAATCATCACCGAATTTGTGGACGACGTGGTCCACAGATCGTGTCGTCTTTTCGATAATAGAGCATTGGTGAGGGCTTGCTGGGTCGCTGTGATCTGCCCGCCGGGGCGTCGACCACGTGGTCACGACAACGCTGTCCAAGCCGGACCTAGTCTCCTGCGGACAACCTTTTGTCCTGTCAAAGACCTCATTCCTTGTCCCATATCCGACAGACAGCGGAGTGTGAGAGTCAACTAAGGACTAGCGTCGCTCGATCGAAGCGGGGCGAGGTCTATTCAGTCTCTTGGACTCGCTGCTGGCGAGTGACAAAACCAATTCAGAACGAATTGGCTTAGCTTGATTTGCAACCTTTGACACCGCGACACGCTGATCGCGGCATCATACGATGCCCAATTCAGTTCTTCATGTCGTGGATACGTCAGATTTGATAGACCCCGCAACAGCGCGTTGATGTTCGCGTTGAATTGCTTCGTAAACTTCTTGTCGATGAACAGGAATTTCAGTCGGTGCTTCAATTCCCAATCGCACTTTGTCACCACGAATATCGACAACGGTAATCTTAATATGGTCGCCAATGAAAATACTTTCATCGCGTTGACGGGATAGAACGAGCATTTGAGGATCTCCTTATTTCCGTTTCGGCAGGTCGTTCTCACGAGCCGAAGGTAATCCGTGGTTGTGGAATCTCTGGAACTTGATAGACATCACAAAAAGGCAAGTCGTAGCAATCGACGACCACCGTTGAGCGATGGAAAATTTCGATCACAACTTAAATTCAGTCATTCGTCAGCGATCTTTCTGAACACCACTCTCTCGAGCAGTGCAGTCAGACGCTGCATCGAATCACCGTATTTCACACCAATTCGCGACAGGGTTAGCATCGTCATCCTGTTCGCTACTTAGACAGAGCGATAGTGCAAATTCTCGCCGCAGTTGGAAATCTCAATTCGACTTGGAACGTCGTATCGAATGAACCAGCAACAGCAATCGATTCTATGTTAAGAATTGTAACGATATTTATATCGCTGGCGAATAATGTTTCGCCGACAGACGACATAAACTGTATTTTAGAAACATGTTAACGGCAGTGGTTTTTAGGTCTCTTCAGTCTTTAGAGTCGCGATTTCAGCCCGTGTTCAAGGAGTTCATCAACGTGAATGCGGGTATCCTACTAAGAATTCCGTTGATGGTTGATGCGTCTCAATCCCGTTCGGAATGTGCAGGTTTGCAGACAATCACAATTGGTAAGATCCACTTTTCCACCAACGAATTTCTAGCTGGAGTTCTTTCGTCGCACCGGCTGTCTAGTGACTTGTTTTATGCTGATGCCGAAGGTCCACGGACATCGTGAGTTGGGTCGGCAGAATGCGAATTGCTGAATCCGGGGAATCGTCGAATGGAAAAGCCTCGTGAAACGCGCTCATGTGGATCACCATCGGACTAACAACCCGAGTGCCGCACATCGTTGGTACAGTTGATTTTTCTGGGCCGCTTATCAATCTCGTTGAATTAGGGACGCTCGCCTTGGAACGTTGATTTCGATCAGCCAACGTCGTTTTTGTCGAGTTATTTCTTTGCGGTGTTTTGGTTCGAGAGGTGACGATCGATGCCACGGAAATGTTCGCAGGTTTTCCCGTGAGCAGGCCAAAGCGACGGTTCCGACATTTTAATCTCCTTTGAACATTATGCCCTGACTGAATACGCTGTGTCTCTTGGATCACTGCTTGACGAATAATGCTGTCGGACGGGTAGAAGTGTTCATCTTGCGAATCGCAGGTCCATCAAAGCAGGACTTTTTAGAGTTACCTCGACGGACTCGCATCGTAGGACTCCGTTTTCGATGAGCCCTTTCAAAATTTTGGACACCTACGATGATGGTTGCTACTTCTGATCTGACTCGTTTGACGTTTCATCGCGATGCGTGGGGACAACTCGTCATGGTAATGCCGGACGGTACCGAGCATCTCGGAGTCGAGCCGATTCGGTGTTTCCCTTTGTCGGATCGAGCCCACGCCATTGCGTTACTGGACGGTAACGGTCATGAGATCTTCAATCTCCCGAGTTTGGAATCGGTCTCGTCCGCTGCTCGAGATATTCTGGAGTACGAACTTGCGGAGCGAGAATTCGTCCCAGTCATTCAGCGAATCGTCGCCACCAGTGCGCCCAATCCCCCCTGCTTTTGGGACGTTGAAACCAATCGCGGTCGGACCCGTTTCCAATTGGAGAGCGATGACGATTGCCGAAGATTGGGACCGACGTCGGTCTTAATTGCTGACTCCAACGGCATTCGCTATTCCATTCCGAACATCGAGCAACTCGATGCATTCAGTCGCCGCATCATCAGACGCTTGGTTTAAGAGTTGTTTGGGGTTGCAAATCAGGAACCACGGACTGCTTGACCGGTGGCGTGGGCGGTTTGTATCGTGAGCCTTTGTATGAGTTCCCGTGCGATTTTCATCCGTTCTGCTTTTCCTTCGCGAGGATCCCCTATGAACTCTCGTTCGCGTCGATGGTCCCATGGCGTCTGTATTGCGTTGGTCACGGGTTGGTTTGTCGGCTGTGATACGTCGGCTCCCCAATCCCCGCCATCCCAGTCATCGACGACAGGTCACGGCGATCCAAACTTGAGGAGTGATACGGGTTCGGCATCCATTTCCGGAGCTGGCACGAAGAGGATCATTATTCTGACCAATGGTGATTCACCGTTCTGGGATGCCTGCCGTGAGGGATTGAACGCAGCGAATAGCGAACTGAAGTTGGCGAGTTCTGGGCTCAAAGCGGTTTTGGATGTGAACGATGGAACGCCACAGGGTCAGCTTTCCAAACTTCAACAATACGCGACGCAGGGTGACATTGCAGGGGTGGGCGTATCGGCCATTGATGCCAATAATGTTGCCGTGGCTGACGAACTGAGATCTCTACAAAAGAAGGGGATCAAGGTTCTGACGATTGACTCCGATCTCGACCGTACTCAGTTCCGTGATTCGCGTTTTGCGTTTGTGGGGACAGACAATTTGGCGGGTGGTGAAACGCTAGGAGCCTGTGCCAAGGGTCTGCGATCGGCCGGCGGGGAATACGTCACGTTTGTCGGACGGACGGGTGCTCAAAATGCGATTGAGCGGATCGAGGGATTTGGCCAGGGAGCGGGCGAGAATTTTGTTGACAGAGGCAAGATGGCCGACGATACCGATAAGGCGCTCGCTCGCGAAAATGTCCGAAATGCGATCCGCAATCACGCCGGATTGAATGTCCTCGTTGGCATCTGGTCGTACAACGCTCCCGCGATTGTTGACGTGGTGCGAGAATTAAACCGACGGAAAGACTTCACTATCGTTGTCTTCGATGCTGAACCGGGCGCGATTGCGGCCATGAAAGAGGGGCAGATCGATGCCATGGTCGTACAAAATCCGTTTGCCATGGGGTTTCAAGGAGTCAAATTGATGCGGGCAATGATCGTCGATGACCAGGCTACCATTGCCGAAATGTTACCCAATTATGGTCAGACGGATGGAGACATTCTCGATACCGGCCTCAAAGTCGTCGTTCCAGGCGACGATTCTCCATTGAATGCCGACCGGTTCAAAAAATCGGTCGAGTTTCTTGCACTCCCCTCATTCCAAGAATGGCTGATGAAGTATGGCCTGACCGGCTCGTGATCGATTTTGGGAAGGCAAGTATGGAGTTTTTTTATGCAACTCTCCGGCCGTTCTGCTTTCCAAGTCCGTGGGCAATGCCTGATGTGTTTTAGAGTTCGAGCGGCAATCGAAGCGTGGGGCGAAGGCTCCGGCTGCCAAGCAATCTATTGTCTACCGTACGGGTGAGAGTTGGCTTGTTTGTCGTTGAGTGTTAGCAGCCCGCATGGTTTTGGACGTGTATCTCAATGAGTGAACTCTCTTCCTCGACACACCGACTCTGGCGACGACATGAGTTCGCCTTGCTGGCTGCGGTTTTTGCCGTGATCATCCTGACTAGCATTCTAGACAAAAACCACAACTATTTGACGCAGTGGAGCTTAAGTGCGATCGATCTGACTCGGCAGGTCTCGTTGCTGGCGTTATTTGCTCTCGGTGCTGCGGTCGTGATTATCGCGGGTGGAATCGATCTTTCCACCGGATCGGTAATCGCCTTCAGTGGAACGATCTGTGCGACACTGTTGTTGATTCTTGCACCGGAGGAGGTGGAGCAATCCAAGCCACTGGGGGCGGGTGTCATCGCCCTCGCTATTGCCGGAACGTTGATATCAGGCCTGTTGATCGGCAGTCTTCATGCATGGCTGATCACGGAGGTTGGTCTGCCGCCATTTGTGGCAACGCTAGGCACGCTCGTTGGACTACGAAGCCTCAGCCGCGCAATTGTGGAAAGCATCACGCAATCGTTGCTCGGCGGGGCGAGAACGCAGATCAATATTTCTGACCCGATGTTTCGCGAGCTTTCAGGAGCGATCTCGGGGACAGCGTGGAATCTTGCGATACTCGTGAGTGTGATTGCCATCGCGTTGTGGATTTTGCTCGGTAAAACCGTGACAGGTCGGCATCTTTACGCCTTGGGTGGAAATGAGCAGGCCGCTCGACTGAGTGGCATTCAGACCGATCGCAGGAAGTGGCTTGCGTATTGCATCAGCGCCGTCCTTTCGTCGCTGGCCGGTATTCTTTATGTGAGTCAGCTCAGTGTCGCCGATCCGCAGACGTTGGGACGCGGCTACGAACTGAATGCCATCGCCGCCGCCGTGGTTGGTGGATGCAGCTTGCAAGGAGGGATTGGGACGATTCCAGGAACACTCCTCGGGGCCGTCTTTCTACGTGTTGTGATCGACGGCGTGGCGAAAATCATTAAGACCGGAGCCGATGTCTACGAAGGACTGATCGTCGGTGTCTTGGTCGTCTTCGCGGTCACATTTACCGGAACTTCTGCCAAAACGGGCTCGAGACGCAATTTGTTCGATGATGCACTGGGGTGGGTGACTCTTGTGAACCTGACGCTCTTAGCCGGCGCGATGATGGCGATGATTGGCGTCAAGTTTGTCGAAGGTCGCACACAAATGAACGCCGTCTGGCTCTCGGGTCTCGCAGCGGGAGCGACATTGTTGCTGCTGCTGATCGTACGGACCAACTGGAGCACGGTGACAAAGCGTCGCTTTGGAGTGGCATGGTCCGTCTGGCTGATTTGTACGACAATCAGTTGTGACATCGCATATCCCGGTGTGCAACGCCGCTCGCTCGTCGCCGCTGTCCAAAAATTGGGCGGAACGGTTACAGAAGGAGAGTCTGGCATTATTGTCGATCTGAGTGGTTCGAAGTGCGATGACGCAGCCTTCAAACGGGTGGTTTCGGGCTTGAGGTTCTTCCCCACGCTCAACGAGCTGCGTTTGCGAGATACAAAGATCACCGACACGGGACTCGACTCACTCCGAAAGACGTTTGAAAATTTCCTTCCGCTGAAGCGTCTTGATGCGACTGGCAGTCAGATCACAGAATCTGGTCTGACACGTCTGAAACGCACTTTTGGTTCGATCGAGACGACTCGTTGACGTAACATCAGCCGCCGATACTCCACACCTTGGAGGCAAACTCATTTTCCCGCATGCTGTCTCTTTTGATTCTTTTAGGCCGGATCACGATCGCGCCGGCTTCCGACGCAGTTTTTGAATCCGCGTTTGACCGGTCTAGGGTGTGATGTCGTCACGTGACAGGCGGGGTGAGCAGAAATGAATGAATTCGAACCGGCCTCCAATGCCACTCGGATGAATGGCGTCCAAGTGTTTAATTCGCTGAAGGCGGATCTGAAAACGCGAGGGGTGGTGATGGCTGCGACTTGGAGAAGAGACAGAACACTTCGGACGAGCAGGAACGGATTTCTGTATGGCGAACTGCGCATCGCGACGGACCCTTAGTCATGGAGATCAGGCAAGGCATTCCAACGCC
Source organism: Schlesneria paludicola DSM 18645 (assembly GCA_945876035.1). Lineage (GTDB taxonomy): Bacteria > Planctomycetota > Planctomycetia > Planctomycetales > Planctomycetaceae > Schlesneria > Schlesneria paludicola_C. The sequence continues at coordinate 8,528 of CAMCMU010000050.1, read as the reverse complement.
AGTCTCTCATCGATGTCGAGGCAATGATCTAGTCCCAGAATCGGTCGTTTGCATCTGCTTGGCCCGCTCAGGAGGAGGCGGAATGGAGACATCCGGGGAGTTCGCATTTTAACGAGAGCGAATCGAAGGCGATGAGTGCTCGGACGAATTGGCGTGTTTCGGTCCGCAGTCCTTCGATCTGATCTCCGTGCAGTGCGATACGTGACCGACGTCACAAAACAGAGAAAGCCGTTTGCTGGAGCGTTGGCGTCGATCACTTCTCTGAACGTGTCCTTTAAAGATAAGCCCTTGACCTAGTCACGCCATGTCGACTCGAACGTCAATCCCGAATGAGCCGCAGACGACGAACTTTCCTTCCACTTCAAAATCCAACAACATCCCATGCCCAACAAACTCGCCAACGAAACTAGCCCATACCTGCTGCAACATGCCCGGAATCCTGTGGATTGGTGGCCGTGGTGTGATCCGGCGATTCAAACTGCGCGGCGAGACCAACGGCCGATCTTTCTCTCCATCGGGTACAGTGCGTGTCACTGGTGCCATGTGATGGAGCACGAGAGTTTTGAAAATGCCGAGATTGCCAGTTTGATGAACGAGTGGTACGTCTGCATCAAGGTTGATCGTGAGGAACGACCCGATCTGGATCAGGTTTACATGTCGGCCGTACAGGCAATGACAGGCGGTGGCGGTTGGCCGATGTCGGTGTTTTTGACTCCTGAATTGAAGCCGTTCTACGGCGGAACGTACTGGCCGCCGTCGGCGCGATGGGGCCGACCTGGCTTCCGTGAGATTTTGGCCGGAGTTCACGAGGCTTGGCAGCATCGTCGCCAAGCGGTACTTGCTCAGGCAGAGGAATTGACGGGTCACGTCGTTCAAGTCGCTTCGCCAATCGTTTCACCGTCAGCGCTGAACGAGGAGATCCTGAAAAATGCGATGAGTACTTTGATTCGTTCGGCGGATCGAGTCCACGGCGGATTCGGTACGGCCCCCAAGTTTCCGCATTCGATGGATTTACGTGTTGCCTTAAGATGCTGGAAACGGTTTGGAAGCACTCGGAGGTCGGAACTCGGACCGGCGAGCATCCCTGCAGACACTCAGAGGCGGGCCTCCGATGCGCCGCTCTCCGCACAGATCTCTCAGTACTCAGATGAGATGTTAGATATCGTCACACTCACGCTGGATAAGATGGCTCGCGGCGGCATCTACGATCAGCTCGGTGGAGGCTTTGCGCGGTACTCGACCGACGAACGCTGGCTGGCTCCACATTTTGAAAAAATGTTATATGACAACGCCTTGCTAATTCCGGTCTATTTGGAAGGGTATCAGGCCACGGGCAGAGCGGATTTCGCCCGAGTTGCTCGTGAAACTCTGGACTACGTGCAGCGTGAAATGACAGATCCTCAAGGAGGATTTTATTCGACGCAAGATGCGGACAGCGAGGGCGAGGAAGGGAAATTCTTCGTCTGGTCGAGGGCTGAAGTCGAATCATTGCTTCAACCGGCCGATGCCCGCATCTTTTGCACATACTATGACATCACGACGGATGGCAACTGGGAACACAAAAATATTCTTAATTGTCCTCGGCCTCACGATGACGTGGCAGCAGCGGAAATGCTGTCCCCGACGGATCTCGAGTCAATTCTGATCCGTTGTCGCGAGACGCTGTTCGCCCAACGTTCCGAACGCATTTGGCCAGGCCGAGACGAAAAGGTCCTTGCGAGCTGGAACGGTCTGATGCTAAGCGCCATGGCGATGGGTGCCACGGTATTGGGTGAGCCGAAGTACGCAGAAACGGGATGTGCCGCAGCGAACTTTGTGCTGCGAGAAATGCAGACTTCAGAGGGACGGCTGCTACACAGTTACAAGGATGGACAGTCGCGATTTAACGGGTATCTCGATGACTACGCTGCCATGATTGCAGGGCTCTGCGATCTGTATCAGGCCGTATTCGATACGACGTATCTCGATGCCGCATTGAGCCTTGCCGAGCGAATGCTTTCCCAGTTTTGGGACGATGCCCAAGGAGGTTTCTTCTACACCTCTGCAGATCATGAGACTCTGATCGCGCGCAACAAAGAAATCCACGATAACGCAACGCCTTCGGGCAACAGCTTGGCAGCAACCGCGCTCCTCACGCTGGCACGGCTGACCGGTCGGAGGGAACTCGAAGACAAGGCGGTTGCCACCCTAGAAATGATGTCCGGCCAACTGGCTCGAATTCCCAACGCAGCAGGTCAGGCGCTGATCGCGCTCGATTTTCTGATCGGACCGACACACGAAATCGTTTTCGTGAACCAAGCTTCCCAGCCCGATGCCCGTCGTCAGGAAGCCGAGTTCCAAACTCGGACAAAGGCACCTCCGATCCTCTTTCGACTGCGCCAGCGTTTTGTTCCCAACAAGCTGGTTCACTGTCGCGACGGTGACATCACGGATGATCGGTTGCCGTCGACGATTCGTTCCATGTTGAGTGGGAAATCGGGACAGCAGGGACTCGCAACGGTCTATGTGTGCTGGCAGGGAGCATGCCACGCACCACTCGTCGGAGACAGTCAGATCGAAGAGGGCCTGTGTAATCTGTAAGCTTTGTGGGCAGGATTAGTCAACCTACTTTCGTGACTGATTACGGCGTTGCCGTGTCACTCACGACGGCCATCAGTCGTTTCACCAAGATTGTTGCATAGCATCCTCGTGGCAGTACGAACTGTAACGTCACGCGTTGCCGGCCGGAATACAGATCATCATCGGCGGAATGAATTCGCAACTCACGCGGAAGCAGAAGGGCCGAACGTTCACCCTTGGAAAAAAAGGCATCTCGCGGATATTTCACGCGCAGTTCGCGCAGAGATAACCCCTCATCGGCAAGAACTTGTTCATAGAGTGTCAGTAATGGACCTGGCTCAAGGTGCAGCCGAGCAGATGGAAGTGGTAGCAAAGGCTCGGTCAGCGTGGCTCGTTCCGCATCGGTCAACTCGGAAAAAAAGGGAACGTTGGCCGTGGCAAGATGTACTCCGATCAGTCGCTTGGAATCGATCTGCTGTTGCAGCCAAGAGGAAAGAATCAAATTCCATAGGTCGCTCTGAAAAGCAGCGAGCCACAGGCTTCGCATGTCTTGGCGCATCAGAGCCAACGCCTCGCGAAACCGAAGCGGATGGTCACACAGATACGTGACGATACTCCGTCGAGACGACTTGGGCAAAGCGGCCTTGCACTCGATCCACTTTCCCCAGAGTTCGCGGATCGTTTCCTTCTCTGCCCGATCACCGGGTCGATCGTGAGGATTATGCTCGGCCAATGCGAGCCACAAGGCACGTTCGTAGTCTCCCAGGCACCATGGCTTTGCAATGAACTCCCCCGAGGCGCCGAGTGAGCCAAAACGCTGATCGTCAAAATAGTTTGGAACACCGTCCCGGGCGAGAGTGTCTCGCAAAGCGACGATCCGTTCGGCGGGTTCCGCGGTCAGATTCCGCATAACGATGTGGAATCGATTGGCTCTGATATCGTGTGGGCCGAACGCCCGATCTGCCTGCCCTTGATACGTCAGAGCAAAATGCTCCTGTTTCAGATCGTGTCTCGGCCCGCGATGAATTGTGACCCACTGCCGTGTGATGGCATGCTTGTCTTTCATTCCACCATAGCTGATCGCTCGGCGTGGGATATTCCATCGCCCAGCAACAGCGGTGATGGCTTCGGGAGTGCCGAGCGACTTCTTCGTGAGCAGGTACACCGCATACGAACCACCTCGCAACGGAAAGTCACTGAGTTCTTCAACCTCGAAGTCATCGGGAAGGCTTTTGAGTTTCATCTCTGCAACGTATCAGGGGAGGAGGAATGTTGAAAGTCAGCACGATTGGTTGTGGGTTGGCCGCTGACACCTCGTCGACATCGTTCCCCGACGTTTAAGACCTGAAAGGAACACAGACGAACATTATTCGGTGGATCAAAAAAACGCCGTCGCAATGAACAACTCAAAAAAGGAGAGTTCCTCTCCGAGTGGCACACTTGTTCTCACCTGCTCAGGATTGTTTGCTCGAACGATACTCACGTTTACCGCGTTCAGAATTTCGCCAACTCAGTTTCCTCGGGCAGACGAAGTCCTTGTGGCTGTGTCGTTGTCACGCGATCAAATCGTCAAAGCGGCAAACCTGCTCAAGCCTCTTCGGATTTCTGAGGGGGAGAGCCATTTTGGTTGCTGTGGTATCGGCGAACGTCCTCTTCTAACTGACGGCGTTCAAGGCGAAGTTCGATGTTGGCCAGTGCGAGGTATGCCGAGGAAGAGATCCAGTCACCCATGGCCATCAGGACCGTCCAACCCACTAAGAACAAAACAAAGCACCAGTAAACAAAAAATAGCAGCGGTCGCACCCGAAAGAATTCCGAAAGTTGGTCGCCCACAGGGATCAGAATCCCGACAATTCCAAGCATCACCGCGACTTGTAACCGCCGGCGAAGTTGTCGATCGGCGTGAGTTCTCGTCAGATCGTCGTGCCCCCTAACGTGTGTTAATTCGCGACGATAGCGAATTTGCAGCCTCGCAGTGACGATTCCAAATCCCACCAAGAGGAATCCCACAATCAAAGCCGGTAGTGTCTCCGGTGACATTTGAATTGGCATATTGAGCAAGACGCCTTTCCGTGGAAGAACATAACCACCTTTTCACCGTTCGGCGGCAGTGACCACACTGTGCATGAATCTGCGGAATGGAGTCTCTGGCGTTAATGACGGCCAGCACCACGAGGCCGCTTCCTTGTTGAATCAACAGACGATGATACGGAATTAGAAAGTAAAACGGGAGAATCAATAAGCCACGCGATACGGGCCAAAGTCCGAACTCGGCTCGAAAAAAAAAAAAGGGAGAGCGGGATGGAATCTTGTATTTCCTTGGAATTCAGATGTGTCCGCAACATTTCGCCATGTCGCGGACACATCATCGTTCGAGGCGGTCGGATCGACTCCACCTCAAAGTCTTCCACAATTCTGTGAGACCACCCGACACAGACGCAAAGCACAGTCGCTCTCTGCAACAAACACACCACCCAGGGACTTCGAATTTATTTCGGAGTGCTTTCCGATCACCGCGGGTCAAAAAGGAGGGGGGGCGCCGAGTCGATAACATCAAGAAGGCCGTATGTTTATTGCCGCTCAACGGGAAATTTGCCATCCCTGTGGGCCGCTTTCATCAGCCGGCGAAACGGAGTCTCGTTGAAATATTTGTGATAAACATCAGACGTTGGAACAGATAATCATTGGAGAACGGTAAGGGTGATCCCTATCATCACCGTAGGCGACTTCCGAAGGTTATGGTTGTTGGAATCGTCAGCGTTGAATAAATCTGAGTCTTTTTTCTCTGAGAATATAGAGACTTGACCGGTATTGTACGTTCGGGCCACTGTCGGTTTGTCCAATTCCCCCCTCAAAAAGAACGTAATTGGAAAAGACCCTCGAGCACCGCCGTATTTTTGCCGCGTCACGATTGGATGCGCTATCCTAGAACCAACCGCAAGACTGAGGACTTTGCTCCGCTCGCTGGCGGAAGTATAGTTTGTTTGAGCGGTGACACAAATTCAGGGACGCTTCGTGACGTACAACAAATCGGAAGAAAAATACCGAATTTTTATGTCGGTTTTGCTTTCTGCACTGGTCCTGACCGCAGGAGCGGCAGCAAGCTACGGCCTGTCGCTCCTGCGCAAACCGCCGGATCGGGCAACTCCCTCGAATCGCCAGTACAGCGTCGAAATCATTTCACTGAAGCCCATCGATTTGCAGGAGATCGTTCACGCGTTCGGAACCGCGAAACCCGAAAAAGAAGTTGTCGTTTCTGCTCAACTGGCTGGAGAGATCACGGAGATCCATCCGCACCTGAAGGTCGGGATTCATGTCGTGTCGTCCGACAGAAAGCACGACGCCGGGGCCGAAGAGAATCGCAGCAATGGCGACTTGTTACTCAGAATAGACCCACGGTCATACACACTACGAGTCGAAGCCGCTCGTCACCATTTGGAGGAGGATCAGGCCGAACTCAGAAAAATTGAGCAGGAAGAGGGAAATCTCAAGCGAGTCTACGAAAAAATAGTTGCGGATTGGGAGGACACGGTTCGTGAGTATCAAAAGATCGCGCAACTTCGTGAAAAACAAATTTCGACCGACAGCGATCTGCGTCGAGCTCAAATGGAATTGAGGCAGTATGAAAAGGCCAAAATCCAGAGCAATAATGAACGCGACTTGTTTCCATTCCGCCGTGAGCAAACGAAGCAACGCATGGAGAGTCATGCCACCGACCTGGAAATCAGTTTGCTCGAACTGACGAAGACTCTTATCAGGCCTCCATTCGACGGTGTTCTCAGTTTGGTGAACGTTGAGCGAGGTCAGTATGTTCGCGTCGGCGAGCCATTATTGACAATCACCTCATCCATGCAGGTCGAGGTCGCTCTTTCCGTGACGCTCGAGGATTACGCGAAACTGCTTCCCAACGTGTTTGAAAAACAATACTCGTCAGTCGAACTAGCAGAAAACGAAACAGCGAATCCTCGCTGGACAGGCCACGTCGTCCGCGTTTCGCCCAAAGCGGACGAGCAGACTCGAACAGCAACGGTCTATGTTTTGGTCGACAATTCGACTCAAGACACACCGTTACTGCCCGGGACATTTGTTCATGCACGGGTGAATGGGCCGATTTTGAAGCAAATCTTGGCGGTACCGCGTGATGCCGTTCTGAACGGAAAGGCCTTTGTCGAGCGTGATGGAATCGTTTCACAACGCACGGTCAAAATCCGGCGAACGCTCCACGGATTGGCTCTGATCGATGGTGGACTGGAGAGTGGGGACCGAGTTGTTCTGACAAACCATGATACGTTATTTGAGGGGGCATTGGTCAACTCATCCGCTGAGCGAACCCTCGGAGAAGAATTGGCGAAACAATCGACATACGCAGTTAAAATCATCGAACCGCGGGTCATTTTCGAATGAGAACAGTCCGCCACGGCTCCACAGTCGAAATGGCGTCCCTGATTGGCAACCCGAGGTGGCATGAAAACGGCGGATCGGCGGCCGGATTCCTTGACGTTGTGTCCCTCACCAACACTCGGCCTTCAAGATGGTGCACGGTCGGTCCGTCAGACGCGACACCGATCCCCCTCCCTATTTAAGTGCTTGTGAGACGCGAACACTCGTGATCCACGATGATCGTCGGACGTTTTCTGAAGTAACCACGGCTTCACCATCGCCAATGGGGGGAGGCTCCGCCGTGCATACTCTTGATGCCTAAAACTCGAACCGCTGAAACAACTCACTGCCAATCCCAAATATTGATGATATTGCTGCAAATACGGTTCTCGAATAGCCTGCCGAATACATAGGGTCAAAGGATTCGCAAAATGCGAACACAATCGAGGGGGTGGATCTTTGTGTCTGTCCGTGATCAGTTTTCTCTTATTCGTCAGCCTCGCTTCGATGGCCGTTTGCGATGAATTTCTTGGGCTCCCCGAGATAAAATTTTCCGAAGACAATCCGCCGACTCCTGAAAAACTCGCACTCGGTGAACAATTGTTTTTCGACCCGTGACTTTCGTCAGATGGTCGTGTTTCTTGTGCGACGTGCCACGATCCGAAGCGAGGATTTGGCGGAGCCGACGCTTTTTCAGACGGCGTCGATGGCCAGAAAACCGAACGTCACACGCCGACGCTAATCAATGTGGCCTTTCAAAAGACTCAATTTTGGGATGAGCGAACGAGGAGCCTCGAACAACAAGTCCTCTGGCCTTTGCAGGCCCCCGGGGAAATGAATATGCCACTCACCCAAGCCGTCGCGAGGCTGAACACGGTTGAGGGATACCGGGCCCAGTTCCGTCGAATTTACAATACCGGGGCAACGGCAGAAGGATTGGTCAAGGCCATCGCGGCCTACGAACGAACGCTCCTGTCCGGTGATGCCCCGTTTGATCGATATCAGATCGGCGACGATAACAACGGGATGTCGAAAGAGGCGATGCGAGGAATGCGACTGTATTTTTTCAAAGCGAATTGCAAGGAGTGTCATCCACCGCCGAATTTTACCAACGATCAGTTTCACAATATTGGACTGGCCACCCATGATCGAGGCCGATCGATTATCACTGGTGAGATCAAGGATACGGCCGCGTTTAAAACACCCTCGTTACGCGACATAAAGCTTTCCGCTCCCTAAATGCACGATGGGAGCATGGTGACGTTAGAAGAGGTCGTTGCGCACTACAACAAGGGAGGGACTCCGCATCCGCAACTTGACGTCGACATGGTACCCCTGCAGTTGACCGCCGATGAGCAAGCCGATTTGGTGGCCTTTCTCCGGGAAGGGTTGAGCGGTCATACTTCTCCGAGCACGTCGCCACCAGTCTTACCTGACTAGCCCGCATTATTCATGCATTGGTTCAGTGGCCGGTTTTTTCGTGTGCGCAGCGCATGGAGACTGGTGGGGAGTCTTGGAGGTTGGGGTCTGCGCGGAGGTTCCCCCTCCCCAAGGGTTGTTCAGCGGTGATGTCGGGGTCTGGGCAGCGC
>CAMCMU010000049.1 GCA_945876035.1 Schlesneria paludicola DSM 18645 | reverse complement strand
GTTTTGCAACTCGTCCGGTCCGCGAACAGGCAAAGTTGTTGTTCCTTGATACGGTTCTCCATCTCACCGCGTCCGCAGTCATTCTGTTCAGAGAGTTCCTTGGCCGCGCGTTCGGTCGTCGGGATGTTGGTGACCATGAAGCGTGGGTTGGCCCCTTTCGAGAGGTGTTCCGCTTTGCCGACCACTCGCCGCTCGGCTGACCAACGTTTCTATGTTCGATAGGTGAAATCCGCAAACACGCGAGACGCTGGGTTCGACTTCTCGAATGCCCGTTTCGCCTCGTGCTGTTCGCGGCCGATGACCGTGATGAAACGCTTGTTTTTTTGCGAGTCCAAACAGATATCGGACCTGATTGAAGATCTTGACAGCCGCGGTCGAGTCGCAATCTCCCCGCGTGGCTTGTCTGTAGTGCGGCCACCTCATGGAACATGACGCACATGAATCATGATGGTTCGGAGGAGCAAGACCGCTGAAGATCAAGGACCAACAGCGTGCTCTCTCTGACAACCCGAGGCGGATCCTGCGCACGGTGTTGGCCCCACAAGCCGCGCGGCTTCTCGATCGCGTTAGTGAGGGCAGCCTTGAATTCTAAGCGGCTCTGTGGAGGCATCCTGAATGGGACGAAAAAAACTCATTCTTCCGAGCCACCCCGTTGCTAACAATTCAGCGTCGCGCCGAAACCGCTTTCCCACGATGAGCCCCAGCAGCAACGAGGTGACTTTGATTCAGGCCGCACTTCGGCATTTTTCTGAATGCAACGCGCCGTGTGGCTCGTTCGACGTGCTCACGCCGACTTGATTTCGTCGAATGATGCCTCCGCTGCTGATAGTGTCGCGATCAAATCGGACTCGGTATGCGCCGCCGAAACAAAGTTTGCCTCAAATTGGCTGCATGCCAGATAAATTCCGTTATTCAACATCGCATGGAAATAGCGAGCAAATCGCTTGGTGTCACTGTTCACCGCCGTTGAAAAATTTGTGACGACTTCCGGATTAAAAAACAGAGTGAACATGCTCCCGATTTGAGGAACGCTATGAGGTAAACCCGCCGCCGCTGCTCGTGCTGACAAGCCTTTCGTCAGTCGCCGTGTCCACTCTTCAAGTTTTGGATAGGGGTTTGTCTCCCGGAGGATCTTCAGCGTGGCGAGGCCGCTTGCCATGGCGACGGGATTTCCAGAGAGCGTTCCGGCCTGATAAACAGGTCCCAGCGGCGATACGATGCGCATGATGTCGGCTCGTCCCCCGTAGGCACCGACGGGCAAACCGCCTCCGATGATCTTGCCAAGAGTTGTCATATCTGGACGGACGTTGAATATCTCTTGAGCGCCGCCATACGCCAGACGAAAGCCGGTCATCACCTCATCAAAAATCAAGATTGCGCCGTGATGATCGCACAGCGAACGCAGTCTCCTGATAAATTCTTGCGTGGGAACGACAACCCCCATGTTGCCGACCACAGGTTCCAAAATGGCACACGCAATTAGATGACCTTGCCGTCCGAAAAGGTCATCTAATTGCTGGCAATCATTGTATTCCAGGCACATCGTGTCTGCCGTGCAACCGGCTGGAATTCCAGGGCTGGATGGGGTCCCCAATGTCAGAGCTCCACTTCCCGCCTTCACCAACAGACTGTCAACGTGTCCGTGATAGCAACCGGTGAACTTCACAATTTGATCACGTCCTGTGAAACCGCGCGCAACTCGAATGGCACTCATCGTTGCCTCGGTGCCCGAATTGACCATGCGTACCAATTCGATAGACGGAACGGCGATGATGACCTGCTCGGCTAATTCCGTTTCCAACTCGCACGGAGCTCCGAAGCTTGTCCCTTTTTCCAACGCCACATGGATCGCGTCCAGAACCTGTGGATGCCGATGCCCCAAGATGTGGGGCCCCCAGGACCCGATAAAGTCAATGAAACGGTTGCCGTCAATGTCATAAAGGTGCGCCCCATCAGCCCGATCGATCACAACGGGAGTTCCACCGACGCCACCGAATGCGCGCGCGGGGCTGTTCACACCTCCGGGTATTGATTTTTGTGCCCGAGAAAAATGATTCCGACTTCGGTCAAAGGCAAGAGGCATCGTTGATGAGTCCAATCCACGTCAAAAAATAAAGCGTGTCCGCACACAGCTTTCAAATAAGTGAAGTCCTAACACAAAACATTCATGGCCCGCTACTAATATGTTGAGCGAAGTCAAGCCCGCTGCTGAGCCGCAGGCCACCCGTGACTGTCGTCACAGACCTCGCATCGCTGGATGCCTCGCCCTCAATTTGTCGAATGACTCTTAAGAGTAGATTCTCCGTCATGTTAGGAAAAGCCCGCCCCCGCCATTGTTCCTTTCATCCCGAATCAAAACCGACAAGATTGGAATGATGCAAGAAATGTGGTTGCGGGATTAGGACGATGCCGCCTGTTCAAATTTCTTGGGTAAAAGATATATGTCAGGATCCTTAAAACCGTTCAAAAATGCGTGATCCAATGCAGAGAGCGAAACGGACATCGCGATCTGCGTCAACCTCGAACTCGATGCCATACTTTGGGACTAGTGCTTTGTCACATCTAAAACTTGGGATTGGTCAAACGACCGTTTTCGGAGAAGCTGCGTGGAACAAGGAGGTGTTGCATGCAGAAGAAGTTATCGTTCGGTTGTCCGCGCGGGAGCGCGAGACGTTGCAGGAAGTTGTCAAGAAGCTCAAAGGCAGCGGTGAGAAGGTAAGACGTGCTCAGATGTTGTTGAAGGCGGACGTGGGCGGTCCCGCTTGGAACGATAGCCGCATCGCGGAGGCGTTTGGCTGTCGGAGGCAAACGGTGGAACTGCTTCGAGAACGACTTGTCACGACGGGTTTCCAAGAGACTTTAGATCGAAAGAAACGTGCCGAACCACCCACCGCTCAGTTACTCGACGGTGAGCAGGAGGCCAAGATTATCGCCACTCGACTTGGGTCGCCGCCGAAAGGCTATACCAACTGGACACTCCGGTTGCTGGCCCGCAAGGTCGTCGAGTTGGAGATTGTTGAGACGGTGAGCTACGAAACCGTGCGGCGGATCTTAAAAAAAGCGGCATGACCAACAGGAAGATCGAATACGGGGTGATTCCACCAGAAGCCGATGCCGAGTTTGCGGCAAACATGGAAGAAGTGCTCGAAACCTATGCAAAACCGTATGATCGCTCCCGCCCGGTGGTTTGCATGGACGAGCAACCCGTCCAATTGATCAAGGAGGCCCGAACGCCAGTCGAGGCCACCATGAAGCATCCCCGGCGTGTCGATTACGAATACGAGCGTGCGGGTACAGCGAATATTTTCATGTTCACGGAACCACTTTCGGAATGGCGCGAGGCAACAGCTCGCGAGTTCAAAACGAAAATTGATTGGGCACTTGAAATGGGACGATTGCTCGACGGTCGCTACAAAAGATGTGACAAAGTGGTACTGGTTTGTGACAACTTGAACACACACACACCAAAGGCGCGTTCTATGAATCATTCAAACCCGCGCGAGCACGGCAACTGGTCCGCCGCATTGAATTCTGCCATACACCCAAGCACGGGAGTTGGCTGAATATCGCGGAGAACGAACTCAGTTCAATGACACGTCAATGCACAGGCGGTCGCCGGATCGGCGATTTGAAGACACTTCGAGAACAAATCGAAGAGTGGTCAAACGATGTCAACACCACTCAACGCGGCGTCGACTGGCAGATAAGAATCGACGATGCCCGCTGTAAACTCAAATCCGTCTATCCCAAAATTAAGCTGTGACAAAGCACTAGACTTGTTTGGCGGAGAAATCCTGCCTCAAGCTGTGGCACAAATCGCATGGCTTAAATCGGTCCCGCTTTGCTCAAACTGCAAAACAGGGTGTCTCAACGACGGTCCCCGGCTTTCTGCGTGAAGCGTTTGCGATCGTGGAGAAGAGTCACCATTGATTTGGATGTGTCGGCGTGAAGGCCTGCGAGGATCCAAGAAGATCACCGGTCTCGTTTTGTGTTTGAGTTCCGTACATTCCGGAAATTCCTCAAACCCTGCAGAAAACTCTGGATAAAATTCATCCGGGAAGACATTTTCGGCACCGATCACTCGAGGAATGTGCTAGCGGTGCCACCGTCTCAGGCACACGGGTTGTGTTGGATTTCCTTCACGATGCCACACCGATTTGCCTTACGTCAGGCGTGAACTAAGTTAAAGCAGTCACGCATTGATACGGACGACTATCTGGATTCATTGCAACGCGAAAGGGAAGACCTCGGCGATCCGGCACTTGCGATCACTCGTCTTCGTGCGTCACGCCATTCCCGCGAGCAGCTGTTTCAGATCATTCGTACCACCCGTTCGGTTCAGTCGTGGACGTGGACAGTTTCCGATCGCGGTTCGTCGTTGAATGCTTCAATGAATAGGAGTGTGGGGATGGACGTTTTCTATACGAACGGGATGACTGTGTTCGCATGGGCGGTGGCCTGTACATGGATTGGCATCGTCGTTTTTTTTATTAACGTTTGCCGAAAACAATCATTATTGCTGCCGATGGTCGATTCTTCGCCACTCTCAGAACTCCCGAAACTCAGTGTGCTCGTCGCGGCGCGGAACGAATCGTTTTGCATCGAAACTTGCATTCGATCGCTATTTCGTCAGGACTATCCTGACCTCGAAGTCGTCGCGATCAATGATCGAAGTACCGATGACACGGGGCAGATTCTTGACAGGCTGGCCATGGAATTTGCCGGCCGCTTGCGAGTCGTTCAGGTTTTGACGTTGCCGGCAGGATGGTTCGGTAAGCCATACGCTTTGGAACGGGGTCTGAAAAGTGCCACGGGCGGCATGCTGTGCTTCACCGACGCCGATTGTGAGTTTCTGGCTCCTTCAGCCTTGCGCACCACCGTGGTGGAGATGCTTCGCTGCGAGATTGATTTCTTGTCCATCGCCGCGAAGTACACGCTGAATTCCCTGCGAGAGTGCGTTACCGTCCCCTGTTGTTCGGAGGCCATCCTGACATGGGTCAGGCCGGAGAAGGTGGGCGACTCACGCTGTCCGGACGCCTTCGCCAATGGCGCGTTCATCATGGTCCGCAGGGGACCATTCGAGTGCATCGGCGGTTGGAGTTCCGTTCGAACGAAAATCAGCGAAGATTTGGAACTGGCACGCTTGGCGAAGCGGTCTGGTTTGAGGCTGGGAGTGGCGCAGGGCAAGGGTTTCTATCGGACGGGTTCATATGGCACGTTACGCGAATCGTGGAATGGTTGGAGTCGCATTTTCAATGGCGCTCTGACGCCAAGGCAACTGACGATCACACTGGGCAGGATGCTCGTCTTGTTCGTGCTGCCGTTTGTTGTGATGCTATCGTGCCTTTCAGAGACGCTTCACACCGGGAGCGTTGAATGCTTGACTCATGGTGCAGGTTTGGGCTTTGCAATTGCGTTTGGTCTCAGGTGCGTCTTGGACGTGCTCGTATTTCGACTGATGGGATCCCCGGTCGCCGCTGTCCTATTAGCCCCTCTGGGGCGGTTGTTCGTGATGGCAGCCGCAACGCGTGCTCTGTTGTCTCATGTCGGGTTAGTCCACACACACTGGCGTGGTACGACATTCGTTGCCGGGCGGATGATCATGCCGGAACAGGCGAAGGCTTAGCCCCATACCCCAAGGACTCGAGCAACACGGGTTGCCGTCCCGCGTGCAGCAGTCTTTGGACCGTTTGTTCAATCTGCGGAAGAAAACCGCGTTCCAGATCGAGGGGATGCAGTACGACGCATGGGAGAGCTTTTTTTCGGAACCGGTATTGAAGTTCTCCTAAGCGATATCCCGCTCGGCACAACAGTCGGATTGGTGAAACGTCCCAGACCCAGGTTGACAGCGGAAGTCGCTGATCCGTGGACGTGATGACCTGACCGTATCCCACCGTGTAATGGATCCCGAATTTGGCGAGACGCTCCGGCGTTGCGCATCCGATTTGGTAGGTCGGGGCGATGAATCCGCAGGCTGGCTGCCCGAGCCAACGTTGGAAAATCTCCTGACCGGCTGCGAGGCGACGGTCTGTCTCCGCAGGATCTAGGCCATTCATTTCGTCCTTTCCGTCCGCGATCTTTGACACGAACCCGCGGTGGCCCGGCCGAAAGTGTTCGTGGCCATGCAACAGAACGTTGGCGTATTCGGCGCGGACCCGCTCCAAGAATGGTCGATCTTTGTACCCGAGAGACTCACCACCCCAACAGGGCACGACAGCGGCTGACATTGCATTCCCCACCAACGGCGCCATTGCCTGTGTGAATCGGGCAACATGCGAAGCGTAGATCGGAGCCACATCATGTAGCATGACGCAGAATGACCGCGAGACGTCCAACTGTTGAGTATTTTCTGGCATAGCTCAGCACGAGTCGCCGCATCGAAATGCAGAAGACCATCTCCTCGAAATTTTCAAGTCGGTGTCAGATATGAAATCGGGCGCGACTGTATCCGAACTCATCGATCGACTCCAGATCGATTATTCCCAATCTCGGGACACGCGATGATGTTTGGATCTGGCGATTGAGTTCCATCAACGAGGCTGTACCGGACGTCGCACGCGAGCGGTCCTCGAGAACCTGTTGTGAGGAACGGTTGGCCGGCGGCGTCGATGACCGACACGGTCCGAGGAACATCAGATCGATGTCGGAACCGCTTCTGTCGTTGTCTTCCGGCCGATGTTTTCGTGGGAGTTTCTGGTTTCGTCTGATACGGGCATCAGCCGGGATCGACGGCACTATTGGCCAACGTCGCATCTCTGGCGAGGTACTCTATCGGGCCACCGATTCGTTGCGTGATTCAGCAAAGGTGGGGCGGCGTGATCTCAATGGCCGCCCTTAAAATCCACCGAAAACGGTCTGCTCGACATCGGGACGAAGCCTTCGGTGAAGACCGCAACTGCGTTCGAACGAAATCCGAACTTGAGGTTCAGGCTGGTACCAAGAATGTCTCTCCTCGTTTTTGGAACCCCCCGTGGAATTTTAAACGCGTTCAGAATCTCTTCGGCATGGTGAATCAGGATCTCGCCGTGATCGGGGTCATGATGCGGCTTGCAGTGTTTTGCTAACCCTGCCACAATATTAAAAAAATGCTTTAAAACAGCCTTTTTGTGAGTTCTTCCGCCATGTTGGCCCCTCGGCACGTTGGAAACGAGGTGTGATCGCCACAAGTGACATACGGGCGACAATCGGCCGGGGGATCCCCTGCGGCTCAGGACGGTTTATTCGAAGATCTGTTTCAACGATGGCACGACAGGAATCGCCTCAATGAATCGCCCCGTTCTCCTTCGTCCCACTTCCTTTCTGCTGTCTCTGGCATTTATCGGTTTCGTCAGCCTCGGGTTACCCGACGCGGTCATTGGAGTGGCTTGGCCTTCGGTTCGGGAGACCTTCGGATTACGTCAGGGAGCCGTCGGTCTGGTCTTGGTGGCCTCCGGTATCGGGTATCTGTTGAGCAGCGTTTTTGCCGGCCGATTGATGCACACCCTCGGGATCGGCCTGGTCTTAGCCGCGAGTACCGGCCTTGTGGCAGTCGCCATGTCGGGGTTCGCGTTTTCCACGATGTGGGGCGCATTTGTAGTCTGTGCGTGGGTTCATGGTCTCGGATCTGGTGCGATTGACTCCGGACTGAATGGGTACGCAGCGAATCATATGTCCGCTCGGTATTTGATTTGGATGCACGCATGCTACTGCTTCGGGGCCTTAATTGGTCCGGTTTTGATGTCGACCGTGCTTGCTAGTGGTCGGCATTACAGCCTTGGTTACTCGATTGTCGCAGGGACGATGCTGGCCATGTCAATTGTGTTCTTAATCACTCACCAGTCTTGGGGAGAAGTTTCGTCAACGGCCAAAAAGATTCCGTTGTCCGTTGGTGCTGGGAGTGCCCTGCGGTACTCGGCCGTTTGGCTCCAGATGGCGATTTTTTTCTTATACACCGGTCTTGAGGTGACATTTAGTCAGTGGGCGTTCACCGTTTTGACGGAGTCTCGAGAGGTCAGCCCCGGCACAGCAGGTCTTGCCGTCGGGGTCTATTGGGGAAGTCTCGGGACTGGGCGAGTGGTGTTCGGATTAATCGCCGACCGAGTCGGGATCGATCGTCTGCTGCGGTATTGCTTGCTAGTTGCAGGGAGCGGCGCGTTACTGTTCTCGCTCCGACTCCCCGTTGAAGCGGCGTTCTTGGGACTGTCACTCGCTGGATTTGGTCTGGCTCCGGTATTCCCTTGCCTCATGTCCCGGACTCCGCGTCGGTTGGGGACGGGGTTATCGGCTCACGCCATAGGATTCCAAGTCGGTGCCGCAATGATCGGTGCCGCTGTCGTGCCCGGAACCCTTGGCATAATGGCAGGAAGGGGAGGCGTGGAAGCGGTTCCGATCGGAACCGTATTCCTGTTTGGCATTCTGTTGTTGCTACATGAGCGGTTGGTTCGTCTACCAGATGTCACTGCCGACCCAAAGTGATGTGTTTTTTCGGTTGCGTAGCTTGAGTCGAGGTGTCTGATAAAGGCATTCAAGCCCCTGTCTTTATAGGCGGACGTGAGAGCGTGTCGAGAGTTCCACTTCGAGGGCACAATTGTCGCCGTTTGAAGAAAATAAGAATTGGAAAAAATGATCGGAAGTGCATCTCCGACGCGGTCATTAGTGTGAACGCCGGCAGCGAATATTTGTGAAATATGTCTCGTGTTATTCCGCGGAATTGCCTTGCTCGGTCGCCATCCAAAACCGTTGCTAGCGAGTCGTATGGTGTCAGACCGTCTTTCGCGCTCCGCCTATTGCAGAACTCCATCGCGTCGAACGACGAGACCGTTTTCACCGGAAACCGCCTCGAGTTGGTTTCTCACCTGCTCGTACTCACTCGGCGTCACTGGGGGCACAGTTACAGAAAACGATTGCGATATCTTGACCCGCGGAATCACCTGAGACGCAGTCCTCGGTCATGGTCCACTGTCCGCTCGCATTCGGCTTAGTCAGTGCTGGCTCAATCATCGCTCGCGTTAGTGCCGTGTCTGTTGTAGATTGCATCTCGCTGGTAAATGTTCCGTTTGGCCCTAGCAACTTGTTTGGTGTCTCTTGAATTCCGTCTCATGCGGCCTGACGTATGATTCAGGACGATTCTCGGTGGGGTGATATCGCAGTACTCGGATGCCTAACGCGTCGAAGATCGCCGGACGCGACTTTGAATGACATCGATCACTTGTCACTTGCGGGTTCACTCGCAGGCCAAGTCCGAGGGTGCTTGACCCCTCAGCACAGGTCTCGCATTTCTAGGAATTTGGATCGGACTTTCTACTCTGGAGAGACATCTCATGACAGACGCGGAAACATCACCCCCGAACATTGGGCCGTCCAGTGATGAAGTCAAGCACGCGTTGAAAGCCTTCAAAAAGAGACTCAAACTGACTCGACTCGACCATCAGTCCAAGTTGGGTTACGGGCCAATGACCAATGGTGGTGGCCCGGGCATTGTGGCGATTATGCCGCCCCACCAGTTTCCCTCGGCGGTTTGGGACGCATTGGTTCGGCAACGAAAGCTCAAGCATCTTGGTGACGGACTCTATGAACTGCTTGATGGTGCATAGTCAACGTGTCTGATCAGAGAGCTCTTCTCGGAATGTCGTGGCTGCATAACCTCTGTGTTCGTGGAAGTGTTCGGCAGAGGGGTGTGGGAGAGTCCGGTCGGCGACTGTCTATGGAATTCCCTGCGCCTTCGCATCGTTGTTCGGACGGGTTTTGTTGGTTCTGGCTGAACGAATAATTCGTTCGTTGCGAGGC
Organism: Schlesneria paludicola DSM 18645; assembly: GCA_945876035.1. GTDB lineage: Bacteria > Planctomycetota > Planctomycetia > Planctomycetales > Planctomycetaceae > Schlesneria > Schlesneria paludicola_C. The sequence continues at coordinate 24,486 of CAMCMU010000049.1, read as the reverse complement.
GTCGGCCTTTGGAGGCGACTCGGTCTTGGATTCGAAGCCTTTGATCACGCTTGTTCGGCGGAATATGCTGATTTCCGATCGAAAAGAGGAGCTGTTTTTCAAAATCTGTCGCGACACCTCGATTTTCGCTGAATTTTTCCACTTTCAAAAAATTGTCACGTTGAAAGTCGTCTTGTGAGACATTGGTTTCTTCTCTATGGTTCCGCCCGATTCTCCAAAACAAAAATTTGATCGTCCAACCGACAAAACGTTCCCCACGGAGTCACCAGGGGCGGTTGTCTCCTGTACGACTAAGGAGCGGTGAAACCATGCGTACCTTGGGTCCAGCTACCCGTGTCCTGATCAGTCTTTTTCTGATCGCACTATCGACGGGTTGTCATGCCACCAACAGTTGGGTCATGAACAATTCCGGTCGGGGGTTTTATGAGCGGGGCAATTATGCTGCTGCGAAGCAAGAATTTGCCTGCGCCGTTGCCGACAACCCTTTTCAGCCTGATTATCGTCACAATTTAGCTATGGCGATGCAAAAGCAGGGTGATCTCTCGAGCTCAGAGCAAGTTCTTCGGCACAATCTCTCCATCGATCCGTCACACCAACCGACCTACCACGCTCTGGCACAGACATTAGTCATGCAACACCGTTCGGGTGAAGCGCAGGAATTGCTTGCCGAATGGGTTGCCACTCAGCCGTATACAACACAATCCTACGTCGAACTGGCTTGGTTAAATCGTGAAATCGGTGATCCGGTGACTGCCGAACAGACTCTGCGTCGAGCGCTTCAGCTAGAGCCGAACAATCCGGTTGTCCTCGCCCACTTGGGTCAGATTCAGCAGGAATCCGGAGACGTCAATCAGGCCTCCAATTTCTATACGCGGTCACTCACGTCACAGTGGGACCAACCGGAAGTCAAGTCCCGATTGGCCACGCTGACAAACCGTCGTGACCTTCGTCGTTCCGCTTTATTGCACAATCGAGACGCCGCCGAGTCCAGCAGAATGGCACAGGAACCAATGATCCTTAATCCGATGTTTATGGCGTCCAGCGAGCCTTCGTTGAGACCGACCATCGATGCCACGTCGTTTGAAGACACGAATGACGTATCGCGTCGGAACGGACGTCATCGGCGACGTTCCGCAAATGAGAAACTCGTGGCTTATCCTCTGCCAGATTACGGGAGTGGGCTGGCCTCGTCATTCACCGCAAGTAACATGTTTTCTGGATCGGTCTTGTCAAACGACTCACCGGTCTCGGCGGAGCAGGGGACGATTTTCAGTCACGCGAATCAGACGGCTGAATTGATGGTGCCTGACTCGACAATCGTGACCCAAGAGGGCCCCTCCTCGCCCATGGCAACTTCGGGCCCGGTTCTGATGCCACAAATGGACCCCGCTCATGCGACAGAACACACGGCTCGGATCCCGACTGTCGATCCGCATTAAGAACAATAACTGGGCCAAAAGATGTGCGCGAGCCAAGACCGAGGCTGGCTGCCTCGCGAGTGGGGTTTCGGTTTCGAATGTCTGTGTTGGGACGCTGGAGTCTGACGCATGCGCGGATCCGGTGGGAGGTAACGGGAGGGGAATCCCTCAGATCGCGAGGTCACATTTATTGGTGTTAGGTTTGTCTTGGACGTGTCTGCTCACCCTCGATCCCCTGCGATGGGACGCATTACATTTAGCCGATGACGCGGACGAGGGGCATCTGTTCATTCCACGTGATTGACCAGACGTTTGCCGACCTTGTCCATGCAGACCAACGTTCGCAAGGGACCGCGCGACCGATTGTTTTCGAATGCTTCGGCGATCTTTTCTGTCTAACCCACTCTGTCCGTCGGACGACGACGGCGGTCCGTTGACAGGCGAGATCCACACATTGGCTGTTGGAGGATGATAAATCATGACCACCGCCCACATTGTGAAAGCGCACGCCGCCAGAGAACTTCCAACCCAAGGGGCCTTCAACTTCGTCGATCTTCGACATGAGGCGGATACCGTTGTCAGCAACGCAAGAAGCGAAGCGAATGAACTCTTGTCGCAAGCATCCATTCGGGCTGAGTTGATTCGTGAACAGATCCGCCGGGAAGCGTGTGCCGAGGGTCTGCGTGAAGCCCGGTCGGAGATCGAAAGGCGTGCACAAGAACTGGCCTTAAAGCACATCGACGCGCAACTGGAGACCGCTCTGCCCGCATTACGATCCGCCGCGGAGGCCTTGCAAGCCGAACGAGATTGCTGGCTGATTCGCTGGGAAGAGACCGCCATTCGGGTCGGTATTGCGATCGCGGAAAAACTGCTTAAATCACGGATTAGCACACGCCCGGAGTTGGCCTCGGGAATGATTACCGAGGCACTGCGTCTCGCCGCCGGACAGCCACGAGTCACCGTGTTTCTGCACCCGGATGATCTCGCATCATGGGGTGACCGCGCTCCAAGAATTGTTGAATCGCTGACGGCATGCGCCGACTCGATCCTGATCTCGGACCCCCAGTTGGCTCGGGGGGGATGCCGGATTCAAACTGTCCATGGCGAGATCGACGCGCGGGTAGAAACGATGCTCGAACGACTTGCAGAAGAACTGCTGGAAGGCTAATTCCGAATGTTTGCAAAGCCACAATTGAGAATGACTCTTGATCCTTGCGGGCAGGTGAACTCGAATCGCGGATACGTGCCGACTAACAGCAGCACGCGTGCTGCGGCACTTGTTGACCATATCCAACGCGCCATGTCTGTCGGCCTTTGCGGACGTGTGTCGAAGATCGTTGGTTTGACCGTCTCGGTCGCGGGGTTTCCGGCTCCTTTGGGGGCCGTCGCACAAATTGAGGTCGAACAGGGCGAAAATATTGATGCCGAAGTTGTCGGATTTTCTGGGGATGAGACTCTTTTGCTACCCTACGGTGACCTGCAGGGTATTCGTCGGGGAACCTCCTGCATTCTGAAGCAGTCGATTCAGGGGGCTCGGGTCGGCGATGGATTGATTGGTCGGATTATTGACGGTCGCGGGCGATTCGTTGATGACCGCACGCCCGCAGTCCTTCCACATCGTGTTTCGTTACAAGGGCAACAGATCTCACCGATGCAGCGCCCGCGCATTGATCGAGCACTCGCCACAGGGATTCGCGCGCTGGACGGTCTGTTGACATGCGGTCGAGGCCAGCGTTTGGGGATTTTTGCTGGAAGTGGTGTCGGCAAGAGTACACTGCTTGGCCAAATCGCCCGCTCCACAGAGGCGGACGTCAATGTTGTCGTGCTGATTGGAGAACGAGGACGGGAAGTTCGTGAGTTCATCGAACGAGATCTCGGCCCGGAGGGATTGAATCACAGCGTTGTTGTGGTCGCGACCGGAGACGACCCCGCTGTTGTCAGGCTGCGGGCTGCGTATCTCGGCACGGCCATCGCCGAGTATTTTCGAGATACCGGCCGCGACGTGCTGCTGGTGATGGACAGCGTGACGCGATTCGCACAGGCGCAACGTGAAATTGGCCTCGCTGCCGGAGAGGCTCCCGCCACTCGAGGATATCCCCCGAGCGTATTTGCCCTTCTTCCGAAATTGCTCGAACGATGTGGACGAACCCATTCCGGAAGCATTACAGGAATCTTCTCTGTTCTGGTGGAGGGAGACGACATGAACGAACCGATCGCGGATGCCGTCAGAGGCACGCTTGATGGCCATGTCGTGCTAAATCGGAAATTGGCTGAACATGGCCATTTTCCAGCAATCGACATCCTCGCCAGTGTGTCACGCGTGATGACCGAAATCACGGATCTTGAACACCGCAAGGCGGCCACATCATTGCGACAACTTCTGGCAGCACGTCGGCAGGCAGAAGATCTGATTTCCATTGGTGCGTACCAAAACGGAACCAATTCCCGTGTCGATTCGGCGCTTCGTCTCCACGAGTCGATCCAAACGTTTCTACAACAAAATTCAAGTGAAAGTTCAACGTTGGAGCAGGCCGTCGAAGGATTAACCGCATTGCAACAGTCCCTTTGTGACGGAGACTCCGGCACGCAATTGCAGTCGACCGCCAACGCCATCATGCCCGCGGCCTGATTTCGCCAACGTTGCCGTTATTATCCGTAACGACAACGTTTTTTGTCCTGAAGATCGGATCACATCCCATGCCGCAGTTTCTCGAAAGACACATCGTTTCAGGAGGCCTCGATCATGTCGATTCCTTTTCGATTTGACACGGTACTGAGGCTTCGCGAGATCGAGCGAGACATTCGCCGACAAGCTTACACGCAGGAACAGGCCCGCGAAAAAATTTTACGTGATGATTACAACCGCATCGCCGCCGAACGCCTTCACGCGAGGAACGAGTTCCGAACACTTCAAGCGGGGTCCACGTGGTCGGCTACCCACGCCGTGTCTTATGACGATTATTTTGACCGATTATCAAGGGAACTCGCCGAAGTCGAAACGATGCTTGGCGAGGTGTCCGTTCAAGTGACGCGAAGACGTGAGGAACTCGTGGAGGCGGAGATTGCCGTTAAGGGTTTGCAACGCTTGTCAGAATCTCACCAGAGGACTCAGAAAAAGGATGAACAGGTTGAGGACGAGCGAGATCGGGACGACTTTCGACGTTCAGAACGTGCCGCATAAATCGTTGGGAACGCCTGGAATGAGGACGACAGAAGATCGCTCGCTTGATTTCCGCAAGTGTCGTCCGGCAGAATGGGTAGGATCTGGGGTATTTGATAGGATGCAATCGATTCGAATTGCTGATCCAGTCGGCCCCAATCTCAGTTGTCCGAGACTCACAGCAATAGGCCAAAAAAATGAAATTTATTGAAGGGCAGACTGTCGGTATTGATTTGGGGACCACGTATTCAACGATTGCTCAAGTGAATAAAAAAGGAGAGCCAGTGGCTCTCTTAAACACGGAAGGTCGGAATATCACTCCTTCGATTGTGCTGCTCGGAGACGACGGTCAAGTGGTGGTCGGGCCGACTTTCGAACGGAGTTCTCAGGAATCGGCCGACCACATTGTCGAGTCCATCAAACGCCAGATGGGGAACAAAGACTTCAGCGTCGTCTATCAGAATAAGAAATTGACTCCGGAATTCATCTCGGCGTTGATTCTGAAAAAATTAAAACAAGACGGGGAAAAAACGGTTGGACCGATCATGAACGCGGTCATCACCGTTCCCTACTACTTTAACGATGTGCGTCGCAAGGCGACTCAGGATGCCGGCCGGATCGCCGGTCTGAATGTGGTTGACATTATCAACGAACCGACAGCCGCGACTTTGGCTTATGCATGGATGAAGGGCGAACTCGGACGTAGCGACTTGAAGCAAGACGCGAAACAAATTCTGGTCTATGACCTTGGCGGTGGGACATTCGATGTGACGGTCGTTCGCTACACACCGACGCAATTTCGTGTTCTTGCCACCGACGGCGATGTGATGCTTGGTGGACTGGACTGGACCACGAGAATCACGGATCACGTATCAGAGCAATTTTTTCGAAAGTTCGGCGAAGATCCACGACTCGATCCCGAAGCGATGCGTGACTTCAACGCCAACTGCGAAGACGCAAAACGGGCACTCAGCACCGCCCTGCAGGTGCCATTGACGGTCTATTACCGTGGCAAGACACTCTCCCTACAGTTCACTCGAAAAGACTTTGAGCGAATGACGGCGGATCTATTACAGCGAACGCGGGATACGACCGAATTGGTGCTTCAGCAATCCGGTGTGGATCCCAAACAGTTGAGTGAAGTGGTTCTCGTTGGAGGTTCGACGTATATGCCCGCGGTGGAAATCATGCTGTCGGAGATTTGTCACCGACAACCGCTGCGCGATTTAGAATTGCTGCGTCCAGAAGAGGCCGTCGCTCAGGGAGCCGCAATCCATGCGGCCATTTTGGAAGCCCGAGAAAATCGGGGCCTCGCAGGCCTCAACGCCCTGATTGGCAATCGGCTGCGATCCGTCAAAACAAGCGATGTCAACTCGCATGCATTGGGAATCAAGGTGTCTAACCCGAACGATCGGGCCCAAAAAAATAACCACATTATGATCCCTAAAAACACACAGATTCCGTATAGCGTGAGTCAGCGATTCGCCACGAATTCGGCAAACCAGAAAACGATTCACGTCTATATTCTCCAAGGAGATGCCACCGATCCGGATGCCTGTACTCAAATTGGGGACTTTCGGGTTCTTAATCTTCCCCCCCATTTGCCTGCAGGGTCGCCCGTGGAAGTTACCTACAGTTATGATGCGAACGGTCGCATTCACGCCGTCGCAAAAGAACTCGTCAGCGGTTGCCTCGCAACGACAGAAATCGTTCGTGACTCAGGACTCTCCGAAAAAAGTGTGGGAGATTTTACCGCACTCGCCAGCGAATATACCGTTGAGTAGTCGAACTCACTCTCGCTGGCGACTGCCGATGTGATGCTGCAGGGGGCAAGGGGATGCTGCAATCCGCAATGAGGAGGCCCATTTGTGGTGTTAGATGTCTATAAAGATTGGTTGGGAATTCCGGAGGGCTTGCGGCCACCGGACCACTATCAACTATTGCGGTTGGTTCTTTTCGAAGACAATCCAGAAAAGATTCGAAAAAACTATAAGAAGCTCAACATAACCGTGCGCAAATATGCGACGGGAAAATACTCCAATGAGTCACAACAGCTACTGAATGAACTCGCTAAGGCCATGCTTTGTTTGACCGACGTTGAACAGAAGCGTGAGTATGATGTCACCCAAGGTAGGACGATTGATGATCGAGATGCGACCACGGGGCATCGGCCTTTGACATCCTATCTGCAGGAACAGGGGCTGTTGACTTCCGATCAGATTCGCGAAGCGAAGGCGCACGCCGAACGCAGCGGGCTTTCTGTTCGTGATGCTTTGGTGCAGATGAAATTAGTCGAACCAGACGTAGCCGCGCGAGCCTTGGCTTTGGAACTTGGACGACCGTTCGTCGATCTCGTCGACATGCTGCCCGACGCCGCCGTCCTCGACAAGTTGCCCCGCGCTGTTGTCCGACGCCATACCTGCCTGCCGCTGTTTGCAGATCACGGCGGACTCCTTGTCGCCTGCTCCGATGAGCCCGACCCAGAGCTCGAAGATGAAATTCGACTTCGATTCAACATGCCCATTCGCCCCGTTTTGGCCACACCGATTGCAATCAATCAGGGCATTGCCAAGTACTACTCGGCCGGACTCCGCCAAGAAGCAGAAGAATCCGTCACAACAGAAAAAAAAACAACGACTCGCATTGCACGGCCCAAGTCTGTCCCGAGCGACGATGAGAAGCAACAACGTCGACAACTGGGCATGCTTGTGATGTGTTTCTCGTTCATCGGCTTTAGCATGCTCGATACTTTTTTTCTGTACGGTTTTTACAAGAAACTCCACTTACCAGAATCCCTGCCGTATTCTGGAATTTTTATCGGTGGGCCGCTCGCGGTTTTTGTCTATTGGACGCAGGTCAAAGAACAGTAACGCGTTTGACGTGTTCGTCGTTTTGTCGCGCCCGTGATCCCTTCCGGCTGCCGTTTGTGGTGGCAAATTCCGAATCTCAGGGACGACTCCGGGTCACGCATCCTTCCTGACGGTTCTGCGGTCATGACTCACCACTGACAACCCAGGCCAACTGCCGATTTCCAAGGCAGCGACTTTTTGTGATCATCGAATTCCGTCACGCGATGGACCTGTAAAAATTCTGGGCTTCGGATTGGCAAAACGGAGTGAGCGAGTATACTTCGCACGCTTGGAAGAACTCAAAATGGGACGACGAGGCAACCGCTCAGACTTCTCATCAGTTCGCTGAGCCGGTGACGACTGCCTGATGGTGTAACGGTAGCACGAGTGACTCTGACTCACTTGGTCGAGGTTCGAATCCTCGTCGGGCAACTCGATAATTCATTTCAGTGAAAAGACTTACGGCGACGAAAACGATAAGGCGGTGGCGGAGTTTTCAGTCGGTGCAACCCCGGTGCAACCGAAAACGAAAAAAACCGCTCGTCTCAGGGATGGCGGGTCGTTTTTGTTGTCGGGTCGCGGTATGCAGCTCGGCAAAGCTTGCCATATCGTCTTGGAGCATCCGCTCCGCGCCCGCCGCAGTGAGTAAGAGTCGCTCAATCTCGTCGAGAAAAGGCTGCCGCCGCCCAACGCTCCTCGAGCGTTCGCCGACCCCTCGCCTCCGTCTCCTGTTTTGCCACGCCGTCGCGACCGCTAGCTGAGAAGCGGTCTAATAGGCATAGGCAAAACCGCTGTAGCCTCCGGAGGGGCTTCCCATCTTATCGAGCGACCAGTTGTAGGTCGCAAATAGCCCCAGTCGCTGCGTGGCGCTCCAATATCCGCCTAAGCCGCTGACGAGATCAGCCGGAAAGAAGTTTCCGTTTGCGCCATTGTAAAAACCCTGATAGAAAACAGCGAGTTTCTTGGAGAGTTGTTTCTGGAGTGCCCACGAGACCCCGAGGTACGATTCGCTCAAAGTATCGAGGGCATCCGGATCGTTCGTGCCGAAGTAGCCAAAGTTCCATTCAAGATGGATGTCGCCGGGAAACTTATGGGCGACAAGGATCGAGATTCCGGGTTGATTCCCGAGTTGAAATGGTTTCGATGCCAGATTTGTTGAGAGGAAGGTTTCCAGACCGACGCTGGGATAATACAGCCAATCCTCCTCACCCCAGAGATGTATTTTGAGATCGAAGACAAGCGGTGCGAATCCACTGTAGGAAGGATCGCCGTCGATCGGTCCGACAACAGCGGGTCCTCCGCTGAACACGCGAAACTCACAGTCATCCGTGAGGCCCGTACGCATTAAAAATGACCATGCCCACGTTTGCGGCGTCCCCGGTCCTGCCCGCGACGTTACGATTGGCGAACTCTCGATGTACGATCGGCCCTTCTGCAGAGTGAAAGGGCTGTTGGGGAAATTGGCAGTGTCTGGCCCAGGCGAGTTGATGTCCGCCGGCGGTGGATCCCGTGGCGAATCACCTGGAATGAGCCGATGCACAAGACGGTAAATGAAGTTGTTGTCTCCGCTTGTTGGCAGCAAAGATGGCTCATCAAAGAGCGGTGCTTTGACCGGCACAATATCCGCGCCGGATGCATGCAGAGCAGGGGTCTCAAAAGTGTTCGAAAAAACGGCCGCAGTGCCATCGGAGTTCGTAAAGAATAAATCGTTGTTAGCGACAGCGCCTTCATCTCCAAAGGCCCAGAACACCGGCAGTGCGTATGTCACAACGAAGACAGCGAGCCAAAAAGATATTGTGCGTTTAGTGTAAGCCACAGATTGCACCATGACTTCACACCAAAATGGTTGTGAGGGTTGAAACAGTTGCATAGTTCATACTGGATTCGGCTTTTTTGACTGCGCCCGTGCAGCGATAGACCACTCAATTCACTCAGATTCGAGAAAACACAAGCGAATCTGCAGCACAAGGGGAAGTCTGCACAAAGTGAATGGCTTGGGTCACCGTTAGAGGCTTCCGGCCGATAAGTTGCCCGGTGGCAGTTGGCATGGCAGAAACAACGGCTCGCGAGAGGAGTTTCTGTAACGCTCAAGGATTTGACCTGCCCCCATGAATGACGCCAGTTCTTAAGTTAGGATTTTGCCCTCCAATAGACCAGCCCTGTGCGTTTGCTGAGGCGTACGCCAAGCGAACGCACGGGGCTGCCACGCCTTCGGGGCCGGGGGCCGGTATCCCAAGGCATTGTGTGGCCGGATCGTGTTGGTGTGCGGCCGCCACCGTTCGATGAGCACCTTGGCCTCGAGCAATGACCAGCAAAGAGACGATCCAGATCAGCCGAGCCAAGACTGTTGAAGAGCCTCGGGGGCCGATCTCATTTGGGCTTTTTCTCTACACATAAATGGGCCTGAGTGTCATTTTCCATGCTTGTTCGCGGGGCCTTTTAGCCTATCGCTCGCCCGCCAATCCCAAGGTGCAACTGGATTCTGGTCTCGCCACAATCCGATACGATTTCCACGAGCTTTCTTCCTGCTCGCAGAAACAATTATAATAATGCTTTCGGGGGAGGTCCTCCGCAGACTGGCCTTTCGGCCCCACTGAATAGCGATACAGTGGGGACCAAAGGATTTGCCGCCGGACACAAGATGTGTCGTTGAGAGTCAGTCCAGCTGCGACGTGCACACTTTCTTAAGCGGTCTTCGTGGGGCTGCAATTACTGCTGGCATGAAACGCTACCCAAGTTATTCAAGGCTTCTGTGAACACGAATATTCTCACAACGCTCTCGACAACGGAGGCAAAGCGGCTTGTTTCCGAATCAGGCCCGTCGCTTGATCTGAATGGGCTCGTTTCACTATCCGTTGAAGTCGCCGAGGCTCTTGCCGGACATCAGGGCACTCTTAAGCTTAACTGTCAATATGAACTATCCGTCGAAGTCGCCGAGGCTCTTGCCGAACATCAGGGCACTCTTTCGCTTTACTGTCTAAATGAACTATCCGTTGAAGTCGCCGAGGCTCTTGCCGGACATCAGGGCACTCTTTCGCTTTACTGTGTAAATGAACTATCCGTTGAAGTCGCCGAGGCTCTTGCCGGAGTGCAAAGGTAATCTGAGCCTCGCCGGACTTCGCACTTTAGATGCGCAGAGTGCAGAAGCGTTGTCCCGCCACACAGGAACTCTCGAACTGAATGGGGTGATGGACATATCCAGCCCGGTTGCTCGTCACTTGGCGGGCCACATGGGCGGCGTTCTTAACCTCAACGGGCTTCGTTCCATATCCCCCGCAGCAAAAGCGATCCTACTAGAATACAAAGGCACGCTGACCGCTAAAGGGATTGATATTTCGGCTTCCCAGCAGCGGGAATCCACTCAGCGCAGGGCGTTACCAGCCGAAAAGCAGGCGTCCTCGCCAGCCGCCACGTTGAACGAACAGCTGCTGCAGAAGGCAAGGGCCGAGTTGGACAAGCTTGTCGGGCTAGCCGCCGTAAAAAAAGAAGTGAACGCTCTGATGAGCTTTCTGCGGGTTCAACACAAACGAGCGGCAAAAGGCCTGAAGAACCCGGGAATCAGCAGGAACCTTGTTTTCACGGGCAATCCCGGAACGGGCAAAACCACCGTCGCACGCATCGTGGGCGACATCTATAAGGCCGCCGGATTCCTTTCCAACGGACACTGCGTAGAGACTGACCGCTCTGGATTGGTTGGCGAATATATCGGACAGACCGCACAGAAGACGCTAAAAGCCTGCACGAAAGCACTGGGCGGCGTGTTGTTTATCGACGAGGCTTATTCGCTTACCCCGCCAAATCACTTTGGCAACGACTTCGGGAAAGAGGCAATCGACACACTACTGAAGTTTATGGAGGACAACCGAGAGGACCTCGTGGTCGTGGTTGCCGGTTACCCCTCGAAAATGAATGACTTTCAGAACTCTAATCCTGGCCTGCAGTCCCGCTTTAACCGCACTATCGTGTTCGAGAACTACTCGCCTGAAGAGCTGCTACAGATCCTGCTTCAGATGTGTTCCGAAGATGAGTATCTGCTGGCCGATGAAGCCAAGACAAAAGCTTTTCTGGTCTTTGTGTCTAAATGCTCGCAGGCCGACGAGTCCTTTGGGAATGCCCGATATGTCCGCAATGTTTACCAGCAAGCTCTTCTTGAGCATGGACACCGGATCGGAGGACTTGACGATCCAACAACGGACATGCTCCAGACCCTCGAAGCGGATGATATTGAAGCGGATGATCTTGTGTGGTGATCACGGACCTGCCCTCCTTTGGTTTTGACACCACCAGATTCTCTCTCGGAAAGTGGTGCCGTTTCATGGGGGCAGGTCAAAAACCGTGACATAGTACGGCTGCCCCGATCAAAGCAAGGAGTCACTTACCCGCGTTCTCAGGTTTTTACAGCCGCACTGCCGACATCGACAGGTAGATTAACTCGCGTCAGCAATTAAGGTTAAATAGAAATTTAGGATAGTGGACTTGAACCCCCGATCTCTTGCATGCCATAATCCATCGCCCCCGGCGGCTTGTCGATCAGCGTGTCTTTGAACAGACAGATCTCCTCGCCGTACAACGAGGAGATCAGGTCAAACAGTTTGGTATCTCGGGCCGCTCGGTCGATGGAATCACTCAGATCGATGATCGGATCGAAGCAGTCGAATCGGCACTCCTCAGTCTGAAAATGATTGAGCCACCGGCAACGCAGGTTGTTGAAGTCAATCAAATCCTGTCGGGCCAGTACGCGGTTGGCTTCCGCACTGAGGACAGAAATTTCGTCGCGAGACAACAATCCCCGAGCAATCAGATACCCGTCTCGACGATAGTCGTTGTTCATGGACGCTGTTCCTCGGAGAACCTGCGACTTCAGGAAAACGGAAACCGCTCTCCGGTCAATTTCCAGAGAGCGGTCAGGCGTCCGTGCCCAGTCTCAATGCGGCCAGCTATGGCAATTCGATTTTGCAACAGCCGAGGTTCAACATCCGCTTGGCTTTCCCGACGTTCTGAAACAATTCCTTGGGAAGGCTGTAGTAGATGAACCGCCCATCACGACGAGTAGTGACCAGCTTTGCGTTCTTCAGGATCTGGAGATGATGCGACACGTTCACCATCTCCGTCTCCAGAAACTCAGCAATATCTCCGACCGTTATTTCGCCGTGTCGCAGGAGATCCACAACTCGAAGACGGAGGGGATCACCTAGGGCCTTCAGACGTTCCGCACAAAAATCAGACTGAAACGCATCGTCTGCTGCATCCACCATCTACAGCCTCCTTGACATATGTCTCTGCGGGATTGCCGATTAGACCTCGCCAACCCCGGTACCCCTAGCGGGGGGGGGCTTGAAGGTCTAAATAAGTGCGTTCGTCTCGTCTGTGGAATTTTTTTATTGAAATACTACTATGGCAAAAACGAAAAAACCTGAGTGGGGTCAGAGGGGGAACCCGTTGTTCAGTAGGCCGTCGCTCACGTCTACTTCTTGGCCATTGCGGCTGGTCAGCGAGTCGTAGAGGACGACATCCATCTTCTGCGACAGGAAGCGTAACGACCCATCACACAACAGGTGATGTGCTCCCCCTTCGTGCCGACTGGATGGCCCCCAGTTCTGGCCAATAGAGTTCGGGAAGATTCCGCCCTGAAAGTAGGGCTGGTAGTTGATCGCCGTGGTGTTCCCAGCGTAGGTCGGTGGCACGAGGACCATGTAGCGGGCCGCCACAGACGCCGATGTCCCGTCGATCCACACAGACGCTTTTTCCTCTCGCGATTCCGCGATCATGATGGTGCTCGATGTCCCATCGGAGATGTCGACAAACCGTGTATTCGATAGAGGATACATTACACCATCGGCCGGGATCGCTCCCGACAATCCCAAGACTGTCTTCGATCCCATGGCGACATAGTTGCGAATGGCGAACTTGTCGTAACCCGCTGTGATCACGTACAGAGGGTCTGTACTGAACTCCGCACCTGCGTAGCTCGGGCAGCGGTAGAACGGCAAAACCTGCGAGGCGACCGTGCGGTTGGCCGGAGACAGAGCCGAAACGTTGTAGTCGATTGCGTTGTAAAGATTGGCCCTGTCCATGTAAGGCAGAATCAGGCTCGCAAAGCTGTGCAAGCGGATGTTGGGATCGGCAGATCCCGACCCGGGGTAACCCCAGACACCTTGGCCAAAGTTACTGATGCTGCTCGGCGGGAAGACCTTGTTTGCGCCTTCGTAATTGTGAATTGCCAGCCCCATCTGCTTGAGGTTGTTCTGGCACTGGGTGCGGCGCGCCGCCTCACGGGCCCGCTGCACCGCTGGCAGCAGAAAGGCAATAAGAACCGCGATGATCGCGATCACAACGAGCAGTTCGATGAGCGTAAAGCCCCGTTGCAAATGCTTCCGGGTTCTCAAGGCTGGATGACTCCAATGGATGTTGACATGTGGATACGCCGCTCTGACAATCTGGTGAACGTTAGATTATCAGCGTGGCGTATTCATATGTCAACCAAACCTGCGGTGTTCGTGTTTCACTCCACGAGATCGCACTCCTACAGCATAAGAGATCGTTTTCCGGAGCCCCGCAGAGTTCCAGAACGCCTTTACTGCGAGGGATTACAGTCCCAACGACCTCTTGGCGATCGATATCACAAACTCTGGTCCAAGATTCAGAACTCCCTCACGATTTCTCCGCTCGTCCGGCTTTCCAGTCCTTGCCAGGTGAGTCGATCGATGTTTCCAACCATCCCGGCTGCGCTGAAAGAACGCCGCCAACTTCCGTGCCGGACTCTTCCACTCCCGCTCCGAACTCTGCCATCCGCTCTGCGTCGTGTTCATCCTGTCCATCCCAGGCCTCCTTGCCCTCTCAAGTGATGCACATCACAACACCCCACACACTGGAACAGATCTCCCCCACAGGACCAACCTCAGTTCCAACACATTTGCGCAGGCGAGCAGCCTGTTGAAAAAGGGGTGTGTTTGGCGGCGAGGGGTGGTTGGTCGAGTTTGAGTTTGCCGAGCCAGTTGATTGTCGTTGGGGCTGGAGTTTCGTGTTTCGGAGGGATGCGGAGGTCTCGGATCGCATCCGGGAGCTTCCACAGCGCGGTTCGGAACGCAAAACCGACCGTCCAGAGGGCCAACAGCGCGGCCGAGAAGCTGCGCGGCTTGCCCGTTCCCACCAACAGGCCCAGGATCAGGCCGTGGTTGTGGAAGGCGGCCCGCAGTGGGTACCAGATCTTCACCTTGTCCATCCCGCGTACCGTCACGCGGCGACCGCAATGTCTTTCAAGCGTCGCCCAACAAGCTGCCGGCGATCGATATCCACAGCCTCTGACCCCTGCCGAACGCTAGGTCACAACAAAGCCGTCAGGCGATCGGACTCGGAGAGACTCCGCGCCGACGCCGGAAAAACGTCACTTCAGAGGGGAAAGCAGGCGTTTCGGGAGCCGGTTTTGGGGCCCGCGAGACGGGAGCACGCGGCTCACGAGTCTCTCATCAGTCGGCCCATGCTTGCGGAAGTGCCATTGGCCGGGCTATCTTCCGGGCTAGCCTCACGAGGGGTCGATGAACGTGGCCAACGACCCGCAATCAACATGACTGTTGAAATTGGTTCATCATGGACGATTCGGTGACATGCATTGACTTGTTCGCAGGCTGCGGCGGCTTCAGCCTTGGACTGCATCGCGCGGGTTTGAAGATACTGGCGGCGATTGACTTCGACCCGAAGGCGGTTGAGGTCTACCAGGCCAACTTTCCCGATCACCCTCACGTGTTGTGCGAAGACCTGACGAAGTTCGCCCCCGCCGACTTGGCAAAGCTCATCGGCACAAACCGGGTGGACATGATCGCCGGGGGACCGCCCTGTCAGGGCTTCAGTCAGGTCCGCCAGCGCGACGGTGCAAACAACGGCGAGCGGCTGATCCACGATCCGCGTCGCACGCTGTATCAGCAGTATTTCAAATACGTCGATCACTTCCGGCCGAAGTTGTTCGTGATGGAAAACGTGCTCGGCATCCGTTCCGCCGACGGCGGTCGTCATTTCCGTGACATCAAAACGAGTGCTCGCAGACTTGGATATCGCGTTCACGGGGAAGTCGTAGAAGCCACGACGTTCGGAGTGCCTCAGAAAAGGCGCCGACAGCTCATCATCGGGACGCGCATCGACTATCCAGGTTGTTTCCGACGTGGGCTGATCGTGCCCGTCCTGAAACTGGAAGGGATCGCTTTGGGTCACGCCATCATGGACCTGCCAGTTTTGAAGGCGGGAGGCGGCACCGATCCCTGCGAATACAAACAGCCTCCCCCACTGCGAAAGAAGCATTTGCAACTCGGGGAGAAGTACCGAAACGAAGTGCTTGAAATCAAGAAGTCAAAGCAACTCACAGCGCACGTCGCCCGCCCGCACAGCGAGCGCGACCTGCGAGACTTTGCCAAGCTCAAGGAGGGTGAGACCGCCAAGCAAGCGATTGATCGGGGTGTGGAGATGGAGTTTCCCTACGACCGGGGATCGTTCTCCGACCGTTACACGAGACAGAGCCGAGCGGAACTGTGCAGCACCATCGTAGCTCACCTCAGCAAAGATGGCCTGATGTTCATCCACCCGACTCAGAATCGTTCGCTGACCCCACGCGAGGCCGCCCGCATCCAAAGTTTCCCCGACTGGTTCCAATTTCCCATCGCTCGAACGCACCAGTTTAGAGTCATCGGAAACGCCGTCCCGCCACTCATTGCGAGAGCCGTCGGTCAGGCAGTCACGAAGTTTTTGAAAGAAACTCAAATGACCACAAAGCGAATCGTGTTTGCTCTGTCTCCACTTCCAAAGACTGACAAGATCGCAGTCTCGTGGTTGGCTCCGTTACTCGACCTCAATCAAAAGCAACTTCGGACCGTTCCGTCCGACGACTTCAAAAGAGCGTGGTACGCCATCGCGTTCCTACACACTGGTTTGCACCCCGACGAGGCAACCGACCACGGGACAGAGACCTCATCCGCCGAGGATGGCTTTCGCTGTTCTCAAGTCATCGACCAGAGACTTGTTTCGCCGTACTACGTGCGAAGTGGCTGGCCGGTAGCGCTGGCTTCCATCGCGAAAGAAGCGTGGCGAAGGTATGAAAAGACAGAGCTTGCAGAAGATGAATTCTATTGCAACGAAGCTCAAATTGCCGGGACATGCCATCGCGATCCCAAGCTGGCTGAGAAAGTCCGATCTGAACGGGAAAGACTTGCATCGTAGAAACACGTCGAACGGGGCCACCATGATCTTGGAGACGGAATTCGACATCGTTGCGCCCCACGCATCATCGCTTATCGAGTCCCTCCGTGCCTTTAGTTACGAACTTCCAACTGCACTCGCAGACTTAATTGACAACAGCATTACTGCCGGGGCCAAAAACATCTGGGTTGATTTCAATTGGGACGGTGAGAGTTCCGTCATCGCGGTGACCGACGACGGTCAAGGAATGTCTGAGCAGCAGCTTGTATCTGCGATGCGTCCGGGCAGTCAAAATCCATTGAAAGTTCGGGAACCTCACGATTCCGGTCGCTTCGGGCTCGGCCTCAAGACCGCCAGTTTCTCGCAGTGCCGGCGCGTGACAGTGCGGAGCCTTGTTCAAGAGAGGGGGGCCGCTACTCGCTGCTGGGATCTCGACCATGTTGCCCGCGTAAATGATTGGCAGTTGCTTCGCGTTGCTGACGCGGCGGCAGTTCCCCACTTCCGCCGACTGTCAGAATTGCCCCACGGAACTGCCGTCATCTGGCAACAACTCGACCGACTCGTTGCCAATCAACGCACCGACAATGAGCGCGAGCAGCTAATGTTTCTACAACGCGCCAATGCTGTCCGTGACCATTTGGCGATGGTCTTTCATCAATTGATGGCTGGACCACGCGGAGTAAGGATACTTCTAAATCAACGGCCGATCGATCCGTGGGATCCGTTCCTTGCCAATGAACCCGCGACTCAGATTCTGCCGGTGACACATCTCAACCTCCGCGGCGTGATGGTGGATGTTGAGCCATTTGTTCTGCCGCACCAATCCAAGCTTTCGAAGGCAAAACACGAAGCCGCAGCAGGTCCGCGCGGCTGGAATGCTCATCAGGGATTCTACGTTTACAGAAACCATCGACTCCTCGTACCGGGCGATTGGCTCGGATTCGGATGGACGAAAGACGAGCATTACAAGCTCGCTCGAATCCGTGTCGAAGTACCGAATGCGCTGGATCACGATTGGGGTATCGACGTGACGAAGTCACGAGCACTGCCACCCGCTGCACTGCGGGACGATCTCCGAAAGATTGGTGAACGGACGCGGAGTGACGCGAAGCGTGTTTACTCGCATCGCGGGGCAAAGCTCACGCCGAAGGCGGACGAGGATCGCGTTCTGCTTTGGGAACCAGTTGCCAGACACGACAAAACGTTTTATCGGCTGAATCGGCTACACCCGCTGCTGAAGCAGGTGATCGCGGCCAATTCAAACCGCGCCGCTCTCAACGCTCTCTTCCGCTTGATCGAAGAGACGATTCCGTTTCCACATATCACCATTGAGAACAGCGAAAAGCCGAACCAGATTTCCGGCCTGTTTGAGCACATAGCGGAGAGCCAGATTCGAGAAGTGATGGAACAGGCATTTGAGTCGCTCGTGGCGAGCGGATATGGGGCAAATGACGCGGTCAACCGACTACGCACAATCTGGCCGTTTGAACTATTCCCGGCACTGCTGCAAAGTCTCTCGGAATCCAAGAACCATGCCTGACATTCATGACCACTATGCGAATGCACGCAATCTAGCCGTAGACATTCTCCGAAAGGAAAAGCAACGTTCACCCGAGTTGATCCGGGATGTTGGAACTAAGGCCGTACAAGCTGCAACTATTTTTGCGCCGGACGCCCTGATCGACGTGGAGATGCTGACTGACGAGTTGCGACACTTGTTTTCGATCGAGGTTCAGGATGCGACCGTTCTCGACGATCACGATCCGACATCACATGTGGCGTGGTTGCCAGACGCGCGTGGCGGTATTCAATGGCGTTTCTGGAACCGGTACATGACGTATCTGGAGCGGGACTTCGGAATGTCGCCGGATGTCGTCAACAATCTTCACGCACTGACAGACATGGTTCTCGAACGACTGGAGCAGCCGTTGCGTGATGGTCGCTGGGACAGGCGGGGAATGGTCGTGGGCTCCGTCCAGTCGGGTAAGACAGCGAACTATGTGGGACTGATCAACAAGGCTGTTGACGCGGGCTATAAACTCGTGATTGTTCTGGCTGGGATTCACAGCAATCTGCGAGCACAGACTCAGCTTCGCGTCGATGAAGGCGTGCTCGGCTTCGACACTCAGAAGAGTCGGAAACTCAACACCGACAGCCAGTGGATGGGCGTTGGCAAACTGCCGGGTGACCGACTCGTGATTCATTCCCTAACGAGCAGCGATGAACAGGGGGACTTCAGCAAACCCATTGCCGAAAAAATCGGAGTGATGATCGGGAGCGATCCCGTCGTGCTGGTCATGAAGAAGCAAACGTCGTTGCTAAGCAATTTGATCAAGTGGGTCTTGCACGTAGCGGGGACCGATGATCGACACACGGGCCGCAAACTCATTCGCAACGTGCCGCTACTGCTGATCGACGACGAGGCTGACAATGCGTCGATCAATACGAAGGACAAGGTTGGCAATCCAGACTCCAGTAGCGTTACGGCCATCAATGGGAAGATTCGGATTCTCTTGGACGCTTTCGAGAAGTCGGCGTATGTCGGATACACCGCCACACCCTTCGCGAACATCTTCATCAATCCCGACGCGGAAACGCCGCTGCATGGCGAAGACCTTTTCCCTCGCAGCTTCATAATTAACGTGAAGCCCCCCTCGAACTACGTTGGGCCTGACAAAGTTTTTGGCCTTGATGGCGACATTGATGCAGGGATTGAAGCGAAGGATGCGCTGCCGATCGTTCGCGAGATCAACGACTATGCCGAGCCAACACGCTTTCCGCCGAAGCACCGGATAGCCCATGTTCCTGTTGAGTTGCCTCCGTCGCTGAAGCTCGCAATCCGCTGTTTCATTCTGGCTTGTGCCGCTCGCCGGACACGAGGCCAGGAGAAAAAACACAATTCAATGCTCGTCCATGTGACGCGGTATGTGAACGTTCAAGAACACGCTGTCCGTCTGATCCTCGACGATGTCCTCGGACTTCAGCGACGGATTGCACTCGGTGACGGCAACCGAACTCCAACGATCCGCGATGAACTGCGTCAACTTTGGGAGTCGGAGTTTGTTCCGGTCTCAACGGCGCTCGGTGAGGACGCGGGACCGGTAGTGACGTGGGAACACGTCGACTCGGAGCTTCACGGAGCGGCATCCAAGATCGCCATTCTGGCGATCAACGGCACGGCCAAGGATGCGCTCGATTACAAGGAGTACGAGGCTGATGGCCGGACCGTCATCGCAGTAGGCGGCGACAAGCTGTCGCGAGGGCTGACGCTGGAAGGTCTTTCGGTCAGCTACTTTCTCCGCACGTCCAAGATGTACGACACGCTCATGCAGATGGGCCGCTGGTTCGGCTACCGACCTGGCTATCTCGACCTGTGTCGGCTGTTCACGACCGGACAACTCGTAGATTGGTATCGCCACATCGCGCTGGCCGAATCCGAACTGCGTCGCGAGTTCGACTACATGGTGGCCGCCAATTTGAAGCCGGCTGACTATGGTTTGCGGGTCCGCACTCACCCTGGCGGAATGACCGTCACTGCGTTGAACAAGATGTGTCACAGCCAGACTCGCGAACTGTCTTGGGCGGGAGTTTTGGTCCAAACATCCCAAATGCCAAGAGATCAGAAACGCATCGCGAACAATTTCACCGCCACGACAAAGTTCATTGCGGCACTCGGAGATCCAACGCGAGGAAAAGGACGTGAGACACGCGTGTGGACAGATCGCAGTGGCGCTCACGTGAAGTCGTTGGTTGTTTTCTTGGAATCGCTGCAGCTTCCGCCAGAATCGGCGAGGGCCAGTGGAAGCCAACTGGCAGACTTCATTCGCAAACAGTCCGGCAAAGTCCAACCGGAGTTGATCTCGTGGACGGTGGCGTTGATCTCCGTGAAGGATGCGAAACCGAATCCAGACTGGCCGATAGCGAGTCTCGACGTTGGCTTTGTTGGCCGCACGCCTGAGAAGCAACTCACAGACAGCTACAGCTTGAAGAATGCCAACATTCTCAGTCCCAAAGATGAGGCAACTGATTTTGTGGGGACACGGTTTGAACGGGACTGGTTCGAGGCAATCGTCAGCAAGCTGGAACTCGCACCTGACGTGGAATGGTTGCAGCAGCAGATTGGACGTGAAGCAGAACCGGTCGCACTTGATTTGACTGTACGTTGGCAGCAAGCTGAACCACCAAAGATCAAGGCACCCCCGACCGGGCAAGCCAAGCGACCGAATGGTCGAGTCCTGCGAGTCCTCCGACGTCCCACTCACGGTCTGTTACTCATCTACCCGCTGGAACCACCCACTGATGCTGGCGTTGATCCGAACGGCCCGCCGGTCATTGGCGTCGCGTTGAGCTTCCCAACCAGCGAGACCGTGCTTGGTGTCGAGTACCGCGTCAATCGAGTGTGGGACGCGGAGATTCAAGAGGACGCCGCGTATGACGATTGAGGAACTCTGGCAGGAAATGGAGGCCGAGTCTCCCGCAAACGTCGCGTGGCTGACGCGATATGCCCGTCCGGAAACCGGCGAGAAGGTGCTTGTCGCACTTGAAGACACAACTCGTGCGCGAGCTTTGCTCGTACCGGTCACCAAGGCAATGCTCCCGCCGCGCCGCGAGTGGCCAGAGTGTCGGGGGCTGGAACTGATTTCGGTTTCGTTCGGTTCGCAACTGTATCTCGGTGTGCGTCTGCGCGATCTGGCGTGCTCCGATGTGTTCACAACTCTCGCTGAAGACGTTGCCCTGCGTCTCGTCGGCGAACAGGATGCGGCAATTGGGTTGTTGAGCCGCTTGAGGCGATGGCAGCAGTTTCTCACGGCCGCTCGCGACGGGCTGAGTGTCGAAACACAACGAGGTCTTTGGGGCGAACTGCAAGTACTCCGCAGCCATCTCGTGGCCGCGCTGGGTGCGGCGACTGCCGTGGAGGGATGGAAGGCCAGCGCGGCGGCTCACCAGGATTTTCAGTTCCCCATCGGGGCCGTCGAGGTGAAGACGACGGCCGCGAAGCAGCCGCAGAGTGTTCGCATCACCAGTGAGCGCCAACTCGACGATACGGGAGTCGGCAGTCTGTTCCTGCAAGTCGTTGTCGTGGATGAACGCGAAGTCCCCGCGAGTGGCAACGCACCGGGGCAAAGTCTGCCCGCACTGATTGCCGAGGTCCGCTCACAACTCGCCGCTGACGCGAACACGCTCGACACCTTCAATGACCGTCTGTTCGACCGGGGATGGCTCGACGTGTATGCCAACCGTTACGAAGGACGACGCTGGACCGTGCGTAGTGAGCACACGTTTCAGGTCCGCCCCGGCTTTCCACGCATTGTCGAATCGGAACTTGTGGTCGGTGTTGGTGATGTCAACTACGCGGTCAGTCTGGCTGCGTGTTCGCCCTTCGCTGTGTCTGTGTCGGACATGCTGTCTGTCCTGTCAAACCTTGGTACGCAATCGAAACCCGAATCTTCAGGGAGCCTCTAACGATCATGTCCCAACAACGTCTTGAAGAGTTTGCCCGCGAATTGCACGAAGAAGTGCTGTCCAGAGCGGGTGTTGATGATGATCGACCGCCGCTCCGTGAGGAGACGTTCACTGACAGCATTCTGGAACGACTGTACGAGCACAATGAAGCCAGCGGTGCTGAGGTCTGCTATCACTCCACGACGGCCGGTCGGCATACCGCGAAGTTGAACGCTTGGATGCTTTCGGCTGACGGGGCGACTCTCGACCTCTTCGTTGCCCGTTATTTTGGAACCGGCCAGGTCGAGGAATTGAGCCTGCCAGAAACACGCCGCCATTTCCAACTCGTGAGACGGTTCCTCATGCTCGCCCGAGATGGTTTCCACAAGAAGATCGAAGAGTCGAGTGATGGGTTTCGACCCGGTCAACAGATTCACTCGAAAGCAGATTCCCTGACGACCGTGCGCTTGTTCCTGCTGACCGACGGAGTCGTTCGACCGCAAACGCTTGAGACGATTGCATCCGAAGACGAGGAATTGATTCCGGGAATCGACGTGCGCCCGGTCGTGTGGGATCTCGAAAAGTTGAGTCGGTTGCGTGTTGGCGAGCGTGAAGTGATCGAGCTCGACTTCGAGAATGGCTACGGCGGGTCCATTCCGTGTCTGGAACATTCCGATCCCACGGGCGAGTACCGCACATTCTTGGCCTACTTTCCCGCCGACTTGCTGGCACGCATCTACGGTGAGCACGGCCAGCGTTTGCTGGAGCGGAACGTGCGTGCATTCCTGCAAGCGCGGGGCAAGGTCAACAAGGGTTTGCAGACGACGATCAAGGATGAACCGCATCGGTTCCTGGCCTACAACAACGGGCTGTGTTGTACCGCAGCCGAAGTGCGGGTGAAGGCGGGACTCGACGGACACGCTCGACTGGATTGGGTCAAGGATTTTCAGATCGTCAATGGCGGGCAGACAACCGCGTCGATTTTCCACGCACTGAAGAAACAGAAGCTGCCGATCAGTCAGGTTTTCGTGCAGGTCAAGCTCACGGTGCTCAGCGATCCAACGAAGGTGGCCGACATCGTTCCGCTGATCTCGCGCTTTGCGAACAGCCAGAACAAGGTCAACACCGCCGACTTCTCAGCCAACGGCCTCTTCCATCGCACACTGGAACAGCTTTCACGTACGGTCTGGGCACCGGCGGCGAGCGGTTTGGAACGTGGGACGCACTGGTATTACGAACGCGCACGCGGCTCCCACTCGGACGACAAGGGGCGTCAGGGAACGCCCGCCAAGTGTCGCGATTGGGAAGTGCAGAATCCGAAGCAGCAGATGTTCACCAAGACCGATCTGGCGAAGTTCGAGAATGCCTGGATGTGTCTGCCGCATCTCGTCTGTCTGGGGGCCGAGAAGAACTTCCTCAAATTCGCCGAACGCATGAATGACGAAGGCGAGCCGGTCATCGACCAGAACCATTTCAAGCACATGATCGCCAAGGCGATTCTATTTCGCACGACCGAAAAATTGTTCACCGCGTTGGACCTGACGGGCTATCGTGCGCAGAGCGTCGCCTACGCGATGGCTTGGCTGGCCGAGCATTCGGGCTGGCGGATCAACCTTGATGGCATCTGGGAGACCCAGCATCTGTCACCTGCTTTGTGCGACGCTCTCAAGATCGTCTGTGCCGCCGCGCACAAGCACATCACGGCGCAGGACGGGAACCCGGGTGAAGTGTCCAAACGTGAAACGTGCTGGAACGAATTCAATCGACAAGAATTGCCCGTGGGGGACGCATGGTGCCGTGAACTTGTCGATGCCCCGTTCTTTCCCCTCAATTCAGAAGATGCGGCACTGGCCAGCGAATGGGAATCCGTTCGCCATCAATTTGCGGGAGACGCCCGTGCGCTCGCCGAGTTGGAAGCACTTACAGGCAAGACGTGGATCGCTTCGAGGCGACGAGAACCAATCTGTCGTTACACGGACCGAACATGGGAGAAGTTACAGACGATGCCGGGACTCGGCCCGAAGAGAATTCGGGGACTGGTGGAAATGATTTCTGCGGCGGGAAGGGGATGACGATTCGTGGCCGATGTGTTCACCAAAGCCAAACGCTCCGAGGTCATGTCGCGGGTTCGGTCGTGGGGGAATCGTTCGACCGAGTTGCGGATGATCTCCATCTTTCGCTCGCACGGGATCAGCGGGTGGCGGAGGAATCGGCCGGTGTTTGTGCGGACTTGCACATCACGGCGTCATTCGAAGTCGGTTTGCGTGCAGTCAGAGCCGAGTTCGGCCTAGCAGCCCGTGGTGAAAGGCAATTATTGGAGTTCGAGTCGGCGATGGACCGGCAACTCAGGCGAGTGTGGGTGTCGGTTGTGTCCAATGAATTGTTCGCGGTCGAGACGGCAGAAATGTTGGAGCGGCGGACCAACAGCGCCAGC
>CAMCMU010000048.1 GCA_945876035.1 Schlesneria paludicola DSM 18645 | reverse complement strand
TCTCATGGCGAGCGGACGCGGCTCGCTTCGACCAGCAGCGAGCGAAGACCAGGAAGAAGAAGTGCTCCCACGACGACTGGCCATCGCCGTCTGATCCGGACGGCCGCATCACGAAGCTGCCGGCTGGCTCGACAGACTTGGCGGACAAGACGGAAAACGCAGTGGACCTCGACACGGGAGCCATCACTGCGGCGGAAATCGATCACGCGGATCAAGCAGACTCGGCCACGCGAGAAGACACACGCGGAATTTTCGGCACCTGAAATGGATACAATGTGATTCTCGATACGTCGCAATACCCCGCTGGCTAGTCCCAAAAAACATCGAAGCCCATTCGCCAATGAGCGGCACCGTCACACGATTTGTGTACCCCCCCAAACACCTTGATTCCTAAATTGTCCTCACACGTTTGTCGCGGGCAGTCTGTTCCTCGTGGACTGTTCCTTTCTCGAAAAAAGTTGATATTGGGTGTTTTAAAATTTTAGAATCCGCTTGATTCAAACGGGGGCCGGTGGAAGACCCGATTAGCACCTGAAAATGATTCCCAGACAGGAACGGGAAATGGGATCGCTATGACACCTCTGAGCCGAACCGCGATTGTGATGTCGAGGCTGCCTCAACGGATCCTTCCGGACTCCTCTTGGCTGCTCGGGCTGCGAGCGGCTCTACGTCGAGTCCGCGATCGAGGAGAAAGATTGCTTGTGGGAGAGGGGACTGCCGGATCCGATTTCGTGAAGCGTGGCGCCCAGTTACTCCACATTGATTGGAATACTTCGCCTGTCCAAGGGCACGACCCCGACCTCGCGAACTCGGAACTGTTCGACATCGCAAGGGTACCCGGTCACGATCGTGCGTTGGCGGAGCACGCCGGTACAATCATGGCCCTCGGCATACGATTTAACGGTCACTGGCACCGGTTGTTGCGAGATCGCTTAAAACGGGATTTGGGCAGCGTGATCCTTGTCGACCTTCCTGAGTTGATCGGGCCCACGGTCAAAGCGGAGTTGCTGAATTGTGGGGCCTCTCTCTGGCTGCCACCCTCAAGAATGACGCGGCCACTGGTCGATAAGTCTGCTTTTCATCCGCCTCTCGATCAGCGACCTCCGTCAGCGGCATCTTGCTCAATCACGGAGCTTGCCCCATTCCCTTCAGAATTTGGGTGGGCGTATTTTTCGCATTCGACGCGGGCCTGTGCTGGTCCCTGGCCGGAGCAGTCCACGGAAGATTATCTCGACAGCCTGCTGCAATCGCGTTCGGACGCCGATCATTCGGCTCTGGCGACGCTGGAACGAATTGTGGTGCAACGTCGATTGATCTCCGCAAAACGGACGGCACGTGGTGGACGTCGAGTTGTCAGCTTGACGGCATCGCGGCTGTCCGAACTGCCGCGGATGAGATGTTTCCGCCATCATCGTCTTCGTTGGGATTTTGAGCCTTATGGACTGTGCATTTCTCGCGCATGGTTGGAACATCGTGGCGCCCGCCGCGTGCACTATGGCAACGCAAATTTGTGGAAAACATTGACGGAGGCAGATCAACCATTCTTTCAGCCTTCACCGTCGGTTCAGGCGTCAGCCGAAGCTCGCCGGTCAAGCATCGACTGGTCTGAGGAAAGAGAATGGCGACATCTTGGCGACGTCGATCTGAGTCAGCTTTCTCGGGACGATGGTTTGGTGTTTGTACCAAACTTTCAGGCCGCGCAACGATTGTCAGCCATCTCACCATGGCCGATCACCCTTTGGCCCGATCCGTCGATTGATGTCCCGCCGAGGTGCTTCGATTCAATCGTCGGCTAGGATCGGCGTAATCGCCGACGGAATCTGACCTGCCGTCACATGGATCCGGCACTGTCGATCGACGAACACATCGACCTCGCTTCGAATACCAAACTCGGGAAGATAGATTCCCGGTTCGACGGAAAAGCAGCAACCAGGCAACACGCGGCGCGTTTCGTGCGTTTCGAGATTATCCATGTTGGCACCGTTACCGTGAACTTCTTGGCCGATACTGTGACCCGTCCGATGGATAAAGAACTCGCCATAACCCGCTCCTTGGATGACTTTTCGGCAGGCATCATCGACTTCAAATCCTCGTAACGGCTGGCCCTGCTTGAAGCGTTCTCGGACAAGTTGAATCGCCGCATCGCGGGCTTCGGCCACAATTGCAAAAACGGTCGCATACTTGGTTGGGACCAAGTTTCCCACGTAACCCGTCCGGGTCAGGTCGCTGTAGACCGCTCGCGGCCGATCTAGCTTGGCCCACAAATCGATGAGAACAAAATCCCCGCAACGAATCCGTGCTGTCCCCGTCTCGTAATGGGGATCGCCACTGTTCTGATTCACGGCCACAATTGGCGGGTGGTAGGTAGTCAGATTGTGCTGAGCGAAGTGAGCCATAATGACATCGCGAACGGCCGCTTCGGTCGTATTACCAACGGTCCGAACTTCGTCCGCTATAAACTTCCATGCGACCGCATAGGCCGAATCCGTGTGCTCTCCCGCCGCCAGATGCATCGCCCACTGCTCGTCGTCCCAGACCGCCTCGAACAATTGGATCAAATCACCCGACGGTACGACTTCGACACCTCCCGCCATCACTAGCTCGACGGTTCCTGCATCCACTCGGGACAGGGAGGGGATGCCATTGCGAGGCGAGTACTCCATGGCGACCGTCTTCAAGCCGCGAACCAGTTCCGCCACACCGGCCTCGAACGACTGCCATGTGAGGTACACGATTTTTTCGCCGGGCAAATGGTCGAGGGCGGCCGACTCGATTCGATGCACGAGCTTCTTGGGCTGCCCCGTCCCGGGGATGAAATACATCCAGCGTCGTGATCCCATGGCGTGATCCGCAAATTGCAGGATCCGTCTGGCCAAGATGTTGTTGCCTCGAAAATCGGACAGCAACCAACCGTCGATCTCCTGCGAACGAATCGCATTCTGAATCGCAGACACATCAAACATTTCAGCCACCCTTTCGATTTGATCTTCCTGTTATCCGGCTTCTTGCGTCACTTCAAAAATTTCATGCGATAGAGGTTGGCTCATTTCACGGGATGCAGCACGCCCCCGCGCTTCGACTGCAAATACGGCACCAAAATGGGTGAGGCGTTGCCCAGACGGTGAAGCGACAGCGTGTCCCTTCCCGCGGACGAGGTATAGCAAGACAGACAATGACTGGAAAATCACCGGCATTCCGATCTACGGAGAATCCGGCTCGAACGGCGGGTGTGACATGGGAATGTTCAATGGACGAGGAATACCCCCCAGACTGCGTTCCACCGCACGGAGAAATTTTGGATCGAGAGTGTCCAGGAATCGTCTCGCCTGCTGTGCCGATTCGGGGGGCGAATCCGGCTGTGTCTTGCGACCATCGCGTTCACAGACAATCGCGAACTTCACGATGTCTTGTTTCGCCAGTTCCGAATCAAATGGATCGTGTCCATAGGCCACGATCAATCGCTCCAGAACCGTCCAATCTTTCCAGCGAGCAAGATCCATCAGCACACTTGCTGCGAGTCGAGGTCGATCCAGAAAACCTCGCATGGCCGCCTTCAAGACCTCTGTCGGCACTCGCTCTCTGGCGTAGTCCCAGACAAAAACGATCGCATTTCGTAACGGCAGTAAATCGTCCTCGGCCGACGGTTCCTCAAACTTGGTGGTCAACAGTTTTTGGAGTCCGCGTTCACGTTGCAGCAGGATGTAACCCGCCATCATTCCATCGATCCCAAAACGGGGGCGTTCGGGATCGGGAAGGGTCGAGATCAAAGATTCGAGAAACGAGGCATCACTCTCGTCGCCGCAAAGTCCGAGCAACATGCCATAGAGACCGAGTCGTACCTGCATTGCCGGATCCTTCGATGACAGCCAGGTTCGCAGCTTAGCACGAGGCAGCCTGTCGGCCATCGCCGCAACGTCCTGATACGCTGCACGACTTATCTCAGCAAAGGCGTCGCTGGCGATTTCCGAGTCCGAGCAATCCAGAAACTGCAGAAAGAAGAACAGTCGATCGGGTGTTTCTGGACTGGGGGCTTGACGCATATAGCCAAATCGCAGCTCGGTAATTTCAATCGGTAACTCCCAATGAATCGTTTCCTCGTCATCCTTGCCAAGTAAAAGGAACAGATCGCCAGGCTGACCATCTCGACCAAACGGAATCGTGATTCGTTCACCTTTCTTCAGTATTTTTTTGCCGTTTCGCACGACATCGACGATCTCAAATGTGGTGATTTCTGTCCCTTCGGCTGCGTTCGACTCAAGCGAGATCCAAGTCACCTGTAAGATCGCGTCAGAGTGCGCCAGACGGAGACTGAACGGCGGATCCGTGGGACCACAGAAAGGACAACCGGGAACGGCATAGGCTCCCAGGGTCTTCCCCAGAAAGATCAGGCCACACAGGGCCAGTCGCATCAACATTGGCAACCACTTCATTTTCATTTCCTGGAACGGTTTCGTGACTCCTGCGTTATCGCCACGGACGCCGATTCGGTTAATTATTGATGACTCTGTATTCCATTTTCAGGTTGGCCATTTTTTGTCGATCGTCATTCCCTGCGGATCAGGATCGGACGAGGCCAGTTGCCTTGACGCCGTTGTTCCCACCGGATTGGGAAAGCCCCCAGGCTTTTCGAAATTCCTTCGCTGGCGAGGAGTTAAGCGTCTGACTCGGTCCCACACCTAGAGTTTCTGAGAGAAAAGAAACATACGACCACCGACGTTGAATCCGTTTGTTCCGTCGAACTGACACAGCAGATGCCCCCCCGGTTGGTTACTGGTTCCCTTGCTGCAGCACTGCTGCTACGATCGGGCTCTCTTTCGACGTTCCGCACGATTCATGGAAGGAGTCGCTCTTGATGCCGAATCGATCTGTTCTAGCGGTGTTGATCCTGCTGATACTCGCGTTTTGTTCATGGCCAATTGAGGGAGCTGAAGCGTCAAAACTTATGAAAACTAACATCATTGAAGGAATCAGTGAACATCGCCTTGAAAACGGACTCAAAGTCTTACTTTTCCCGGATCCGTCCAAACCGACGGTCACCGTCAATTTGACCATTTTTGTTGGCTCACGTCATGAAGGCTACGGGGAAGCGGGCATGGCTCACCTGTTGGAGCACATGCTTTTTAAGGGGACTCCCGATCACCTCAGTGTTCCGAAGTCATTGCAGGCGCGCGGTGCTCAGTTCAACGGAACGACGTGGCTCGATCGTACAAATTATTACGAAACCCTTCCGGCCAGTGATGATAATTTGGAATTCGCGATTCGACTCGAAGCCGACAGAATGATCAATAGTCTGATCAAGGGGGAGGACCTTGCCTCGGAAATGACGGTCGTACGGAACGAGTTTGAACGTGGCGAAAATTCGCCACAGTTAATTCTCGGTCAACGCATGATGAGCGGGGCATTCAACTGGCATAATTATGGCAAATCAACCATCGGTAATCGAGCGGACATCGAACGAGTTCCTGTCGAAAGCCTCCGAGCGTTCTATCGAAAATACTATCAGCCCGACAATGCCATGGTGATTGTTGCCGGTCGCTTTGATGAAGCACGCGCACTGGAATTTATCGAAACACACTTCGGCTCAATCCCGAAGCCGACTCGCACATTGGAGGCGACCTATACGGAAGAGCCGGCTCAGGATGGAGAACGCACCGTCACCCTTCGACGAGTTGGTGAAGTCTCATTTGTCGGAGCGTTGTATCACATCCCGTCCGGTGGTCACCCCGACTTCGTTCCCTTAGATGTCTTGGAATCGATTCTGACAATGGCTCCCTCTGGACGTTTGTATAAGACTCTCGTCGAGAAAAAGAAGGCGGCTGACATTTCGGGGGCTTGCTTCCCCTTACACGATCCAGGAATCGTGCGATTCATGGCCGAAGTGGCCACCGGAAATGCTCCAGAATCGGTACTCGATACGCTCCTCGACACGATCGATACTGTCGTCGAGTTAGGGGTGAAGAGTGACGAAGTGGAACGCGCCCGACAACGGTTGCTGAAGCAAAGAGAACAGGAGTCGTCCAACAGTTCGCAAATTGCCATCGGCCTGAGTGAGTGGGCGGCGCAGGGTGATTGGCGACTCTATTTTCTGTATCGCGATCGACTGGAGAAGGTGACGGCCGAGGATTGCACTCGTGTTGCTCGAGCCTATCTGCTGGCGAGTAACCGAACGGTTGGTCTTTACTTTCCCACCAAAGAATCGCAACGCACGCCGATTCCCGCCAAGCCCAATCTCGCCGAAATGATTGGCGACTATCGGGGACGCGAAGAGGCTTCCGAGGGCGAAGCCTTTGACGTGGCTTCGGCCAGAATTGAAGAGCGAATCACCCGCACAACGATGGATGGAATTCAAGTGGCATTACTGCCCAAGAAGACTCGTGGCAATACCGTTGTCCTTCGATTGACGCTGCGCTACGGGACCGAAAAAACCTTATTCGGCTTGGATACCGTTGCAACATTTTTGCCGTCGTTGATGACAAAGGGAACCAAGCAGTTAACCCGTCAGCAGCTTCAGGATCGGCTCGATCAGAACCACACTTCTTTGGGCGTGAGTGGTTCCGCCGGCGAAGCCACTTTTATAATCCAAACCAAGAGAAAGTACCTGCTGACTGTTGTTGACCTCTTGCGACAGATTGTGCGTGAGCCGGTCTTTCCCGTTTCGGAGCTTGATATTCTCAAACAGGGACACCGTGCGGATCTCGAGCAGGCGATCACCGATCCACAGCAACTGGCGGTTAAGGCCGTACGCCGAGCTTTAAATCCCTATCCCATGGGAGATGTTCGTTATCACCCCACGACTGCGGAAGAGATCAAGCTGTCCGAAGCGGTCGATGTCGCGGCCGTCAAAAAACTTTACAACGATTTTCTGAGCGCTCGTTCCGGACAACTTGTCGTCGTCGGCGATTTTGATGCGGACGAGACAACGAAGGCCGTGTCAGCGATGCTGTCCGGTTGGCTTTCTAAACAAAATTATGAACGAATTCCTCGAAGTGGTTTAGTCGACTTGAATGCAGGCACGGTGAAAATCAACACACCGGATAAGGCGAATGCATTCCTGTTTGCAGGAGGTGTGATCCCCCTTCGAGACGACGATTTGGACTACCCGGCATTGATTATCGGCAACTTTATTTTTGGGGCCGGTGCATTGTCTTCACGCCTTGGCGATCGAATTCGTCAGAAGGAGGGCCTGTCCTACGGCGTGGGATCCGCATTCACAGCAAGCGCTCTGGATCAACGAGCGACAATCACGATGTATGCGATCTATAACCCCCTCAACTTGAACAAAATCACCAACGCGATCAACGAGGAACTCGACAAATTGATCGCCGATGGCGTCTCTCAAATGGAATTGGACGACGCACGTCGGGGCTACCTTCAACGACAAGAGGTGATGCGGACGGAAGACGCCAATTTGGCTCAGATCCTTGAGGCAACACTCTTGGCAGGCCGGACCATGGAATATTACACAAAACAGGAGCAGGCGATCGAGACATTGACGCCCGCTCAAATTCGCGACGCCCTTCAAAAGCATTTCCCTGTTAAAAAAATATTGACCGTGGTCGCTGGCGATTGGGAGGCTGCTGCAAAAAACTCACCGAAGTCGGTCGAACCGAGCAAATAAACTGAAGGGACCGTGGCTCTTCCAAAAGATCGAGGGATGCTTTCGGGTTGTTGGTGGTCTGCCGATCCGCTCACGGGTCGCCTCGATCCGCAGCGACTGCGGGGACCCACTCGAGGACAATCCGGGAAACGGAAGACACGTCAATCTCTGTCGAGCACCATGGCGGCAAGTCTGTCGGCCCTCAGCACTCGTGCCTAGACGCTGCCTCAGAAGGCTTTACACATCAAACCGCCGTCCACGGTAATTGTGGTACCTGTGATGTAACTGCTCGCCTCGCTAGCCAGTAACAACGCCGCTCCGGCAAGTTCTTTCGGATCGCCCCAGCGTCCGACTGCCGTTCTCGCAGCAAATGCCTGCTGTTCATCGGCGGTCAAAACGCTCGCCGGCAAATCGGTCAAAAACGGTCCGGGGGCGAGACAATTCACCGTGATCCCATAGGAACCGAGATCAAGAGCCATCGCGCGGGACACTCCAATTAAACCCGCCTTGGTTGCCGAATAGGCATTACGCCCTTCCTTGGAGGCAAGACCCAGAATCGAGGAAATGTGAATGATTCGGCCCCACTTGCGAGACTTCATTTGTGGGACGACCGCTCGAGTCAATCGCATGCATGACGTCAGATTGAGTTCAACAATTCGGTCCCAGCTGTCATCGTCGATAACATCAATCCCCTGCGGAACGTTTGATCCCGCATTGTTGACGAGGATGTCAACTCGTCCCATCGCCTTCAGTGCCGATGCCGCGAGATGATCGACGTCTGTACGGCTCGTCATGTCCGCAACGAACCACTGACCTCGCGAAGTTGTCCCCGCGAGAATTTCCGGCAGAGCTTGCTCCAACTCGGAAGAATGGCGGCTAGAAATCACAATATCGGCCCCGGCTTCGGCAAACCCTCGAGCCATCGCCTTTCCAAGACCCTTACTACCACCAGTCACCAGAGCCACTCGGCCAGTCAAATCAAATAAGCGTGTCGGCATTGTTAAACTTTCCAAGGAAATCTAAAGAAAGCATCTCTCAACGATGTTCAAGCCCATTTAAGACGATTGATGTGGTCCTCTTCAGTCCCATTTTTAAACCACCGACCAACAGTGATCGCAGGGCTGGTATCACCGATCAAGTCCGCTGGGTCACCGAAGGTCTGTATCTCCCCCTCGAGGCAAACCCCTGAGCTAAGTCATCACCATTCGGCCAAGACCTAGCCACTCCGGGATCGGCTGTCAGGGATCCCTTCAAATCTGCCTTTGACGATCATTGCAACGCATCGTGTCTTGCTGCAGCACACGAGATCCGTGCCGACGTCACGACACGCGCAACGCCGAGGCCGCGGACGGTTACTCGATGCCCGCGGGTGTGGCGAACTCGGCGGGACTTTCAATAAACGTGTCATGAGTCTCCTTGGAGGCGAACAAGAACAACCGCCCCTTGTACCATGTGGCGAAATCGAGGGACCCTTCAACGACCTCTTGGTGGCGTGAAAGAGCTAAGACGTCGGCACCGAAAACCGCAGGCGCGTAACGAACTGGATCCTGCTCAAATTTTGTTCTTGCATCTTCATTCGCAAAGTGAAATGTTTGACCGCGATGCATGGCAAACAATTCCGATCTTGAATCGAGTAGCTTTCGATTATCGCGCAGAGTCACCGGACAAAAACCCTTGAGACCTCGCATTCCACCTCGCTCACGTATTTTTTCGGCATTCTCGCGCGCAGCATCCGTTTCATCGTCTTCAATTTCCAAACTCTTCTTTTCTTGGTCGGATGTCTCGGCCGTCACATCCGTCGTTACGGAATCGGGAATGATACCCATCTTTCGAAGCTCGTCAGCAAACGGGTCTTCACTGGCGTCCGAATGGGGCGCCGAAGAGATTTTTGGTGAGTCACTGGGTTGACCAGTTGGTGTTGTCTCAGCCTTTCTGCCGTCACTCAGCCTCTTTCCTGTGAATGGTCCGTTTTCCTGATCCTTGTCAATATCCTCGATATTTTCAATCTTCGTATCTTCTTCGCTGTTCTCGGTGAACACGTTGTTCAGATCATTGTTGTTATTCGACACGACCAATGCGGAGACCTCTCCCGAGGAGTAGGGCGTTCCTAACACCTGCGACGGTTGCAATAGCGACATGGATTGCGGTGTCGCAATGTCCGGTTGAGCCTTTCCAATACCGAGAATGTCGTTGCTGGATTGCTGACTTTGCACCGTCAAGCCCGTCGGTTGGCTGGGAATATTGGAGAGCACTGGAATCGAAGACTTGGGATGACTCTCGGACATCTGTGTCGAAGCGACAGTTGGCTTTGTCGATGCGGCCTGATTGGTCCCTGCGATCGTTCTGGGGCGTGACTGCGATTGTTTGGGTTGAGTGGGCAACGTGTTTTTGCCTGGAAACCGTGGTGGTAGAACTTGTTGCGTTGGCGGAATGGGAGCAATATCTGCTCGATAGCCGTTGAGAACGGCCGTCGATTTCTGATCCGTGTGATTTGGCAAGAAACTGCGTAGAAATCCCAACTTCGACTTGCTCGTGGATCGCTTCGACAAGCCATCGGGAGTCGGAGTATTCGTGGACGACTGTGATT
Organism: Schlesneria paludicola DSM 18645; assembly: GCA_945876035.1. Classification (GTDB taxonomy): domain Bacteria; phylum Planctomycetota; class Planctomycetia; order Planctomycetales; family Planctomycetaceae; genus Schlesneria; species Schlesneria paludicola_C. The sequence goes on along the minus strand of CAMCMU010000048.1, from coordinate 25,674 downwards.
TCAATTGCGGCGACTGTCCGCCGGCTTGAGGCATTGTCAAATTTGAAACACTGCGGCTGGGTGGAATCATTTGATTACGAGCAGGCTGGGCGACACCCGGATTGGTCGTTTTTGCCTGTTGCGGTGTGACTGGCATTGGAATCAGGCCGGGCGCCGGAGACGTTTGCGACCCGGTTGCTGGGACGGGGTGCATTAGTGGCTGATCGGGCATTTCTCGCCCGTCTTTTTGATAAAGCAACTCTAATTCTTGCATCACTGTAGAGCTTTGCTTCGATGTCGCTCCCACATCCGTTCTTGTTTCCGACACCGCCTGGATCACAATCTTCGGACGTTGATTCAATTCCCGCTCAAGGGGAAGTCGATTGGGAGCGGGCGTGAGTTGAACCGTTCTCCCGAGCACGGTGGACGCTCCGGTACTCGGATTGGGCTCAACGAGTCTGTCGTCCGCCCGGGATTGTTCAACGTCGAAGATTCCCAAGACGACTACAAATCCGATGGCTATGTCCCTGACAAAATTCTGGTGACTGTTATCACAAACAATTCGATTCATCACAGATTCTCCCTTAAAGACAGGATCGCGTCAGATCCAATCCAGCGGACGTAGTCTCTCGTAAGGCGGAGGCATAAATCACCGACTCCGGAACCTCACGCTCCCAGGGAATACGAGGCGACCGATCTGGAATCCAGCGACGATACCGCAGCATTACATCGTCGCAACGATAGATGACCGTGCGACGATTCTACCGTTTGTGCTTCATATTCCTCCCCTAACATCGAAACGAGCCTTGCGACCCGAAAAAAAATAACAGTCTCCCCATTCAACGCAGACTAACAGGCGTAGAGCAATGGAATTCTGCGGCTCGAGAACGCAATCTCTTTCCCATCAATAATTTCGGAAAATCTTGTCAATGGTTCAGAAAGAAGGAATCCATTTCATCGATAATCCGCTGCGAGCTTTTTCCGCCCGCATCGAGCTGAAACGTGCGCGAATGTATTGACGTGGCGTCAATCAAAATTGTCAGGACATCGCTCGGTAGATACGGCATCACGCGATCCGCCCATTCGATCAGGGCCACCGTATCTTCTGCCAGCAATTCATCCAGCCCGAGATCGACGAACTCTTTCGGATCCCGCAAGCGATAAGTATCGCAATGCTTCAGAATCAACCGCCCAGAATATTCTTGGATCAATGTAAACGTCGGGCTATTGATTTCCTCAGGCTCAACACCCAAACCCTCCGCGACAGCTTTTACAATTCGTGTCTTACCGGAGCCAAGATCTCCGACTAAGCCAACAATGGCCCCCGGAAACAACGAGATGGCAAGCAGCTTTCCAAATTGTTTCGTGTCTGCTTCCGATTCGGAGACAACATTCATTCGACTGCGTTCGCGGTGTATGAGCTTCAGCATAACGACCTGCTGCTAGATTGTTTTTAGTCGATCGTTTTCCAAAATCCACCGCGAGTATGGTCATACTCCACCTCACCGCCTCGAATCGTTTCGTCCACGTGGTCCTCCTGAAAAACCGTTCGGCCAAGAACCCATGTCCTCACCGGCCAGCCTTTCAATGTCGTTCCGTTCCAAGGACTCCAACGGCACTTCGTCTCCTGCTCGCTATTGCGAATGGTGCGTTGGCAATTCATATCGACCAACACGAGATCGGCATCGTAGCCTTCCGCGATCCTCCCCTTGCCAATGATGTCCCACACACGGGCCGGCGCATCGCACATCCAACGGACGACATCCTGCAGTGTGCAGAGTCCCCGGTTGACGCTGTCGAGCATTAAAGCAAGTGAATTTTCGACAGCTGGGATGCCCGAAGGCGATTGCGGATAGGGCTGCTCTTTCTCTTCCAGAGTATGCGGAGCGTGATCTGTCGCGATGACCTGCAGTCGACCATCATGCAAGGCTTTCCATAAGCCCGCATTATCCGCAACCGTTTTAATCGACGGATTGATCTGGACCAAGGAACCGAGCTTTTCATAATCGTTCACGTTAAAGAACAGATGATGCGGACAGGCCTCAGCGGTGATCAAGTCGCGATGCCCTTCCAGCAACTCCGTTTCTGCCGTGGTGGAAACATGTAAGACGTGAAAACGATGCTGATGGCGAACGGCCAAATCTAAAGCGCGACGGACAGACACAACAGCCGCTCGCTCATCGCGAATGCGAGAGTGATCAAAATAGGTCCACTCGCCTCGGAGGGAATCACGATTCGCTCTAATGGTTGACTCATCCTCGCAGTGGGCACAAATGGGCAGGGTGGTTTGAGCAAAGATCGCCTCCAGCGATTCCTGATCGTCAACCAGCAGATCCCCCGTACTCGATCCCATAAAAATCTTGATTCCAGGTGTGCGTGTCGCCGATTGCAATTCGCGCAGATTGCGTGTCGTGGCACCAATATAAAATCCGTAGTTGACCAAGGACTTCTGAGATGCCATCTCTAATTTTTCGGCGAGGAGTTGGCACGTTGTCGTCGCTGGTTTCGTGTTTGGCATTTCCAGAAATGTTGTCACACCCCCTTTCGCGCACGCTCGCGAGGCGGTTCTGAGATCCTCTTTATGAGTCAGGCCTGGTTCTCGAAAGTGGACCTGATCATCAATCACACCCGGTAATAGACAGAGACCGTCAGCACGTACGGTTTCATCAATCCGAACTCCGTTCGGAGGGTCAATTCCGACGATTTTTTGATTCTCAATCAAAATGTTTGTTTGCTGAAGTCCGTTCGGCAGGGCACATGTGGCCCCCGTTATTAGAGTTCGCATGAATTTCGACTTTCGCAGAAGTTCTTCTCACCGTCACAGCACGCTCACGAAACAGTCATTTCTCAATCATCCGGGATGCCCACGATAACCGCCACTGGTCAACGGGTGGCGTCACCGCGTTCCCCTTTTTTCACGATTTTTATTTTTATCGGGACGTTTTTTCGCGAAACGTCGTTTCGATCATTTGAGCAGGAGACGCTTTTAGATCCAGACAGCGCGCGTCTCTACATTCGATGAAATGGAATCTGCCACTGTTCCTCGTGTCCGGAAAGGATCGCTCTGAATTCGCCTTCGGATTCTGCGAATTCCAACCTCTCCATCGAAAGACAATGCTGAGGCGACTGTTGGCCCTCAAAAAAGTTGTCTGGCAACTCGCTATGGGTAGCTCACCAAAAAAGTATCGCCGTCGCCGGTCCGAGGGGAATGGACTGACGACAGCGATCCCAGACTGCCGTTTCCACGGCATGGATTGAAAGCGGCCAGTACGAAGTGTTGTTTTATCGCGGATGCGTCTCTGCGTTGCGACTTTCATTGGCACGGCTTGGCCGTGCCGTTAACTCTGACGCGGAATCTGAGGTGCGACGTTTGTACGGACGGAAAAACGGCCACTTTACAATTGGACCTGTTTTCAACGAGCCACGTTATCGTCCCGACAATCTGTGGTCTACTCAATGGCATTCGTCATCGAATGACTGGCTGGTGGGGGTGTTATCGGGTGAGGGTGGATTGAACTCAAACGGTTTTGTTTCGAGCATCAACGCACCGCATGTGCTTGCCGAGCGTTTGAATCTCAACAAACCGGCTGCGTTGAGTTTTCGGCGCGTCATCAAAATCGTCATCCCTCTGGGGACCTCAATGCTCTTCATCCGTCTTGCGTGTCAACTCTTGAGGCCTGCTGCTCGCGAGCAGCCTTGCAACCTCATGGGGCCGCCGACAGCCCACGTGTCCATGAACGTTTTGACCGATCGGCAGAAACTGGCGTTCTCTGTTGTGTCCCTGATCAAGACCGCATGATCCAGACGCTTGTTCCGCTCTTGCGGCCTCCGGATCTGAAGCCCCGATTGCCGCCGTTGACGCCTGTCATTTGTGAACGCCACGCCTCCAGTCTCTCTGAGTGAATTGCGGGAATCCTTTTTGTTCGTGAAACTAGCACCTTGGCAGAACTTGAACTCTTGAAAAGCATTTTTACTGTGAAGCCGCAGTCCAAAACTACTGCCTCGGTACATGGTCCCGATAACGGGGTGTCATGGTTTGTTCAGGGAACCGCTTGGTGTCTCGGAATTTTGGCATGCTTGGCCGCGATGCTGGGGAGAATTGCGGAATGGGATCCGGCATTCGCCACTGCTCAACTGCTGTGGTTGCTGGCCGCGCCTATTTTTATCATGCTACCGAATCGTCGACGAACCTTGGTGATTCCGCGTCGGGTGTCAAAAGACGGCCTCTCGATGGACTGGCTGCTCGCGACGCTCGTGGGAGGAACGTCTCTGGTCGTCAGTGCTGGAATCGGTGCATTCCTTGGCGATTTACCGCCCGCCTATCACGATGAATACAGTTACTTATTCCAATCTAAAACTCTTTTATTAGGTCATTTTTCTGTTCCGAGTGCCGCGATTCATCCCGAACTCTTCGACCAGATGCATGTTTTAAACGAAGGACGAATGGCGAGCCGTTATTATCCAGGCACAGGCCTTTGGCTGGCTCCGTTCGTTGCCATGGGGCATCCTTATTGGGGGCCGAGACTGGCCACAGCTCTGGCCACAATGCTGACCTACTGGACAGGGCGTGAACTCGGTGGGCGATTGAGCGGCTGTCTAGCCGGACTGGCGATGGCACTGTCGCCCGGCGTTGGACTGTTTGGAAACACACTGCTTTCTCATCCTCCGACGTTAGTCGGTCTGGGACTGTTTTTTCTGGGAATGATCCGCCTTCGGAGAACGCGTTCTGGCTGGGACGGATGTTTGGCCGGTTGTGGTCTGAGTTACGCCATGATTTGCCGCCCAATGACCGCTGCAGGAGTCGGACTCCCCTTCGGCATCGATCTCCTCTGGTGGTTGTTTCGTGAACATCAATCGCCGGCAAGCCATTCCATTCCGAAAGACCAGATTCCTCGCACGATTCGTATTCGTCGTCTTTCCATTTTGATGGGGCTGGGACTACCGCTGATCTGTGGTTGGTTGATCATGCTCGCTTACAACCATGGTATCACAGGCGCCTGGTTAAGATCTCCGTACCAGCTTTACACCGACACCTACACGCCAAGACACGTCTACGGTTTCAATAACGTAGTGCGCGGCGAACAGCAACTCGGACCTAAAGTCATTGAACACTATGATCGATGGGCAGAGAACCTGACGACGTCTCTCGCCGTGAGCAACGCGACCAACCGCTGGTTTGCGAGTTGGATTTGGACTTTGGATGTTCTACCACTCTTACTGACCAGCGTAATCGTTCTGGGAACCGCTTACCGACTTGACCGCCGATGGTTGCTCTTGGGGGGAGCGATCTTGAGCCTCCACCTGATCCACATTCCCTATTGGTACGTCGGAATCATGGGCTGGCATTACGTTTTCGAATCGGCTCCGATATGGTGTTTGTTGCTCGCGGCGGCCACGCAGAGATTGTTGACAAGCTGGCATCAATCGAGGTTATACGCCATGCCGAGATGGTGGATTGGTTTGGTGGGTTTGTCGATTGCCGGAAGCTATTACGCACCCGCCCGATTCTGGAAGCCGCGGATTCAGAACGCCATCGGCTCACTGGCCTACCCACGGCATCAACAAGCAAATTTTCGACGCTGGGTTAATGAATCAATCCCTGACCGACCGGCTCTCGTCCTCGTCGATCAGCGGGAATCTGAGGCCAGTCATTTGGACTTCGTGCATAACGATCCCGGCCTCTCGTCAGAGATTATTTATGGTCGATTGCCTTCCCAAGAAGCCGAGGTCATGGCGCTCACTCACGACATCACCAGCAGAACAATTTTCGTCGTTTCTCCAGCCCGGCGAACGATCACGCGACTCTCACAATAATGGCTAGCGAGGAAAAGATCTCAACCTGTCACGAAATCCTTCTGCTTGTACCTCGCGAGCCGGTGTCCTACGATTGGGGCCTAAGTGTTGGAGACCTGACGATTTTCGGAGCAGACACATGTCGATGGAGACAATCGAGAAGACGATTCTCGTGATTGATGATGATCGAGAGATCGCCACGATGTTAAATGAGGTATTACAAAGCAACGGCTATCGAGTTTTGCTGGCCCAAAATGGTGCCGAAGGCCAGAGACAAATCGAAGCGCAAAGGCCGGATCTGGTGATCACGGATATGATGATGCCGCGCATGGGCGGATTTCCAGTGCTGGAGTTTCTGAAGACCTTGGAACATCCGCCGGCGGTGATCATGATTACGGCCAACGAGGGAGGTCGCCACAAAGCGTATGCCGAAATGCTGGGTGTTGCCGACTATCTGCGGAAGCCATTTACCATAGACGCTTTGCTGGAATCGGTGGAACGCATTTTTTCTGCGCAAGACCGTCCTTCGGATCAGGACGTGATTCCAAAAAAGACGTCCGGTAAACGCCCTCCGAAGGAGAACGACGCGGAACCCGTATGAAATCACGTGTTCCGCTGAAATAAGGATCACAACTCAAACGAGCGACGCGAACACCGTGCGGGCCGGTCACCAAGGCTTGAGCCTGTTCCCGGTCTTGGCTTGACTTGCGATTCAATCGAATCCGACATTTCGGTTGATTTGACGAGCTTCGTCCGACCACAGCAGTTTGTCGAGTGGATCTTCGGTTTCGGCCCGTCGGTTACTGCGTCCGATCTTGCCGGCATCTGTCCGCCAATCGGCCTTCGTTTGTTCGATTTCTGGTTCCCATTGCTCTTTTCGTGCGGACGGAATCAATTTGCTAAACTTGAAGCTTGATGATGAGCACCCGGTTGCGAAACTCATAAACAGAACAATAAAACTTAGCGTTCGTGGCTGCACGATTCGTCTACTCCACTTTTTTCAGACTTCTGCCCCCTGATCCACTGAGGTCGGCGCAGAACTCCACTCTGATCTTTGCGGCTTATCTCAGAAATGCGAAACTCTGTCGAGACGATTTGTGCGTGAATGTTCCAATCCTTGCAACACTCTTCTTCATTTTGAATTCATTCCAATGACACCATTCGCCGCAGGCCTTGATGTTCTGGTGGTTGCGCCCCATCCCGACGATGCTGAAATTGGCGTTGGCGGAACGATCGTTCGTTGTAAGGAGCAGGGACTGACCGTGGGCATTGTCGATTTGACGTCTGGGGAACCGACTCCCTACGGTTCAGTCGAAATTCGCCAGCGAGAAACATCGGTTGCTTCAAAAAAACTGGCTCTCGACTGGCGTCAAAACCTGAATCTTCCGAATCGATCCCTTGAGCCAACTCTCGACGCACGCCGCTCTTTGGCCTCGGTTTTTCGGCTGACGCGGCCAAAGTTGATTTTGGCTCCCTATTGGGAGGATAGTCATCCCGATCACATCGCTGCGTCACAGCTCGTTGATGCCGCTCGTTTTTGGTCAAAACTGAGTCAAACGGATATGCCCGGTGAACCGTATCTTCCGCCGCGAATTCTCTACTTTTTCAGCATCCATCTGCGAATTCATCCTCAACCGGCTTTTGTCTTTGACATCAGCGATGCAATCGACGCAAAACTGGACGCGGTCAAAAGCTTCGAGAGTCAGTTGGTGACGGGTCGATCCACCGAGTTCCCCACGGTGTTGGATGATATTCACGATCGGGCCAGATATTGGGGATGGAGCATCGGTAAGAAATATGGGGAACCGTTTGCCAGTCGGGAAACCATTCGCATGGCAAGTTTCTGCGATGTGCTTTGATCCGCTTTTTCGTGAAGGCGTTGCAGTCGTTCATACGGCCTTGCCCTCCGCAGGTTTCGCACACTGATCACCGTCGAGCCGAACGTCCTCGGGGATCTCGCCTGCTCCTGGCTGACAACCTCGGCCAAGCCGATCATGACGCGATCTTGCCTGCGGCACGATGTCTCGGCTTCTGATTCGCAGTACCGCAACCCACGATCCCAAGACTCGGAACCAATGATCCGGCGCGAGACATCGGGCGTGCTAGCAGTGACGACTTCAATCAAGCCACGTGGCCTGTCGCAACGGCGTTTTATGAACCGGAGGATGCCGTCCCGCCGTGACTCGCTGGAACAGCACGACACGGCTCAACCCGACAACCATCCAACACTTAAAAACGAAGCGTCCAGAGAAAGAGGTAGCGTCTTGGCGATTTCCTGAGCACACAATTGGACGACGACTAAATCACTCGTTGTCGTCAAAAAATCACGTTTCACGGTGAAACAAAAGCAAAAAAGTAAAACAGAAGACCGGTGACCGAAGTCAGGACAATGTCGATGCTGCAGAGCCAACCCAGTATCTTGTGAACAGCGCTGTGTTCAGACGGCTGTGGAGGAGAGGGAAAGTGAACTAACGCCAGTCCGATTGTTGCCATCCAAAGCACCGGAGTGGAGATCGCAAACCAAAGGTGAATCGACAGGACCTGGCGGACAAAATTCAGCTGTTCATTGGTCAACTTCACTTCGCGTTTTCCAACGACATTCAACCAGCCTCCCTGAACCCACTGCAAGTCAATCTCAAACAAGCCAACCGCCAGCAGCAGCACGATGCTCAACAACAGTTGCAACCTACGGTGGAGTCCATAGCGTTTTTTCCGTTTGACGGCGGTAAGGCTGTAGACCAAGACCGGCAAAATCAAGACGAGCGCAACAACGACAAAGTCGAGCATGAACGACGTGCGGAATCCCAGAAATCCATTCTTCATCGTAACCCCTAACTCCTGTTCGAATAGTCTTCGTGACGGAAAGTACGAAATGCGGGCAGACGCGTCCAGTGGCTGACGGATATCTGCCAAGGCCCTCGTGACATACGACCTCACTGAGTCACCTACGATTTGGTGAATTGGAGTCTGGAAACCGTCTGTCCCGCCTCTTTCCGCCGACAGCAATGGATAAAACATGCGTCTGCAACAGAGCTGAAAGGGGACTTGTGGCAGAATCGATTGCGGAGCGAGGCACGAAGCGGCCGAGATGGATTTTGTTTGCTGGAGCATGCCCCCATTGAATCCCGTTTTCGCTTCAAGACGATGAGTAAATCGGCGAGATTTTAGCGATTGCCACCAGCGTAAATCCTCCTCTGGATGAAGCCGATCTGGAAAGCGGCATCTGTCAGAAAATGAGTGTTTGTCGGCTAGGACGTGATCGTCACCGCCTTAGCAACACTGTGCCGCGCCTCGTGGTGACAGATCACTGTCAACACGAGATTTTGAATGAATTCCCGGCCTTGAATGGGGTCGGCATCTGTGCACAGCAACACGGAGGCTGAAAAACCGTGTTGAATTCATACAGGAAGTAGCCGTGAAAGACGTCGCGTCTTGCCACAGGTGACTCCATCATACCATCAAACGCGTCGGCATGATGGAGTCACGGTAGAAGGACCGGCGATCCTGTCGCAATGACCCCGTTCGACCGGCCGAAATCTCGGCCCACGACAGGAGCCTTTGTGTGTCACTTTGATACTAACCGCTCGGCAACAGCCTCGACTGGGTCGAATATAACGATTCCCCCAACCTGTTTTTCAAGCATTCGATTGATTTTGCCATTTCGACCGGGCAGATGGCATCGTTGTCAGTCGATAGATCCGTGCGTAGCGATGCTTTTCTTGCTAGCCCGTGCCTCTTCAAGGTCGAAGTCGCGAACGGGATTTTTTGCTGCAAGTCCAGGGAGGGATGTGATGCGGGCGTTACTCAGCTTGCGGATTCGCTCATTGGCTTATGTCGTTGCCGGTTGTCTGATCTTTGCCGGGCCGTGCCCTGGACAGGATCGGGACACCGCTCCTCGGAATGATTCCACGCTTCCGCAGGGCCAATTCGTCAATCGCATCTTGAATGATGCCCAGGGTGTCCACAAATATGTGGTATTTGTACCCGCGAATTATCGGGCGGACAAGAAGTGGCCGGTGATCCTCTTCCTGCATGGTGCCTGTAATCGAGGTGTCGACGGCCGGTCCCAACTGGTTTCCGGATTGGCTCCGTCGATCCGCTTGCGGATGTCCGACTATCCCTTCCTAGTCGTTTTTCCGCAGTGCGAAAACATTGGATGTCGCGTGTTGGGCGGATGGACCGATCTGCCGGATGATGCTGCTCGAGCCCTGCTGATGTTGGATTCTGTCGAGAAGGACTATAACGTCGATACGAAACGCGAGTGTCTGGTCGGACTCTCGATGGGTGGGTCGGGAGCTTGGGATATCGCTGCCAAGACCCCGAATCGTTGGGCCGCTCTCGTACCCGTCAGTGCCATGGCTAATCAGAAGGACGCACCGAAGGTCGCGGGAATTCCGACATGGGTTTTTCATGCGACACATGACCCGCTGGTACCCACGAGGGTGGCAACCAACATGGTTGATGCCATCAAGATCGCTGGCGGCCACGCCTACTTTTCCGAAGTGACCAAGAAAGGCCACGACCTGAGCAATGTGGTCTTTACACAACAGTCGTTCACCGATTGGTTGCTCGATCCAAAACAGAAACCCAATCAAGATCTGGAATGGATAGAACCCAAGGGCTACAGCAGCGGTCTTGATTTAGAGGTGCCGTTTGTGCCTGGGGCCGAATTGGCTCGGGCCCTCCGTTTTCGGGTATGCAAGGACGTGCTGGATGCGCTTTGCTACGCCGCACCGAAAAACCTCGCGCAGAAGCCGATGTCGGGTTCTGTTGCCCCCGTTCACCAAAGCACGAAGCTCGGTGGTTTTCTGCCGCTCTCTGTTGCGTTGTCAGGACTGCATTACCAAGGTCAGATCGAGCAGGTGCGAATCATCCCCAAGGCCCCTAACCGCTTGATTCTTCAAGCCGGTCTTCGCAATTTTACAATGACCGTCCAGAACTCTCAGGTCAACGGCAAACTGATGTTGTCCGCCTCGGCAGGGCCAATGAACGTCGTCATTGGTCATCGCGCTCCTGTCTGGCTGACAATGGAACTGCGGCCCCATGTGCAAAACCATCGTTTGCAACTGAACCTGACAGGAATGGACTTTCAGATTCCGGCGGACAACTGGTACGTCACGGAGCCGAGCGGCGTGCATGTCCGTGGCCTGCCCTTCTTGAACAGCAAGGTGTCCGAGGGACTGGTCAACGGTGTCTATTCCCGCAAGGGAGAGATCGAACGTCAGGTGTTGAACAGTCTGCCCTCACTGGTTCAAAACTTCGAAACCAAGATCAACGATATCATGTATGCCAAGACGCTGTGCATCGGACAGATTTCGATGCCGATGTGGCAACCACGATTGAAGATGTTTCCCGAAGAGATTCTGATTGATGACGACGGGATTACGATGGTCTCCGGAATCACGTTGTGTACCCTAGGGCAAACACCGAAGGGCTTGCAGGCCGCGAGTTACGCCGCTCCGAAAGAGTTCCCCGCACCGATTAAGACCGGTGTGGAAGTCAACGTTTCGGAAAGCGTCGTCCCTGCCTGGAGCAAATTAATTATCAATGGCAAGGTGAGCTGCTTCAACGTCTTCGATTTCACTCCGCCCGAGTACCATGCTCTGGCCGATCGCGAATTCCTTCAAGAGATCATTCCCGATCTGAAAAAGTACGGGGAAAAAATGGAAGCGAACGTCGATTTCTATCTGCGGGATCCAATCCGTCTACGGACACCGGATCTGTCATCAGCCTCGCGAATGATCGAAAATGCCCCCGGCAATCTGATGACTCTGTCGCTGTCGTCAGTGCCGCTGCGTGTTGCGATCCGCCAACAAGGTGAGTCCAAGTGGACACCCGTGGGCGAACTCAACATGTCCATAGAAAGGGAATATGCGCCCCACGTGAAGAAAACGGGGTTTGTCGGACGCGGGTTGAAATTTGCGGAGTTGAGCAATTTCCGTATCGTGCCCCAATGGTCGTTTTCCCAAACGTACACGCCAGACGACTCGCATGTCGATGCAGATCGCCTCGTGACAAGTATCATCAAGGCCCGTGAGGCGGCACAAATTCTGGACGGTGTCAAACCTGATAATGTTTCCGACGTCGTCATGCATGGGATTTGCCTTCGGATGGAAACCATGGACTGGCGAAAAGATCATGTTGTCATCCAGTATCAGTTGCCCGGTGTCCTCGTCACGAACGATTCCAACCAACCGCTGACGTATGAGGTCCGCGGGCCAGACACCGATTGGAGCGCCTCGCGAACTCTGAAGCCTGGTGGTTTTGATCAATACCGCGTCCCCTATCCAATGACTTGGCGTCGCCGTGATGGTGCCGCGTCTCAGCTTTATACGCTTCCACTCGGCAGCGAATATTCATTTCGGATCAATCCGAAGCCTAGCTTGGTGCTCGTCACTCACGAAAACCGATTGCATGAAGAGCGAATGGTTCCTCAATAATTGCGGCGTCAAGCCTAAAAATCCGTACAGCCGTTGGTTTTTCACGAAGACCGTGCCCGTTCCAACACCGAAGAAACCGCACCTGATGCGTCTTGAAAAATGTTTGGTTTCCTCTGAATTGTCAGCCCACGGACACTGGATGAAAATTGATTGCCGTCGAGTCGATTTTGTGGCACTCGTGTGAAACCGTTTTCGACTTCAACAGGACGTTATGAATCGTGGGGCCACCATTGATTGACGAACCCACTACCGAGCCGGCGAAAGAGGGGAACGCATTACCGGCGGAAACGTTCGCTGGGGAACTGTTCCCTCTTCCGCTGTCTCCATTCGAACGCTACATGATTGCGGATGATTCCAACGACTATCCGATGGCCTTCGTGCTGACTGTGATTCTTAAAGGACGTCTGCAGCGTGACGTGTTCCAGCAATCGGTGCTGTTTGCTTTAAAGCGGCATCCGTTGCTGATGAGTCGAATTTCCCAAGTGCGAAGTCATGGCTGGTGTTGGCTGCCCGTGGTCGAGCCAACTCCACAGATCGTGTGGGACGACCGTGGTTCACCACTGAAACCACCCGATCGGGAAAGAATTGACTTAGCCCAGCAAATCGGTCTCCGAATCTGGGTGAATTGGAATCCTCATGAGTCCCATCTGGTTTTTCAATTTCATCATGCGTGTACGGACGGATTGGGAGGAGTTCAGTTCATTGGGGACTTGTTAGCCTCTTATGGCCAACGGACGGCACTGCCTGGTGACGAGTGTCCGGAACTCGAACCGATTCAGATTCATCGACTGCTGACGCGGGCCACGTTTTCAACAGTGGAACCGGCAACGCTGACCAAAAAACATAGTTGCCCGGTGATGTTGGCAAAACGGCTGATCAAACTGGTGTGTCGCCAACCCGTTCCTCTGGCCACAGCCAGAACTCGAAAATCCAAGGGAACATTTTTAGAATTTCCGGCGACCATTAGTCGAGTCATCGAACGGCCTCTGTTGCAACAGTTAAAGGTCTTCGCGGCATCTCATGGCGTTAGTTTGAACGATCTGTATCTACTGGGAATGTTTCAGACAATTCGCGAATGGAATCGGCGATACGGAAGCGGTCATGACGATCAGTGGTTGCGGATCGGAATGCCGACAAGCCTGCGAACACCGGACCACGACCAAATGCCCGCGGCCAACGTCGTCAGTTACATGTTTTTGACGCGTCTCGCCAAAGCCTGCGGTCGACCGTTGGAGCTGCTGGCAGATATCCATCGGCAAACATCGGCGATTGTCAACGAGAGTCAAGGGCGTTTTGTCGCAACGGGACTCAAGTACGTTACGAAGTTTCCACGATTTTTATGGTGTCTGTTGCGATTTAACCGCTGCTTCACGTCAGTGATCCTCTCCAATGTGGGTGATATTCGACGTCAGTTCACCGCCCGTTTCCCCTTGAAACAGGGGCGGTGTGTGGTAGGAAATGTCACGCTCGAGGCATTGACGGGGGCCGTTCCAATCAGACGCAACACGCGTCTGTCCACCTCGATGGGAACCTACGCCGGCAAGCTGTACATCAACCTGCACTGCGACCCCCAAAGTTTCACGCGGGAGCAGGCGGAAGAAATCTCCGATCTGTTCGTCGATTGCTTAAAACAACAACTCTTTGTGAACACGACGGCGGAACGCCGAACGGCTTAACGATTAAGTGAGGATGAGATGTCAACCACGGAAAAAGATCGGACTCGGAAGGGATTGAATTCCTACGGCAAGGAATGGCTCTGGCCACGATTTCTGATGTTTCCCACAGTCGCCGTTTTGGGGCATGTTGGTTTTGTCTGCGGATGGGGTGGAGAAAGTCTGGCCGCCAAACTGGCCTATGCCGTGTTTCTAGGCTATTGCTGGTACTGCATCAGTGGCTCGTTTCATGAATCGGTACATCAAACCATGTGCCGCTCCCCTCGTATCAACATCTGGTTTGGTCGGATTGTGGGGACGCTGATTGGGATCCCCTACACCGCCTATCGGGAAACCCACATTCGACATCACGCCTATTTAAACACCGCGGAAGACTACGAACTCTGGCCGTATTCCAAACCCGGCGCGTCGTTGATGTTTCGACGAGCCTTTGTCCTGTTCGACATTGTGGGAGCCGTCTTCGCGAACCCCGTCGTTTATGGGCGAATTTACTTCGTTCGCAAATCACCGCTCAGCGTTCAGTCGCGTAGGGCCATCGGTCGAGAGTACATTGCCATCGCCGTATTTTGGGGAGTCTGCGTCTGGACCGTGGCAGCGTTGAGCCTGTCCGGAACCATTCAGCTTCAACACGCCGACCTCTTGCTACTGCTGCCCCTGCCTATCGCAGCTGGATTCAATGGGTTTCGAAAATTTACCGAACATTTGGGGATGGCCAGCACGGATCCGATTCTGGGAACACGGACCGTGATTGGAAACAACTGGCTCACACGAATCAGTTCTTATTTCAATTTCAATTTGGATGTGCACGGGCCTCATCATCGCTTTCCCAGAACGCCGCATTTCGAGTTGGAATCAAAGTTGGAGGAATATCAACTGAAGCATCCCGGTACCGCGATCCCCGTGTTTTCGAGCTATCTTGCCGCGACTTGGGACGCCGTTCATTGTCTGTGGTGGAACCCGGGTGTCGGTGAGAATGCCCGAAGCAGAAATCTGCACAGCATTCCAATAGATCCGAATCATGTCGTCGTTGGTCTCGGCAAAGGCACTGCCGACACAGAAAGAGAAAGTGCCGCATGACCCCTGTTCCAATCCCGACGAATCGGCCGAACACGAATTTTTCTGAGACGACCCCTGATGAGCCCTGGAAGCCATCGTCGGCTCGGACATTTTCCACGTTGGCTGAATTTTTCCCACATTACTTGATGCAACACCAAAACCACCTGAATCAAAAACTTCATATCGCAGGCACGATTGGAGGCATGGTCTGTCTGGGAATGGGTCTGTTTTTTGATTGGAATTGGCTCACCGTTGTCTTGCCACTCGGGTATGGGTCTGCATGGCTAGGACACTTCCTGTTCGAGCGCAACGCTCCGCTGACATTCCGCTATCCTCTGTGGTCCCTGTGGGCTGACTCTGTCTTGGTGTCGCGGCTCCTGACAGGCCAAAGCGTGAAACCAATTTCCAGTCCTCCGCATTTCCATGCGTCGGCACAGCGATCAAATGGAAACAAGAAACTTTGATTGCCGCGTGATCACGTTGAGCCGAGGTCCCCGCTACGGTTCCGAAGCGTGCCTGTTTGTTGGGAGGCCCGGTGCGTTGGCACGCACACGCGAACCAACAGCTGAACCCGCCGACGAGCGACATTGCGATCCCTTGTCAGAGCCGTGGCATTCCTGCGACAATTCTCCGCGATGCCGTTGTGTGAGGATTTCATTCTGAAAGCGTCCCCTTGAGCTACTCTGAATCAATCGCCGTCCGCGTCAACCTTGGTCCTCGCAGTTATCAAATACCGATCGTCAGTCACCAGCTTGTTCAGTCTGGGAAATCACTGACGAATTGGTGGGTCGAGCGTGACGGCATGTCATCCATCGCTTGCACCCTGCCGCCCCCATCGGGAAGTCTGTGGCTCCAGAATAAAAAACATCCCGTCGCCGGAACCGCACTCATCGTCACGGACTCAAACGTCGCCACAACCTACGCCGCAACAGTCAAGCAAAGTTTGGTGGATTGCGGTTGGATCTGCGAAACCGCGGTGTTTCCTGCGGGGGAATCGTCCAAGTCATTCGATGTTGTCAGCGGAATCTACGACCAACTGATCGGCATGAATGCGGATCGCCGGACATTGATTGTGGCCGTGGGAGGGGGCGTGGTCGGGGATGCCGCGGGCTTCGTTGCGGCCACATATACCCGTGGATTGCCGTTCGCGCAAGTGCCGACATCATTACTGGCTGCTGTTGATAGTTCGGTCGGAGGTAAAACGGGAATCAATCATCCTCTCGCCAAAAACATGATCGGCGCATTCTATCAGCCGATCGGAGTTTTCATCGATACCGCAGTTTTTGAAACTCTGTCAGATCGTGAATATCGGTCGGGATTGGCTGAGGTCGTGAAATACGGGGTTATTTTGGATCCGGAATTCTTCACGTATCTCGAACAGAACATCGCTGCGATCCAAACACGACAGCCCGAGATCTTACGACAGGTCATCACTCGGTGTTGTCGATTAAAGGCAGACGTTGTCGAGCGAGACGAATTTGAAACCACGGGCCTGCGTGCCATGCTCAATTATGGGCACACCTTCGGCCACGCGTTTGAAACGCTCAGTGGTTACGGTCATTTGCTGCACGGTGAAGCCGTCGCCATCGGCATGATCTGTGCCAGCCGTCTGGCCGAACGACGGGGACTGATCGACACCGAGGTCACCAACCGGCAATCCCGCTTACTCCAGGCGTTCCAACTGCCAACGTCGCTGCCGCTGTCCAAGAGTTTTACCACGGACGATGTCCTCAACCGCATGAAACTTGATAAGAAAACTGTTTCTGGATCCCTGCGATTTGTCTTGCCAACCCGACTCGGAGAAGTCCAAATCTTCGCTGACATTTCTCTGGATGACGTGCGCGCCGTTTTGAACTGACTCCTCGTCTATCCGGCAGCCAAATCCATGATGCGGAAACGCCGGGTGATTCGGCTGGAGAGACAGCCGTTCTTCCAGCGGGATCCCTGCCACGTGCACTAGGTTTCTGTTGTCTAAGATCTTTAATTGGCAGACACTCCGAAATTTAAGGCAGAAGTCCAATGCAAACGTTTGACGCCGAATTATCCGACAATGCGAGGAATCCGCCGGCTGGTCCTTGGTGGAGCGAATTGAATCGCTATCACTGGTTCGTCTTAACCGTGGCGGCGTTGGGCTGGCTGTTCGACACGATGGATCAACAAATTTTTGTATTGACCCGCATCGACGCGTTGAGAGAACTCTTAACACGGAACGGCCTGCCCCCGTCCCGGGGAATGCTGGGAGAATACAGCGGCTATGCGACCAGCATCTTTCTGCTCGGCTGGGCCACTGGCGGATTGGTATTCGGAGTGATGGGCGACAAGATCGGCCGGGCGAAAACGATGTTGTTGACCATCCTGATTTATTCGGTCTGCACCGGTTTGAGCGCGCTTTCCATGGGTTTCACCGATTTTGTGATCTATCGATTTCTGACGGGACTGGGTGTCGGCGGCGAATTTGCTGTGGGCGTGTCCTTGGTTGCCGAAGTCATGCCGGCGCGGGCTCGACCGTTCGCCCTTGGATTGTTGCAGGCATTGTCTGCCGTGGGCAATATTTCAGCCGCCTTGATGAGCATGGGCTTGGGACGCCTCGAAGCCGACGGCGGACTCAAGGAGTTGATCGTTTTCGGAGTCCAAATTAAGGCGTGGCGAATCCTGTATGTGATCGGAATTTTTCCGGCGTTTTTGGCAATTGTGATCCGGCGTGGCCTCAAAGAGCCGGAACGATGGCAAAACTTGAATCATACGGAACAAACGCCAAAGCGTGCGGGTTCCTACCGCGAACTGTTTGGTGATGCCCGATGGCGTCGACATGCGATCGTGGGTCTTCTCATGGCCTCCTCCGGAGTGATTGGCCTTTGGAGCATCGGCTTCTTCATGCCGGACTTGTATGACTCTGTGCTTCGAAAGAGCTATGCCGGCAGCGACATGAACCCCGATCAAATCAATGGCCGAGTGGTGTTCTGGAAGGGGGTCGGTTCCGTGATGTTTAACGTGGGGGCCTTCTTCGGAATCTATGCTTTCACTCTGATGACACACTACACGGGGCGGAGGCCGGCTTTTGCGGTCGCGTTTGCGGCGGCGATGGTGACCACCATGTGGGTCTTTCTAAAACTCAACAACTTCAGTGATCTGTTCTGGATGGTGCCTCTGATGGGATTTTGTCAGTTGGCGTTGTTTGGCGGCTACGCGATTTATTTTCCGGAATTATTTCCCACTCATCTTCGCAGTACGGGTACGTCTTTTTGTTATAACGTCGGACGGATCGTGGCGGCTGTTGGACCCTCCGCGTTAGGGCTTCTGACAAGCCGTGTTTACGCGAATTCCGACGAGCCGATGCGTTGGGCGGGGATCACCATGTGCAGTGTATTTCTGCTCGGTTTGTTCGTTCTTCCATTCGTCCCGGAAACCAAGGGACAGCCGCTACCTGAGTAATCGGGCCGAAGATTCAGAACGGAGAGGTTTGCGACCATGATGTGTCCATTTTGCCATCATCAGGAAACCAACGTCGTTGATTCGCGAGTCAGCCAACCGTTCGCCATTCGTCGGCGACGGAAGTGCCTGAGTTGTGAACGACGTTTCACGACGTACGAAAAGATTGAAGAATCACCGGTCAAAGTCATTAAAAAAGACGGATCCCGTGTTCCTTTTGATCGGGGAAAAATTAAGTCCGGCCTCGAAAAGGCGTGTTACAAGCGGCAAATCAGTGATCGAATCCTCGAACAAGTCATTTCGGATGTTGAAGCGTTACTATACGAGCAGTTTGAACGTGAAGTCCACTCACGCGAGATCGGAGAGAAGGTGATGGAAGCGTTGCGACGAATCGACCACGTCGCCTTCGTTCGTTTTGCCTCCGTCTACCGCGAGTTTCAGGATGTCAATGATTTCGTGGAGGAACTCGCACCGATTCTTCGCGAGGATCGTCAACGATAGTGCTTGGTAAAGATCGCTATTTCCGCTCTCCTGATCCGAGTTCCTATCCGACAGCTTCAGCAAGAAACGATCATCATGATGGCCAGCACGACACACCACATGATCCCCAGCACGTGCCAAAACCAAGCACAGACACTCACGCCCCAGTAATACTCGTGGTCGTAACGATCGGCATGAGCTTGGACGGTCACATAAACCAAAAAAAGCAATGCGACGACAAAATGCATCGCATGCAAAACGGCCGCCACAGCGACAAACGCTCCCGCACCTGTCAGGGCCTCCTCAGCCGGTTGTTGCTGAATCAGTCTGCTCAGAGCGAAAATCTGAATCCCCACGAACGATGTTCCGGTCAAGAGGGCAAAACTCAGGTTGTGTCGAAATGGGCGTTGCCGTTCGCGTTTGACAAAACTCACCGCTCGAGCCATCGTCGCGCTACCGCAGAACAGCAGGACAGAGCTCACACCAAACGCACGGGGAAACGCGGTTGGACTTTGATGACTCAATCCCATCGGAAACATCGATTGGAGCATCCAAGACAAGACCCAGGCAATCGACAGCAGCACGACCGACAGGCCCATGAAACGCAAAGCAAAGTCGCTACGATAGGTCGCAGACATTTGGTCAAATGGGCGGTTCATGACAGACCCTGTGAGTCTTTCCAAATGTTTCATACTTCATCATTCCGAGATGCCCTAGAAATCGTCGCCGCTGACGCCTTCCT
The DNA here is from genome assembly GCA_945876035.1 of Schlesneria paludicola DSM 18645. Classification (GTDB taxonomy): domain Bacteria; phylum Planctomycetota; class Planctomycetia; order Planctomycetales; family Planctomycetaceae; genus Schlesneria; species Schlesneria paludicola_C. The sequence goes on along the minus strand of CAMCMU010000048.1, from coordinate 6,082 downwards.
GTCACCTACCAGCCAAGCCTAGCATCGAACGGACACTGCCGACGAGTTCGTTAATCCCTGATTTGATCGCGGCACATCAGCAGCCATCAGCCTCATTCGCTCAACGGCTCAACCAAAAGTTGCATCGCGGCGGGGTGACCGAGCACAACAGGACGTCCTTCAATCACTATCGCGATGATTCCACCCGTACTCGAATTGCTTCGCACGACCCCTTCCTGATGAAGGAGCACCCCGACTTCGCTCAGAAATCTGAGAAATTCTGCTCCCTGATCGACGACACGCACGATCCGAAAATGAGTCCCATCACTCAATGAGGAAAGAGGGATCGCTCGATCATCTCGAACACGCATTTCGCCCTCAGCCGAAGGGATCGGGTCCCCATGCGGATCGGTGGTCGGTCGGCCAAGGAACTCATCCATCCGATCGATCAACGCATCACTCACGGCGTGTTCCATGTTTTCCGCCTCTTCATGTACCTGGTCCCACGACAGGTCAAGTGTCCTGACCAGAAACAGTTCGATCAGGCGATGACGACGTAGCATCCTCATGGCCACTTCACGCCCTGCAGGAGTCAGACAGACTCCCGCATACGGTCGATATTCCGCATGCCCGGACTCGGACAGCGTTTTCAGCATACTGGTGACCGTCCCGGGAGAGACGGATAAAGCCAAGGCTAGTTCCCCTGTCGTAATCCACGTCTCGCCAGTCCTATGCTCCGCCTGCAATGTCGCTTTCAAATAATTTTCGACCGTCAATGTTGTCATTGGAATTCATGTCCGAAGTTTGAAATTTTGCAGTTTTTGTGGTAGCCGGAGGAGAGATGATTCCCCGAAATTTTCTGCCGAAAAAAGGCCGCTCTCACCCAACGTACAGTCTTGCGACCGAGGACTACAGCGCCAACAGCGGAGACAGGAGAAATCACCAATTCCACTTGTTGTCACAATTCCCCTAGGGAGAGTTTGCGATTTTAGCGCACGTTGTCCAAGCCGCTCCCGAAATTTTCTGAATGAGGCGAGTTGAGAGTGCCGATAAGTCACGATGTGTCGAATAGTCAGAGCAAGCCGCACGTTCGGATTTTGCGAGACGTTACCATGTTCTGTGTTGGCCGTTTCAGCAACTGGATCTTGATCACTTCGGCCGTTTTTGCCGATGTGTCATTCGCTCAGTCACCGCGGCCGAACTCGAAACCGAAGACATCGAAAACGGTCCCCCACTCACACGAGATCTACGTCGGCATCCTCGGGCAAATCGTCAATCCGGGGGTCTATCAAATTCAACAGCGGTGGCTATCAGCGGACTCGCTGATACAGCGAGCCGGAGGACTGACCGATCAGGCCACCACGTCTTCAATGCGTGTGTTTCGAGAAGGTCGAATCGTGTCCCCTCTCCAAGCGGATTCTTCGCTGTTGTCCGGTGATGTGTTGATCGTAGAGTCCAAACAACGGCGGGCGGCAGTTAACGGGGCGTTTAATCCCGAGCCACAGGCCTATAGAGTCCAACCAACTGCGGCCACCTCATCCGATTCAGACGGGGTTCATGTCGCCTTTCTGAATCTGCTCGAGACTCCCGTGGTTGTGAAGCTTCGCCCCGAGAATGCCCAGATCGAACAGATCGTCCAAATGCTTGGACAGCCCATCGAATTGTCACCTTCGGTGACGGTTCTAAATTCTGAACGAGTGTCGAGGGTTGATTCTGACCCCTCCCTGAGCCACTCGCGGGTCAGCGACGGATCGATCTTGATCTTCCCTCAGCGGGGGGTCGATCGAACAAGGTTCCCTCCATTCCCACAACCGTTCGCCTCGGAAATCGAGACGGACGCGATTGCGGAGGCGAACGCTGATCCTCGGAAACAATCAATAGAGTTGCCAAAGGTGAGGCAAATGGCCCACCCCAATGAAATCATTTCCTCAGCCTATTCCGCTCAACCTGGGATGACCATAGCAGTCGCTGTCTCACAGCCAATGACGCTCGTTGCTCCACCACCTCCGTTGGCTAGTCGGTACGAGTCTTCCAGCCCTGCTAATGATTTTGCGTCAAGAATGGCGACAAGACCATTTTGTGGCTCGCCACAATTTTGGTCGTCTTCCCATCGCGAAAAGATGGCCCTTGAAGAAACAATCGCACCTGCTCCTCGGGACGATCCCAACCTGCGGAGGGAGCGAGGATCCGTCGTCAAACACCCCAACATCGTTGCGTTGCCAAACGACACGGATCAGCCTAAATCAACCGACAGGAACACTGAATCACCATTCTCCGCGTTTCAACTGTTGGGACTCTTTGGCTTGATTTCGATGCTGATCCCCTCCGCGATCATCACGAAAAAATACTTTGATGGACGGGGAACCGACAACAAGAGGACGCCACCCAGACGCGAATTATCTCACCGACTTAAAATTGGTCCTGCCTCCCTTGTTCGCGTGCCCCTGTCTGCCGCGTTTCAGGTATCCGCAGAGGATCTGGGGCACCAAACCCAAGACCGTCCTCAAATCCAAGCGTCCCTGTCCAATCCCGCCCCTTTAGAATCGCTCGACAGCGCTATTTCCAAGACGGCGACTGACCAGAATCTGGAATTACCGAATCGTAAGGAACGATCCATCCACCAAGACGTGGCATTGTTTCCGCATTCGATCCACATGCATGGATCAGTCGCTCCGGGTCCGATCCGTCGACTGGATCGGTCGAGTCCAACGCCGCATGGAAACGCCCCCCACGTGGCTACGATGGCAAATACCGGTCGTGCGACTGCGGACGAATCGAATTCAATCACGTCGAATTCTGATCCCGCCGAACCGGCGAACTCAGCCCCCAATTTCGGTAGCCCCGGAACCGTCAATCGCATTACCAGTGCTCAAGCCGCGCCGGCCTCCAGCCCAACGTCCCGCGTCTCGGTCAAGTCTCGCGACGATTTCCAGGACACGCCACTGGCAGATGCACTACGTCAGTTGCACGAACAGCGGCCCTTGTGAGTATTGGACTCGACATCCGTTCTACGGCGTTTCGATCAGGAGGCCTCGTCATCACAGAACTCATCGGACGGCAGTGCTCTGCGGTTGACGTGGTACGATCAGACGAGGAGATTTGACCCTCGATTGCAGGGGCGGCCGGAGTCTCATTTCGTTCCCGGCGAGGAAGAATTGGTTTTGTTTGGAGACGAAACTGATCGGCACAACAAAACTCCCCGTTTGACGGCTGACGTTTGGGCCTCGTGATCGACGAAGCCGCGAGGACCTCGCCGACAGGGGACATGTCTGCGCTCTGGTAAGTGGCGATTCTCTGAAAGACGGTTTGTTGATCCCGTCAATCGGCAATACTTGGGAGTGTTATCTGAAACAGATAATCGAGGACTCCCTGAACATCGACTTCCTGCAGGACATCGATATTGTTTCTCCAAGAGGGACTGGAGCGCCGGTCAAAAACCGTCATTCCGCGAGTCAGCAAACCATCGGTCTCGACATCGACCGCCATGGTTGCCCCCTGAAAAAGACTCGGTCGCGTGATGGAGGCCAATGCGGTCAACCCTGGAAGCCAAATTCCTTCCACGCCCCGATGTTGGTGATGAGCCCTCAAATCAAAAGAAATTAACTGACTCAACAGATGCCCACAACGAGACTCGTCGTTGAGTTTGAGTCGATTGAATTGCTCGAAGGTCAGCATCACACGCTGGCTGACATCAAGTGGAACGAGCGTTTTCGTTGCCGGACATTTCAACACCACGCGCGCCGCCTCCGGGTCCAGATGAACGTTTGACTCCGCCGCGGGCGTGATGTCTCCAGCTGTGGTAACAGTTCCCGCCAAGCAAACGACGCCCCGCAATCGGCCCAAAAAATCAGCATCGCGATCGCAGGCAAGTGCCAAATTGGTAAGGGGCCCCAAGGTCAAGAGCACGATCTCTTGCGGATATTGCTTGGCCAGTTCAGTCATCACCTTCACGGCGTCTTTGGGGTGATGCAGATCGGCAACTCTCGGTTTCCAATCACCGAGGCCCTCAGGTCCGTTGAGTAATCGGTTTCGTTGTTGCCATCCTTGTAAATCAGGATCTGCTGCCGCCAGTTCCTTCAAAATCTGTCCGGAATCTGTCAATCCGATCCGCGGCCACTTGGCGGGATCAAGTGCTTCGACGAGTGCCTGTAAGTTACGACTAGCTTGTACCGCTGTCACCGTTCCGGCAACAGCCGTTAACGCAATCAGATCGATATCCGGATCGAGCAACGCCGCTGCAATGGCCAACGCGTCCCCAATTCCCGGGTCAGCGTCAATCATGATTTTCTGCGGCATAGTGTCGTCTTCCTGACCAATCAGAACCGGTCCAAATCTGTGGAAATCGTATGTCTTTCAGTCCCGCAGTTCAATAGGCGGTCAAGCACAATCTCCTGCGTTTCGACTCAATGAAGCGACGCCATGCCCTGAGGAGGGTCAACATCACGATATTTCGAATTGAGTCAGCGAACCGATCCCGTTCGATTGGGAGAAACTCGCAGCAGTGTCAATCTCTCGGATGGAACGCTGGATTCACCCGCGTCAATAACACGCCCATTTCATGTTGCTGAAAATCGTGATTCCGTTGTCGTCGCATTGTCAGTGACCGAATTTCCCGTCTCGTGTCCAAGGCCGAAAGACGCTCTCCGGACAGATGTGGTCCACCTGTTGCCCTATGCAACAAGCGACCGAGAAGGGAACGTTGTCGGTGTCGTGGCACGATTTCAGCAGCGGTCGATCAATACCACCACAGAAATTGGGGAAGCACTCAGTACCGCAATCGATTCCGAGCCGAAGGTGATCGATCAATCGCCGTCGATACCTAAGCGAGGATACCCTTTGAGTGCGGAAATCGCCGATGGGGTTGTTTTCAGAGGAGGGCGGGCAGGGGGGCCATCAGTCTCCTGAGGCTCAACGTTTTCACAAAAAACGTCCGAGGACCGGTCTTCGAAGGGGTCTGCCGCAGCACAGCGGATTGTGGACGATCTTGTCTCGGTTGCGAATTGTCCAGCAACTCCGCTAACCTACTACTGCGGCGGATGAGTGACCCAATCTGTCCATTTTTTGCAGTTTTTTGTGTTCAAAAAATCAATCGGCCTGTGCGATTTTTAGGCGTATCTACCGAAGGGGCTTTTCGATGCAGAGTTCGATCAGACGGGATTTTTTGAAGACCTCCGCCACGGGGTTAGTCGGTTGGGCGGCTATGCGTTACAGCACATCCAGCGTTCGAGCATCCAATGCCAATGAACGAGTCCGCATTGCCTTAATTGGTTGCGGAGGACAAGGCTCAGGATTGGCTGCCCGGTTCAGTGAACTCAAGCAACATGTTGAACTCGTTGCGGTGTGTGATCCCGACATCAACCGTCTTGAAAAATCTCAGAAAAAACATGACACATCGCAAGCCGTCAACGACTTCCGAACTTTATTAGACGACAAAACGATTGATGCTGTCATCATTGCAACTCCCGATCATTGGCATGCGCCGGCTGCGATCATGGCTTGCGATGCTGGTAAGCACGTTTACGTCGAAAAGCCGTGTGCTCACAATATCCGAGAAGGGCGATTACTTGTCGAAGCTGCCCAACGAAACAAGGTCGTTGTGCAGCATGGCACTCAATCACGAAGTAACGCTTCCATGATCGATGCCATTCAAATGCTGCGTGAGGGCCGGATCGGTAATGTCTTGATGGCCCGCGCCTGGAACATTCAACGCCGAGGCAATATCGGTCACAAACAGCCGTCAGAGATCCCCTCCGGTGTCGATTACGAGCAGTGGATTGGGCCGGCGGAAATGGTTCCCTTTCAAGACAATCGATTTCACTACAACTGGCGTTGGTGGTTTAATTTCGGGGCCGGCGACACTGGAAACGACGGGGCCCATGAACTGGACATCGCCCGCTGGGGACTGGGAGTAGAAACTCATCCCTCTCGAATCGTTGCCGTTGGAGGCAAGTATTTTCACGACGATGACCAACAGTTCCCGGACACTCAAACAGTGGTCTACGAGTACCCCGGAAACGGTGAGGTCGGACACAAAAAACAATTGATCTGGGAAATGCGGTTGTGGAGTACGAACTATCCTCACAACGTGGATTCCGGAGTCGAG
>CAMCMU010000047.1 GCA_945876035.1 Schlesneria paludicola DSM 18645 | reverse complement strand
TCGATCCTGACCCGAGGCTCTACGGTCCGCTTTTCCGCCAATCCAACCACATCTTGTAACGTCTGCAAGGCACCTAACTCGTCTGGCCGAAATTCCGGAAGATTCGGAACACGATCCTGCAACGCGGACAAGATTTCAACGCGTTTGATCGACTCAATTCCCAGGTCGTGGTCCAGACTCATTTGCAAATTGAGCATATCAACAGGATAGCCCGTTTTTTCGGAGACGACAGAAAGCAAAATCGACGCAAGTGCGGAAGTTTTCGCAATCGGCTTCGGAGCGGAACTGAGTTGTGGCATCGAAGGCGCGGGATTGTAGGATGCGGGGACGACTGCCGCGGTCGCCGCGGCCGACTTTTCATTCATGAGGGTGGGAGCCAGACCAATGGTGTTCTGCGGAACGCCTTGGGAATGTGGCATCTCATTTGCCAAATCCGCGTGAGGATTCAGTGACTCTGAGCGACGTTCGAGCGGTCCGTTCGTCTGGTTGCCGACGCTGACTGGATGCTCCAAGCCGGAGACCTGCACCAATTGGAGATGCCGACTAGCCAACATCTCAAACGTTTTCAGTGCCGCTTCCTGTCCCTCGAGAAACCGCTGGTGCAGCTTGGCCGTTTCTTCCTGCATTCGCTGCAAGGCGCGCAGGTTGTCCTGAATTACGGTTCGTGAATCGTGTCCATAATCGGGCGTCGAATCAACCACGGGTGTCTCGCTCTGTGTTGGAGGTAAGGAGACTTGTGTAACAGCAGAATCGCTCGGGGGATCCACGTCCGAATGATCGATCTTAATCGTTGAAACCTCGGCGGGTTTGAATTCGATGGAAGCTCTGGGCGGAAACGCAAGGTCGCCCTTCAAAGCTGCGTTGGAAAGTGGGTTGAGACTCGGTTCGTGACCGTCAGCAAGCGGTATCGCTGGCGCGCAGGCAGGCTGAGGCCGTGGTGGCATCGGCGTCCGAGGTTTGACGTAGTTGGCTCCACAAATCGGGATTTTCAGCCGGTTGTGCCCCTCGGTGTTCTGTTCGTCATCTCTCTGGGGATCCCACAGACTCCAGTGAAGTGAGTAGCCCGAAGCGGACAATTGCGCCAACGCCTGAGCAAGATCAAAAACACCGCTGCGGCGGCCGTGAGAACTATCAATCGCAATCGCACGGTACGGTCGCCCCGAAAGGATTGAGTTGACCAAGCCGCTCAACACGCCACTCGGGCCGACTTCCAGAAACGTACGTACCCCGTCGGAATACATTTGCTCGATTTCACGTACGAAATTCACCGGCTTTGCGAGTTGGCAAGCCAATAAATCACGCGCCGCGACTGGATCGGATGGGTATTCTGTGGCCGTGGTATTGGCATAGACCGGCATTTCCGACGGCGCAAAATCGATGTGATCGAGTTCCGGACGAAAAGCTCGGCTCGCCGACGCGACAAGTGGACTATGGAACGCCGCCGCCACCTGTAGCTTTCGTCCTCGCATATTGCGAGTCGCTAATAACGCCGTCACCCGCTCGATTTCGGGAAGTCGTCCAGACAAGACCACCTGATTCGGACTGTTATAGTTGGCAACGACAAGATCGACAGCCAACTCCTTGATCAGGGCTTCCACTTGAGTCAGGGGCGCACCAACGGCTAGCATTCCGCCGACCTCTTCCTGAGCCGCGGCCATCAATTGACCACGCAACATTGACAGACGATACAGGGCCTCAGGTTGAATCCGCCGGGAAGCACAGAGAGCGGTCAACTCACCGTAACTGTGTCCCGCCGCGGCGCTGGGACAAACGCCAAACTGACTGAGAATCGCTAACGATCCCAGACTGATCGCACCAATCGCCGGCTGAGCGATCTGCGTGGCACGAAGCTGGTTGTCTCTCTGAAGACGCGCCTCTGCTGACCATGCAGACTGTGGGTAGACATAGTCGGTCAGGCGGTTCGCGGAATTCTCTTGCGGGTTGAATGCTGACGAATAAACATCATTGGCCTCGGCTAAAACGTCCTGCATCACCGGGAATCGGCATGCCAATTCCCGCAACATGCCGACATACTGCGAGCCCTGACCGGGGAAGAGAACACCAAGCCTTCCGTCTTGTGGACCTCGGCCATAATAGACGCCATCCGGAGTCGACCAGGAAGACCGGTCGGGGTATCGCTCAAGCAATGTCAGCGCACCTGCCACTGCGGCCTCGACATTGGCTCGCTCTCGTTCGACAACAAACAAAAGGCGATGCTGATGCTCGACCTGATAGGTCGTCCGACTCCGATGAGCCATGTTTCGAAGAGCCGCCCACGCGGACCATGGGAGAGCGTTTTCTGCCGTGCTGGTGTGTTCGGGGACCGCAAATTCCGACCACGGGAGAAGCCGAATCTGCTCAACCAACTCCTTCAAGTGCATCGCCGAAAAAGCAAGCACCTGAACGTCTCCGTCCCAGTCCGGGTCGGCGAATACTTGAGGCGATTCTTCAAGGACACAATGAAAGTTGCTCCCGCCAAAACCGAACGCGCTCACCGCGGCGCGACGAGGATGGTGCTCGGACTTCAGCCACGGACGGGCTTCGGTATTGACGTAGAACGGTGAGTCCGATCCAGACAAGGCGGCAGGCGGTTGATTGACTTTGATCGTCGGCGGCAGGACGCGATGGCGTAACGCGAGAATCGCCTTGAGGACTCCGGCCGCTCCGGCGGCGGCCTTCGTGTGACCGATCTGGGATTTCACCGATCCCAAGGCACACCATGTTCCTCGCCGCTTGGTCGACTTGTAAACGTGCATTAAACCTGCGATCTCCGTCGCATCACCAACCTTCGTTCCGGTCCCGTGTGCTTCAATCAATTCGATCGTCTCCGGGGCGACATCCGCCACCTGATACGCATCTTGAAGACACCGAATCTGCCCGTCCGCCCTCGGTGCATACACCGCACTCCCCGCGCCGTCGCTTGACGTTCCAATCCCTTTAATCACCGCCAGAATCTTGTCGTTGTCTCGTTCAGCGTCAACCAATCGCTTGAGAACCAGCATTCCAACACCTTCACCAAGGATTGTGCCGTCGGCGTCCTCTGAAAATGGCTTGGCATCACCGGTCGGAGACAGCGCCGGAGTCTTGCTGAAACACATGAACATGAAGATGTCATTGAAGGTGTCAATCCCCCCGGTGACGACCATGTCGCTTCGTCCGGTCCATAACTCGAGCGCAGCAAGGTGAATGGCACTGAGTGAACTGGCACAAGCCGCGTCCACCACACAGTTGGTTCCGTGCAGGTTCAGGCGGTTGGCAATTCGACCGGCGACGACATTGCCCAGCAATCCGGGAAAGGAGTTCTCCTGCCAAGGGACGTAACTCTGCGAAATTCGCTGTACGACGTCCTCAGCAACGTCGGCGGCAACGCCTGCGTCTTTTAGGGCCTTGCGCCACTTCGGATGTCCTAGTCTCGCTCCCAACGGGATGACCATCTCCAACGTTCCGGTAACCCCCAAAATGCAACCGATCCTCGAACGGTCAAACTCTCGATTGCTTCCGTACCCCGCATGCTCCAACGCCCGCTTCGCCGCGACCAGACCCAGCAATTGGGCGGTGTCAATCGCTTCGAGGTTGCTGGGTGAAATTCCAAATTCCATCGGATCAAATGACACCGGCGAAAGGAAACCTCCGCGCCGTGCGTACGTCATATCCGGTGTTTTTTGGTTTCCATCGAAATACTCGTCGGGACTCCAATGTGTCTCAGGAACCTCGGTGATGGAGTCGACTCCGTTCCGGATGTTCGACCAAAACTCATGAATGCTCGCCGCCTTGGGAAAGAGCGCGCTCAAACCGACCACGGCGAGCGGCGGTTGTTTTTTTTGAATCGGTAAAGAGTTTTCGTGATTGGTCATCGTCATTCCGTCAGTCTCTTGTGACATCCGTTTAGTGATCCAGATGGTGTCTCAATTGATTCAGTTCCTGCGGCACAACCATGGCCATATCCCGAGAAATTGGGAAGCCTTGGCATCGAAGAATGTTCAAGCGGTGCAGGACAGCCGCACCGTAGAGCAGATTGTTTGCGACCGTGACCACACGACGATTCTTCGGATCGGCAAGGAACGTGCCCCGTGTCCATTCATTGAAGGCTCCCATCGCGGGTCCACACCAAATCTGATAATCCAATCGGCGTGAGGTTTCGCCGGAGTTGGCCCATCTTGAGGATTGACCAAGGTACCATCGAAAGACGAGTGCCATTTGATGTTTGGGATCATTCCTTCCTTTTTCAATCTGAGCCGGATCGCGTGTTGCAAAATAATCCATCGTCTGCTGCCAGACCTGCTCCAGAGTGGCACGAAACAGGTTCTTTTCTATCCATTCCCGATCCGCAGCCGGAATCTCTTGGAGGCCTCCGTAGGTGCGATAAAGTTCGTAAAGTTTGGTCGCGCGCATGGGAAACATTGTGCCTCTTTTGAGGACCTGCACTTTGACACCCATCTCGAACATATCGGCACAGGGACACATCGTGGTGTCCGCCTGCTCGGCGTCCGCCAGCATTTGCCTCACAACATCGCATGTTCCCGACTCGAGGCAGGCCTGCTGTACCGAACCGACCAAAATGTAAGCGGCGCCCATCGCAAAGCTTGCCGCCGCCGCCGAGGGAGTAGAAATTCCTCCAGCAAGGCCAACGCGTAGTTGTTGAGTAAACCGATACTTTGACATCGCTCGATCACGGAGAGCAAGGATCGTGGGGAGTAGGGTCAACGCCGGGCGGTTATCGGTATGTCCTCCTGAATCGGCTTCAGCAGTCATCTCTTGTGCCATGGGCACCGCCTCTGCCATTTGTGCTTGTTCGTGAGTGATCGCCCGCTCTTGAATCAGGAACGACAAAATTTTTGCGGGGGCCGGTGCAAAAAACTTGGAGCCGACCTCCACGCGTGAGACCTTGGCCATGATTTTGTTGGGAGCTACAATCTGGCCGGATGGGTCTCGATGGATCCCCTGCAAACGATAACGGACAACATGTGGCGTGAGGTCAAGGAAGGCAGAGGCCTCCACAAGCCTGACGCCGCGACGCAGGTACAGATCGACGATCGCTCGTTCGAGTTGCGGCTCATTTGGACTGTGAATCAGGTTGAATCCGTAGGGATGACGCTCCCCCAACGTCTGTTGCAGTCGATCAATGGCCTGTTCGACACGTGAGGGATTCAGGCCCGCTGCACCGTAGAACCCCAGCATGCCATTTTTGGCCATTTCTTCCACAATTTCTACGGATCCTATCCCCGCGGCCATGGCACCGGAAACATAAGGGAAACGAAGACCGTGGTCCGTGCAGAAGCTCAAGTCGCCGAGTTGTTCAAGGGGTACCGACGGCACAAAACCCACAACCGGATACTGCTGCGAATCGCTGGGCGTGGAATTGAAAACACCGAGGTCAGATCGTCTCAAGGCCAATCCCCGCTCTGTCCGGACGATCCCCAAGGGGACCCTGATATCCCGGATGGCAGCGGCCACAGAATCGGCATCCCGCGCGAGACCTTCTTCCGTTGACGACCAGTCATTCCAAGGATTTAAACGAGGCAATGGCATGACGCAGAACAATCTCCATGTAAAGTTCAAGTTTGAGGAACCCAAAATTCCTCGAGCAACGACCTCGAATTCAGACCGAAAACCTGGAAGGCCGGTCTGAAATTTTAAAACATCTCTCAGCACCGCAATTTTTGCACGTTGACTGTTCAAAATTCAGACCGTGATGCCCATTCGTGCCGACGACAGTATATGAAGTCACCTTGCCCAGTTGCACGCTGCGAGCGTTGAGAACTTAGCCGACTGTGCCGGCAAATCAGGAAACGACGATCGGTTGTAGCGATTATGAGCCCAGAGATCGCGTTGACTTGAGAATCCGTTCACCATAACCTGCGATCCGATCGCGACCCGCACGGGCCACCGGTTCCCCAAATCGCCAATTCCCCTTTTGACGCCGGGATCGAGAACGCCCAAAATTTTTCTGGCATACACGTGCTGACAAACGCACTTCACCGTAATGGATTCCGAATGATCACCGATAAGATTGAAAACTACGCGAAATACTCCCACTTAGCACCGAGAATCGTCAAAGCGTTGGAGTATCTCGGCAGCACAGACTTTACCCACGTAGAGAATGGCCAATATGAACTCGACGGTCGGCGACTCGTTAGTATCGTCATGCGGTACAAGACAAAAACGGCTGAAAACGCGGTTTGGGAGTCTCATCGAAAACATATTGACGTCCAGTTTATGGCCGCGGGTCGCGAGCGGTTTGGTCACGTGACTTTAACCGAAGCTCCACCCGCAAGAGTGGATTACGACGAAACCAAAGACGTTATTCTTTATCAACCCGGAACAAACACCTACGATGCCCCTCAGGGAACGTTTATGATTTTTTACCCCGAAGACGTCCACGCCCCCAGTCTTGCCGTTGGTGTTCCTCCCGTTCCCGGCGAAGTTGTCAAAGTCGTTGTCAAAGTCGCTGTGGAAGACTAAATCGTCGCTGTGGAAGACTAAATCGTCGCTGTGGAAGACTAAATCGTCGCTGTGGAAGAGTGCGTCCGCTCGGGCCGTTTTACTCTGAGAGTGAAATAACGCGCGACGGCGATCGGCGTTTTTGAATCGCTAGTCTGCACCCAGATGTTGGGCCTAGAAAGATGACTGTCACAACTTTAGTGATTTTCCTTGATGGTTAACAGCCTGTCGAGGGGGGATCTTCGCCCAGACGTTTCAAGTACCTGTGACGGACCGTGTTTTTTGTGATCTGCGTAGGCTTCCCCCGGACAGCGTTTGCAGGGCACACAACGGTCCCTGAAAGCACTCTGTTCTTCGCAGGCCTGTGTCGTGGTCACCATCGCTGTTCGACGGCAGGCATCTACGTTCGTTTGTCTAGGATCGGGACACTCCTCGTCCCTCCGTGATTTGCGACTTACCGACGAGACCCATTGCTCTGACTCGACTGCTGCCAAGGCCTGAAATCCTACGACACCAGCGGACGTGACACTCGCCCCTATCGTTCCACTCGGAGACGCGGGAGGCAATCTGCCAAGCACTACGATGATCGCCTCCCGCTCCTGGAATTGGAGTCGCCCAAACGAACGGCTCTTACGTTCTTGTGGCCCCGCAGGCCACAAGAACAGATCTCAGAGACTGACCGCGCAGAGATCAGCTGCGAGTGCCTGCTGGCGAAAAAATCTTGGACGACACAGTAATGATCCGAGGATAAACTGTTTTCGCAGGCTGTTAGTTGCCAATCCTTGAAGGTAATACCGACAATGCCCCGAAACGGGTTGTTCCCCGACACCGAACGCGGCGGCGAGATTGAGTAGCCGTGGAAATGCAGCCAACAATTTCATTCGTCTGTACGTGAAACGGAAACGCGGTCTAGACGTGAAACCAATTTCACAGGTCCAGAGTTACTTGAAAAACGTCGGATTCCTCATTGAAATGTGGTCGGCTTGATAAGCGAAGTCGCCGTTGCGAAACTGTTTCTTCGGCGAGAATGCTACCCCTTGAACCAATTCCTACACGCAAGAGTCCCCAATGAAACAGATTCGGTTCGCCGTCCAACAGATTTTGACGACGGGGTTGTTAGTCATTGTCTTCGCCCAGACGGCAGACGTTCTTGCGGAAACCCCGCAGCAACAGCAGGCCGTGGCCCCACAGAATCCTGTGATAGCCCCCCCAATGGACACGGATGACATTCCATCCTCGCCGGCAGCGTCGCAGAATAAGCAGCGAGCGGTCTCGCAAGAAAGCATCGAATACCTCAAAAATCTGCAAAAAGGGACGCCCTTCGGAGCAACAAACTTTGATCTGGCTGGATTACGGGCAGGGATGGCATCGCGTCGCGAGCCGGCCAACAAATCGATCCGTTTGATTCGCATAAAAATGGGGGACATTCCCTGTGAATGGGTTGTGGCACCCGGCGCCGATCCCGATGTACGTCTGCTCTATTTGCACGGTGGTGGTTTTGTCTCCGGCTCCGGCGCATTCTATCTGATGCTTGCCGCCCATCTTTCGGCATCGGCAAAGTGTGCGGTATTTCTGCCCGACTACCGCTTGGCACCGGAGCACCCCTTTCCCGCCGGCCTCGAAGACTGCATCGCCGCTCACGAATGGATCCTATCCAACGGGCCGTCAGCCTCTGGCCCCGCCAAAGCAACGTTCATTGCCGGGGATTCTGCGGGCGGCAACCTCACTCTGGCAACTCTGCTGGCCCTGCGAGACCGCCGACTGTCACTCCCCGCGGGAGGGATCCCCTTGTCGCCGTGCACGGATTTCACGCTGGCAAGCGAGTCCTTACAGACCGTCAACGATCCCATTTGCAGCGCCAAAACCATGCCCGTGTTCAGAGATTATTATCTGGGGAAGACGGATCCTCGCAATCCCCTGGCATCCCCCGTTTTTGGCAACTACCGCGGCATTCCGCCGCTGCTGATTCAGGTCGGCGAACACGAAATGCTCCGTGACGATAGTATCCGTGTGACAAAAAAGGCACGAGACGATGGCATCCAAGTGACACTCGAAGTCTGGCGAGGCATGTTCCACGTATTCCAATCCCACGAGCCACTGCTGCCCGAAGCAAAAGAATCCATCGAACATATTGCCAACTTTATAGGCTCCCAGTTGCCCAAACCGTAAAATGTAGAGCATCAAGAAATCTCGTCATGGTACGTAACGACGAGATATGTTCGCCTGCGCTAGTCGCAAAACGACAGACGATTTCTCACAAGCGACGAGCCCTCACAAGTAACGTTGCAAAGTGAGGCTGACCGAAAAAAGATCTCAAAATTCAGATCCCCCTCAAATGTGTCACCGCGATCTGAGGCCGCTAAGACACACGCTCGTTTTTTTCAATCATCGCGGCTATCGGATTCATCACGTTCATTGCGGTGCTCGGCAGCGTCAAAAAGCGTTTTAAGATCGCAGGAGGCGGTTTCGTGGTGAGGACGCTTCGGTTATCGCTGAAGAGCCCTCAAAGCGGATTTTCGGCGACACCTGAGTAGGCACTGGAACAACCTTTTCGGCTGTTCCTCGCGCAGACAATGCGACAACTCTAGTACGTCGTCAGACGCATACCGAGGCCCACGATCTTGAGGGCAATCCCTGCCGATTCGGTGATACAGACTGCGCCTTACTGACGGTATCGACGCGGCTGTGCAATCCGAATTGGTTCATGGATCCGAAGCCATGGCCCGTCATGCGGTGATCTCTTTCTGCTTGGCCGGAAATCGACCAGACACTCCAACGCTGAATGGAATAACCATCGAAACGTAGATGCCACATGTGCGTCAAAGATCGCGGCGCGGACGGAATCGATGCCGAACCCAACCCAAGATCTTTCGCGACAGGCGAAACGAAAATTGGTCGTTAAAATCCCTCGTCCATGAGGGCTCACGCATCCGTGATTCAAAAGAAAAAAGAACCCCCGACGGAAGAACAGCCGAGCATACTCTGGGTGTACTGGGGACTGTGTCCGGGTTTTGCAGTATGGGTGAAACTGCTTCTTAAGAGACCGTGGCAGTACGTAGGCGTCGGATTACTGCTCTGATATCGTCGGGGGCTCGGGCTGGGTAACGCAAAGGCAACACTTCAAACACGGATAAAAATTCAGGTCATCATCTTGAAGTGCCAACCATCAAATAAACTTAAATGCATTTATCGCGCCGAAATATGATCAAAAGATAGTCGAAAATTACTAAAATGGGGATTATGACTGAATTTTGTTCGTTAACCGTTGTTGTTTTAGTCAACACACCGCATCATGATTCGCCATTAGTTATGTTTTCTGGAAATTTCGGCGCACATTTCGGCGCTGTCGGCGCAACTATATATTTGGTCTGTCATTCGTTTCGGCGCTTTTTTTTGAGTTGCAGAGAAATTTTGAGTCAATGACTGATTATGAATTTCATCGATAAAATCATTCGCTGGGGACTGGCTTTTATTGGCGGGTGTGTTGTTTCGTATTGCGTTCTCGTCTTAGCCGTCGTTGCGACAGCCCCTGATCTGCGTTTGCGTTTTTTGCTGGTTGATCTGGATTCCACGACTCCGTCGGCGAAATTGTCAGGTATTGAGTTTCAACAGGTACCAAGTGATTTCAAATGCAAAGGGAGACCGCCCCAAAAGGGAGACCGCCTGATTATGATGGATCAAATGGCGGTGACCAATTTTTTAGACTTTTCAAGAATTCAACTTTCGCTTCGGACTCGTGATTTTTATTCACTCGTGCCCGATATGGATCCCCTGACGGACGGTTTACCTCCATTGGTTCAGGACTCTGATGGAGTGCGTTGGTTAAAGATTGAGTACACGACGCCCGATTCATCAGCCCCCATCACCTGTGCTGTGCAACTTCAGACCGTCTCTGCACGAGACGTTGGCCTGACATTGGTCTGGTTTCTGCTTCAACTGTTGATCTTTTCTGTCGGTGCGGTCGCATTTTGGAACCGCCCGTTTGATGACTCGGCTCGTCGTTTTTTCGCAATGAGTATTTCGACGTTGGGAGCCTTTGTCGGTGGATTTCATTGGACAACCGTTGCGGGCAGTTTTTGGCTCACAATTCCATTTGCGGTTTCTGGAATCCTGCTGCCGGCCGTCACGCTTCACTTTTTCATGGTCTATCCTCGCCCGAAACCGCCGATTTCCCATTGGCCTCGAATCGTAACATGTTTGGTCTATGCGATTCCGGCAGTTGTCATCGTCAGTTTTATCGCAATAGAAATGCTCGTCTGGGGATTGTCGTGGGCTTATATCGGCTCCAGCGAGTCACCCCCAACCCAGTTCTTGCGGTCCTGTTTCAGCTACTTGATGCACGGAGTCTATCTCTACTTGGGTGTCGCGACCCTGTACTTCGTGCTGACACTTGCGGCGCTCAGTTATAGCGTCGTGACCACTCGAAACCCGATCGAGTTAAGTCAAGTGAGGTGGATCTTATGGGCAGCCGCGGCCGCAGCTGTCTGCATTGGCTATTCATTATTGATTGCCAGTTTTTCTCGCGCTGATTTTGCTCTTGGAGGGGCGCGTGTTCCCATGTTTCTGGCGAGCCTGCTCTTCATGGTTGCCTATGCCATCGGAATCGTGCGTTACAAGCTGATGCTGATAGAGCAGATTATTAGTAAGGGGATGTGGTACTACGTATTGAGTTTCGGAGCGACTGGTACTGTGGCATTTTGCATTGCGTGTGGAAGCCTCGCCGTTGCCGTGCGCAAAACGCCCGACTTCAAACAACAGATCTGGATCATCGCCGGAATCTTAATGCTCACGGTCGTTCTTCTCATCTGGCTCCGAGATTGGTGGCAACGTTTAATTGATCGACGTTTTTTTCGGGAGAAGTATCAGCTCGACAAAGCTTTGCAACATATTCACCGAGACATGGGGCGACGAACGGACTTGCAGTATCTGTCCGAGCGAATGTCATTATCGTGTCGAGACGTGCTTCAGTCCGAGCGGGTGGCTCTGTATCTTCGTGAGGGTCAAACGAAAACATTTCGGCTGATGGCGGCGGAAGGACAGTCGACGGGACTGCCAATGCAGTTGGCATTGCCGGCGGAATTTGTGCAGGCGTTGGTCGTTGATGCGGCACTTCAGAGAGTGACCCCCGGATCCCGTGACACTCTGACGCCGATCCAGAGCACTCTGCGGCAGGTCCAAGCAGATTTGGTGCATCGCCTCGACATGGACGGCGAGTTGGCCGGTTTCGTTGTTCTTGGTCCCAAAAATAACGGGACGATGTATTCCGCCGAAGATCTTACTTTTCTGACCGCCCTCAGTCAGATTACGGGAGTGGCGTTACACTGCGCCAAGGTGCATCAGGACATTACTCAACTGAATAAAGAATTGCACATTAAGACTGAGCAGATCGCACAACAGGCTCGACAGATCACAATACTGCAGGCGGAACTGACCACAGGCACGCGGCCGGAATGGAACATGTCTCCAGCCGTTGAGTTTCGCCGTGATGCGATCATCGGACGCAGCGCGATTCTCGAACGAATTCTGGACACCGTCCGCAAAGTATCGGCCAGCGAAACGAGTGTCCTTGTGCGTGGTGAGAGTGGGACCGGAAAAGAACTGCTGGCGAAGGCCATTCATGACAATAGTCCGCGTCGCGAAGGCCCGCTGATCAGCGTCCATTGCGCGGCACTATCGGCGGGGTTGCTGGAGAGCGAATTGTTCGGGCACGTCAAAGGAGCCTTCACGGGAGCCGTGGCCGACAAGAAGGGTCGGTTTGAACTCGCTCATGGCGGAACGTTATTCCTCGACGAAATCGGTGACATTTCGGCCGATGTCCAAATCAAGCTGCTGCGCGTGTTGCAACAGAGGGAGTTTGAGCCGGTTGGTTCGAACAAGACCATTCAGGTGGATGTCCGGCTTGTGGCGGCGACTCATCAAAATCTGGAACGTCTGATCGCCGAAGGAAAGTTTCGCGAAGATCTTTATTATCGGATCAATGTCGTCAGCTTGACACTGCCGCCGTTACGAGAGAGGCCCGAGGACATTCTCGATTTGGTTGTTTCGTTTCTGAAGCGAGCGGTTTTGCGTGGCAACCAGCGGGCCGCACGCTTTGACGATGAAGCATTACAATCGCTCCTCCGTTATTCTTGGCCGGGGAATGTCCGCGAGCTTCAAAACGTGGTCGAACGAGCCATCGTCATGACGGAAGGTGAGACGATCTCGGTTTCGGATCTACCACCAGAAATTCAGCAAAAAGAGTCTTCGACGCCCACGTTTTTGCAGGGGGCTGATCACCCGGTTTATCCCGGTGCGGGAAGCTTGAACTGGGGAAAACTCGAAGCCACGGCAGAACGCCAAGTGCTGTTAGAGGCACTCACGAAATGTTCGGGAAACAAAGCCCAAGCGGCTCGAATACTGGGCATGCCGCGTAGTACCTTTTTTAGCAAACTAAAAAAACACGATATGGATGACGGCGAGTCTGTACTAGATCGCATCAAACGTCTACCGCGGTAAATCCCATGGAACTTCGCGTATTTGCTGAACGCATTCTGTTTTCGGACTCGCTCGAGGCCAAGCTCGAGCGAGTCCGAAGCGATTTCATCGACCCTCTGCCAGGTGAATCGATACGTGTCACAGAGCCGGTCCGGAGCGCAAACCTCCGATTTGCTGCCGCCCGTACGGCACCTGCGATGCCTCACCCAACAACATTTTGCAACCCCGAAAAGCGTGCGATCGCACATCACATCATGGCCAATCATGAGCTTCAGGCGTTGGAAGTCATGGCGTGGGTCTTACTCGCATTCCCGCAAGAGCCCCTCGATTTTCGGCTCGGTTTGGCAAAAATCATGGAGGACGAGCAACGCCACACCAAAATGCACATCGAACGCGCGGCAGCCATGGGATTGAAATTCGGCAGCTTGCCGGTGAACGGGTACATCTGGAAACAATCGATGGAATTTCGATCGGTGCTGGATTATCTCGTCGGTCTCCCCATGACATTCGAAGGACGAAATCTTGACCATACGTTGGAATTCGAAGGATACTTTGTGGCGGCGAACGATTTGAAGAGCGCGGCGATGATGCAAATCATTCACCGTGATGAAATTCGACATGTCGCTTTCGGACTCGATTGGATGAGAAATCTGAAGCCTGACAACCTCTCCGACTGGGAGGTCTACGTGGAGCATCTTCACTTCCCGATGCGCCCCGACAAATCCGTCGGCGATATCTTTCATGCGGAGCCGCGTTTCTCCGCGGGAATGTCAGCAGAGTTCATCGAAAAGCTACGCCGTAGCAAGTCCACAAAGGGCAATCGATCCCATTAATGGCAGAGATTAAAAAGGCTTCCCTATCGAACGGGGCCTTAGGCCGCAAAATTGTTCGGCTCACCCTCCTCTTCTGAAGAACTCGACAGGGGCAACGTTGTCGTTCGCTGCGGTCGCAGAACATCCGCATTCGGCAGATCCTCAAGGTCCTTCAATCCAAAAATTTCTAGGAACTGGCGAGTCGTCTCGTAAAGAAACGGCCGACCGAGTGAATCCTCTTCGCCGGCAATGCGCACCAGATGGCGATCCATCAGCTGTTTGAGCATTTCCGAGCACTGGACTCGGCGAATCAACTCGATCCCCGCGCGAGTTGTCGGTTGACGATAGGCGACGATGGCAAGTGTTTCCATGGCGGGTGGTGTCAGCTTTAACTCCGCCTGTCGATGATGTAACTTTCCCAACCAAAAAGAAAACTCTGGTCTTGTCAGCATCCGATAGCCGCTGGCAACACGCTCGATGCGAAAAGCCGTGCCATCCCGGTCGTAGGCGTCGTTGAGTTTGTCAATCAATCGCCGTGATTCGGACAAATCGGCTAGCGTGGCCAATTGCATCAATCGACGCGTACTGAGGGGGCCGTCCGAGACCCATAAGGCGGCTTCGACACGCGCCATCTTTGATGATCGAATGCACTGCGCAGGAACACCAAGAACTACTGTAGCCGTCGGCCGAAGAGGATCATTCCGAGAAAAAAATGACCACTGCCTGTGATCCACGAGCTGCGAACCCCAGACACGTTGCGGTTGAAGACCGGGGGCACGATGGAGCATGACTGGCAAACCAAAATGGACGGTTAAAGTGGATCGTCACAAACAATGGCGACCATGTTTCGGTAGCATCAAACAGGACCATGCCATTTCCGTCAACGTTTTGACGGAGAGGCAGACACTACCTTCGGCGTTGCCATTCGTCGACTTGAAGCAGTACTTTTTCAACGGCCTTGAGAGGCTCGTCCGCTTCCGCTTCAAAGCGATACAAGACGCGTGGAGAGTCGCTCGAAGAATAAGAACAGATAAAGACAAACTGATTGACTTCGCGACCCGGTTCGAGGCGGAAGTTGCGAATTTCCAATTCGTTCAGACGCTGGACTGCTCCCTGCCACGTGAGTGGCTCCGAACCAGAATTCTCGCGTGAGGGGGCCACACCTTGTTCCTGCGGCGTCCCTCGACTGCGCCTTTGGCTTGGCAATGCCACGCGTTCCTCGACATCATTGGCCAGCGGCCGGATGTGGTGATCGTTGGTCTGCTCTGTCCTTTGGAATTCGTCCGAGTTTGATTCCATGTTCCGACTTGAGGCGAATGAATCGGACACTCTGGGGCTGGATTCCCCTTGCGGTAAAACGTCTCTGCGGCTGGAAGCACCTTCGAACGGGACAGCATCTCGCAATGCTGTTGTCGTCTGGCGAGAATCCTTGGATGGCAGGTCTTTGGCCCAGCTAGGCAAGCGGCTATTGGATATTACAGTCCGCTCGTTCGCCTCACGATTTCGTGTTCTATTCTCCCGCGGCACGCTGCGATTGGGGATCGCCGCCGATTCCTTCATCGGATCGGTTACGTGAACGACATCCTCGTTGGTCGAGTGGAAACTATCGAGATCCTGATAGAGGCCTTCGGCCGGTCCGTTTCCCGAGTTGGCCTCGCTCGAATCATACTCATTCTCGTTCCCATCAGACAGTGGAGATGCAACGACCGGAGCAAACTGCGGAATTCCAAAAATGGCCAGTGTGGGAATGATACCCACCGGGATCAATAACAAGAATGTCGCAAATGTTCCATGAATGCTCGAACGCATTTCCTGATCTCCCGCCCAAGACGGCTTATCGTCGCTCATGACGGACCAAGAGCTGGCAGACCAGCGTACGACCTGTGTCTGCCTCGCGCGTCATACCCTTTGTACGGTCCCTCGTGCTCGAATTCAGCGATCACGAATACTAAAACTCACCATTATCTCACCGGCCCTTTTGGCCAGCGCGGGCGGGATGTTACGGGAAGCGATAATTTGTGGCAATTGGAGTTTTGTAACTTTGTCACTTTCAAAAAATATCTCGCGATGTGGCACACGGCCTTCGTGAATCCCACACCTGAGCGTCACAAACGGCTTCCCTTGCCTCGTGAAAGCAACAGGCCGGCAGCCGAACCGCCACATCGTTCCTCGGAATTCGATTTTTAATTCGCCTCTCAATTGAGGCACTCCCGAACGGTCGAGATCCTTCTGCGTCCGCACGCTGGTCCGCGCGGAATTTGCCGAAATTTCAGCGAAGTCCTCGCGGAAGATCTCTGAAAGCCCCTGACAACAAAACTCACTGTACCGGAAAAATCTGCGCTGCGGTGTAGACGCTTGTGCCACGAACGGTTTTAAGGAGCGCAGCGGCCCATTCTTTAATCTGAGCACAAACATCGGCATCGGCCGTTTCGAACGAGACTTCATCGGGAAGTAACAGAGGCGGTCCCAAAACTCCCTGCGATTGCAACTCGGCAAGGCGATCGGGGTGTGCGACGTCGGTATATCCATAACTGCCTGGAGCGCGATAACGCAGGACCTCAGACCAGTTGACGAGCACATGAGTGATCCCCTGCTGATGCAGTTTCGCTCGAATGTCATCCGCAGAACGCAGGTGCACCTCGCCTGATGGCGTGCGTTCGCTGCACCAATCCTCAAAAAACGACCGGTCAAACACGGTATTGTAGACATATGCGAAGCGGGCGTGAAACAAGCCCGCTTCGCCGACGCATAAGACTTTCGTCGCGACGGGAAGACGCCCCGCCTCACGTTCGTTGTCGATCCAATCCAACGTTCCAAAAAACTTGGTTTTTTCCAGAATTCCAATCGCTTTTAAGTCTGTCCGACCGGCATTGAAACCGCCAAGATTTTTCATCACGCTGGCGTTGTACAAAACATTTGATGCCATCACTGCGGTGATCACAGAACCGATCACCGTGGACCCACGAACGTCCTTCGACGTTGATAGCAACCACGAGGCACCGGCTCCCGCAAGAAGAGCGACGGCGGGAAACATGGGCACGTAAAACCGGTCGATGTGATGCGTGAAAAGAAGCCAATTTAAAAACTGCCAGCCAATAAACCCCCACACGAACCAAATTTTTCGGCGCCACGATGCCAACAACGTGATCGGAGCCAAAGCAAACATCAGAGCGCTATGCCAATCATTGTTCGCAACGACATCGGTCAACTTCACCAAGGAATCTTTGATCCGCTCGCCGATGCTGACATACGATTTCGCAGCATGTCCAGCACGCCACTTCGAATCCAACTCCGCATCACGTCCGGCTCCACCAAAAACAGAGTACGCCAGTGGAAACACCGGATTTCCGGTCTCAATCATATTTTTCAGAAGCCATGGTCCAACCGCGACTAGGACACCCAATCCCAACAGAGACAATTCGAGGAACATCCGTCGCACACGAATTGTGGTGGGTTCGGAAAATCGCATGGCACGAACGGCAATGACCACGACCACGGGGAACACAGCAGAAATTGCACCCGTGTACTTGCACGCCATCGCAGATCCCGCCAAGAGACCACACAAAATGCAGAACGATCCTTGTGCCGGGCTACGCACTGTTGATGGAGCCCGATGTTCGACGCCCCCTGTCTCGCCGACAATCATTGGCCGGGGCCCGCAGACCGCATCCGGAACGACTTCCCAGACTAAATGCAGCAGCACGGCCAGTGCTGCGAACAGATAACAGGCAAGCCCCCCCTCGGCATAGGCGATTATTGAGATTCGATAGGCCCACGGAGTCGTCAACCAAACTAAGGCAGCGAGACGTCCTGCTGTTTGTCCAAACCAACGCTTGCCCGTGGCATACAAACCCAATGCAGTCAACGGCACGAAACCCGCAATGGTTGCCTGTCCGACGAGTGCTCCCCATTCCCAGTCCCCCGACAAGACCATGCCGGACAGCAGCAACATTTCTGTGAGGAAAGGAAAACTTGTGTAAACGTTGTGTGGTAAATGCGTGATCCGTCCCTGTTGATACCACTCCTTAGGCCCGCCAAGATGGTATTCGACAACGTCGAAATCGGTTTGAGGTGACATTGCTCCCAACAGCATCGAAAAGATAAATGGGGCCACCATCCAAGGAACAAGCCGTCCCATGATTTCCCATTTAAAGGCCGGGGTCTCTTGCCGAACGACGTTCGAATTGAAGTTTTGTAATTTGCCATTTTCGGTGCCGGTGTTCCAAACAAGGCAGACCTCCCCCAAGATGCTCATCAACAGCAATACCAATAGTGGTCCACGCGACATCCAGCCCAGTAGCCCGAGTCCCAGCATCGCGAGAGAGAGAATCGACAAACCGAGGCACCCGGAGAAAAACAACTGTTCTTCCGTGTTTAAGTCCTTACGCAATCGAAGAACTCGAAGAGCGAGAGATCCCGTGGTCAATGCGCCAACCCAGATCACGCCTGCGATCAACAGGAATGGCAATCTCTGTCCCAAAAACAACCAACTCCAGGGGACAGCGTTCGCCAACACGGGTGGATCGATCAGGTCTAACAAATCGAACGGCAGGTTTTCCCAAATCCACCAGCGATGAGCAGGCCGATTGTTGGGTAACTCAAAACTGTGAAACCAAACCGTGAAGACAATCAGCCAGACGACACCGATCAGCACTCGTATCGTCAACTCTGTTCGACCCGGAGCGCCGATTGCCGGAGGACGGCATGCCGCGGACGAGTTTGGCGATGAGGTGATTCGATCCATGAAGTGCGTCCGAATCCGCTTGAGCCAATTAAACGAAAACGCTGCTCTGAAGCTAAGGAATCACCGCTGTTTATGTAGGAATTGCAATCCGGGTCAACCCAACGTCGGCGTTTAACGATTCGTCTGGGAAGTGGTTCCGAGTTGGAAGGATTCGCTTTTTAGGCGTGCGATCACTGATCGAATCAGGAATCAAAGTGTCTCTGAAAACGTGGCGTGCATCACCGTACCAACCGCTCCATGGGCAACGAGTTTCGCCCACGGGGAACAATCTACGGCAAGGCGATAAGGCTTTGCCAGACAGATCGTTTTTGTAACAAGCGGCACTCAAGATACCCGATCCAACCTATGGTTTGTGGGGAGACCGGTATACGTCCATGCGCACACCCCAGAGGTCTTTCATGAAGTCGCACGGCTTTGACACCCAGACTACGGCAAAACTCTGTGCAAGAATAGCCAGCGGTCAAAACAATCGCCATGGGCTGTGTCAACGAGTCATGCCGGCGAAGAACTGTTTAAGAGACGTGAAATTCGCTGTGGATGGCAATTTCCACGAGCATTCAAGTCATAACGCGCCCTTGCGTTTGCAAACATGCGGCATGGCTTAGTTTTCGCCGAATCGCTCAGCACGGATGGTCGTCTACCTTCTCAACGCCCGTTTCTCAAACAATCATACTCAGCAGAAGCACGCTTCTTTGCGATCCGACAACACATTGAATTTCGGCTGCCTGAATAAGAAGGACTGCTCGAGACCAAAGCAGACCGGGGATTCAATTCAAACGCCCAGTCGCGGCAGTGGCATAATGACCCCATGGGGATTCGAACCCCAGTTCACGGACTGAAAATCCGTTGTCCTAGGCCTCTAGACGATGGGGCCTACAAATCTGTCCGTGTGCGACACACCGACGAGTTAAACCTAATCCAGTAAAACAAAATAACGAGATCGTGTAGCAATTCACGTAGACTCAACAGGTGAACTACCACCAATCTCCACGCCCGACCCGATATTTTTCAATTCGGCCTCTGCTGACTGAATCGCAATCGATATTTCTCGCCGGTGAACAGGAATTTCACGCGGCGCTTCTATCCCTATGCGAACGCGATCGCCCCGGATATCAATAATCGTGAGAACGATCGATTCACCGATGACAATACTCTCATCCTTTTTTCGCGACAAGACAAGCATAGGAGTCCTCCAGACAACTACAACACTGCACGAACCACAAACAAAATACGTCACAAGCTCTTCAACGCCGGAATCTCGAAAAATATCAGAGAAAAACGTCGCTTGCCGATACTTTTAGATAATTATGTATTGGGCACACACAAACTGCAATGGTCAAACAGGACGTAGCTCCATCTTGTCGGTGAAAATTTAAAAAGTCAATTACAGAGAATCATAATGAGACCGTCCAAGTCAAAATTGGACAGAGTCAGTGCAATTAGACCATATCTTTGAGCGACTTTAATGCACGAACCTTAATCACACTCCGTGCTGGCTTTGCTTTGACTTCCATCATTTCATCCGGCTTAAACGGATTTTTGCGAGTGGTTGCTTTGGTCGCAGGCTTGCGAATCACTTGAATCTTCATCAACCCCGCGAGACCAAAAGTACCAGGCCCTTTTTTTCCGATCTCTTTTTGAATCAGTGCGCTCAGCTCAACAAACACGTTGGCTACGTCCTTGCGAGTCAAGCCGGTTTTCTCGGCCAACGATGTAAGAACTTCCGTCTTAGACATGGCTTTCACTACTTCGGACATCTTCTGCTCCCACAGAGTCAATTCAATTCTAAGAATGATCCATTTCTTAAACTGGCTTCCTTGCCTGAAATCATGCGCACCGTGATGGTCACATGGTTGAAGTAAAGTATTGTTAACAAGAGTTGTCAATCATTGGCGAAAAGTTTTTTTACGAAATCGAGTCTTTTTACGGCTAAAAATAGAACTTTGAGCGAATCGACTCCGATCCTGTTAAGAAATCCGAGTTCATCCGAAAGGGTCGTCGCCTGTGCTTGGCGAATCCTCTGTGTGGTCGTCCGTGTTGTCGTCTGCGGGGTCGTGGTGGTTGATTCGAGGTGACGGCGTGTGGCGTCTCCTGAGGTCAGCGGGTCGTTGATTCGTTCCACTCATTTGGGCAAGGAAGCGTCATTTGGGCAAGGAAGCGGCCACAGCGATCGCGACTTCCGGTCAGACGCAGGCTTCTGCTGCGAAACCCACACTCATCCCTAACTTCAATCCACAGAACGATTCAGCAACCTCCCTTGTCGGCCGTTTCGCCCGACGTCGCGGCAAATGATGAAGAACTGTTTCTTATCCGGAATCGAAAAAAAATGGTCGCGTTGTTGATAAACATGACCCCGCCCGCCGGTCTGATACTTGGCCGGATAACACAGCGTCTGTGTGCCATCCATGCGGTCCACGAACCGACTCCTTTCGCCGTCAATCAAAGGGCGAAGTCCCCGATGATCGTGATTGCCCGTGAAGGGATAGCCGTACATATCAACCGGTAAATTCGACCGATGTGAAAGATACGCGTTAGAAAGTGACCGCGATTGGGGGCATGATAAGGCCGGCTTGATTTCGTTTAGTCGGGGAGTTCTCGGCGTTTGATGTCGCTCTTTAAAATAAAGACAAGATCTCGCCACGCCATTCGGTAAACAGAAATCAAATCCGTTTGATTCCCCTTTGATTGTTCCCCTCGTGTCCGCGAGCCGTAGATGTCCGAAGAAAAAAACGGAGCGCTCTGATCCCTCGTCCCGCCTACGCGTTGGATGTGATCAGGCCAGGCTCGAGACAGATCCTCATTCGGATGGTCTCCGACGCGCTCGCCGTGGCTCGGTCGCAGGACACGGCGTTGAGTGTCGGGCGATTCCGTATCGGGAAGGATGAGTTTCTCGACCCCGATTATCGCTAATGATTGCATTAGGCCACGGCGCTGGACCTCGATCCGGAAACTGTTGTTCAGCGACTTAAACGCAGTTCCGACGAGATTTTTTTGGAGAGGAGTCTGCGGATGTCGTTGAAAATGGTGCGATCGTCTCTCGGGTGGTGAATTTCGATCTCTTACCGCTCACGGTTTTTGAGTGGACGGAAGGCTTAATGATTCGAGACATCAGCTTCAAGGGAAAGCCTGAAGTATCGCCGCGGATCGCATTTCGGCTCTCATTTCTAAATCGTCTGAGTTGTGGCAGTCTCAATCTCACCGAACTTGATCTGTCGAACGTCCCGGGGCTCACAACGCTCTATTGCCAGGAGAACCAACTCATCGAACTCGATATCCGACCACGAAAGAATCTGGCGGACTTTCGTTTTGATCCGTCTGTCACGATTCAAAAACGTCGTAAGCAAAGCAGGCTAGACGCATGAACAACACAACTTGGATACTCGTTGACACCGAGACCACCGGGCTGACGGCGCCCATCATGGTGGTCGAGTTGGGCGCGCTGAAAATGCACGGATGGAAGGCCGATGGGCCACCTTTTCGTCGACCGCTTAATCAAAATGCGGACATCCCACCAGAAGCCGCACGCGTTGATGGCGATACGCGAGAAATTCTCGAACGAGACGGCGAACCGGCCAAGACGGTCTACCGTGACTTTGCCGCCTACGGAGCCCATCTGCCGATCGTTGCCTACGACCTTGAATATGACCTCGACGCCGTCCTCAAACCCGAATGGACGCGTCTTGGCATCACCCCTATTGGTGCACCAGGCTTCTGCGTCTTGCGACTCGCACAGCGATTGCTCGACCCCGTCCCGGCAGGCAACTGCAAACACTCCGGCAGCACTATCGCCTGCCTGAGTGTTTGCATACACCGCCCTCGGCGACGTTGAGACCGTCGCAGACCTACTCGCCAATGTGTTACGGCCAATTGCCGAACACAGGGGGCTGATTTCTTGGGCAGACATCTGCGCGCATGCCCAGTCAGAATGGTTTCCCTCTCGTATTGCATTGGGGGAATACAAAGGACGCAATTTTTTGGAAGCTCGTACAGACGATGCATGGAAGGGATGGATCGACTGGCTGGCCGGTTCCAAGAACGCGCGCACCGCGCAAATGGGTCGCTGGTATTTGAACGAGATTGAACGTCGTGAGTCACGGCCGGAGGATGACGCGACTGTAACCGCCGTGGCGGGCGAAAGGGACGATGGTCAATCGCTTGCTCAGACGGCAGCGTCCTGAACGGGAATTGTTGATCTCCTTGGATCCGGCGATTGAGCCGATGCGGTTATTGAGTGCCGCCGCGCGTTTCCGTCTTGCCGATCTTGAAACGCAGTACACGACCGAACGCCACCCCGTTGACTTCACCCGGGCAAAATTTTTCCGGTCGTTACAAAAGTACTATCAGACGCGCGATCGACTGCGGCTCATCATCGATTATCGAAGCAAGTACCTGAAAACCCTGCTGCGCGTTGAGGAGGAAGAGGCAGAAGACGTTGCGGAACAATATAAAAAAGCAAAAGCACAGTTGAATGCCGACTACGAAGAAGCTGCGACTGGCGCCGCGACCCGCAAGGAGCTCTCCAAAGAGCAGGAGCTTGAACTCAAAAACCTTTGGAAAAATCGGGTGCGTCTGCACCATCCAGGTCGTTTTGCCAACCCGTCTGACAAGACGGAGACTTACCACCGACTCACGAGCGAGATTAATTTCGCGAGAGAGAACGAAGATATCGAACTATTGCGCGCGATCGCGAACGATCCGAATGATTTCATTTAGCCACAGGGTTGGGGCAGTCTGGACTTCAGCAATGCCGCCGAGACCGTCAATCTACGGCGGCTACTGGAGACACTACAGATCGAGATCCTGGCGGCGTGGGAATCGATCCCTGAGTTGCACGAGAGCGCCGATGACTCACTTCACCAATTCAGCGTCCAACAACCAAACTTGCTGGACGAGGTCGCAGCGAAACAATTGAAATCCCGAGAATCGGAAATTGCTCAGCTTTCCACCGAGGCCGAAACGCGGGAGATTGAGATCAACGACCTGACGGGCTCTGGAAAGCAACCCCTCGGATAGCGGGTGTTGCTCGCGACGCACCGACTGACCGACACGCTGGGGCTGACCACCTGTTGAAAAAAACGGGGATGTCCCCTGCCGTTTTGCCGCAATGGGGCTTCTCAAGACGGCGTGTGATTTTGGTTCGAACGGGGCTGTTGGCGATGACGACGAGACGACGGTCAGCCGTTAAATGAGAACGCATTTCCCGGGCAAAATTGACCGTTTCCAGTTTTCTTTTTTTATGGTTTATGGAATTCCACGAAGAGGTTCTGCATTTTCCGGACGACTCACAACGGACTTCCATGTAAACCGCAATCCGTGATGCTCTCCGCCATTTTCCACAATCCAACTCAAGACCTGAGCGATCACCAACGACGTCAGGCACGGAACCGCAATTGCCAATTGGAATGTTGGTTCTTTGTCTACGCCAAACAGCATCTTCCACCAACTCCAGACAATGGAGAGAACAAAACTACAGGCGACAGCGGGAATCGCGGACCGCGCCGTGCATCGCGGGAAAAACATTCCGATAATAAACAGTGAGGCCAACGGTCCGACGAACATGTTGAAGAACTTGGGCATCATTCCAATGATGGTTTCGCCCATTTCCGTGACGACATAGGTCACGAAAAAGGCATTCGCAGTCACAATCACCGTGATGACGATGGATAAGAGGCGAACGAACGTCAATTCGCTGAGGACTTTTGTGCTGCCGCGACGCAATTGCGGAACGATATCTTTGGAGGCGACAGCCGTGATGGCGTTGGCACCCGCTTCGAGTGTCTGAATCGCATCGCACAAGAACGCCGAGATCACCAGTCCGGCAAAACCCGCGGGCAG
Organism: Schlesneria paludicola DSM 18645; assembly: GCA_945876035.1. Taxonomy (GTDB): domain Bacteria; phylum Planctomycetota; class Planctomycetia; order Planctomycetales; family Planctomycetaceae; genus Schlesneria; species Schlesneria paludicola_C. The sequence continues at coordinate 13,457 of CAMCMU010000047.1, read as the reverse complement.
TTGACTCCCCAGAAAGTGCGGGAATAATTTTTCTGCTGCCTTCACGGGATCAATTCCGTCGGGAGCCAATTCGGCGTGTTTCAGATAGAAAGCAAGCAACGCGAGGCCACAGGTGGCCAGCAGGATCCCCATCGTGATATCGACAATCGCGCTGACGAGATAACTTCGGCGAGCACTCTTCAATGACGACGTGGAAAAGTACCGCTGCAGAACAACTTGATCCGATCCGTGTGTACAAATCGTCCAGAAAAATTTATCGATCATGGCGGTCATGATGGTGACTCTGACCGTCAGATCCAAGCTGAATAACGGCGGCAGATTGTTTCGGCCAGCGGTGTTGGCCGCCGTCTTCCACCAATCGAGGGGCCCCGTTCGATCCACCAGAACGACATAGCCGATGACGAGAAAGATACCGATGATCAACAGCAGGCACTGCAGCACGTCGGTCCAGATCATGGCCTGAATGCCACCAATCGAGGTGTAAACCGCCGCCACGAGTCCGATCAAGCAGATCCACCAGTAAATATCATGTCCCGGCAACCAAGACACGTCAGGCCCTTTCACGCGATCTAATGCCAGCGATGCGGCAAAAATCACCATGCTCATCCATCCCAAACGCAGCAAAATGAAAAGGCTGGCACCGATGCAGCGAACAGGGTAGTTGAATCTTAATTCCAAGTACTCATAAGCGCTGGTTAACTTCAGCCGCATGAAAAAAGGAATCCATAACAGCATTACGACGGCCATGCCGAAGGGAATTGCCAAGAAACCCAGGAAATGACCAAATCCATTCTTGATGACTTCTCCGGGCGCCCCCAAGTAGGTCAATGTGGAGAAGAGTGTGGCGAGGATGCTGAGTCCAACAGCAAACCAGGGCATGGCCCGCCCACCCACAAAAAAGTCGTCGCTGTCCTTTTGTCGATGCCCAAACCACAGAGCAATCCCAAACGTGGCCAAGAGATAGGCAGCAATGGCTGCAAAGTCGAGGCTCTCTAAGCCCGAGTTAAACTTAAGTTGAGGTTCAGTCATGGACGGTCCCAGCAGTCAGTGTGGCGATGGAGACGCGGAGGCAGGATTAGCAGAATTCGCAATTCTTGGGCGACAGAGTATCAACTCCCGCTGTTTCATCATAGTTTGGCCGGCCGGAAGGTCTGCGCCAATGCGGCACTCCGGCCCCGTTGTACATTGGGCTCGGCGGACGACTATAATCCAGCGGCCGCCCGACAGCCCACCCGGTTTCGAACCTCCCGCACCCCTAAGATCTCGAAGGCTCGCCGTTCTCGTGACACTAATCTCTCGGAAAATTTCGCTCTTGAAATCTGGCATGGTGACGCGCATCGCTCTTGGTCTGGGATTGCTCTGCGGCTGCGAACGCCGGGACGAAATCACCGTTTACACGGTCCCGCGTCATGACTCTTTACAGTCCCCAGAATACTTGAAACGCATGAGCGATCGTCGCCCACAACCGGCACGGATGTTGGCCTCAATCGTGCCCCATGACACGCAGTTGTGGTTTTTCAAATTGCAAGGCGCGCCCGATGTCATCGCCGCTCACGAATCGGAATACGATTCATTCCTCAAGTCTGTCCGTTTTCCAGGAAGCCCTCAAGTGACGTGGACGCTTCCTGCGGGATGGAAAGAGATGCCGGGAAGGGGTGGCCGATTCTCGACGTTAATCATCGGGGAACCGATGCAACTCGAACTGACGGTGACTGTTTTGTCCCAGACGGGGGAAGACTTGAATCAGCAGCGACTGAAAAACATCAATCGCTGGCGCGGCCAATTAAATCTGCCGAGTCTTGAAGAACAGGACCTTCCGCTCCGCTCAAAAACACTCAAGATCGGTGATTCGGTCGCGACCGTGATCGATATCACGGGCGTGGCCAATCCGGCAAACTCCCCCCCCGGAGGAACGCCGACTCCGCCACCAACCACGGGACAACCGGTCACCCCCGAAAATACCACAACAGACAGTAACGATTTTAAAAAGTCCGATTTAAAATTTAACAAGCCAACGGAGTGGACCGAGATCCCCCGAAAGCAGTTTCAACTGGCTCGATTGACTGTCGGTGAGGGTGATCGCACCGCAGAGATTGCCGTGTCCCGAGTCGGTGGCGATCGCTTAGCGAACGTAAACCGTTGGCGCAGCCAAATTGGACTGGAGACTGTGTCAAGCGAAGAGTTGAAGCAATTCATAAAACCCTTTGAGGTCGATTCTCAGCAAGGTGAGTTCATTGAGCTTGTCTCAGGGGAAAAGACCATTTTGGGTGTCATGATTCCGGATCATGGACAAACGTGGTTTATTAAACTGACAGGATCAAGCGAACTCGCCATCAAAGAACGTCAGCGGTTTGAAGCGTTTGCCAAATCTCTCAAGCTGGAGTGATCGCTGCGGAATCCTGTCACAGATCCTCAACCGTGGCCGAGGGCAATCCTGTGATCAGGATCCACGATGGGCACTTGATCGACAACACGAAATACACGAACAGACACAAGATACACGAACAGACACAAGATGACGCGTGCCAAGATGACGAGCCGGCTAAATCGAGAATGGATAACCAAACACGTTCACGAACGGGATTGAGGCGTCGGCCCGAGACCGTGAGGCTCGGGATTCAACGGAGCCGTGCATTCGAAATGGGTTCGGGACTTTTTAAAGAGCAAGATCGGATCTGTGCCAATCCGTGATCCCGCCGCGTTCTCTGGGAGTTCGTGGATGAATCCCTGGCGATGCCGATAAGACTGTAGAGATTGAAGAGGGAATTTATGGCGACTAATATCCAGACGACGGCCTTCAATGCACACGACATGGAACCCCGCAAGACGAGTGCAGCGGGCGCGACCGGACGTCCTTTGTCGATGCGCATCTGGGACGTCTTGAAGTTTATTCTTGCTCCCATGGCATCGTTAAAACTGACTGTGACGCTGTTCGCGTTGTCCATCGTCCTGATCTTTGCGGGGACACTCGCGCAGGTCGATATGGATATTTGGGAAGTCATTAGCAAATACTTCCGATGTTGGATCGCGTTGATTCCGATCCAAGTCTTTATTCCTCCCTCATTCGTTGTCCCCTTGGAGATACGAAATGCTCAAGGAGTCCTCGTTGAGACAACGTATTACTTTATGGGACTGATTCCGCTGGGAGATTGGAAAGCCAACGATCTTTCTGGCTCGTTTTGGTTTCCTGGCGGCAAGTTGATTGGAGTGCTGCTGGCGGCAAACCTGCTTTCGGCACATTTAATTCGATTCAAGTCGGACGTCCGCGGCAGGCGTCTGTTGTTCGGAGTCGTCGCCATCGCTCTGGGGTGTCTCGGCACTTGGATGATCATTGCAGCCGGCGGGAACTCGCAGGGAATTCAGGCGGAGCCCTTGGTTGCGTATCACACCTTATGGATTGGGTTCAAAGGACTGATCGCACTGCTAGCCCTCTCGGCGGCGTATGGCGTGGCCGTATTGTGGTCAAGTCGACGGAGAGAATCCCAATCCGACGCCGAATCTCTCCGAGTGCGTCTGCTGTTTCTGCGCAGCCTGTTGAGTGTTTCGGCAATCGGGCTTGCCGCTCTATCCGGATATCTGTTTTGGAAAGGTGAGACAACGACACCGAGTGATTCAGCCTTACGAATTCTGTGGCAGTTGACTCAGTCCGCCGTCGCGGGAGCAGCACTACTCGGCGGATGCTGGACGGTATTCCGTCGGAAAGCGGGGATCGTGCTGCTTCATGCCGGTGTCGGCCTCATGATGTACTACGAGCTTCATGTGGCCATGACAGCTGTGGAAACGCAGATGACTCTCGAAGAGGGTGAACGGTCGAATTTTGTGCAGGACATCCGCACATTTGAACTGGCGGTGATTGACCGTTCAGACCGGAACCAAGATCGCGTTGTCGCGATCCCGCGGTCGTCATTGCTCGAGAGCCGGCCGATCGATATCGCGGCATTGCCGTTTGTGATCGAGATCAAAAAAATAATAGCCAACTCCAGCATTGTTGCGGCTCCGTCGGGCGATGCGAACCCCGCCACGAAGGGCCTCGGACTGAAATGGTTCGCCGAGGAAAAAAAAACCGGATCGGGTGTCGATAACGACAGCAAAATCGATATGGCAGCAGCCTACATCGAACTCCAACCACGGGAGGGCGGTGCCTCGCTCGGAACTTATCTGACCGGAATGCTGCTCTCCATGAGTGGTGAGATGGATACGATCCGTGTGGGACAGAAACTCTATGAACTCGGCCTTCGCCCCAAACGGCATTACAAGTCCTACATCTTTGAATTGAAAGACGTAAAAAAAGAAGACTATCTGGGGACGAGTACTCCCAAAAACTATGCCTCAACCGTCGCGATCGTCGACACGGGTCGGAGTGTCAATGAAGAGAAAACCATTTGGATGAATAATCCACTGCGTTTTGCCAATGAGACCTTTTATCAGAGTGGCTATCATCAAGAAAAAAATGGGACCGAGCACACCACACTGTCGGTTGTTGCGAATTCCGGCTGGATGATGCCCTATGTTTCCTGTGCGTTGGTGGCACTGGGCATGTTGTCCCATTTTTTGCTGCTGTTGGTGCGGTTTCTGACTCACGCCGATGCCATAGAACTGTCGGCAACCCAAGTGGCAGCCACGGCGGATCTAAAAACCAAATTGGGCATCAAGACCTCGATCCCCACCGCGGTCGTGCTCAGCAGCGCTCCCCCGAAAAGGTCTCGATTGTCTGTCGCGATGGCGACGATCATCGTCTCCGCGGCGGGAGTGTATATTGCCCTCAGCGCGATGCCTCCCAAAACTTCAGTTCTGGAATATGACTTGGCCGCGTTCGGTCGCATTCCCGTGGTTCATGATGGGCGGATTAAGCCGCTCGACTCGGCGGCACAGACGTCATTGTTGGAGATTTCAGGCCGGACAACGGTGCCGGTTGGCGAAGGAAAATCCAAAACACGGATTCCGGCAATTCAGTGGCTGCTGAACGTGATCACGGAAACCAAAGACGCGGAAAACTACCCTGCGTTTCGCATCGAAAACCTAGAACTTCACGAAACGATGGGGGTCAAGAAACGCGAAGGAATGCGCTATTCTCGCAAAGAATTACAGCCTCGTTGCAAACTCTCGAACGAGTTGTTTGCGGAATTGAAGACGGCCCAAATCCCTGATTCGGTGCTCCAGAAACTGGACGTCTTGAAAGATCAGAGGCTGGAGAGTGAGGTCTTTCGCGATCGCCTGAAAGACGTGCTGGATGAGAACGAGTTCAAGAGATTTGGCCCCCTGGTGCTGCAGGCGGCCGAACAGGATGATTTTCAAAAGCAAGTGAATGACGCCCGCGAAGCCGCCACAAAAGATCGGCGGCAATTGAGCGTCTACAAGAAAAAGGTCCTCGAGTTAAGTGATAAGTTGTCCACCTACGACAACCTACAACTGGCATTCGGGCTGCAACATCGGATTCGCGGTGAATCACCGGATCAAGTGATCGCAGCGTTTAAAAAAGCGATCGAGTTCGAACGGATGATTGCGGAGCAAGGCCAACCGGTGTTCGCCATCGGACCCGCAAATTCCACTCAAACATGGCGAACGCTGGCGGGAGCATGGTTTGAAAATACACTCGCCGAAATCCGTGACAAGAAAGAGTCCGATCCCGCGGTGAAAGCGTGGGAAGTCATTTTAAAGGCCTACGAAAAGAACGAGCCGAAATCGTTCAACCGTGCGGTGGAACACTATCTTCAGAAGATCGACGAGAATCCTCCGGGTAACGTCAATCCGAATGCCGTTCGGTTTGAAGCATTTTTTAATCGCTTTCAGCCGTTCGCAATCGCCAATCGATTGTATCTCCTCGCCTTCACGCTTGCCGCACTTGGTTGGCTCGGCTGGACTCGCGGGTTCAATCGTATTGCCTTTTGGCTGCTGGTGCTGGTTCTGACTCTGCACACGTTTGCCTTGATTGGCCGGATTTATATTTCCGGACGACCGCCTGTCACGAATCTCTATTCCTCAGCGGTCTTCATTGGTTGGGGCTGCGTGGTTTTGGGGCTCATTTTGGAGACGATCTATCGTATTGGAATTGGAAGTTTGATTGCGTCTGTTTCGGGATATGCGACGCTGCTGATCGCCGATAATCTTGCCTCGAGTGGTGACACATTCACCGTCTTGCAGGCGGTGCTCGATACGCAATTCTGGCTGGCGACTCACGTGACGTGCATCACTTTCGGATATGCGACAACGTATCTTGCCGGCTTACTGGGAGTGGTCTACGTCTTACGCGGAGTGGTCACAAAATCATTGAGTCGCGAGGTGGCTCGAGATTTGAATCGAATGATCTATGGGACACTCTGCTTCTCCATCTTTTTCAGCTTCGTCGGAACAGTTCTGGGTGGCCTCTGGGCGGATGATTCTTGGGGACGTTTTTGGGGCTGGGATCCCAAAGAAAATGGTGCGTTGATCATCGTCCTGTGGAATGCCTTGGCACTCCACGCGCGTTGGGGTGGACTGGTAAAGGAACGGGGATTGGCGGTGATTGCGATTGCCGGAAACATCTTCGTCAGTTGGTCCTGGTGGGGCGTCAACGAGTTAGGGGCGGGGCTGCATTCTTATGGGTTTACGGAGGGAACAATTCGGAACCTCGGCCTGTTTGTTCTCAGCCAACTGGCCCTGATCGCCATCGGAATGATCCCGCGCAAATTTTGGCGCAGTTCTCCCACAGCGGAATGACTCGAGGAATCATCGGCGAAGTCTTTCTGAAAAGGATCGGCCACAGGAGTTGCCGACGTGCGCCGAATTCTTCGGATTGACTGAAACGTGGCGGCGTTCTAATCTCCGCGCCTCCCCCCCCCGATCATCAGCTTTGCCGTGTCGAAGATGCCCTTCATGGAAGGTGCATTGCGCATTTTTTTGAGGTCCATTGTGCCCTTCATTGGAGGGGCATCGTGCGTTTTATTGGAGGTGCATCGTGCGTTCGCTGACTGCAACAACATGCAGTGTCGTCGTGATCGGCCAGCTGACTTTGCTACTGCTTGCAAATCCGCTCTTGGCTGTCAATACGGATGACGGTAGACCGCGCGAACGCGTGATTGTGATGACATCCGGACGGGTGCTGACTGGCCACATGAATCGAAATCCGGGTGGATGGCTGGTCACTCAATCCAACGGACGGATTCAAGTCCCCGAAGATCAGGTCAAGCTTGTCGCCGACAGCCTAAACGACGCGTATCTCAAGCAACGAGACGGAATTGTTGAACCGACGCCGGCCACCCATGTCATGCTGGCACAATGGTGCATTTCCTATCGGCTCTACGACGAGGCAAGTGCCGAGCTTCGAAAATGTCTGAAGCGAGACCCAGAACACGACGAGGCTAGAAAGTTGTTGCGACGCATTGAAGACACGCTCCAGACACCGTCAAAATTGGCGACAGAGGCCGCCTTAGCTCCAAAAGCCTTTCGCGGTGTTGTTGTTCCTGACGTCGAGTCCCTGGGAGGCCTGTCCCCCTCAACGGCGAGAGAGTTCACGCAGCATGTCCAGACCCTGTTAATTAACAAGTGCGGGAATAGCTCCTGCCACGGTTCGAATGCTCATGTGGGCTTTCAATTGCAAGCGAACCGCTTCAAATCCAACGGTCATCGAATGTACACCGAACGAAATCTTGCCGAAATTTTGAAATTCGTCACCGTTGATAAACCGGCAGCAAGCCCTCTAATCAAAGTTCCCACGGGAAACCACGGGGGTGCCAAAGCCATTTTTTATGGACCGCAAGGCGCAAGCCAACTGCAGATGCTGCGGACGTGGGTCAAAATCGTGTCCCTCGAAAAACAGCGAGAAACGGCGGAGTTGTCGGAACGACCTTCGATTGACGACGGCACGGTCGCCAGATCGGAACCTGAAAAAATGCCTGCGGCAAAGGCCGCTCCAGATCAGAAGCCCAAACCGCTCGGAAACTCCAAACTCAACGGCGCCCCCGAAAAGAACTCTTCCTCTGCCGTCAAACAGGCGGTGATGCGCGATGACACCACACAGGAAGCTTTGTCAGAAGACTCACCCGATGACCCGCTCGATTCAGACACTCCCCTTGAGGAGGATTTGAATGATGTGTTTGATCCTGAAATTTTCAATCGCCGCTTTCACTCTGTTGCGAAATCGCGTCGATAGGCGGTCCTTCGGGAGCGGCCGAATTTCTCTGATTACCGTTTTTGATCCACAGGGCCGTAGGACCATTTTATGCCACGCTCCATAAAATATTCTGAGCACGAACGTCTGGTCTCCAAGATTCGTTGGATCAGCATCACCTTCCTGACACTTTTTTTGATGGCCGGTTGTGCGAACTCTTTAAAAACAAAACCTCCTCGACATGACCGATTTTCGTGCGGAGAAAATTGCCCTCCAAGTCGCAAGCTTTGAATCAACCTTGGACGGGAAAACGATTACGAAAATCACCGTCCCCAGACAACAAAATCGAAACAGTCCCTGCAAAGCGTCCGATGTCTGGTGTTTCTGGCAGCGAGAGTTTGCCGATCCCGACCCCCGGTCGAAGCCGTGGAGAATTACGGAATCCATGCGAAAGGGCCTAAGTCTCTGCTCGAAGACGTACCGAATCGCCCCAGACAAAAAGATTCGCGTCTGTTTTCAAAGGGGCTTCATTTTTTTCAAAGGGGCTTCATTTTGGCGTCAGCTCTCTTGGTAAACCGGAAATCCGGACTTTGACCGGCCGACTGCTCGCCTTGGATCGAGGCAGCGGATAGAATGATGTTGCTCAGGGGAACGCAGTTTTCGTTCTCGTTTTGTCAACCCTGCTGATCAAGTGAACTGTTTGAGGATTTGTGATCGTGACAAGCAAGACTTGCGTTGCGACTTCAGCCCCCGTCCCAACCCTAAAGTGGAATGGCGCCGATCTGTTTGTCGAATGTCTCATCCGACAGGGGACCTCCATCCTCTTCGCCTACCCTGGCGGATGTAGCATGCCGATTCACCAAGCGTTGAGCCATCGGACGGCCGATATTCGAACAATTCTTCCTCGACACGAACAAGGGGGAGGGTTCGCCGCGCAGGGGATCTCGCGCACGACGAACACGGTGGGTGTCTGCATGGGTACCAGTGGTCCCGGTGCGACAAATTTGGTTACTGCGATTGCCGATGCAAAAATGGACAGCATCCCCTTAGTCGTGATTTCGGCTCAGGTGCCAACGCACCTGATCGGCAGTGATGCGTTTCAAGAAACGCCGATGGTTGAAATCTGTCGCGCGATCACCAAACACCATTATTTGATCACAAAAACAGAGGATATTCCGCGAATCGTCAAAGAGGCCTTTCACATCGCCAATACAGGGCGTCCAGGTCCCGTGCTGATCGATATCCCAAAAGATGTGCAGATGAATGAGGTTCGGTGGGAAATTGATTATGATCCTCCGATGAATTTGCCGGGCTATCATCCCGAAGTTCGCCGAGTCCATCCGAACCAGATTCGCGCTGTCCTCAAGGCCATTCGCGAGTCCAAGAAGCCGATATTTTATGCCGGCGGCGGGATCATTCAGTCTGATGCCAGCGATGAGTTTCAGAAGTTTGCCCGCAAGACCGGGATTCCGGTGGCAACGACTCTGATGGGGATCGGTTGCTTCCCCGCAGACGATGACCAATCGCTTCATATGCTCGGAATGCACGGCACGGTGTATTCCAACTATGCCATCAATGAGGCCGATTTGCTGTTGGCATTCGGCGTTCGATTCGATGACCGTGTGACCGGAAAACTAAGCGAGTTTGCCAAGCACGGCAAGATTGTTCATGTCGATATTGATCCATCGGAAATTCACAAGAATCGATTGGCTGAAATCGCGATTGTTGCCAGCGTCAAAGAACTGCTGATCGGCCTCAATCAAATGATTACCGAAGAAGACGTTCCAAAAATAGATCCTTGGTGGAGTCAGATCAAAGACTGGAGAACAAAGTATCCTTTGGTCGTCCGCGATTCGGGAGATTTTATTATCCCTCAATATGCGGTCGAGGAACTTTGGCGGCAAACGATCGATTTGGATCCCTTCATCAATGTGGGAGTGGGCCAGCACCAAATGTGGGCGGCGCAATTCTATAAATTTCGCAAGCCACGACGCTGGTTGAGCAGTTCTGGACTGGGAACGATGGGATTTGGATTGCCCGCGGCTATGGGTGTTCAAGCCGCATATCCCGATCGACTGGTGATCGACATTGACGGCGACGGTTGCATGCTGATGAACGTTCAAGAGCTAGCAACACTCAAATGCGAAAACCTTCCCGTGAAGATTTTGTTGCTCAATAACCAACATCTGGGAATGGTGATGCAGTGGGAAGATCGCTTTCACGAAAAGCAACGAGCGCACACGTACCTCGGTCCCGTTGATCATCCTGAAGCCGTTGGCGCTGGAGATGGCGAACACTACGAACAAACCTACCCAAACTTCGTCCAGATCGCGAATGGATTTGGTCTCGGTGCGGCTCAGGTGCGATCCAAAAAAGAATTTCCCGCTGCGCTCAAAGCGATGCTCGACTACGACGGACCATTTCTGCTCGACGTCATCTGTCCGTATCAAGAACACGTGCTTCCAATGATCCCCGGCGGAAAATCGGTGAAAGACATCATTATCGACCGCCTCGAGGATTAGGATTAAGACTCCTCGTGGTGACCATCACCAAATTCAAAATTGGTGAATTTTCATGCCTCTCGGCAGACAGGAACGCAGTGCCGATCGGTGTCGCTCATGAACCGATTCGTTAGGCATTGGCCACGGCGAGACGGGCTCTCAGTATGGAGAATGGCCCCCCTTTTCTGAGCGAGGGAACGAGAGGCCGCCTAGATCCGTCGCTCCCTCGACCGACACGCACTCACCGTTTGTGCCATCGACGGCTAGCCGGCCTGAACGTTCCTCGCATCGAAGCTAAACCGAGGAGATTTCAGCCGCGCCGCCCATTGGGCACTGGGTGCCTCCACCCAAACGTACAACAGGTGAGCCGTGACAAGACTGCTGGCCAAAGCGATCGCCAGGCAGGCGCTGGCCTGAAGAGGAGACGGCAAACCGCCCAGCAACCCCCAGCCGACATTTGTCACCACGTGACTGACCGCATAGTGAATCAAATACAGGCTATAGGAAATCTTGCCGAGATATTGCAGCCAACGAACATTGAGCCAGTCGTGTAAGTGTCCCCAGCGACCGGCCGTGAAGATCGCTAGGCTGGCAACCAAGGCACACACGACTTCGGGTTTCCAATCCCAGCAGAGACGAGCCAGCCAGATACCGACAGTCGCCCAATACCATCCGCGCGGGATGCGATCATCCAACGCCCACCACGTCACCATTCCCAAAAAAAAGTGGTGGAAGAAATAGATCACGTAGGGATCCAAATCCGGTCGGTTACACCAGTCACACAGCGACATCACGGCCAAGGGCGCGCAGAGGAACACCATCACGCGTGGATCCGCGGTGGCTTGACCATCCGTCACGATCGGACACACCGCACGCGACAGCAGCAAGGCGACTCCGAACAACACGTAGAACTGCACTTCCATGCAAACCGTCCAGAGTCCCGCCGAGAGGTTGGGAAACCCGAGCAAGTCTTGGGCGTAAATCAGATGGCTGGCGACCTGTCCCCACGAAAGAGGGGAGTCGAGCGGTGTCGGAAACCAGCTGAGTTTCTCGGAAATCCCCTGTAACAGCAGAACAATCAGTAGCGTCACAAAATACGACGGCGACAGGCGAACCAAGCGACGAACGAGAAAGTTCGCCACCGATCGACTCGTGACGCGACCATCTCGAAACGAAAGAGGAATCACGAAGCCGCTGATAACCAAGAGGCATGGCACCCACACCCAACCGTAGACCAGCCAACGCTCGAGGAGCCACGGTAGGCACTGTTGCGACGTTTTTGGGTCCGGTTCGTAACGAAAGATGTGATAACTCGCGATGGTCAGTGCCGCCAAACCGCGCAGGCCATCGAGAAATGCGAACCGCAACGCTGACTTGTCAGACGCGGCGGGCACGGTCACTTGCATCAAAATGTCCGCCTTGAATGGAGCCTGGATGATTTGCCACCTGCACGCCGGCAATGCCAAAAAACACCGAATGCGTTTTTCTGTCGCGACGGGCCTGCCGTTTCATTCGTGTGATGCGTGACACACGCTGAACGCAACAGGTCGCAACGGGGGCTGACGAGCGGACCGAGCCGCCAGTGACTGTTCACGCGATCGGCAACAACGTGCCAGAGGCCCAGAACGTCGTGCAAAACACGCGGAGTAACGTGAACGTCACTCCGACCTCGGCCATCATTCTGTTACTTGAAGAGGATTATTTCAACAGCACCCTGAACTTCGGCTTTGCCCAACCCCAGTGTGGTGGCTGCGGGCAACGATTCCTCGTCGTATTTTCGTGCAAGGCCCGCGACGTCTGCCCCGCGTGCATCGATCGCGGCATAACGCAAGCAACGACGAATGGACTACAGCAGCAACTTCGCACACGTGGCGAGACAGCCTGAGTTGTTGGCTCGTCAGGAACCAACGCGGTCCACCGACTGTTAACGTAGGATGGACATTCTTGTCCGTCGTGGCTTGTCCACTCGTTCATGGCAAGTTGAGGAATCTCGGATAAGAATGTCCAAGGTGCTGCCTCATCCGGCAGTTCTACTCTGTGCGGTCATGAGAGAGACAATTGGCGAGAAACATGCGGCAGCTTGCCGATACAAGAACGCGGCACAGAAGGCCTCACGCCACTCGCCGAATTCATTGATGGCCGCGCGGAGTCGAGAAAAGTTTTAAATCTACGCACGCCACGCAAATCTCAATAGACATCAACCGGCAACACTCATCGACGCCGATCGTCACGGATAGAGTGCCTGCTGCGAATTAGCGTTAATCAGTGTTCCACCCATTTGTTGCTTTTCGGGTGTTGGCAAATCACACTCCGTACTCGTCGCGATTGATTTCGTGCGATGGCCCAGTAGTGGCGGATTCGGGCGGGGGCAGGATTACACCGCTTGTGCCGGGGTGTGTTCGGCTTCGTATTGGTCGGGTGAGAGGTAGCCGAGGGTCTGGTGCAGACGCATGGGATTGTAGAACGATTCGATGTAGAGGAACACGCTCCGTCGAACGTCTTCTAGGTTGTTGTACGTTCGCTGGTTGGTCCACTCGTGCTTGAGTAACCCGAAGAATCGTTCCATGGCGGCGTTGTCGTAACAGCAGCCGGTGCGATTCAGCGAGCACTCGATGCCCAACCGGCGGAGCGTCTGTTGATAGGCGTCGCTGGTGTCCTGACAGCCGCGATCCGAATGGTGCAGGAGCTGGTTTCCCTGGGGGCGTCGAGATGCGATGGCGTGGCGCAGGGCCTCGCACACCAACTTCGTGGCCAGGGACGTGCTCAGCGACCAGCCGACGACTTTGCGACTGAATAAATCGACCACCACCGCCAGGTAAACCCAGCCTGCGGCCGTCGGCAGGTAGGTGATGTCGGTCACCCACTTGCGG
>CAMCMU010000046.1 GCA_945876035.1 Schlesneria paludicola DSM 18645 | reverse complement strand
GCGCGATCGTGAACCATCGCTGAAAAGTAGTCGCCGCTGTGGGCGTATCACTTCGGTTCTCTCGGCCTCTCTTTGAAAGACAATCTCTTAAATGCGGATCGCCGTACGCTGTCGTCCGAAGGTAAGCCGACCGCCGAGCTGAGGAATTTTTAGGAGACGCCTGTACTCGCCCCCGTGACGGGGAATTCTTGGGCTACGGAATGAGTGCGGTTGTGATCACGATATAGACGCTTGTTCACGCGTTCAGGGGGCGTGGATCAGTTCCAATTCAGAGCTCGCATTGTGAGCGATCGCGGTCGGTCCGTTGACGCGGGAGCGACGCGGGACATGCGATGAAATGACTTCGCTCAGACCGCGAGAATCGGATGCCTGGTCCCTGTCAGGCTGCAGCAAGCTCGGGACGACACCGTTGACACCACGCATCAACCCCATCGGAAAACCGACTGACACTTTTGACCTCCGTTGCCTCCGCCTGACAATCCACCACCCTAAAGTCTTTAACGCTGCCTCTGGAGACTTCCGAACTCCTCGAGCTATAATGCAAAGCCGCATCAGCCACGGCACGCGTTCACCGACATCGTTCCTCAAGAAGCAACTCCATGAAGACCCTGAACGGACGATTGACAACTTCCGGTGGTTCACGACGGGTACGCCGATTGGCAAGACACATCATGAGTCACGGCCGATTCTGGTTGCGCGATTGGACTCAATCGCCTTCAATGAGGGACGTCCGATTTGTCTTCGCCGCTTGGATCCTCTCGGCCACGAATGTTAGCCAAGGGGCTGAGCGGATCAAATTCAATCGTGACATTCGGCCAATTCTGGCCGACAAGTGTTTTGCATGTCATGGGCCGGACAAGAACAAACGCACGGTGGAGCTCCAGCTCGACGTCAGACAGTCGGCCATCGATCAGAAGGCCATCGTTCCCGGAAATCTTGCCGACAGCAAGATGCTGACTCGAATCCTGAGCGAGGACCCCGATGTTCAGATGCCACCACCGTCCTTCAAACTCGAGCGACTGACCTCCTTGGAAGTCGACACGATCCGACAATGGATTACAGAAGGAGCGGAATACGAAGCGCACTGGTCGTTCATTCCCCTGAAACCAATTGCCGTCTCCGGGACGGGCTCCGTGAATGGAATCGACGGAATCGTCGCAGACTCGCTTGCACGTCGAGGAATGAAACAGCAACCGGCAGCCAACCGTTTGACATTATTTCGACGATTGTGCTTTGATCTGACCGGTTTGCCGCCAACGGGGGAAGATGTCGAAGCATTCCTGGCCGACAAATCGCCCGACTCCTACGAAGTCCTCGTTGACCGCCTCCTTCAGTCTGAGCGTTATGGTGAACGCATGGCGATGGACTGGCTTGATCTAGCGCGTTATGCCGACAGCTACGGATTTCAAGTCGATCGGGAACGAGACGTTTGGGCTTGGCGAGATTGGGTGATTAATTCCTTCAATGGCAATCTTCCGTTCGATCAATTCATCACTTGGCAGTTAGCAGGCGACTTGTTGCCTGATGCCACTGACGAACAGATTCTGGCCACCGCATTCAACCGACTGCATCAACAAGAAACGGAGGGAGGCAGCGTTGAGGAAGAATATCGCGTGGAATATGTCTGTGACCGAGTTCAGACGTTTGCCACAACGTTTCTGGGCCTGACGTTTGAATGTGCTCGCTGTCATGACCACAAATACGATCCGATTACTCAACAAGAGTTTTATCAAATTTTTGCGATGTTTCAGAACATCGATGAAGCCGGAATGTACTCCTATCGCACGTCGTCAACGCCGACACCGACACTCCTTCTTGCCGACAATGTCTCCAAAACGCGTCTGCGAAAGCTGGCACAGGAAGTTGAACAGGTTGAACAAACCGGTCACGCACTGCGAGACTTACGCCGAGCAGAATTTCGCAACTGGCTGGAAACGCGGCCGGACGAACTGACGTTCCCTGGCGAAGTCGCCCGCTACTCGCTTGATCACGTTGACAAGGGGGAACTCGCCAACACGCTCGCGCTCGACAAGCCTGCGATACTTCACGGCGACAACCAGTTGATCCCCGGAAAATTTGGACAGGCCGTTCAATTGACCGGCGACGATCCTGTCAAAATCCCGCTGGGGAACTACCCCCTATTTCAGCCGTTCTCGGTTTCGTTATGGCTCAAGACACCCGATGAAAAAGAGCGTGCTGTTATTTTCCATCGATCTGGAGCGTGGACAGACTCCGGTAGTCGCGGTTACGAACTGCTGATCGTCGACGGGAAACTTCGCTGGTCGCTGATTCACTTTTGGCCGGGGAATGCCATCTCCATTGAGGCACGTGACAAACTGCCGGTCAACGAATGGGTCCACGTTGCTGTGGGATACGACGGAAGCAGTCGAGCAGACGGACTGTGGATGTCCGTCAATGGTCAGAAGGCGAACTTCCAAATTTTCAAGGATCAACTGACGAAGAACATCACTGGGGGAGGCGATGACAACATCTCACTTGGTGAACGAAAACGCGATCGAGGATTTAAGGACGGTCTGATTGATGAGTTTCGAGTCTTCTCGCGAAACCTGACCGGATTGGAGTCGCAGGCAACCTATGATTTGCAATCCGCGTTGCAGATCCTTCGAAAGCCCGTGACCGAGTTGTCGGATTTAGAACAGGAATCCTTATGGGAACTGTATCTCGCCACGGTCGATTCCGAATGGTCACAGCATTTGAGCTCACTGTTGAAAGTGCGTGATGAGCAGAGCCAATTCCTCGACAAAATTCCAGAACTGATGGTGATGCGTGAATTGGCTCTGCCGAAGAAAGCCTATGTCCTGTTTCGTGGGGACTACGCGCAGCGACGCGATGAGGTCTCTGCCGGGACCCCCGTCAGTGTCTTTCCCTTTCCCGCAGGAGCGCCCCTGAATCGATTGGGTTTGGCGAGGTGGCTCACCGATCGACAGCATCCGCTCACGGCGCGTGTCACCGTCAATCGTTTCTGGCAAAGTCTATTCGGCATGGGTTTGGTCAAGACGGCCGAAGATTTTGGAAGTCAGGGGTCGCCACCTCTGTACCCGGAACTGCTCGACTGGCTCGCCCTTCGATTCCTCGACAGTGGTTGGGATACGAAATCGCTGATCAAAACAATCGTGATGAGTCAGACTTATCGACAACGAAGCCTTGGTGATCACGACCTGATGACCGATGATCCGGAAAATATGTTACTGGCACGTGGACCACGATTCCGCCTTCAAGCGGAGATGATTCGGGACAACGTGCTGGCATCTTCTGGACTGCTGCAGCAGCAATTGGGTGGACCATCGGTCAACCCGTATGAAATGACCGAGTCATTTAAACCAGCGAAGATTACGGAGGGGACGGGTGTCTATCGCCGGAGCCTCTACACCCATTGGCGGCGCAGCGGTCCGCCGCCAGCTCTTCTGGCTTTTGATGCACCGCGACGTGCCGTCTGTACTGCGCGACGGGAAAGAACCGATTCGCCGCTACAACCGCTGATCCTTCTGAACGGGACTCAATATGTCGAAGCGGCACGCGTCCTCGGAGAATTGCTGTATCAGTCCTCGCAGGGAAGCCTCCCGGTGATGATCAGACAGGGGTGTTTACGCTGCCTGAGCCGACTGCCTGATCCGCGTGAAACGGAAATTTTTACGCATCTCTATCAAGAACAGCTGGCCCATTTCGAAAAACATCCGATGCAAGCGGAAGACCTGCTCAAGATTGGTCTAGCCGCTCGATCCGGTAACATCCCCGCTCCCGAAGCTGCTGCTGCAACGATTCTGGCTCAAGCATTTCTCAATCATGATGAGGCGGTTGTCAAACGATGAATTCACAAATCCCACAACGATGGTCGAATCCCGCGTCGGAACGGCGCACGTTTCTCAATCAGTTTGGAATGGGGATCGGCGGACTGGCCCTCTCCGAAATGCTGGCGCGAGACGTGTCGGCCTCGAACAGTACCGACACGGTGCAAGCGATCCCGCATCGTGTCCCAACAGCGAAGCGGATTATTTCGCTGTTTATGTCGGGAGGCCCGTCGCATCTTGACTTATTCGACTACAAACCAACACTCAACCAGAGATACGGAGAACAACTGCCGAACAGCGTTCGACAGGGACAGAGGCTGACCGCGATGTCGGGGCATCAAGCCTCACTTCCGTTGGTCGGTTCCCCCTTCCAATTTACACAGCATGGTCAGGCGGGATCATGGTTCAGTGAAACTCTGCCATATACCGCCGCGATCGCCGATCAAATCTGCGTTGTGAACTCAATGCACACCGAAGCCATCAATCATGGTCCGGGCGTGACGTTTCTTCAAACCGGAACTCCGATTGCTGGCCGACCGAGTTTTGGTGCTTGGCTCAGTTACGGGCTCGGTCAGGAAAACTCAAACTTGCCGTCATTTGTGGTTCTCGTCACCAAGGACAAAGGTGGGCAACCGCTCGGAACTCACTTGTGGGGAAGCGGCTTCATGCCGTCGCAACATCAGGGAGTTCTCTTTCGAGCGGCGGAAGACCCCGTGCTCTATCTGCGAAATCCCGCCGGCGTGAGTGTCCAGAGCCGCCGAATGTTACTGGACCGTTTGAAAGAACTTCACGAACATCAACTGGAATCGACCCCCGATGCCGAAATTCGCAGTCGAATCGATCACTACGAAATGTCCTACCGGATGCAGGCCAGTATTCCCGAAGTGACCGACATTTCCACTGAGCCAAAACATGTTCTTGACTCCTATGGACCAGACGTCACGACCCCCGGTTCGTTCGCCGCCAATTGCTTGTTGGCGAGACGTCTGGCGGAACGTGGATCTCGATTCATCCAGCTCTATCATCAGGACTGGGATCATCATGGAAACCTGCCGAGCAATATCCCGAAACTGTGTCTGGAAACGGACCAACCGGCGGCAGCACTCGTGAAAGACCTGCAACAGCGAGGAATGCTGGAAGACACGCTGGTCGTCTGGGGAGGCGAGTTCGGTCGCACAAATTACTGTCAGGGAAAAATCTCGACCGATTTCGGCAGAGACCATCATCCCCGCTGCTTCAGCATCTGGCTGGCCGGGGGTGGCATCAAACCCGGTGCTCATTACGGGGAGACCTGCGAATTCGGTTACAACATTATCCGCGATGCGGTCGATGTCCACGACCTGCACGCAACCCTGTTGCATCTCATGGGAATCGATCACGAACGGCTGACCTACAAATTCCAAGGTCGCCGCTATCGCCTAACAGACGTCCAAGGCAAACTTGTTCCAGGACTCTTGGCATAGTTGCCGACCACGGAAATGATTTTCTCCCGTAACGAGTATTCCCCAATGATTCCAAAAACATGTCGCCGTTGAGGCGGAACGAGCCGCATGCCGATACGAAACAGAGTCGGATGCCCCGTTGCCCCGAAACTCATCGGCCTGACACCTGTTCTGCCGTCGAAAACACCTCCGCCAGAGCGGAACGGCTCTAATGATTGGCGGATGACGCCTCAGCGTCGACCGATGCCGGCGAACTGTGCGCTGCTCCAAATTGAACAACCGTGATCATTGTCAGAATGCCTAGCAATGCCACAACCTGTGTCGAAGTGATGACTTCTCCCATCGCCCAACCCCACAAGACCGCCCCTAACGGAGTCACATTGATTGTCATCGTCGCAAACAAAGGCCCCTGTTCCTGAACCAGTCTATTGAACAAAAACGTTGCCAGCCCTGTTCCCACGACTCCAAGAACGACAACGGCGAGAACGGCCGTCACCCACGGTGCCAAAGGATCGACCTTGGGTCGACTGAAGAAGGCGGACAAAGACAGCAGAATGCCTGTATTGGCGATCAGACACAGCAGCGTCAGTTCCAATGGCGGCAAATGCTTCAACGAGCGTTGTATTAGACAATTGGCCGCGGAATAAGACATCGGCACACTTGCCGCCAACCCCAACTCAAAGGGGGTGACCGTATGATCGAAGCCATCACGCATCAGAACGATCAAGAAAAACAGGGCGCCAACGACTCCCAATCCCTGCCTCAGCGTCGGCCACTGACCCAGCATCGGGATCATGAAAAACAGCGTAAACAGCGGAGTCAAACCGACAGACATGCCCACCAACCCGCTGCCAATCTCGTCAACCAGCCATGGTTGTATGGAATGTGGCCACGCGAATCCCAAGATGACGACAGCCAATAATACGCCGATGTCACATTTTCGGTACGTCAATCGCCCTCGCGTGATCACGAACAGCAAGGCCAGCACGGACGCTCCGCCAATTGCCCGACCGGCACCGACTTCAATCGGTGTCAGGCAGCGGGTAGCAAGCTTCATTAACATGAAGCTGCTGCTCCAAATCACGCAAATCAGGCAAAAACACACATATGGCATGAATCCACTCAGCGGCGAAACATCGCCATTTGGTCGGAGTCTCAGGGATCGAGAATCAAACCCTCCAGCGGCAAATTTAGTCGAACAAAACGCCGATTGTCATGACGACAGCGGGAACGGCCGTGAACCGGACAAACGGCTCAAAACATCAGACAGGAAAGGACACGAACGTCTGCTCCGATTTCCATCAAACTGCCAGCTCGATCGTCGTCACGGAAAGCACTTTAGCGATGTTTCAAGGACTCGTCTTCGCTCGCAGAGAACCGATGCGATAGGCGTCTGCCATCGCGAGAGGAATCTCCGCCTCCGCCAAAATAACCTTGGCCTGATTTTCCACCGTCAGCGCTTTCATTTCTTGCTCCGCGGCCACCGCCCGTGCGCGGCGTTCTTCTGCTTTGGCGCGGGCAATACGCATGTCCGCTTCGGCCTGATCGGCTTGTAACCGCGCTCCAATATTGACGCCGACGTCAATGTCGGCGATGTCGATGGATACGATTTCGTAAGCTGTTTGAGAATCGAGTCCCTTATCCAACACCGTTTTCGCAATCAACATGGGATTGGCCAAGACTTCGGCATGAGACTGGCTCGAACCAATCGCCGACACGATACCCTCACCCACACGAGCAACGATCGTATCCTCGGTGGCGCCGCCGATCAGTTGAGCCAAGTTTGTTCGAACGGTGACACGCGCACGTGCCTTCAACTGAATCCCGTTTTTGGCCACACCATCAAGTGTGTTTCGACCGAACGATTTTGGATCGGGACAATCGATCACTTTCGGGTTCACACTCGTCTGTACAGCCTCGAGGACATTGCGGCCGGCGAGATCGATGGCCGAGGCCGTATTCCAATCCAAATCGATCTTGGCTCGATGAGTGATAATCAGCGCTCGAATCACATTTCGAATGTTACCGCCAGCGAGATAGTGCGCTTCAAGTCGTTCCGTTGTCACTTCACGTAGGCCGGCCTGCACGGCCATGATTTTCGCATCCACAATGGCCGTCGGATTCACCTTCCTAAGCGACATAAACAGCAGTGCAAACGGGCCAATCTTGGCTCTGGTGACAAAGGCACGCAACCACAACTTAAAGTAGGCGGCGAACACGGCCAAGGCGATGATGGCCAGTAATGCCGCGAATCCAATACCGATGTAAACCAAAATTCGCACTGCGTCTCCACTGTTCATTCTGCATCTCCGTTTTGTTATCTCAGTTCCCACGGGACGATTGCCGAACCGTTGATCGCACAGAGCAGCCTTCCACATGGAGAAGGGATCAGGCATAACAGATCACTCTCAACCCCCCAATTCTAGACCGCTGCAGTCTTGCGGTCGAGCGACCGTGAATCAATCCTCAGAAATTCCTTCGCGTGAATCTCGTCGACAGACTGGTGGCTTGCAGAACCAAGCCGAGAACGATGACGGAATCCGGTTTCTGCCGACAGGCGGTGACTGCCTTTCCGGCGGTGATTCGAAGTCGCTCCAGAGGAACCAGATCCGACGCGATCCAGCCTGCCTCCGTCATCAAACCCATCCCGCCTTTCTTCCTCGACGTCGATTCTCGAACACTCGGTCTCCGATCCAGGCACCCTTTCCGAAGTCGACAGCCGATGCGAATGAAACTGCATTCGAGTATGATCCGACGCAGCCAGTTTCCGCATGTCGTTTTTGAGATCGCATTGTTAAGGAAGGTTTTTCCCGGATGACTGATCGCCTGCCCAACAATTCTGGACAGTTTCCCTCGACTCGAATGCGGCGAGTGCGACGTCATGACTGGTCACGACGATTGGTCCGTGAGACGCATCTGACGGTGGACGATCTGATCTGGCCGGTTTTCGTTCAGGAAGGAGTCAACCGACGCGAACAGATTTCTTCGATGCCGGGTGTGGATCGGTTGTCGATTGACTTGCTTGTGGAACAAGTTGCCCGGGCCGCAGAACTCAAGATTCCAGCCGTTGCTGTTTTTCCAGCAACGCCTCCGCCGCTGAAGAATGAGGCGGCGACCGAAGCCGTCAATCCCGACAACCTCGTCTGCCGCGCGGTGCGAGCCATCAAACAGGCGAAACTTGATATCGGCATCATTGGCGATGTCGCACTCGATCCTTATACGTCACACGGTCAAGATGGTCTGCTCCGAGCGGGTGATGTTGTGAACGATGAAACACTGGACATGCTTTCTCGGCAGGCGGTTGTTCAGGCACAGGCTGGCTGCGACATCATCGCCCCTTCGGACATGATGGATGGTCGAGTCGGAGCGGTGCGTCGAGCTTTGGATAACGCTGGCTTTATCGATGTACAGATTCTGGCCTATGCGGCGAAGTACGCCTCCGCATTCTATGGTCCTTTTCGTGATGCCGTTGGCTCCGCTTCGAGTTTGGGCCAGGGGGACAAGCGGACATATCAGATGGATCCGGCCAATGGGGATGAGGCGTTGCGCGAAGTGGCCCTCGACATCGCCGAAGGAGCGGACATGGTCATGGTCAAACCGGGGATGCCGTATCTCGACATCCTGCATCGAGTCAAATCGACGTTCGGCGTTCCAACCTTCGCCTATCAGGTGAGCGGTGAGTACGCCATGCTGTGTGCTGCGGCACAGAATGGTTGGCTCGATCGAACGAAAGTGATGTTTGAAAGCCTGCTGTCGTTCAAGCGGGCGGGGGCTGATGGTGTCCTTACGTATTTTGCATTAGACGTGGCGACAATCCTAAAAACATAGGATTCCGTCTCAGACCAAGGAGTCGTATCGCCGGATCTGACTCGCTCAGAACGAGGACCGTACCCATGCCGATGGCGGGAAGAATGACCGCAATGCGGAATGTCTGCGGTCTTCGTGAAGTTGCGTACGACAGCCCCACGGGAGTCGCCAGTCGAGATGTTTAAAACACTGTCGGCGGCAGCCACGATCACTCATTTGGCAGACAGAACGCCGAGATCCGCCTCAAGGTTATTGTCCAACGCCTCGCCCCGATTCATCGGCCAACACGTCTTCGTGTGATCGCAACACAACGGCAGATCGTGTCTGGAGGACCACTCTCGCGGCGAACCCAGACGACTTGTTTAAAACATGCCCTTTCATCCCAAATCGCATTTCTGCGAGACTTCCCTGCTGAAAAGATTGAGCGGAGAGTTTCACCAAATACCCGCCGCTGGCATACGGCACGACTGGCAATCCCGAACCGACAGCCCCACGATCCCTGTCAGAAGCATGAAACGATCGAAACTCGCAACCAACATCACTTCCGCACACTTCTACGTCGCCGACATCGCATGGAATGGCGGCGGCCAGACGGGCCGTTTCAAGTCGTGATTGCGAATGGTCACGTTCAAAAGCAGCGACCGGCGTTACTTGTCGAGGCCGGCGTCTTTTCTCGCTTTCAATTGTTGCTCTTTTGAGAGTTCTGGGTTTGGAGTCGCAGTCCCCTCCACATCGCCTCGAATCCAACGGATGGCGCCCACCGTCGATTCAAGAAACCGTTTGTCAGACCAAGTGCCTTCGTTGTGGCCGAGGTTGTTGTAAAAGATCTTCCCCTCGCCCCATGAACGACACCATGAAACCGGCACGTGTTCAACATGCAAACTCGTCTTTTCCGTATCGCCCTCTTTCACCCTCCTTAACTCTCCCTTTGTTTTGCACTTTTCCAAGTTCAAGCTCATCAGAACGTGGACATTTTCAGGGATCCAATGCGCATACCAATAGATCTCATCACTGATCTGAAACTCGTTGCCAAACGGAATCATTGCCGGATGTTTTGTGTCGTGCACACGGATCGTGACCACGTCGCGGGAATTCCATGGATGTCCCTTAAATGTCCCCCCGCACAAATCCCAGTACCATTTGTCCTTCGGATCTTCCGTCGTGTATGTGTCGGCCGCAGAATGAAAACCGATCCAACCATGTCCCTTTTCCTTCAGCCAGACATTGACGAAATACTGCTGCGCCTCCTGCGAAATCTCCAGTTTTCCCGTCGTGTAAAACATGACGATGTCATACTTTTGGAGATTCTCTTTTCGGAAGTCCAACGCGGCGTCCTGAGTGCAGGTCACAACGAACAATTGAGACTGTTGTCCCAGTTGAGTCATCGCAATTTCAGCTGTGGATAACACTTTATTGTCGCGGTTGACCGAGTCATGTTTGAAGCCTTTACTCTGAGTCAGCATGAGCACTTTGGAGGGTTCTGCCGCACACACGACCGTTGAATAAAAAAGACTAGAAAAAACAGCGATCGCAAGGAGTTTCACGGTGAAAGTTTCCCAGAGGATGTGTCCAACGTCATTGCCATGGACAGCAACTATAGCCGCAGCGGAAATAAGATTCACGCCGCTCCACAGTTGGATCTCGGGTTTTTGCCTGCCAAACGTCCGTTCCCCACAAGCCTCTTTTACGGAGAGGGGTGTGGTCGCGCCGCCAAAAACCATGGCGGCGTTGACAATTGCTGCCAATCACTCGCGCCAGCCAATTCAGGCGGCCGACCGCAGTGCTCCGTCGAAGAGTTGGCCGTACATGGGGCAGGCGGCTTGAAGTTCTAAATGGGATCCCATCGCCACCACCCGACCACGATCCAGAACAGCAATACGAGAAACGTATTCCAATAGGGCCGGCGACAAACTGTGCGTGATGATGATTGTGGTGCGTCCTCGGACAAAATCTTTCAACGCCTGATGAATCAACAGTTCACTTTCCGCATCGATTGCGGATGTTGGTTCGTCGAGAATTAGGATTTGCGGATCCCGCAAAATCGCCCGCGCCAGCGAGACACGCTGACGTTGTCCTCCGGAAAGCTGTCTTCCCCCTTCTCCCACGGGAGTCTCAAGACCCCGTGGAAGATTATCCGTAAAGTCGACGACATGAGCGTGACGGGCGGCCGCCAAAATTTCAGCGTCCGTCGCATTCCACTTGCCGTAACGAATATTGGCACGAATCGTATCGTCAAACAGATGTGTGTCTTGAGACACAACCGCGATCTGATCTCGTAATTCGCGAAGCCGTACAGATCGAAGATCGATCCCATCAAATTCAACCACCCCCCGGTCAGGGTCATAGAATCGTGGCAACAGGCCTGCCAGAGTCGATTTTCCCGACCCGTTTTCGCCCACAACGGCAAGGACTTCACCGTACTCGATACGCAAATCGAGTCCATTGAGAACAGAACCACGATCCAGAGAATCGTCATGAGAGGCACGCGCGTAGGTGAAAAAAACGTCGCGAAACTCTAAGCACCGAGAGAGACGCGGCAACCATTGAGGCGATGCGGACGCGGGCACGAGTGACGTTCGATCCATTTGAAGGAACACCTGATCGGCGAGCACACCCGTCTGACGAATGATCAAATAAAATTTCGAAAACTTGCGTAGCGGATCAATGACTCCGGCCAACAATGCATAAAACATTGCCAATTCGGGAAAGGTGGGTGGTGCGCTCGCCAATTCCACTCCGCAAATGGACGTTGTTTGTCTCAAGACCATGTATCCCGCCGGCAACAACACCGCCAAGATGGCGAATACCGCCAATAACTCCACCGCCACGTCGCTGACGGCTCTGATCTGAGTCATACGCATTGACTGCTGATAGTTTTTGACATTTTTTCGATGAAAGTCCCGCCGATGATGACCGGCCGTCCCAAATGCGATGACAGCCTTGAGATTGACAAATGTCTCGTCCAGACACTTGTACATCTGCCCCACACTTTCCATGCTTCGACGAGTGGTTCGCTTGAGCGTTTGCCCAAACAAATGGAACATCCATCCGGCGAGGGGGATGAAGGCGAGGAGCATCAGCGTCAGCGGCCAACTGACAAAGAACATCGCGATGATGCATGCTCCCGCTTTCAATGGTTCGCGAACAATGCGGCCTCCAAGATCTCCTAAACCTGCCGACAATTGCTGCAGCGTATAGGTGAAGTCATTCATCAACTTCGGTGTCCCACTGATCGCAATGGTTTGTGGATCGAGTTGCAGTGTCCGGCGAAACAACGTCTGACGCATGTCCATCGTGACCAATTCGGCGACACAACCCGCCACAGAATCTTGGGCGTAACCACACAGTCCTTTGAAAAATGTCACCACTAACACCAAACCAAAGACGGTGCCGAACATCTGAAATGAATCGCTCGGCAACTTGGGAAGCACGCGCGTTTCGATCCAACTAAAAATCCAGACTCGAAAAATGATCGTCGTGAGTTTTTGCTGCAATCCGGTTCGAGCGTTGAGAACCTTGACACGTGCTTTCTGACGAGCGGTCGTCCCGTCTTCAGACAGCAAGGCCAATTCCTGATCCAAATTTTCACGGATCGCCGTCTGTGCTGTGATCAGTCGCTCTGATTGCTCAATCTCATTCCGCACGTAATTACTCAGGGTGCGGTGTTCACTGAAAGTAATTGTGAGCGGAAACGTTAACGCCAGTTCGGCGCTCCACAGGAGTGCTGCGAATCCGCCAAAGATCAGCGACAGGAAGAGTTGTCGCCAATGCGGAATGATGAATAAAATCAATCGACTCCAAGTCTGCACGATATTAAACTTCCCTGCAAATTAAACTTCCCTGCAATTTGCGATTGGGGCATCTCCGCCCGTTCTCCCGCCAAAGACACAGGGTCAGTCCACGCCGATCCGATGTCAGTATCCGCCGCTCATTACAGAAGAAATCCGAAAGTCGGTCTAGACCGGAATCGCAATCCCAAGGAGATGACCGAAACTCGGTACAGGCCTTCGGGACAACAATCGCTGAAATCGACGACCCTTCACCTTGATTTTGATACTCTGTTACCTTCCGATAGTCGTCGGATGTCGATTTCGAGTCAAAACATCACCACCCCGTTTCTGTCCCCCGCTTGCCGCACATTCGTACCGCTCCGAGATCCAAAATCGACCTGAAACAGATCCTTCGGAAAAACCAAACTATCATCCGGATCCTGTCTATTCGCCGTTGATCTTTCTTGCCCCATGAGCCGATTTCGCCAACCCGAATGGCTCGGAGTTTCAGTATGAGTTCGCTTCTTCCCCCTCGATTTCTATTTCGCTGGTCGTTTCTCATCCAAAAAATGAATCCCCTGCCCAACAGCACCGGCCGACTGCTCGGACTCCCCGCGTGTTGTCGTTTTCCGTCTCTGGAAGAACTTGACAAGTCGCCCGACTTTGCAGACCTACGCATGGCTTGGTCGGAAGCAGGAATTGGATTGAGTCTCGAAGTGCGTGGCAGAACTCGTCCCTTGGAATGCTCGATCTCGGCACCGCGGACTTCCGATGGACTGCATCTCTGGATCGACACCCGAAACACACACACCGTGCATCGTGCCACAAAATTTTGCCAACAGTTCAGCCTGTTTCCGGTGGGAGGTGGGCCAAACGCGATGGAACCTGTGGCCCTCGCTCAACCCCTCGCGCGATCCCGCGAGGAATCCGAGTTAGCCGACGTGTCCCTGATTCGTCTGCAGTCAGAAATTCACAAAGATGGATATTGGCTCGATGCTTGGTTTCCCGCAAGTGTTTTTGTGGGGTTTGATCACTTGCAACACCCGCGTCTCGGCTTTCAATATCTTGTCCGCGACGCTCAATTCGGCGAGCAAGGATTTGCGATCGGCAAAGAATTTCCCTACGAGTCCGATCCAAGCCTGTGGCAGACCATCGAACTGGTTGAAGGCTGACGACCTCGACAACGTCACGGATCTCTGTGCGCCGACGCAGACGCGTCGCGATAGCGGATTCCTCAAACGCAGTCCATCACCATCACTTCTATTGTGCCCACCGTTAAGCTCCACAACGGTGCGGTGAAAGACCGTGTCATTCCCTCGATTATTGATATACTTCCCACAATAGCGGGCTTTCAATTCAGGCCGTGCGACGCAATAAAGTTTCCTCACGGACACTGAAAAGGAAGATCTTAATGCAATCGATTGAAACCTCTCGCCGCGAATTGTTATGGAACTTTGGCGGTGGTCTGGGAGGAATCGCCCTCGCCTCTCTGCTGAATCGCGATGGCGTCAGCGGTTCCGATCGTGGTGTCAGGAACGTCGCCTCTGCCAATCGTGGGGCGGTCCATGAGTTGCAATTCCCGGCCCAGGCGAAACGTGTGGTCCAGTTCTTTATGGCAGGGGCGGCAAGTCACCTCGATCTATTCGACTACAAGCCGGAACTGATTCAACGAAATGGCCAGCCGTGGGATCCCGGTGAAAAGGTGGAACTGTTCCAAAATGGACATGGAGCGACATTGGCTTCCCCATGGACATGGAAGCAATTTGGCGAATGTGGCAAGCATCTTTCGGAGATCGCGGCTCCCTTGGGCGACGTCGTCGATGAGATGGCTTTTGTCCACAACATGATTGGTCGGACCGGCGTCCACAGCACGGCCACGCTATTGCAGGCGACCGGTTTCCAAACGCCGGGATTTCCCGGCATGGGAGCGTGGATCAGCTATGGGCTCGGCAGTTCCAATGAAAATTTGCCGACGTTCGTGGTTTTGCCAGATCATCGTGGCTTTCCTTCAAACGGACAGAAAAATTGGGATTCGGGATTTCTCCCTGCAAGTCATCAGGGGACAATTATTCGTCCGGGGGCTGCCAATCCGATCGACGATTTGTTTCCGGCCCGGAGTGATCTGGTCACTGCATTGGGCGAAAAATCCGGACTGGAACTATTGACCGACCTCAACCGACGGCATGCCCACAGCCGACCAGGAGACAGCCGTCTGGAGGCGCGCATCGCTTCCTATGAACTTGCCGCACGGATGCAAATTGCGGCTCCGGAGGCGATGTCGATCACGGGGGAACCGAAGCACATCCTCGACATGTACGGACTGACCGACCGTCGTGAATTTCCGCAAGAAATTAATGATCTCGAAGAAACCGACATATTTGGACGGAAGTGCCTTATTGCGCGTCGACTGCTGGAACGGGGCGTTCGTTTTATTCAAATCTGGTCGGGCTGCGACAACGGGTTTCCTCGACGAAACTGGGACTCCCATGAAGACATCAGCCGCGATCACGGCCCCTTATCACTCGGCATGGCACGCGGCGCGGCGGCATTGATTCGAGACCTCAAACAACGCGGAATGCTGGACGAGACAATCATTCATTGGACAACCGAATTCGGAAGAATGCCTTGCGCTCAAGGAGGCAAGGGCCGCGATCATAATCCGTTTGTCTTTACAAACTGGTTGGCAGGAGGGGGAATCCAAGGAGGCACGACTTTCGGCCCGAGCGACGAATGGGGCTACAAACCACTCGATCGCGAAACACCCACCGAAGTCTACGACATTCACGCCACAATCCTCAGACAACTGGGCATCGATCACACCAAACTGACTTTTCGACACAACGGCATCGACCGGCGGTTGACGGATGTGCATGGCCATGTCCTCAAGGCAATTGTCTCCTGAACCGTTCTCAGAAAAAGGATGGCAACGCCTTAATGCAACAGGCTGTTCAGGGATGAAAAACGGCGCTGCGATGCCGACGAGTCGAAAAACTTTCGCCGTGAGTAGACGTTGGATGAGAAAGCGATGTTCTGCGTTTCACTTGCTGCGCATCCATTCTCGGGCCCGTTTCAGACCCTTCGGAAATCCGAGCGATCGACGCCGGCAGATGCCAAGCACTCCAATCTCATCATGGCAGGCAGAACACCGATCATGCCGGCCGGTGGCGACTGACTTCAGGCCTTCTGCGAGTGCCCGCGGGAACGCCAGAGCGTTCCTGCCAGATCACGCTGACAACAAATATGCCTCTTAAAAGTCGTATTGATCAATGTTGTCTTTGGTAAAAATCAAGATGTCTCCGAGGAGAATATTGTCAGCCACGATCTTCTTTTCGCCGAGTCGCCCGGCCGTGAACGACGTCGCCCCCTCTTTCAACTCACCGCTGACCAACGCTTCCGCGACATGGACTGTCAGATAGCCCAAGTCCAGCGTGTTCCACAGAAAAACCGATTTGACGGTGCCGCTGTGCACGAATTTCTTCATGTCATTGGGGGTCGAGAGACCGGTGACCAACACCTGACCCGTCTTGCCATCCTGCTCAACGGCTTCTGCTGCTCCAGGAAAGGTGACGGCACTGATTCCAAACATTCCCTTCAGGTTCGGATACTTTTGGATGACATCCTGAGCGTCCGCCAAGGCATGGCTGGCATTTTCACCGGGATACTTGATCGTGGCCAGCGTCAGATTCGTCTTCTGCAGGGCCGGCTTCATCACATCGATCCATGCATTTTGGTTAGCCGCTGTCGCGTCGGAACTGATGATCACAACATCGCCAACGACCTCGGAACCTAAGTCATTAACCATCGCTTGAACCAGTCCTTCGCCAATCGATTGGGCGGTGGCTTGATTCACAAAAAAGGAACGGGATTCCTGTGTACCGTCGGCATCCCAGGTCAAGACTTTTACTCCCGCAGCACGTGCTTCTTTCATGGCGTTTGCCACGACATCGGGAGCATTGGGAGCAACACAAATTGCGTCCACGCCATCGACCGTCCATTGTTCGATCATTTCGGCTTGCTTCTTGGGATCTCCGTCCGTCGGCCCGTCGTAGATTAGTTCCACGTTACCCAGTTCTTCGGCGGCCTGGCGAGCTCCATTGAAGCAGGAACTGAAATAGCTGATCCCTTTGATTTTCGGGAGGAGACAAATCGTGATCTTCTTGTCGCTTCCTGACGTCTTCCCCGTCGCCGCGAGATCCCGTTCGGTCTCACCACGCTGACAGCCCACAATCAACAGAGTGGACAACAGGCAAAAACTCAGAGATTTTCCAAACATCATTCTTGGCTCCTCAATTGAAACGGCCGATTCCACAGAACGGCCTTGTCAGGCACGTCGATCGCGGACACAAACTCGGTAGACCAAAACCGAGCCAATCAACAAAATACCGACGACGATCGACCGCAGTTCGTCGGTTCTCCAATAACGGCTCACGAACAAGCGTGTCTCATGAATCAGCAGCAGCCCCAGAATCGTGCCAAGCAGACTGCCGCGGCCCCCAAAAATACTTGTTCCGCCTACGACAACGGCCGTGATGACATCCAGCTCGAACCCCTTTCCTGCGTCGGCTTTCGCGGTATCAAACCGAGAGACGTAGACCAGTGTGGCCAAACTGGCGAGTAAGCCGGAAGCCGTATAAAGCCAAAATTTCAGCCGTTCCACGGCGATACCGGAGTAACGCGCCGCCTGCTGATTGTGACCGATGGCATAGATGAACCGTCCAGTGGGAGTCCTCCCGAGAAGCACGGTGCCGGCAATGGCAAGCATGACGAACAGAAATCCGGGTCGAGGAATACCGATCCACGAGCCCCGAGCGAGGCCTGAAAAACTGTCGCCAAACTTGGAATACGAATCGCCCTGACTGATTCCTTCGGCGATCCCGCGGTAGCCCGCAAAGGTGGCCAGTGTCACGATCAGAGGATGAACGCGGAATCGGGAAATCAACACACCATTCAACGCTCCACAGGCGAAACCCGTGGCCACACAGGCCAAGCACCCGATCGTCAGACTTCCGGAGGCGGTCAGACACAGGCCGAACATCACAGCACACAGGCCCATCGTCGACCCCGCAGACAGATCAATGCCGCCCGTAATAATGATCGGCGTCATTCCCAACGCCAAAATCGCGACCTCCCAGATGTGTCGGGACAACAGCAGTTGACTATCAACCCTGAGAAAACTGGGCATGAGTCTCCCGGCAACGGCCAAGAGGCTGACGAGTAACAGCGCAATCGTGGCTTCATGCCATCCACGAAATCGGCGAATACGGTTCCACAGACTCATCGGGCTCGCTCCTGATTCGAACGTCGTCCGAAGGCGTGATCACTGACGACGGCGAGCATGATAAACAGCCCGTGAACGGCCTTGGTCCATTTTTCGCCGGTCTCGCCGATATTCAGAAACGTCAGAACCGGGCGGATCATCGTCATCAAGAGGACGCCCAACATCACTCCGGTGAGATTTCCTCGACCACCGGAAACGGAGACGCCACCCACGACGACGCACGTCACGACGAGTAACTCCAACTCTTGTCCGATTCCAAAATCGATTTTGGGGAGCCGCGGAACGTCTACGACTGTTGCGAGAGCCGTCAAAAATCCGGTGTAGGCAAACACGAATAATTTCAGTCGGTGGGCAGATAAGCCGGCTAGGTTGGCCGAATAGGGACTACTACCGACGGCGTAAATCCGTCGCCCCAACGGTGTCCCTGAGATCAGCACTTGAGTCACAACGATGACCAGAGCGGCAACCCACACACCGACCGGCAGACCCAGCATGCCGTGCTTGGCGAGATGCGTGAGTTCCTCGGGCAATCCATCGATATTCTCGCCACGCATCATCAGTGTCGTCATCCCTCGCAACGCGGTCAGCAGGCCGAGCGTCACAATGATCGAGGGCACGCGGCCCCACGTGACCAGACCGCCGGTAATCGCGCCGACCACCGTACCCAACAACAACGTTGCCGGAAGTCCCCAACCGCAGGAAAGATTCCCGTGGTTTCGTGAAATCATCAGACCCATGATCGCGGCCAGAAACGCCATCAGCGAGCCGACTGAGATATCGATTTCACCTGTCACGACGACGAGCATCACGCCGCAGGCGACAATGCTTGTCGGAGCGCAACGGACGAGAATGTCGATCCAGACCTCCCGTGACAGGAATCCAGAATCGACAGTTGCTACGATCAGTGAGATCACGGCAATCAGTAATATCAGCCCAAATTCACGACGACGCCAGATCGCCTCGAACGATTTTCTTGACACTCTCATGGCACGAGGACCTCTTGAACATCAGGCAATGCCAATTGAAGAACCTCTTCCTGCGTGGCCGTTGCGCCCGATAACTGACCCACAATGCGTCCCTCGCGAATCACCAAAAGTCGATCACAGAGCGACAAAAGCTCGGCGAATTCCGAGGAAATTACCAAGGTGGCCATTCCTTGTCCGGCCAGTTGCCGAATCAGATGGTGGACTTGCTCTTTGGCACCGACGTCGATGCCGCGTGTCGGTTCGTCGAGAAGCAACACGCACGGTTGAGTGGCCAGCCATTTCGCCAGAACGAGTTTTTGTTGGTTGCCTCCGGAAAGTGTTTCGGCAGGAACATCTGATCCGGCCGACTTGACCGATAAATCTCGCATTTGTCGAGCGACAAGATCGGCTTCGCGACGACGGCTGACAAGTCCTCGACATGTCAATGTGCGGAGAGTCGCCAGCGAGATGTTCTCGGCAACGGTCATCGGCAGAACGAGGCCCTCCTGCTGTCGATCCTCCGGAACGAGTGCCATACCGACAGAGACGGCGTGCGGCACAGACCCGCTGCGCAAGGCCTGACCGGCGACACGCACGCAGCCGGAGTCCGGGCGATCAATACCAAATATGGACCGTACGATCTCGGATCGTCCGGCACCGACCAAACCCGTCAGACCCACGATTTCGCCAGCCCGCACCGTAAAGGAAATGTCTTGGAACGAGCCGCGTCGAGTCAACCGCTGAACATCTAGAACCGGTTCGCCAATCGAATCGATGGACGTCGGAAGCCGAGCTATTTGATGGATTTCACGACCCACCATGAGTTTGATTAATTCGCTGGAATCAACATCACAGGTTAGTCGCGTTGCGACCAACACGCCGTCGCGCAAGACCGTTACGCGATCGGCGATCTTGAAAATTTCTTCCAGACGATGACTGACATACAACACGCTGACACCACGCGTGCGAAGCTGTCGAATGATTTGTAACAACGTCTCTGTTTCACGCGCCGACAAAGATGCGGTCGGCTCGTCCATGATCAGCAAGCGACATTGACGCGACAGAGCCCGAGCCAGAGCTACCATCTGCCGCTGTGCCAGCGGCAGATCACCAATCGGCACCTCGAGTGACATCGACTCGCCCAGTTCATCGAGTAAATCGCGTGTCCGTTGCCGCATTCCAGCACGATCCAGCAACAGGCCCCCAAACCGTGTTAACTCGCGTCCCACAAAAATATTGTCCACGGCATTCAGATCCGGAAACGCGGTCGATTCCTGATGCATGACGGCGATGCCGGCGGCCTCCGATTGGCGGACATTTCCCTTCGAGACTGTTTGCCCGTCCACGACAATTTCACCCTGATCCGGTGTGATGATTCCCGCCAGCAACTTGATGAGTGTCGATTTGCCAGCTCCATTCTCACCGCAAATGGCGTGGACCTCGCCCCACGCAACGTCTAACGTCACGTCTTTCAAGGCCTGCACACCGCCGTAGGACTTGCCGACGCCACGGAGACGAAGCAGAGGGGACTTGCTCACGAGCGAGATCCCGACGCCGACTTGGCGCCACCAACACGGTGCGACAAAACGCGTTCCTCGTAATCCCGCACGCGCTCCAGCCAAGTCAGACCCACAGGGACACCGTGGATCACGCAGTACTGATCCCAGACCGCGCCAAACGGCATCGTTTTAAGTTCCTCCAGCAACGCGAGTCGGCCGGTGTCGTTGCGATCTCGCTCGAAGCCTCGAAGTCTGGCGATTGGTTCCAGAAAGGCCATCAACAACGCCTTTAACAGGCAACGCGTACCAATCACCCAAGCGGCGACACGATTGATGCTGGCGTCGAAAAAATCGAGACCGATGTGGGTCCGCTCTAGGAAATTACCGCGGACTAACTCCTGAGCAATCGCTTGAAGTTCATCGGTTAAGGTCACAACGTGGTCGCTGTCCCAGCGAATACCACGACTCACGTGCAGCAACACACGATCGATGTACTGAAATACCGCGGAAATCTTGTCCGAAATAACTTCGGTCGGATGAAAGTGCCCGGCGTCGAGACACAGAATCTTCTTCCGAGTGATTGCATAGCCGAGATAGAACTCATGCGAACCGACGACGTAACTTTCGGAACCGAGCCCGAACAATTTACATTCAACGGCATCTAACAGACACCGCGGATCCAACGACTCAGCAAAGATCTGATCCAGCGATTCGGCAAGAATCTGGCGTGGTCCCCGGCGATCAACCGGCTGATCCTTGACACCATCTGGAATCCAGATGTTATTCAGGCAGGGTGTTCCCATCGCGGCCCCCATCGCCGCTCCGATCCGACGACAGGCAATCCCGTGCTCAATCCAAAACTGACGAATGCCCGCGTCGGGATGAGCCAGAGTGAATCCGTCATCCGCTTTCTCATGCGCAAAGTACGTCGGATTGAAGTCCAACCCGAGTCCTTGCTCACGAGCCCAATCCATCCAACCTCGAAAATGATCGGGAAGCAGTTCGTTCCGCTCCACCCGACGTCCGCCGGTCTCTGCGTAACTGGCATGCAGGTTCAGCCGATGTTGGCCGGGAATGAGTGACAGAGCCACCTCGAAATCAGACCGCAACTCATCCGCTGTTCGGGCTTTGCCGGGATAGCGGCCGGTGACGGCAAGCCCGCCACCGATTTCAGTCGCAGTATTCTCAAAACCCCCGACGTCATCACCCTGCCAGCAATGAAGCGAAACCGGCACCGTCGCGAGTTTGGTTAACACGCTGTCGGTATCCACTCCCCACTCCGCATAACGCGCACGAGCAAGTTGGTATGTGGTTTCAACGGTCGATGTCGAATGACGCAAGATGACGTTCCATGCCGAGTAGCGAAAACAAACCGTGGCAGAGGCAATTCACGGGTTGGCTGGCTGATTCCCCATTAGAAGATGCTGTACACGACGACTTGAAACAATAATGCCAGCCACGCCCAAATCTTCAAGTCTTCGTACCAAGCAAAACTACGACCACGCGGTGTCGTCTGCGCGGGTGCCAACTGCACAACCCAAGCCATGATCACAAGGAGGAGACCTAAAAACAGCCACCGCGCAACGGACAGCGGCACGAGCAACAATTGACTGCGAATCGAGTCGCCGATCCAGTGCAGAACCGTCATTCCGTGCCTCCCGCCACACGCCATTCCCAAATGCAGTACCGAGTTTTCTCCGGTGAGTCGGGGCGTGCGAAGTAACTCAGGACAACGGTGACGCTGATCGTGACAAGAAAAGCCCAAATGGAATAGTAGAGATAAGGTGCCTCGACCCGAAACAGCGGCGGCATATTCAGCCATAAACCGACCGTGGAAAGGTTCAACGTAAACAGGCCGGCGGCAGTCGCGAGGCCGGCAAAGAAGCCGGATAATGCGCCTTCTGAAGCCGTGCGCGAAGAAAGCATTCCCGCAAGCAGTACCCCCAGAGTTGGCCCGACGACGAACGACATTAACGTCTGAAAGAGACTGTAAATGTTTTGCTGATAGGCCATCATTTGAAAGGCAAAGTAGACGGCCCACAAAACAAACCCAATCGTGGTCCATCGGCCAATCAATAGCATTTGTCCCTCGTCCGCGTGCGGACGATAAAACCGACGATAAAAATCGTTGACGTAAATTGTTGTTGCCGAGTTCAGATAGGAGTCAACACTGGACATCAAAGCCGCCAGAAATGCGGCGACGAAAACGCCGCGGAACCCTTCCGGCAGCAATCGACCAACAAGCAACGGTAATGCACCTCCGGCCTGTTCGGTGGTCAGCTGTGGAAACTTGACCAAGGCAATCAAACCGGGAATGACGACCAAGAACGGAATCAAACCCTTAAGTAATGCTCCGTAAACGTATGCGGCCTTCGCATCGTACTCCGATTTTGCTCCGAGGGATCGCTGCACGATGCACTGATTTCCGATCCAGTAACCAGGGCTAACAATAATCGCCAATCCGAACAAAATCGCCGGCCATGGTCCTGGTGATGTTGAATCAACTGGTAAGACCAGAGAAAAAGTGTCTGACTCTGCCGACGTGAACCTTTCGTTCGCGGTCTTGATCGGCGAGGACGAATCGGGAGAGGTAGAGACAACACGATTTCCTCGTTCGTGCGCTGCCGCATGCACCTTGTCGATAAATGGCTCGAGACCTCCAAGGTCGCTGATACCGACGACAACAATCATGAGACAGCCGCCAATCATAATCACGCCCTGCAGGACGTCTGTATAAACGACGGCTCCCAAGCCGCCCGACCACGTATAGACTCCGACGAGCAGGGCGACACCGAGAATGGATAACGACATCTCCCAGCCTGCGAGATCACTCATGAACTTCGCCGAAGCCAGTAACATCACGCCTAAATTGCAGGCCATCAACACTAGCCAGACGGAGCCCACAGAGGCACGCAACTGAACGCTGAACCGACGCTCTAGGTATTCGGGAATCGTCGTCACCTGACAACGCCACAAATGCGGGATAAACACGAATGCGGCGACCAGCATCGCCGGCACGCAACCAATCCACTCGAAGTTCCCCATGACCATACCATATCGGTACGAATCACCAGCGATACCCACCAGATCCGTTCCGCCAATGTCCGTGGCGACAAGCGACATCCCGATCGCCCACCACGGCAAAGAGCGACCTGCCAAGAAGAAGTCCGATCCGCTGCGGACGTAACTGCCAACCCACAACCCAATCGCCATCGTCACAGCGAGATAGGAGATGATCACCAGATAATCAACGTACGTCAGATGCGTCATGCCGTCGCTACACAATCGAAGTGGTGAACATATCGGAGTAGTCAACCTATCGGACTGGAAAACAATCACCCTCACGCCTGAGGTCTAGTCTGCCCATTCGCCCGACGGTGCCTGACTTTTGAGATTAACAACGGCACGACAACAGTACCACCCAAGGCCGCCCCCCGTCTTCGGCCACATCGATTTTGTCGCCGGACAGATCAAACAGGACAATCTCACCAAATGAACCCGGCTGCGATGGAGATCGGTTGAGTTCAGTTCCGGAACAGTTTAACCTTGATCGTTGTCGCTGAAAGCCCCCCGAATGTATCGCGATACAATTCCGTGACGCTGTTGTCGTTTGACCATTGGAGATGATTCATGCCCACGCTGGTTGTCGAAGGATTCGGTGAGTTCGACGTGCCCCATGGCAAACGTTTGGTGTTGGCGTTGACGGAGAATGCGGGTGTCGATCAGCTCCATGCCTGCGGCGGAAATGCGCGTTGTACGACCTGTCGCGTGGAAATGATTGCGGGTGAGCCTCCCGAAATGACGACTGCTGAAAAGGCATTGTTACTTGCGAAAGGAGCGTCAGGAGTGCGTTTGAGTTGCCAAATGGTTTGTGATCGAGACATGACCATTCGTTGCATCAGTCGACTGCAAGGCAGTGGCCGCGCCAACGCGGGCAATGCTCCTACGGCCGAATTGGCGCCACCTCCAGAGTGGACCACGAAGTAGGTCCGGTCGAGACGCACGATCACACTCAGCAATCGTTGTCAGCCACTTGCCTTTCGTCTCGTGATCGCCAATCGCCCACGACGAGCCACAAACCTTTGAGCCGGAATTTTTGGTGTGGCGACTGTTGATATTTCGAACAGATCCCTGATCCGCGACAATCCCCCGATAGATCATCACCCAAACTCCGTGCTGCGTCCGGATCCAGAACCGAAGACTGTTGCTGGAATCCTCGACAACATTCCATCGGTAGCCATCCTTGAGTACTCTCCAAACAACCCAAAGGCAGATGGCATGCGCCGGAAACGCTTTTCCACTTCCAAGACAAAATCCGTGACACCGAATCCGGACGCCGTTGACGACTCCATTTTTTTGTCTCGAAACCGGACCTGTTTACCAGTGCCATGGATGGCGTTCGCCTGCCTTCTGCTGGCGTTGAATCCGGCCAAAGCAGACCACATTCGTGAGTTGCAGACGAAGGCCATAGAACGGGACTACGCAGACTTCGGACATTGGGGCGATGACACCTCAAAATATACTCAATGGGGATCACACTCCAACCGACTGATTCCGGTCTATACGTTCGGAACGTATTTTCCGCAGGAAACTTCGGGGAAACTGCAGCCTGTGGATCTGCGTAATTTTGATGGCGTCAACAGCCCCTACCGGAGCGAGGAAAAATTGAAACGGATTTTCGGCAGAATCCCCGCTCACACACTCAATCCCCATGCCGAATTTCTCGATCAAACAAACGTCTACGATCTTCAAAGGGCGGCGTTTGACTGTGGCAAAAAATATGTTTTTCTGGTGATTTTTGATGGCTTGGATTGGCAGACAACCCGTGCAGCCGCGATTCACAAAACCCAACAAGTGAACTATGCAAACGGCCGCGGAACCGGACTGCACTTTCAGGATTATACCGCCGAACAAACGACTCAATTCGGATTCATGTGCACCACACCTCTCAACTCGGGGACGAAGACGGACTCAAAAAAACAAGTCGTTCTCAATCCGGGCGGAACAACTTTGGGAGGCTACAACATCGAGCACGGCGGCCCGAATCCGTGGACGCCCGGAACGGATTCGGCCTATCTGATGGGCCTGTCCAATGATCCGGCGTTTCGACATGCCGTTACCGATTCTTCCTGCTCCGCATCCAGCATGACCGCCGGAATCAAGTCGTATAATAATGCGGTCAACGTCGATGGTGTGGGCCATCCCGTACGCACGATTGCTCATTGGGCCCAGGAGCAGGGCTACTCCGTCGGAGCCGTCTCCAGCGTCCCTATCAGTCATGCCACACCCGCCGCAGCCTATGCCCACAACGTCCATCGCGATGACTATCAAAATCTGACACGCGACCTGCTCGGACTCCGCTCAACCATGCATCCCCAAGAACCGCTTCCGGGGCTCGATGTCCTCATTGGCGGTGGCTACGGTGATCTGCGGGATCCAAAGGGCCGGAAAGCGGTGGCAGACCTGTCGACGGACGGAACCCCCAAAACACCATTCGTTGCCGAAAACGTGTATCTGACAGAGGCTGACCTGAAGAGCGTTGACACGAAAAATGGCGGGCCGTACGTGACGGCCGTTCGGACAGCGGGCGTCAACGGCAAGCAACGCTTGCAGGAAGCCGCCCGCGAAGCGGCGAATTACCGAAAACGGCTCCTCGGTTTCTATGGAGTCGGCAAGTATGCCGGCCATCTTCCGTACGCGACGGCCGATGGCGATTTTCGCCCGACCGTCGGACGTCTGTCCGTAGGCAAATCCACAAAACATGAATTTGAGAACTATGATTCGGCCGATCTTCAAGAAAACCCCACCCTTGTTGAAATGACTTCGGCGGCGATCGAAGTCTTACAAACAAACGCCAAAGGATTCTGGTTGATGGTCGAATCGGGTGATGTTGACTGGGCAAATCACGACAACAACATCGACAATTCAATCGGAGCGACCCTTTCCGGTGACGCGGCTGTCAAAACAATCACCGATTGGGTGGAAAAGCATAGTAACTGGCGCGACTCACTTCTCATCGTGACCGCTGATCACGGCCACTACCTGATTTTGGAGCAGCCCGAACAATTGATCGAACCAAAATAGTGTCGAGGCTCTGTTTGGACTTGCCGGACAGTTGTTAGGCACACGAATCTCCGTTCCGTGGATCCTCGTCGGTTGTCTCTCAAGAGCAAGTCCTGTGTATCCCTGCAGAACCTGAAATCACGAATCAACGTCTCACCGACCTCGGACGTTGATGTGTCATGCTGAACAGGGGAGGCGAGTCCATGACAAATTAGGGGGCAGCCGCATTGCTGATGAAGATCGCATCGCAGCGTTCCACCGTTGCGGCGTTACAGGTCATCTTAAGTATCGTGGTTATAAGGATTCCTGTTTTCCCTAGCGATCGGCGGATGCCGCCTCTGCAACGTACAAATTTCCCCCAGATGTGAAATTTGTACGCTGGCGAAAACCATGGCCTGTGTTCCGAAAACCGCGTGCTGATTTCGGCGGCTTGCCGGGGCAGCCAAAAGGCGGTACAAAACTACGGTGCTCTGTGGAACGCACACTGAGGGCGATTAACTCAGCGGCTAGAGTGCCATCCTCACACGGTGGAAGTCACTGGTTCGAATCCAGTATCGCCCAATGATTTGCCTTCGAAAACACCTTGTTTTGCAGCATATCCCTGTAATATACAGGGGTTTCTTGTTTTCTGTTTCCGACCGCTGCGAGTCGTTTCCTAGGCTTGGGATAGCTATTCCACATACAGGAGTGCCTATCGTCGATACGGATGCCTTGGCGTGTTATCCGTCCGTGGTCTTGAGATGGAACTCGCGGGGAACCAATTCACCGTTGTCCTGCCCGTGGCAGACGGTGTGTGCGTTACGCGGAGCGAAGTCCTGGCGAGAAGTCATCAAGCCTCAAGCCGACCGCTCGCAGCGGTCCCGACGAATTGCCGTGCGACGGACCGATTATTAAGCCCGTACAGTAAAGCCCCCATGTGAACGAAGGCCGACTGACGCAGAACTGAAATCGCTGCGTCATAGCCTTGCTCGGGGCACGCATCATTGCCCTGCATGAACAGCACAGGAATAGAAAACCCTCTGTTGTGCTCCTGCTGAATAAACTTCTTGTAAAACATCTGACTGTCGAATGTGTCCATTTGCATTTCCGTGTCGCAATACAGGCCGAACAATGCGTTCGATGGGCGGGTCATTGTCCCGGCTTCGGTAAGAGAAACAGCCGTCCCTCGCCGGAATCCAGAGATAGCTGCAGTCCATCCATGTCGGGGCTGTCATCAATCACGTCAATTTCATGACCGTCGGCCTTCGAGATCTCTCGAACCTGATCGTGCGGAACACGGAAATTTACGGTGGGCCAAGCCGTGTACGCGAAACTGTAGTTGTTCAGTAGAACAGCTTGCCGGCCGTCCTTATGGGCAAAGGCTCCAACGAGGTAATCTCCCCGAGTAATTTGTGCGATAGGACTCTGCTGGAGCAACACTTCCGGGTCTGTATCGGGCGTGATACGGACCACTTGGGTACTCGTGAGTTGCATCACTGTTTTTCCCAGATTTTTCAGGTCATGGTTGATGCGTTGGGCTTGATCATAATGGCGTGTCTTACGACCTTCGGCAGTTACGATCGCGCCCCCCTTGGGAAATTCATGGCCCCGAGGAGTCCAGTAACAGAAGTACAATACGCCCTGTGCCCCATAGGCAATGGAGGTGTAGACTTGCCACTTGAGCTGCGCTTCGGTGGGGTCGCCATGGGGTCCAAACGGCATCGTATTGAAGTAATTCCAGAATGGAATGTTATTGGGTAGAGCATATTTCCGCATGACTTCGAGGTTGCTGCAGTACTTGTTTCGACCATCTTCTTCGGGGGTCATCATCGGGTAGTGATCCATACTGAGCACATCCGGGTTGACTTCCGTCATGAAGCGAGCCACATACTCGTCATAGCCTGCTGCCCCCAATTGCTCGTCACTGGCATAGTTGGGGAAGAGATTGATATAGGTGAGTTTACCTGGCCGCGTCTGACGGATTTGTGCCACCGTGTCCCGCAGGCTGGGAAACTCCTGCGACGGAGGTTCGTCACGCAATTTGTATCCCCAAACCGCCGGACTAGCGGGCAACTGATCATGCGGCAGGCCACCTTGTCCCACAATTGCCTTCAAATCCCAGCGTTCGCAGAGTTCAACTTGCCGACGTATCGCTTCCGGTGTGCCGGCCCCAAATCCTCCAATGACCATCGTGAAATTTGCGGCTGCGATGTCTGCGTAGTGCTGGTCCATGTTTTGATCCGCCGGCGGATCGACCCAAAAACCGATCGCAAACCGATCTTGGGAAAATCGTTGCGGATCAGCGGCTATCCCTAGGCGGCAACTTGCCAAAACCCAAGCGATGCTGAGGACGGCCCGAGAGATGAAAGAAAATTGCACGATCCGGTAAACCTCAAAGAGTGGCAGCAGATTCTTGTAATACGCCAGTACGTCATGGTCCGAAAATTCTGTTGGGCCGAAGCGATTCGACTGCGGACTTTAGCACAAAACCAGGAGGTTTTGTAGGCAATCGGCGAGACGCTGCGACTGGCATTCGTCGCGGACTTGAGGAGCTCGTTCCATAGAGAATTCCTGCCCATGCCCTCTCTTTCGTCATCGTGCGTGAGTCTTCTTCTCGCGAGAGACGACCACAGTCTGGGATGGGAGGGTGTCGGCGTTGTTGGCGAAGGAATTCAATCACTGCGGCAGACCATTCTTGTGTGTTTTTGATTTCACTCAGCGAGAACAGCAAGCCTAGACATTCGACCCAGGAACACGTTGCCACGAAACCACGGACGAAAGCTGCAAAGCATGTGGGCGATCCGTATCACCCTCGATCTTTCAGACAGCGTTTCGTGAACTCGAAGTCGAGCCGCGTTTGTTCCAAACACTCGTCAATCGTCAATTGCTTCCAACTGTTCTTATCCGTGTATTCGCTGTGAAGCGTGTAAATCCCGTGATATCCCCCCTCACGCAATCGCTGCAAGTAATCGGGGATCGGAGCGATACCGTCGGCGAGCGGGCACTTCTTCGGAGCCCATCTCTGTTGGCCAAATTCGTCACAGCCATTGGATCTCCAAAGGCAATTCTTGAGCGACGATAATGCGATCCAAGGGCGGAGGAGATCAAGGCCTTGTCGCCATCCGTCAATCCCTCCTTCGATTGTCATATGCATCGGGTCGACGTAGGCCCCGACCTCCGTCGGCGAGAGGTCGCGGAACAAGAGATAGGCCGCCGCTCCACCCGACGGAATCAATGCGCCCGAATGAATATGCACACACGGCAAGACGTTAAATTTTGCAGCAAGTTTGGCGATGCGTTCGATTCGGCTTCGCGACTCATTCATCTCTTCGAGCAAGTGGCCAAAACGAGTATACCGATGATATCCCAACTTGATTCGGCGAATACCATGCTCACCCGCCACCGCCAAGATTTTTTCCGCGGTCGCATCGGCGTCGTTGATCGCGGTACTCAACATGGAAATACGGACTCCATGATCCTCCGCCGACCGAACAGCCAAGGGGAGTTCTGTCACGACATTCTCCGGTGCGATGTGGCCGCCCGGGCGGACTGTGAGATCGAGGCCATCCAGTCCGATTGCGCGAAACTTCTCACAGACTTTCGGAATTGGCCAACCCTGGAAGCTCTCGGTAAAGGCGCAAAACGAATCGGCAGGTAATGTGGTTTCTGCGGCATCCGCTGTTCGCATTGCCAATTTAGACATGCTACGAGCAGCGGCGGCCGCTATACCGATGGAACCCATTTGTTTGACAAAGTCGCGTCGTTGTTGCTGTGACATGAATCGGTTGCCTTGTAGAGAGCCAAGTCGATTAAAAAGGAGATCGGGTCATGAGTGTTTGAGTTTTCTGCGAGTCTCGGCGGATTCATTGACGCTGCCCGCATCGATATTCTCCGCTGACTCGCATAAGCAATCGATAGTTTTAAATGATTCGACTGACGTTTTTTGGAACGGCAAAGACTAGCAACGCACTTTTAATCTGTGAACGGCCAACTCCATTTCGACAATTGCCGAGATGAAACCATGCGAGTGCAATTTGCTTTCGCCTTTGCCTTTGAACACGCCACTTGCTTGCGCGATCTCGGTGATCGATCCGGGTTCACCTGATACAGGCCGTCGGCGATCTCCCTGAGATCGTTGTTCCTCAACTTGACGTTGAGCATGCATCCCATGGGTGGCTCCCCAAGTCGTCGCGGCTGATCCTCGCGTCGCCCCTGACCCAAGTTTCGTGGACAGGCAAACACGGACACGACCTCAGTCTCCGGTGCCGTCTGGGTTGCCGAACGAGTACCGCCGCCTCAGATGCTCCGGCGACGCCAGACGACCAAGCGACTGACGATCCCTTTGACGACTTGCGGATCAGTTGACGGAGCGTTCCGAGTCAATCACCAAGGCGTCGATCGGGAAGGGCGTCAGCGGGCAGTTCTTCCTGTTCATGACGACGCTAAAGGCGGAACATCTGGCGTTGACTGAGATAGGGAGTTCGAAGCCGTGGGCGGGACGCTGGTGCCGCTCGCCATTGCGGCGCGGCGGCGGTGGGGGCACGTATCGTGCCGGGTGGCATTGGCTCGGATACCGGTGGCTCAGTGCGAATGCCCGCAGCCCTGTGCGGGGTCGTCGGGTTTCAGCCAACGACGTTGCGTTGGTCGCAGTCGGGCATTGCGCCGATCGCGCGCGACTGCGCCGGACCGA
This sequence comes from Schlesneria paludicola DSM 18645, assembly GCA_945876035.1. Classification (GTDB taxonomy): domain Bacteria; phylum Planctomycetota; class Planctomycetia; order Planctomycetales; family Planctomycetaceae; genus Schlesneria; species Schlesneria paludicola_C. The sequence goes on along the minus strand of CAMCMU010000046.1, from coordinate 7,855 downwards.
TCGTGCGCTCCGTCGCCGATTGCGCGCGACTGGACCACGTCGTGATCGGCGGCACCGCACTGCCGACGCCGAGTCTGAAAGGTCCGGGTCTGCCGCGCGGTCATTTTTGGGAAAGCCTTGACGCGGAAGTCGCGACGCTCATGGGAGGCGTGCTGGTGACGCTTAAAGATGCCGGCGTTGTGCTGATCGAGGCCGACGTCCCAGACGCCATGCGTTTGGATAACGAAGCGGGTTTCCCGATTGCGTTGTACGAGACGATCGAGGACCTCAACAACTATCTCGCCGAAGCGGGTTCACCGCTGCGTTATGCCGACATCGTGGCGCACGTGGCAAGCCCGGACGTGAAACATTTTTTGGAAAGGCTGCTGGGCGAGAACGCCGTTCCCGAGGCCGTGTATCGGACGGCACTCGTGATCAAACGCCCGGCGTTGCAGGCTTCTGACAGTCCGTATTTCCGGCGTCACGAGGTTTCTGCGGTGCTGTTGCCAACGACACCGCTGCCCGCGGCGCGAATCGGCGAAGACGAGACGGTACTTCTCAATGGCACGCCTGTGCCGGTCTTCCCGATCTTCATTCGCAATTGCTGCCCCGCCAGCGTCGCTGGCATCCCAAGCATTAGCCTCCCCGCAGCCATGACGAGGGCCGGTATGCCACTGCGAATCGAGATCGACGGGCCGGCTGGTCGCGATTGCCGGGGCGGTCGAACACGGACTGCCCAAGATGCCCGAACCAAAACTGTGAACTCAGATTGATCGCGACAGCCGGGCGTCAATCGCCGAACCGTTGGGGTGTTCCACCACAGGCCGGTGTTGATGCGGAACGGATGATTGATGTTGTTCTAGAGTTTAAGACCGTCGCGTTCTCTCTGCATGCGGAAAAACTTCAGCGAATCTTGAATGGCCATGGCAAGCGGCGTGTGAGGTGTCTCAGGGAATGCCAGCAGGAACGGTCCGTATTGGAGATCACAGATGAAAGGGACCTCTGCCGTCCCCGCCGTGATCGCGAAGTTTGCATCCAGTCCCGTTTCAGATGCTGCACGGCGTATGAGTGCGATGATTTCCGCTGTATCGACCGTATGGCTAGGAAGTGTAAACAGACCATAGCCCCGAAATGGTGCCATCGCGGCATTGCCAAATGCCGCACCGACATCCGGTGCGTACAAGTAATCTTGACGACTACGAAACGGGATTTCGTAGGCTCGCTCGAGAGCCACACATTTCATCGCCGTTGTGGTTGCGGCAGTCAGCCCGGCATCGCGTCCCGGACCAAACAGAACACCCGGACGAATGCTGACTGTCGGAATGCCCGTTTCTAGGCAGAACAACCGTGAGAGATGTTCCCCAGCCAATTTCCATGTTCCGTAGACATTTACCGGTGCCGGTTCGGCCAACATCGGAACTTTTAGACCGGGATATGAATGACGCGGTCCGTACACAGCAATGGAACTCGCAAACACAAAGCGATGCAGAGAGGGGCGACAGGCTTTGATCGCCTCAATCAGGTTTTGAGTTCCTGCCAAGTTGACCTGCAGGCCGAGATCGCGGTCTGCGTTACAATCAGGGGTTTGCATTGCTGCAAGGTGGATCACATGCGTGATCGCATGTGATGTGAGTGCTTCCTCAAGCTGCCGCTGATTTCGGATGTCGATGCGAATAGACTTCAGTCTTGTGCAGTCATCCTCTTCAAAAAGGTCTCGTGTTTGCTGTCGGCTGACTTCGCGACTGCCGACAACGACCGTGGCACGGGTGTTCGCCAAGAGCCACTTCACGGTCTGAGTTCCGATACAGCCGGTACCACCCGTAACCAGAACGTGGCTCGATTCAGTCACGTGAAAAAATTCCTATAACAAAAAAATTGGTGAGTTTCCGCGTCGCTCGACCCTTCACGCGGTTGCTTTCGATAGAAAAGGATTCTGATTATCGTAGACGCATCATCGAGTTTCAATCGAATGGCCCAGAAATCGCGGGGACCTTTGTTTTGGGCCGACAGGGCAAGCCACCGGAAGTGGGCGGGCCCGTGTCAACACAATTCGTGAACGATTCCGCGTTCGAGTCACGTGTCAAACACACGGTCTCTCGGCAGCGTGTTGAGACGATCACGAAATACCCGCATCGATCCGGACCTCCGTTCACACGTCTTCGGAGGATCTCCGCGCGAACACGGTCTGTGCCAGTGGGTGCGGCGCACTCACTCGCACGCCAGTCCGCGGTGTCGTCTCACGCAACCAGACGGCGCGCAACCCTCGTTCAGCGACCGAAACTCTTCATGGCCCGGATTCCAACTGCGTCCGATCAATGAATGCTTAAACAGCATGGCTGAGGCCCCCCTTTTTGTTGCTCAATACTGTCTCCGCCCATTCGGCGGCGGCCACCTCCGTCGTGAGATGAGAATCATCGTCACCGTTGCATCCCTTCAGGAAAACACTCATAGTCGCAGAGGCTGATCTGCGTTTCATCTGCCGTGGGCAGCGTGTGCTCAGTCCGAGCACGTGGATGTGAGGGAATCAGGACTTCGGCCAGAAATTTCGCCTCGTCGAGAATGGTTCCGAGTTCAACTCATCCGCGAATTGTCGGAGTCGTGTCGTGTGCCGCTTATGCCCGTTATTTGCCTGTTTGTGGCTTGCTCTGGGCGGCGTTCAAAGCCACATCGACGTCCGGGCCGAGGAACACCGCGAGACCCTCGAAATCACTGTGGGCGAGCCGACAAAACTGAGCGACATCGCCTATCAAAACACTGCCAGCCTCGCTGTATCACGACAAGGAGTGATCGCGGCGTTCTATCCGAAACCGGAAGGGGGAGCCCAATACTATCGGACATCGATCGATCAAGGCCTGTCGTGGGGCCAAGAAAGGGAATATCCACCGGGAAATCCCGGACCGATGTCTGTTCCTCTGCCAGAAGGGGGAGTTCTGTTCCTGACAGGAACCGCGACACCGATCGCCGGTGGCCAACCGGGTGACCAGGAAGGCACCGTCGTCCGTTTCACGGATGATTTCCTGCAGTACGAAACAACTCGTGTTCGGGTCACGCTGCCCAAGGTGACCCTGCACACCCGCTGGGCCAGATTTTGGCCTCCGTTCGCGAAAGGAAAAATCGTCCGCCTCCCCAACGGCGATCTGCTGGCGTCCCTGTATGGCGATCACCAAGGGGACCATCACTATCGTACGATGCTCATCCGTTCGACCGATCAGGGCCGTTCTTGGGACGATCATGCCAGTGTGGCCTACCGGCCTGACGATCCCGATCCGGATTTGGTCGGGAGTTTCTGCGGTTACTGTGAACCGAGTCTCGCCCTTCTTGCCAACGGACAACTCTTGTGCGTGATGCGTACGCAGGGTCAGGAAATTCCGAATGAATATCGTCCGATTTATGCCTCTTGGTCGAACGATCTGGGCCAGACCTGGAGCGTGCCAGAACCGACACAGCCACACCTGATGAATATTTCTCCGACGCTGGCCGTTCTAGAAAACGGTATTGTTGCCTGCCAATACGGCCGACCCGGTTTTCACGTTGCTTTCAGCACGGATCATGGCCATACGTGGAGTCGGCGAGTCAGTTTTTCAGATCTGCCAGAACCGATCATTACCGGACAATTCGACATGGTCAAAGCGGGGCCCAACCAGTTAGCCGCGATCGGAAGCGATGCGACTGGAACACATGTCTGGCCGATTCATGTCGAGCGGATTGAGGTCGAGGAGTCACGGGTCACGTTATCCGGTCTCATCGTCGATGATCGGGGCCAGCCGATTCCAGGTGCGTGGGTTCAGCGACGTCCCCCGCGGTATGACGCTCACGACTGGAGTGCCGTTTTGCCGACCAACCCCGCGAAGCCACGGTTCGCAGAACCGCTGTTCGATCCCCCACGCGTCTGCTCGACACCCGCGTTGTCGTTTCGTGCCATTGATGAAACGGATCCTGGTCCCACCGTTCAAACGAACGGAACCGGACATTTTTTGTTTGATGACGTTCCCCTTGGGGAAACCATACTCACTGTCGAAGCAGACCACTTCGCCCCCCAACAACGACTGATCACCATCAATCCGAAACCGGCAGCCGCAAATTTTTCGCTTCATCCGGGGCGGCGAATCCGCTGTCAAGTGACGGACGAAACGGGTGCCCCCGTCGCCGGGGCGTGTGTGGTCCTCGATGCGTGGCACACGCATACCGATGCCATCGGTTTTTTTCACTGGTCGGCGGTTGCACCGCTGCCGGATGAAATCGATCTGAAGATTTACAAGCGATACAGCAGCGCTTACGTGACTCTCCAGCAAAAAATTTCTCTGGCTCGGCTGACGGAAAGCCCCCTCATCCTTTTCCAACAAAAATAGACATCACCGACATGACATCAACGGCAGACGTAATCATCATCGGAGCCGGCGTACAGGGCATCGGACTTGCCTTTCATCTGGCTAAAGCCGGTGCCGGTTCGATCGTCGTGCTGGAGAAAAAGCACGTCGCCGCCGGCCCAACAGCCAAGTCCGGAGCGATGATTCGTCCGCTGTTCTCCCAAGAGATCTACATTCGACTGGTCCTAGAAGCGACTCGAGCGTTTGAACATTGGGACCACGTTTACGGGGGAGACCCGGGATTCGTGCAGAAAGGATTCTTCCGAATCACCGACACGCTCGACGTCGATCGACTCGGCGGAGATCTGCAACTCATGCAGCGACTCGGAGTCCCCTTTCAGCGGGTCCCGCACAACGATCTGTCTCTGTATTCTCCCAGCAGCGAATTTCGCGGGGACGAGACCGGTCTGTTGCTCACGAAATCGGGATATGCCGACCCCATCAAAACGACCAACTCGCTGGCCGCTGCAGCGATCCGGTGCGGGGTCGTGATCAAGGAAGGAGTCCGCGTCACGGGGATCGAAGTCTGCGGTGGCCAGGTGCAGGCGGTAACAACCGACGCCGGTCGCATCGCCACAAAACTGATCGTCAATTGTGCCGGCGCGTGGAGTGACCGCGTCGCGGCGATGGTCGGCGTGACCTTGCCGATCGCCATTCATCGCATTCCGACCACATTGTATCACAGGCCGTTAAGCCTGCGTGACGAAGGGCCGATTCTTTCCGATGGTGTGAATCAGGTTTACGTCCGTGCGTCGGGCGATTCTTTTCTGCGTGCTGCCGCTTTCGGCTGGTCACACGATCCTGTCGATCCCGATCTCTACGACGAGACGATTTCGCGCAAGCAACACGACAGCTTGCGCACGCTGGTCGATCGGCGTTGCACGGCCATGCGCAAAACTCCCTCAGCGGGTGGATTCGCGGCCATCTACGACATGACGCCCGATGCCCATCCGATCGTCGGCCCCATCGGAGATGTGGCAGGTTTCTGGTGCAATTGCGGTTGGAGCGGCAATGGATTCGCCAGCGGTCCGATCGTCGGCCGTCATTTAGCCGCACAAATTCTGCACGGGGAAAGCGAAATCGATCTTTCGCCGTTCGCGTGGCCGAGAGTGGGGGATCTGACTCCCCGCCCGGATCTCGCGTGGGTCTCTCGATAACCATTGTCGACACATACGCCGCGATGTGATCACGGCAAATATCGAATTTAACAATCCCCTGAACTCTGGACACAGATAAAGTCTCACATGTCTTCAGATTTTTTCCCTGTCGGCTTCGAAGGGGATCATCACGGATCGATGCTACGCGTGCCGATCGCCGCAGAGTTTTGCGAGCCGATGATCACTTTCTGGCAAACACTTTTCGGCGGCTCATTTGCTGAAATAAGACCGATCATGTCCGGCGACGAAGAGGCCGTTCAGCGAGACCTTTTCTGGTCAATCTGGAGCGATGATCGACCGCAGGCAACGTGTCATCTCACGATCGATCGTCGTCGTCCGATACTCGGTGGACTGGGGGAAGTGGCCACCGCGTCAGAAAGCCGAGGACGAGGTTTCGCCAGTGATCTCTGCCTGCGAGCCAAGGAAACGTTTCTGGCCCAAGGGGGCAAAGCTCTGTTTCTGGGAACGGTGAACCCCGCTGCCCAACGGGTCTACCAACGTCTGGGTTGGCAGCTGATCCCTGGGTCGCAGGTCATGGTCCTGCTGTCGGAACACGCCTCACCTGAGGCATTTTTCAATGACTATTTTCAACCGCGCGGAGTTCCTGAGGGCGTGACGCCGATCGACATTGCGGTGCTCGATGCCAGCGAACGGGTGGCCATGATCCCGCTGATCCTGTACCCGCACGTTGAGCGTCTGCTCGATGCCAATCTGAATCTCTATTCAACGCCATCCATCGCCCAAAAATCCTGCATGGGACTCTACGGGAAATATTCACAAGTCTTCAGCCATAATCGGGGCATCGGCTTCGCAGCTCACGAGATCGCCGGTCGGACCATCGGACTGGCAACCGTACAGCTCAACGATGCCGACGGGGCGCGGATCGACGGTTTCGTCCATCCTCATTTTCACCGAGCGTGGGATATGCTCATACGAGTCTGTGTGTCGTGGTGCGTGTCACACCATCGTCGCTGCGAAGTGGAGGTCGCACGGTGTGATGCCGAAAAACTTACGCGGTTCGAAGACCTTGGTTTTCGAATCACTCCACCGCAGGCTGCCTCCGACAAGTCCTCTGTTCACAACACGTCGCCAGAGCAGGACCGAATCGTCTTGACCCTCGAAGAATCCGAGTGGCCGCTCAGCCCCGATTTATAACCGGCCAACCGAGCGACCTCTTCACGGTTGTGATGCACCGCCCACTCTGGAGTCGATAACGGACAGAAGCCGATAAAAACCCCGATCTGGAGCGACGTGATGACCTGTTTCGCCAACCCGATTGCCCCCCCAAATTCATTGGCTTCGTCGGCATCAGGGTCCTCCTCGGCAAGTCGCGTCCGTGCGGATGACGGGCCCACATCGTCATCGACGCCCTCTCGGCGTTCACAAGGATTCCTCGTCCTATTGTCGCCGATCGAATGACCGTAACGACGAATCGAAAATACGTCGGGCGGCGAATGCGTGACTCCATTCGAGGACCGATAGAAGATCGTTCGGCATGCGACAGATCGATGCGGGAGTGAGTCTCGAGCGGCCTACCATTCAAGGGCTACGCCGTGGGAGAGGACGCGATTCGGCTGGGCTGTCTGCACCGGTCTCAACGTATTGAGGGTTCATTCCTCCGTGAACGCCAGAGGAGCCAGAGAGGGCACAGGGGATCTGCCGGATGATTCCAACGAGAACACCTCTCGCTGATCGACAACGAGAGGTGTTCTGTCTCAAGCATCCGTTCGTGACGGGGTTGTTAAGAAACTAACCAACGTCTGATCTCACCGTCCGCTGGCGGAGGAACTGCCGCCAGAAATCGTGCCTGCGGCGGAGGTACGACCGCTTCCACCAGTGGCAGCGGAGAGCGATCCGCTGGCATTTCCTTGGGAAGCGAGAGCTCCTGAACCGAAATTGCTCTTGGAGCTGGCACTGTTTTCCGAAGAGCCAGACGTGGCCGCGCCACGTTGGGTCGCGGAACTCACTGCACTACTGTTACCCGAAGTCTGAGCATTATTACCACGACGATGATACTTCGCGCGGATCTGAGCTCCTTCGACGTCGCTCAGGGCGACGACGTTGGACAGACCGACCGCATTCAGGGAGTTAACAGCAACGGGCTGTGCTGCTTGAGCGGAGACTGCGGACGCGAAAACGATAGCCATGCATGTTGCGAATTTCATTTTTTTTGATCCTAAAAGTTGTCACGTTTCATCACACATTCATCACACATTCATCACACATCAAAAACGTCTGATCTCACCGAGAGATACCGAACGAAGAGCCACCGGCAACCGATCCTGCGGTGGAGGTACGACCACTTCCACCAGTGGCAGCGGAAAGCGATCCGCTCAGATTTCCTTGGGAAGC
>CAMCMU010000045.1 GCA_945876035.1 Schlesneria paludicola DSM 18645 | reverse complement strand
CAGAGGGCACGCTTTTTGTTCGCAACCGCGGAAAGCTGGAATTATTGGGGGAACGTAACGCTAAGGACTCCAATCCAAAACCGAAGACTATCTCCACAGGTTCGTCAACCGATCATGAGTTGAACTTCATTGAAGCCATACGACAAGGTCGCGAACCGAATGCACCCATTGCAGTCGGCCACCTGTCAGCGTCACTTTGTCATCTTGCCAATATTGCCAGCCGCGCTGGTGGAGCGGTTCAGTTCGACCCTACCACCGAAACGATTCAAGGGAACGAGGACGCTTCAAATTTGCTGACGCGGACTTACCGCGCCGGAGGTCATTGGGCCATCCCCAAGGGCTGATAGTTCCGTCTCGACGTCAGACTCTGTTTGTCTTCGCTTGCTGTTCGGTGATTGATTTAGATCTGCAGATGTTCCATCGCCTGAAGCGGAGACATGGTATAACTGACGTAGAAAGGACCGAACTCTGCGTATCTTGCCGAGGCGGTGTCGAAACGCATTGTGTACACAATTTCCTTGATATAAGCGGGGTTACGGCCCCACAGTGTCACGCCCCACTCCCAGTCGTCAAAACCAGTCGATGCCGTAATCAGTTGTGAGACACGACCAGCGAACTTCATGCCACTTGTCGCATGCTCGGACATCAGCGAAGAGCGGACACTAAATGGTTCTGTATACCAATTCGCTGCTGGATGACGGGCTTTGTTCATCGGATAGAAACACGTGACCGGCCAATGGGGAAAATCCGGGCTCAGTCGTTGGCGATTCATCATCGGCAACCGTTGCTCGTAAGCCGCCATCTTGGCGGCATACGCTGGATCATCGGTGGAGGCGCCTTCGTGACGGAGGCGTTCCCCATATTGTTCGACCGTGGGAACGTACTCCGAAACCTCCGTGATCGAAACAAACGAGTACACCGGTTCAAACACGGATCCCAGTGGACTCGATCGAATCCCTTGGCGGACACCGTCGATCAGCAAGGGATCGGGGTCCATGATCATCAAACCTAGATCCGCTTTGTGACCCGAAACAACCGACGTCTGCAAGCGTTGGGGTGCGCCAGGGCGTTCGGGATCGAGCAGATGAGCGAGGACCTCACGTCCCTCCGCAATTTTCTCTTGAGACAACTGTCTTAAGGCCGCTTGATCAATACGAAAGTAGAGATGTAAGCAGTGCCACCCTTCAGAGAGTTTGATACTCGGCTCGGGCAGGGCGGGTGGCGTATGTGTTGGCCTGGATATCGGCGGTGTCGCATTCATGATGATTGTCCGTGTGTTATTCTTCGTCCAACGATTTCTGTTCGGATCTAGGGTAGCCTGTCCAGACAAAAGGTTTCGCCGCCATCGACATCTCCCCTTTCTCTAAAACCCCCAAGATTTGCTGTACTGTGATATTTGTGGACAGTTCTCGTTTAAGGCGTTGCAGAACATTCGCGGGAACGAACGAGCGTCCTCGACCCAATTCGCCTTCAACAAACGAACGCTTCTGGTCAAACACCGCCCAATAAATCGTCCGCTCGTGATTTTTCGCTCCCTCGCGACTTTTGACGGCTGCACCGCCTTTGCTGCGGTTTCCGTTGACGCGGTATAGCTCGCGACGCTCAAAAATAATCGCAATTACGTTCCAGTCTTTTGAACCAAACCAGCTCACGGAAACGCTCCCCCGAGGTTGTCATTCCAGACACGATCACTTGTACCAAGCCCGCCATGGTTTCGCCACAACGCCTCGGTCACTACGATCTCTCAGACAGCGGAGGACCACCCCCGAACACTCGAGCGGGAAAGGAGCACAATGACCTCGGTGCTTCCGGTGTTGCCCCTGTTTTTCACGGGGCGGAACACCTCTTCCTGTGAGCCGGAAATTCGGCCTGTTGTTTATTCTTACTGCCGTTTCGTTGTAAGGAGGGACCATGTTTAGTGCCTCGTCGACCGATGATTCCCACGCAGTGGCCGGGCGTGTTCTCGGCGTTGATCCTGGCTTGAATCGAACGGGATATGCCATTCTTGAGCGGTCGGCTGGCGGTCCAGTCCTCCGGGAAGGAGGAGTGATTCGCTCAACACAGAAATTGTCATTAGCCGAGCGAGTACTCGAAATCGGTCGCGGATTAGCCGAAGTGATTGCTGAATTCCAACCGCAGGTACTCGCGATCGAGCAGGTCTTTTCGACCGTCCAATTTCCGAAGACGGCAATCCTGATGTCGCATGCCCGAGGAGCGGTGTTGTACGTGGCCGCCGACGCCGGGCTGCTTGTCTCGCACTACACTCCGACCCAAATCAAGCGTCTACTAACGGGCAGTGGCAAAGCATCCAAAGAACAGATCCAGTACGCCGTTCGGCAAGAATTGGGTCTAGAGCAGATCCTCGAACCCAATGACGTCGCCGATGCGTTTGCTGTCGCTTTGTGTCACTATCACAGCTCGCGTTCCGTCTACGTTGTGTGATCCAGTACAGCAGTCATTCATGAAAAAGTTTGAGCTCAACTGGAATTGTGCCCGCGCCGGCACCGCAGTAAATTTCACCCACGTGGCGCGATTGATCGTAGCCACCTCAAACGATGTGACAAAGAGGGGGGAACTGTGATCACTCGCATCACTGGCAAACTGGTTCGACTGGGCGACGCTGAGGCGCGTCTGGAAGTTGGTCCGCTGGAATATGAAATCTTTGTTCCGGAATTCGTTCGGCGCCAGCTCCAAGCATCACTAGGGAACGAGATCTCGCTCAAAACCATACAATACATCGAAGGCAACGCACAGGGTGGCCGAATGGTCCCGAGACTGATTGGATTTCTGGCTGATGTCGAGCTGGAGTTCTTCGAAATGGTTTGCTCCGTCGATGGAATGGGTGTCAAAAAAACATTGCGAGCGATGGTCCGACCTGTGCGCGAGGTGGCGGAAGCCATTGAAGAACAGAATCTGAAGGAATTGAGCCTGCTACCCGGTATCGGCCCCGCAATGAGTGAACGGATCGTTGCCAAACTTCGCCGAAAGATGGCCAAGTTTGCACTGATGGTGGCTCGGGAATTTCCCGTCGAGGCCAAGTCTGCTGATCGAGGCGTGCTCCATGAAGCGTTTGAAGCGTTGTTGAGCCTCGGATACAACGCCGTCGAAGCGCGAGACAAAATCGATGCCGTCGCTGCGGGGAAGTCCAAGCTCAAGACCGTCGAGGATGTTATTCTGGCAATCTATCAGTTGAGCCGTGATTGAAACCTTTGTCCGGCGGAGAGTGACTTTGTGCTCCCGCGTGAGCAACGCCCGGCCCGTCGATCACGGAACAACATCAAAACGCTCTGAGCCGTGACATCCAGCAGCATCAAAAAACCGTGCAAAACAAAACAGGCCACTTTGTCGAGCCGAAACACCGATCCGCTGGCAGCAGGAACATGCATACGAAATTGAATGTCGTTCCGCGTGGGAACGTTGGCCTGATCAAGCCGACTCAGCATACGCTCGACTCAACTCAAAAATCGCCGACGTGTCCAAACGACGGTCATTAGATTCGAAGAGCTTTCGAAGACAGGCCTGATGGATCTTCATTTTGGTGCCGCCGATTCCCACAGCACCATAACTCAACACACCTTCTCGCACTTTGGCTTTGTCCATAACCTCAATGAACGCAATCCCCGTCGGTGAGACCGCATTCAGATCAATCGCGAGTCGGAGAGTTGAAATAGAGCCGAACTGTTTTGCAGTGACAAGTTGGATGCCGGCCGCTCCGGCAGCAACGACGAGTTGCACACCGTCCGTTGCTGCTGACATTCCGTGATTCGATGTCGATTCACAAGGAGTCAGTTTTGCAGTGTCGGCGCCATTCGCCAACAGCCGACACGTTTCGCGTGATTTTTCCAAGGATCGCGATGCTAGCCTGACCGTCGCTCCCTGACCGAGCAAAAGTTGAGCGACTCGACAACCGACCGGCCCAGTCCCCGCCATCACAACCGCTGTCGTCTGCGCCAGATTGAGATGTTTTGCTGCGGCCAAGACAGTCGCGGCGGCGGTTGTGTTGCAGCCGTTCGAATCCATCATCACAGAAACCGAGAATGGTCCAAAGAAAGTGCTGAGCACTTTCTTGTAGAGGGCTTCTCCGGACGCCACCTGACTACCCCCAACAAAAACCGCTGTGTGCATCAAATCCGAGGGCTTGCGGGTGAAGATGGCGCCGTGGATCAACGACTCAACATTGTCGAGTGTCACGCCCCCATAGCTGAATAACTCGTCAGCCCCCGCATCAATCGCAACCACACGGTCGAAAGTGCTGGCCAGAGAATCTGTATCAAGCTGAATCAGAATTTTTTTCATGGCGGAAATATCGGCAGACACGCGAGGAGAACGGAATGAAAGCAAGCCCACGGAAGAACATTCCAGTGGGCTTGCTGATGTGACCATGGAGCAAACGGCTTATCGCGGGCAGCACTCCAAAATCAAATGCCTGAAAAGGGGTGCTTGGCGGAGTCTTTCTTGGAAAGCATCTCATCAACACTTGGCGAACTCTTCATGGCGTTTTCGATCGCCATCATCGTGGCCTTGTAGTTGTATTCAACGATCTTCTTATCATCTGCGGCTTCCCAGTGAATGAAGACCCCGCAAACAATCACCAATGTCTCGCATTGATCCTTGGGAATGACACCGGCGGCCACCGAATCGGCCACGGCTTTGGCGACACCGTATTGGGCTGGGCCAAACATCTGAACAGCCTGTTTGGCCCCCTTGATTGTGACCTTGGTGATCATCACAGTGGCCGGCTTGACAGCCAGATTCGGAGTCAGCACGGCCAAGAGATTGCTGTGACCCTGTTTTTGATCGGCAAGAGCGTTGCAGAACGCGGTACCCACCGGTCCGGACTTATCTCCGATGAGGAGGTCAATGTGCGCAATTTCATTGCCATCACCGGCGAGGGCTTCTCCAACGTAGAACGACATGCTGTAATCCTTCATCAATTTCAAATGAATTCGACGGCCCTCGCCCTCAACGTGAGGAAGCGAGTCCGGTCGCAGGACCGGTTCGCACGATGACCGTTTGCCACCGCCGCCGCTTAACGGATGCAAGTCATACCACTCCCCTCACAATAATTCCAGCGGTCGAGTTTTCGCCTCGGGGCCGCGCGAGTGATTTGACCTCGAGGACGGCGATTTTACCGACGCAGGCCCCAAAAAACAGGAATGATATACCGCAATGATTCCGGCCGAGAGATTTCCTCTGTTCCGCCCTTCGATCACCGCCGAAGACTGGATTCCGCCACTTCGGGTCCTCATCCTCGGAGCAAGCACCCGCGCCGCGGCATTCTCTGTGATTCGGGCGGGGTTGCGGCCCATTTGTGCCGATCTATTCGCGGATCTTGACACGTGCCTCATTGCCGAGACCATTCCCGTGACAAGTTTTCCGTCCAGTCTTCCACAGGACGTGGCCCCTGTTCTCGCAGACTTTTGGTTCTACACCGGAGGACTCGAAAATCATCCAAAGATCCTAGAGCGGCTGATCCAACCTTGTGAGCGAGATCGAATTACCGGTTGTGACAGCGCGAGCCTCAAGCCGCCGACTTACGGACCGCTCTGGGGGACACCACCGACAGCACTGACGTTGGTACGTGATCCGTTGGCCGTTGCCGACACATTGCGATCCCGAGGGCTGCCCGCATTGGAGGTGCAGTTCGAAACGTCGCCGCCAACCGCCGATGGGTCATGGTTGCAGAAACCGCTCTTGGGCACGGGAGGAAGAGCGATCCGAGTTTGGGATCGGAGTTCCGCCCGTCGAGACTTTGGTGAGCCTCACTTCTTTCAGCGTCGAGCGATCGGCGAGTCCTGTTCCGCCGTGTTTCATGCCAGTAAGGGACGTGCCCTGTGGCTCGGTGCGACTCAACAATTGATCAACTGTCCTGAATCTGGCGCGACAATTCCCTTCGCTTACTGCGGCTCGTTTGGGCCGATCGATCAACCGGGAAGCCCTGTCTCGCTCAGCAAGGACGTTCGGAACACCGTGTGCCAGATGGCTGATGCGTTGGTGGAAGCAGGCAATCTTCGCGGCCTGTTCGGTATCGACTTCATGACCCATGGAGAACAAGTCTGGTTGCTGGAATTGAATCCGCGATACACCGCCTCCGTCGAAGTCCTTGAGCTTGCGCGTCGTCAATCATTGTTTTTTGCTGACATCGAAAACCCAACGTCCGTGACGCCGCACACCAAGGTGTCATCGCCGTTCATGGAATCCAGCACCGTGGTTCTGCCGAATTTTGTCGCTAAGACGATCCTTTACGCACAACGAGCCATGATCGCTCCTGATTGGAGTGATCATCTTCAACAAGGGAACGAATGGCAGATACCACGAATCGCCGACATTCCGGTTCCGGGAACGGAAATCAAGGCCGGTTGGCCGGTCTGCACCGTGTTTTCCAACAATCGATCCGCAAAACTTTGTCGACGCATTCTGAGAAGCCGCGTCGACTCCCTGTGGAAAAGTATGGAGGAATGGCAAGGATGTTGAAGGCTCACACGCCACCTTTGATTTTCTGGGGAGCGGAGCGGAAATTTCCGCTGCCTGACGATTCTGAAAACGTCCATCAATGACGCTCGCCGCAGAGACGATCGTGTTGGCTCTCAGGGTCGCTCATTTCGCCCGCGAGGGAATGCCGTTAACATAGACGAGAGATCAATTCCATACATTCCTTCACGTTTGATGTTCGGCAAGACGGCCTGCCCTTCCACTGTCCTAGTGGTCTGGGCTGTGATGCCCCGCATCACAGCCGATTCGGTGGCCTCCTCGCCCAATGACATCGTGCGTTATGATTCATTTTTGACGGAGAACGAGCATGCCGATCACTCTGCGTGGCCAGTGCTTGGTCGCTAACAAATCTTTGAAGGACCCGAATTTCCACAAGACGATTGTGCTGCTGCTGGAACACACGGTCGGTGGCGCGACGGGACTGGTTCTCAATCGTCCCTCATCCATTCTGGTTGCCCACGCGCTTTCAGGTCATTTCCAGATTCCCAATTCCGACCGGGTGGTCTTTATGGGTGGTCCCGTCGAGCCCTCCGCACTGTTGATGCTTCACGATGTTCATGCCTTGGGCGGCCCGGAGGTATCAACATCACCGGGAGTCTTTATCGCGGAAAGTTCTGACGCATTCGAACAAGTCTTAAGGACCAACGATTCGAATGACGACTATGGCGATCGTTTTCGAATTTTTTCTGGTTATTCTGGCTGGGGCGAAGGACAACTCGAACAGGAAATCGACAATGGGGATTGGCTGCTTCATCCGGGCGGCCATCAATTGGTGTTCGGCATCGATCCTTACGAAGCCTACGACATCGCCTTGCGGCAGATTTTTGATGCGACCCAATTGCTTCCGTATCGTATGACAGACCCGACATTGAACTGAATTTGATATCGGAGCAGTTGATTCGTAACCTCAGCGATCTCGTTCCGGCCATCAGACATCTGGCAGATGTAAGTCCGCGGTGCCAACACAGACCTGCCGTGGAAAGTCACGGTGGGGTTCGATGCAACCGCCGGAGAACGTGTCCAACGGCTCTTGCAGACGCAGCATTTCACTCAGTATTTCTGCTTTTTGGACCGGATCTTTCAACGATCGTTCCACCAGTTCATCAACAACATTTTCATTGATTTGGCACTCCCCTTGTGCATCCCGATAGACGGCATTTCGCCAGTGAAACATCGCGAGACACTTTGTGGTCAGCGTGAAACTCTTGCCTCGTTTCCAAAAATCGGCAAACTGTCCGTTGCCAATATAAAATGTCCAGCTGCCTTCGTATCCGGTGACGGTCGACGACGTCTGATCGGGATTTCGGAACCACGTTCGATCACCGGGGACAAAGAACTTCAATGGCAATGGATCGCCGGAGGAACCAATCGAACGTTGAAAGACTTGCTCAAATTCCCGCCCTTTGACCGCTCTGGCCTCCGCCTGCCGATGCAGTTCATGAAACAGTTTCGGATTGCTGAGCATGGTCTCCTGAGCCATGCTCAAGAGCACAACATATTCACCGGCGCGGCGACACGAAAACGTATATTGCTGCGCAGACTCCTCCGGTTGCGTTGCCTGTTGCAACGCGGTGACCAGTGATCGGCCAGGCCGAAGGATAAATCCTCGATCCTCATCATACACCCAAAATTCGGCGGGCCGTTCGGCCTCATGCGTCGCAAACGCCAATGACGTCTTCCGAGCGGCCTCGACGATGTATCGACGAATTCGAATCGCCGCTGCTAATTCCGCATAACTGGTGAACTCAAACGAAGACGGAGACAACAACATCGCAACCAGAATTTCCCGTTCGAGATCACGAGAATTATTGCGTGTGTCCAACTGGAGTTTCTGGCACAATTCCATCGTGTCGCCATTCGGAGCCCACGAGTCGGCCAGTTCTGCGTGCAGCCGAAACTGAATGGCTGTCGCATTCGAATCCAGAAGGTCAATGATTTCCACCTGTTCCTCGAGGCCCAGTTCTCGCAGTTGCATCGTAAAATTTCGGCGGATCGAATCACTATCCGAATCAACCACAATTCGAATACCCGCGAGGCTCAAATCCCTCTGGCAACCACCGTAATCCATCCGAATTCGTCCTTTCATCTGATCAGAGACATCAAAAACAGGCCTGATAGAAAGGCTAATCCTCACCAGATCCACCGACGCTCGTTGAACCCACGCCATGAATCTTTCGAAACCGTCCGGCCGTCTTGATTACTTCTTCGGCGGCTCAAAAACAGGCGGCGCCGAGGAAAGTTTTGGCTCGGCACTCTGCAACCACCCTTTTCGCCAGAAAAACATTAGAAAACCCGTCGTCACGCACGCCATCAGACTCAACGTCATCAAGTAGCCATGACGCCAGTGGAGCTCTGGCATGTACTCAAAGTTCATCCCGTATAGGCCTGCGATAAAACTGAGCGGCATAAAAATCGTCGCGATCACGGTCAGTGTTCTCATAATCTCATTCGTGCGGTTGCTCAATTTGGAATAGTAAAAGTCTCGCAGATCGGCGCAAGTCTCACGATAGATTTCTAAAATGTCGATCAGATGTGTCGCATGGTCGTAACAATCACGCAGATAGAGTTGCGTGTCCTGAGAAATCGACGCGTGGCCGCCACGTAACAGGCTCAACGAGGCGTCACGCAGCGGCCAAACAACTCTGCGAAGAAAGAGCAGCTCACGACGAAGGACATGCAGTTCGTCCAGTGTGCGGCCAATGCGGGCACTCTCGGCCAATTCGTCCAACTCGTCCAGTAGCACACCATATCGTTCCAGTACAGGGAAATATCCATCAATCACCGCATCCAGTAATTCGTACAACAGGTAGTCCGGTCCGACATCACGGACTCGTCCCCGCTTTTTTCGGATCCGGTCACGGACGGCGTTGAACGCGTCTCCCTCTAAACCTTCCTGAAACGTGACCAGAAAATTTTGACCGACAAAAAAACTGACTTGCTCGGAGACCAGTGGCGGCCCCTGCACCATTCTCATCACGATGTACAGGACGTCGCCATAATCATCGACCTTGGCCCGCTGATGCGTATTCACCGTATCTTCCAAGGCGAGTGGGTGAAGACAAAATTGCTGCCCCAGCTGTTTGACGATCTCGGCATTTCCGAGGCCGTCCACATTGACCCATGTCACGGGTAGTTGATGGAGTAGGGGGCCAAGCTCTTGAAGATCGATCAGGCGTTGTTCACGGATTTCGTCGGGGCCATAAGAAATCACCGTCATGATCGGCGGCGGCGCTGACGGATCGACGGCGACCGTTCCTGGCGCCGCTCCTGGTTCAAGTCGCCGACTGAAAGTTCGTTCGCGGCGCCGTCGACTTGAATGAGACACGACAAATCTCCCGCCAGAAGTTAACCAAACCGCCCAATAATAAAACCCCCATGAATTTACGGGGCCTCGACTTCGGGGAATGACGATATGGGACTCGACCGATCGCCGCAATCGAAGACCTATTGCCGCAGCCGCAGGCTGGACCTCAAGTCAGCCCGAAGATTTGTTGTCCTGATGTCTGGAGGATTACCGAGCGTTTCTGTTGATCTTCTGGCTCCTAGTCATCACGAGCGTTCGCCTGTGCGTCCGGTCCAGAAGGTCTTGGAAAACCATCGCACGTTGACTTAATCTGCCTGCAACACGGTTGAGAACAGACTCTTGAGACTGATCCTTAGAATACAGACCGCTCTGCGAGGCCATCACTGGCCGAACTCTCTGGAGCCACCCCCTGTCAAACACGTCACATCCGCACGCAACGCGGCTCCGACGTGCTCTCGCGAAGACAACACCGCCAGAAAGTCTCACCTGATAACATTCCGACATCAATCCGCCATCGGCAGCCCCCGAGTGCATCATTCGGTCCCTTTTTTTGTCCAGCGTTTGGGGTTTTGACCGGGCATGTTCGATGCGTAACGCACAGGCCCCCGGGCGTTACTTCGCCTTTTTTTGGCGGATCGAGCGGCAGTTGTCGTTTGACCCGCTGAATCGCGAATCGATTAAGACCAATTAAAAAAACGCGGCTGCACACGACCGGGAGCGAGTTGAATCAGGACCCGCATGCCGTCGGTGACGTAGGGATCGCCAGTCAGATTGTAACGCGGGGTGGACCGATTGCAGGCTCCCACCCCGGAAATGTAGCCAGCCGCAGCGACATGCTCCACCTTGAGGAGATCCTCGAGGACGTAATCGCGAGCCTCATCGACATCGGGGTCGACGCGATGCGTGGTGAAGTTCCAGACTTGAGTTGTAAAACGGACTCCGATGTCGCGGCTGACCTGCCCGACCCACACCGGAGCCTGCTGGTAGCACAGCGGCGACAACCAAAGCCGTAGATGAAGTCGCTCATTGATCGAATGCCGGATTCTCTGAAAGGCCAGATCTTGACTACGACCGAAAAGATAGAGCCCACTCACCGGCGAATAGCGATATTCCGAACCGAGCAGAAATGCCTTGGCCGTCCGCCAGCAACTCCCGAGCGTGAGCATTTCAGTCACGTCCCAACGTCCGAGGAAGTTGGTCACAACCGTCTCGAAGTCGCCGACGACCACCAGATTCAAGGGGTCACCGAATCGTTTGTTTTGCTGGTTCGTAGTCGCCGGCGGCAGTTCCGTGATCCGGCGTGCTAACTCCGAGAGATCACACTCAACGCCTGCCTGTCGGCCCAACAACGCGGCAAGATCCCGCCGCATATAATCCGGCGCGATGCCCAAGACCGGGATCGAAAATGAAAAGTCGATGACCGGTTCCATCGTGGACGCCGCGAGTTCACCCGCCGTGACTGGCGTTGTCGTGTACAGACTGACCTGAAACACCTTGGCACCGGCCGCAAACTGCGTGTAGACAAACCCGACACTGGTCTCGCCCGGCGGAATCGGACGGATCCGGAACGCCCGCATCAGAAAATAATCGTCCATCCTCTGGTTCGCCCAGAAGCTGGTGATAATCTTGGAGGGCAGTACCACCAGCAGGAGGTGAAAAAACACCCAACCGACAACGCCGAAAGCCGTTAGCCGTTTGAAGATTGAAAAATGATTGATGGCGGCCGCTTCCAACGGGCTAAAGTAATTGGGATCGATGCTGACAACCTTGAGTCGCAGAGGCACGTTGGAACGGTTGGTGATCCGCAGATATAAAGGTTGGATCCCCCGTCTGGTCAGCGATACGCCGAAAATTTGACTCGACTCTTTGGAATCCGGAACGGCCGCCATTACATCAGCAAACGCGTTCTGCTGCTTCTGAGCACGCTGAAGAAACGCCTGCGTCTGAGCATCGGGCGAGTACGAGGCGATGAACACACGTTTCAAGAGGGCGATGACCGATCGGTACACACAAAATCCTTGACTGTCTCTGACCAGCACTGGCAAAGTGTGTTGCCGACAACACGGAGAAAGAGATCGGCGGCGAACCAAGCCCCCCTTTCGATCTCCGCTGACACGAGGTTATCGAAAACAACGACGTCTGTGGAAACTACGAAACGTCCACGAATGTTGTCCGACCATTTTAGAGAACACCAATAGATTGTGTGATTTGGAGACTCTGGTCAATGACAAAGAGAGTCTAAAGCTAACGAAGTGAGCGACGTCGGTTGTCCGGAGATCGTCTCCCAGCCGACAGAGTCTCCAATCCGCATAACGAATGAAGCGTGCGTTCGCCTGTGATTCCGGACAAGCCTTCGCTCGACGAGGAGACAAATACCGCTCGATGATCATGGGTCACACTGACGATCGGCACAACCTGGCCTTAAAAATCCTGAAAACGATTGTCTTTTTGTCCGGCATCGATCCGCCTGACCCAACAGGCAGGCTGGACGTATCGATCGGAGTTGAAACGCCTGTTGATAGAAGCCGACATTGGGTTGACTGAACAGACGTGGTGGGGCGATCTGAGATCGCGACTTAGAGAGATCCGCAAGCAAGCCGGGACCCGGAATGTCGAGGGAGTATTGGCAGACGGACCAGCTGCGAGAGTTTTGGATTACGACCGCAAAACTGTCGCAAAGGACTCCGTCTCTGTTTGATGAGCGGGCGAATGAAGGGCTGTCGGAGGTCCGGTGCGATACATCACCGTCTCGGTTAGTCGACCGGTCCTGACGAGCCCCTTCAGGCAACACCAATCGCGGCCGAAAGATTAAAACACAGCCTGTTTCATATCGACAATGCGTCTTTGGCAGTGATCACAGCGATTCAAAATTGTTTGACGGCCAGAGGCAATCTTGAACGGTCTCCGACAGAACGCAACTCTTCCAAAATTGCTTGATTGTCGGGAGTGATGAATCCGTTGAATTCCTGACGACCGTCATTTGTGCGGACCACGACTCGTTTATCGAAGTCGATCAACCCAGGAAGAAAGCGGACAATATGCCTTTTGGATGGCGATCTTAAAGTCACGATGTTATTGGCGCTGACGGTGGAGACAGAGGCCTTAATGGTCATCGTATTGAAGCGACTGCCGGGTCCTGACGGAGACGGCAACACCGTTGTTCGAGGGAGATCGACTGCAGTCACCCAAAAAAAACGATTGTCCGTCTTGCGTAGAGAATCGGCTTGAATCGTTTGCGGTAATACGGTGCGGCGATGAAGATCCATCCATTCGAACAATTTCGGAACCTCTTCCAGATATCCCTCGAGGCCGCGACCGAGATACTCCACCAGTAAAAAATCGAAGCGCACGCCACTTTTGAACAAATCCTCGAAAACCATGTCGTTCGAGGCGTCACGATGCTCGCCGTCAAATCCCTTTCCGACAACGTACCACGCCGTGTAACGACCGTTTTCGCGGGTGAACTTCGGATAATTCAGGCAGTTGCCACCAATGGGAATCACACCGGCAAATTCATCGGGATGCGACATTCCAATATCGAAAGCGGCATCGGCCCCCATGCCATGTCCAGCCAGAAAGACACGATCGGAATCGATATTGAATCGACGGCGGGCATCTCGCAAAGTCTCAATAATCGTTTCATGAGCCGCGAGACTATATGAATATTCGGACTCATTGTCTTCGGCGTATTCGGGAGTAATAACAATGTAACCTCGCTTCATCGCCGGACCGGGCCGATCGGATTGACCTCCCCACCATCGGAGCAAATCGTCGTTTTTGCGACCTCGAGAGCGAAGAACAATCAACATCGGATAGTTGTGGTGAGGGGAGTATTCGGGCGGGAGTAACACCGAGTATCCGATTTCTGGCGTGTGACCATTGGGGGTCACACGCACTCGGAATACTTCACCCGGCAAAATGTCGCTGGAGTCGAGAAACGGTGGCAGCCGTGTTGCAAGCTGCATGACGATCTTGGGGCCAATCCCTTCCAAGCGACGGAATTGCTGCAAAAGTTGATCGCATTCCTGCTGATTTTCGGCACGTGCGTATTCCAACAGTGCAAATCGAGCGTCAAACAGTCGGACTGCCTGTTCGAGATCCGTGATCGCATTCACCGCACCGACCAGCCACCCCGAATAGGCCAACGCCAGATGCTGCTCCGGTGTCATTTGAAGATCACTTTCTGCCTTCAGAAATGGGTCTAAACGGGGAAGTGTTTCGAAGTCGAGTTGCTCGCTGATCTCTGATCGTAGTGGTTTCGAACGTTCAATGAGTTTGGGATCTTTGAGATTCGCCTGTCGGTCAATAAGCAAATTTCTTGCTTTTTCAATCATTTGCCGAGAGGTCTCATACTCCGACAGAAACAGCTTGACTTCTTCCATGACGGCACCGCCGGCCTGCTGTCTTGAAAGGGTCTTTGCGTATTCTTCTGCGAGTTGATGCTGACCGGATGTCTTTCTTCGTTTCAGTTCCCGCAGGACCTCTCGGCCAAACTGGTCAATCAACTCCGCACGCGCCGAGTCACAGCGTGTCTTCTGTTCGGGAAAATCCTGAGCAATGGCATCGAGTTCCGCAAAAGCCTCTTGGAAATATTCTGCTTGCCGATAAAAGCTGACAAGCCTCAATCGCGCCGCCGGATCGTCGACCTTGATTTGCTGCCGCAGCATGGCATCGATCGTCGTGACCGGAATCGCTTTCAACGGCATCCCCGACTTCCATTTGTAGTTCAAGCCTTCGACGATGACGTGATCCGGTTCAATCCGTGTGATGGCTTGAACGATATGCAATTTTTCCCGGGCAGTTTCCAGTGTCAGTCGTCGGACACCGAACTCATCAAACGGTTGCACATCACTGATCGAACCGACGGACGCGATCACCTGTAACTGATTCTTCTTGGTGTGTTTGAAGTGGAATACCTGCTGTCGCAGTTCCGCATTCAAATCAATTTGATCAGCGGGAATTTGCCGCAACGGGACGTAGGTGCGTTGCCAGTCGGTGTCGACAAGAACAATATTCCTCGCGATCGGGGCCGACCGATCAGCGGCCGTATCTCTGAGCGGTTCTTCACGTCCAAATCCAATCGCCGGGCCGGACAGTGTGCTCAATGCAGAAATCTTGTCGCCACGGAGGATCATGCCGTTTTTGAGTTGTATTTCACCCGCAATGCCCGTTGAACGGCAGAGACTGCCCGACCAGACGAGCACGACGAGCAAGACAATTCGGTGAGAACATCGAGGGAGCGGATGAGCGTTCAAAATCGGCATGTCCAACAGGAAATTCGACCGAATTGATCCGACATCTTTAACCGTATCGGGCTGTTCTACTCCGCTGGTCTTGGCAATACTAACGCCAAGTTACAGCTTAACAGCCATTTTAAACAGCGTCTGAATAAAGGACGCGACTTCCGCTAAATCACAATCAACACACGAATTTTCCACGTACCCGACCCGGCGGAATCCTCGTTCAACTTGTTGCAACAGGGTGTTCACCGTGGTGCGGAGTCACCGTCGTCTCTGTCTTGTTTTTCTCGGGGCCGGTTTCGTGGCTCACCACGATGAAAATGTCGACAACCCGTGAGCATCACACACCCGTCGAGACAATCGTGCCAGCGTTCCTTCATTTTGCCGGGTTTTCTGCGGTCGGCGAAGTGCTCTGGGGGATAAGGCTCGATCTGGCTTTGTTGACAGACGTTGAGAAGATGTTCCAAATCGGCTCGCGGTAAATCCAAACTCCGACGAGAAGTCCCACGACTGCGGACAGCCATATAATCAGAGAGATAAAACCATAAATCCCGGAAAGGACATTATGAAACCACCGCTTCCAGCCACGTGAGTCATATTGCCGATCAATCTTAGCGTAAGCCGCCTTCATGTCGCAGGACTGTTTTTCCGCCCTGTCTTTGATCAACCGACCTTCCACCTGTCGCTGAAATTCGCCGAAGTGAGCGAGGGGCATGAATTGATCTGAGGCGTTTTTCTTGCACTTCGAATTGGCTCCGAGTGTTCCTGACTGCAATCCCGACTGCAGTTGCACGGTCGTGAATTTCGCAACCGTACCCTTTCCCTGAGGATTTCGATACTGCACAAACCACGTCTGTCCGGCAACGCTGGCCGGGACCGGCTTGGCCCTTGCTGCAGCGTCTTGGGCCGATGTTTGCGGTATGCCTGATGACACCACGGAGCGAGGCGATGCGGTCGACGATTGTAAGCCTCGAGCAGCAGACGACGACGATCCGGCACTCGTTGAAGTCTGTACGACCTTGTCAGGCGCATCAATAAAACTCAACGAGGGGCTCTCCAGCCCGAGACCGCTCAGCAGCTTGATGACTTCAACGCAGTCTTTACAACGCGTATTCAAATCCTTGGCAATCATCTTGTCGATGATCATGTCGAGTCGTTCGGGGACTTGCGGATTTAGTTTTCTCGCAGCGGTAAACAGTCCCTTTTCCTTACTCATAACGACTTCCAAGGCCGAATTTCCGGAAAACGGTTGCTTGCCGGTGACAAAGTAATAGAGCGTCACTCCCAAAGCATAAATGTCGGCTCGCCCATCAACGTGCTTGGCATTGCGAGCCTGTTCGGGTGCCATGTAATAGGGCGTTCCGAGTCCGGTTCCACTTTGAGTCAGAGACATGTCTTCGTCTGTTGCCTTGGCAAGACCGAAGTCGGCGACTTTGACTTTGCCTTTGCTGGTTAACATCAGATTATCCGGCTTGATGTCACGATGAACCATACTTTGACTGTGGGCCACATGAAGAGCCTCCGCACAGCGAAGCGTCACGTGCAAAGCATCTCCCACCGACAATTGTCCCAGTTCGTCCATCCACTTCTGCAACGATTTGCCGTCAACGAATTCCATGGCGACAAAATGAATTCCGCGGTCTTGGTCAACATCGTAGACGCTGACCACATTTTCGTGAGTCACTTTCGCCATGGAACGAGCTTCGCGGTAGAAACGCTGAATGTAGTCTTCCTTTCCGGCGAGCTGCTTCGACAAGACCTTAATCGCGGACTTTCGGCCGAGTTTCGTATCCTCCGCAAGAAAGACTTCGCCCATCCCTCCCTGCCCCAGCTTCTTGATCAATTTGTACTTGCCGAGATGCGAAGTTCCCTTACCGGACGATTTGCTGGGTTCACCCGTCTTCGGCTCCGGTGACGGCTCCTGATCGTCCATTCGCTTTTCCTGAGGCTTTTGTGAAAATACGGCCGTTGTCTCGAGCTCCCCACTGGAATGCTTCCCAATGACACCGGTCTCTTGCATCAGTAGACTAGTCTCTTCCATCGGTGAAACCGCTATGGACCGAGCGTTTGGTTCGGTCATAATTCATTACCCTTTTAGAACAAACTTGCTGAAGCGGGGGTATCATTTTGCCCTCACAAAAGCAGGGCTCGACGCAAAAACAGATGAGAGAATCAGCGATATTACATTAAGGACAGCCGTAAATTGCGCCAGAATAGGCTAACGAGCGCTGATTCGAGACGGCGAATCAGCGTTTTTTCCTTGTTTTAAAGTTTATAGCTTTTGTAAAGGCTATTATGCGCAAACTCGAACTAACAAGTAAACAATTTTTAAAAATAGTCTCCAAATTGGCACGCACAGTTGTTCTCGGGGGCAATCACGCACCATTTTAGATCGGACTGGCGGTGATGATCAATTCTGTTGACGAAATCGTCAGCAGTTTTTTTTCTCGATGGGTCGGCCTTTCGACGCGGCACCTCTTTCCCGTTCTCGCCGTTCAATGGCTTCCAATGTCGGTTGAGGAATTGCCGCGATGAGTTTCCGCGTGTATTCGTTCTGGGGATTGGAATAGATTTCGTCGGACGGTCCAAACTCCACAATTTCCCCGGCATTCATCACGGCCATCATGTCAGACATGAATTTCACTACGCTCAGATCATGGCTGATGAAGATATAGGTCAAGCCGCGTTTTTCCTGCAGATCTTTGAGAAGATTCAAAACCTGCGCCTGCACCGAGACATCGAGTGCGGAAACGGATTCGTCGCAGATGAGAAAGTCCGGCTCAACCGCCAATGAACGGGCAATACACAACCGTTGTCGCTGCCCTCCCGAAAATTCGTGAGGGTATCGGTGCAGGTAGTCGGCTTGCAGGCCCACTTCTTCGAGCAAACTTGCCGCACGATCACGCCGATTCTGCACGTTGTCGCCGATGCTGTGGACTGTCATCGCTTCTACAAGCATTGCGGCGACAGTCATCCGCGGATTGAGCGAACTATAGGGATCTTGGAAAACGATTTGCATCCGCCTACGTTGTCTTCGCAGTTCCCGACCATTGAGGTCGCCCCAATTGACTCCGTCGAAGAGCACAGTGCCTTCGGTGATCGGTTGCAACCGCAGAATCGCTCGACCGGTTGTTGTCTTGCCACAACCCGATTCACCCACCAAGCCCAGAGTTTGCCCTTTGTAAACACTGAAACTAATCCCATTCACGGCCTTGACGTGTCCCCGCGTTATTCGTAGCAGACCGCGTTTAATAGGATAATAAACTTTGAGTCCCTGCACACACAGCAATGGCATTTGATTGTCTGAAACGTAAGAGGGCTGAGAGTCTCCCGAGCACAGGCCCTCGGGATCTGCCTCACCGACATGCGGCGGCGCATCATTGGCTTGTGGATGTCCACCGATCGCAGTGGAGATGGGGGGGTGCAATAATCGTCCTCGACCTCGACCCTCAATCTCTGCCAGTCGACCGGGGGTCAGCATGGTTTCGGTGATCACTAAACGCCCCTCATCGTCCGTCGCGGTCTCCATAAAATCGGCGACGGTTGTCAACCGCTTGCGTGGTGTGTCCAGTCGGGGCCGGCAGGCGAGAAGCCCCTTTGTGTAAGGATGTTGGGGGTTCGAAAAAATATTTCGCACACTGTTATACTCGACAAGCTTGCCGCGATACATCACCGCCACCTCGTCAGCGATTTCCGCGATGACTCCCAGATCATGAGTGATAAACAGAACAGCCATTCCACGTTCATCACGAAGCTTGCGGATCAGATCAAGTATTTGAGCTTGAATCGTTACGTCTAAGGCTGTGGTTGGCTCATCCGCGATCAAAAGCTTGGGATTACAGGACAGGGCCATCGCAATCATCACACGTTGCTTTTGCCCACCCGACATTTCATGGGGAAATTTGTCGAGAGACAATTCCGGTTGAGGAATGCCAACCTCCTCAAACAACTGACGTGTCCGTGATCGAGCGTCTTTGCGTGTCACCTTCTCGTGCAACAAAATGGCTTCCGCAACTTGGTCTCCCACACGATAGACCGGGTTGAGCGACGTTCCTGGCTCCTGAAAAATCATCGCGATCTCTTTGCCACGCAACTTCGTCATCTCGACACGAGGAAGCTTGACAAGATCTCGTCCCAAGAACGAAATTCGGCCGCCTTCAATCCGTGCCCCGACGTCTGGCAACAACCGCATGATTGTCAGTGATGTCACCGATTTTCCAGATCCCGATTCGCCAACAAGCCCCAACGTTTGCCCAAATCGAATTTTGACACTCAAATCATCAACAGCGCGGATCGTGCCGGCATCGGAACGAAAATAGGTCTTGAGTCCATCAATTTCGAGCAGCGCATTGTCCGTCACAGCGTCTTGTTCCTTCCCGGTCGCGGCTTTCTCAGCGTGACTCGACGTGTCACTGTCCGGCCGTGAGTTCCATTCCTAAAATAATTCGACTACGGAGGAAGGAATCGCTACTTTGCCAGCGTTCGACTTCTGCGTTGACGCGTGTTGGATTGAAGAAAGGCCGCCAGTTCCTCTTCAGCAACAATCCACCCGCGACAGGCTTGACTACCACACAAACACCGAATCGCACCGGTGGCACTCCACTGATAGTCAATCGTCAATTCAACATCTCCTGAAATATCAATCAGTGCTTCGACTCGAACCTCTCTAGGCCCTGGTGTTCCGTCTTCGCAGACCGTTTCATGGGTCATCAATTGACAATTGGGAGAGCAGCAATGGTTAAGATATCTGTAAGGCGCACGCGGTTCGAGTGAATAACGCGAACCCAGATCAATACAGTACGGCGACGAATAATCGGGATCGTCAATGACCTTTCCTTGAACTTCCCCCAGATCTGTCCCTGCGAGAATATCTTGCGTTGCGAAGACACCTTTTCCAAATGGGACTTTTCCCACACAAACCAACGGACTGTCAACGGACATCTTGTCTCCACTCAAAGCCAGTTCGGCCTGACCGTAAAACTTCATGGGCGCGGTCGCCTGCCTGCGCCACACGGTCGTATGAATGCGTCACACAATAGCGGGGCTGTTTTCCGAGTCAACCGTATCAGGCTAATTTAAAAATGTCACCTAGATCTCGTTTTCGTGAAATCGACGGGGCCCGTCACTGGAGCACCAACGCGAGGGAAGGGTGGTCTCTGCCAACGAGCGGACTTCTATCGTCTGACCGACGGGTTCGCCGATCGCGGGCTCTGTCGAACCATGGTACATTCCCAAAGTAGAATCGCAGCTGCGGTGGAGACATTTAACGATTCGACTCGACCACTACCGGGGATGGTCACCAAGCGATCACAGGCGGACGCGACTTCGTCAGCCAAGCCGGCTTCCTCATTGCCAATAACCAACGCGATCGGCTTGGGTCCCGAGAGGTCGAGAAACGACTGGCCACCGCGAGTGTCAGCACCGACAACCGTGTAAGACTTGCGCAATTCGCGGACGAACCAATCAAGTCGCCTGACGAGAAAGACCTCCACGTGGTCCAGACCACCTTCGGCAATCCGATAGGTGACGTCCGACGGCAATGCAGCCGAGGGATGATCCGGCAGGATCATCTTCGACACTCCAAAAAACGCCGCCGTTCGAATGATCGCACCCAAATTGTGGCTGTTGGAAATACAGTCCAGCAGCAAAATCGGTTCCCGCTGACGGGCCCACTCAACCAATTCCTTTGGGTCCGGCGAGCGGAGCGGTGGACGATCCACAATGGCAACAATACCGCCGTGATGAATTGAACCGGAAATTTTCTCGAGTTCCTCGACTTCGACACAACGGTAGATTTGTCGTGCTGCCGCAAGAACGCGCGCCATGTCGCCGACACGCGGAGCGGTTGCCGCATCAAAGAACAGTCGTTTGATCGATCCGGGAAACTTTTCAAATCGTGATCGAACGGCGCTCAGTCCACAAATCGCGATTTCTTCTTTCAGCATGAAACACATTCTTTCGAAGCAGATTCAGAAAATGAGACATCCACCGAGCAACGCTCGCCCGAGGGAATCCCAATGACGCTGACCTTGCTGTGACTCTTTCCACACAGCCAATGGATGCTGAATACACGGACGCTCAACCCCTGGGCCCTCCATGTGTCCGCTCAGAATTCGATCGCCAGCGCGTTTTGGTCTTATTGGCACGGCATGGTGCTCGGACTCGTCGTCAGCAGACGTGATACTGACAAAAAATTCTTTCGGTAACGATGTCTGTCACGTCCGAAATCGACAGCGGAGAATGACACGGAAGAGATGACCTGCGATGCCTCGACGGAAACGCGGATCGGAACGCATCTTCCCAAGCGGATCAACCGATGAAAAACTGCCTGAGGAGCTTTTAAGCCAAGATCTCCGTGACAACTTTGCCATGGACATCCGTCAGACGGAAGTCACGTCCTTGATTGCGAAATATTAGTTTTTCGTGGTTGATTCCGAGCAGATGCAGGATTGTCGCGTTGAGGTCATGCACGTGCACCGGCTTGTCGATGATGTTGTAGCTGAAGTCGTCGGTCTCACCGTAGACGGTTCCCGGCTTCACCCCCCCCCCCGCCATCCACATCGTAAAGTTCCGGGGATGATGATCACGGCCGTAATTTTCCGCTGTCAGTGCCCCTTGGCTGTAGACCGTACGGCCGAACTCACCGCCCCACACGACTAATGTTTCGTCAAGCATCCCGCGTTGCTTGAGGTCCTTGATGAGCGCCGCGCACGGTTGATCACACGCCGCAACCAGTTTCCGAATCGAACCGGGCAACCCGCCGTGGTGGTCCCAACCGCGCAGAAAAACCTGCGTGAATCGGACGCCCCGTTCCGCGAGACGTCTCGCTTGGAGGCAGTTGTAGGCGAAGCTCCCCGGTTGAATGACCTCGGGGCCGTACATCTCCAGAACGTGCTTCGGCTCCTTGGAAATGTCGGCCAACTCGGGAACCGACGTTTGCATGCGATACGCCATCTCGTACTGAGCAATCCGGGTCGAGATCTCAGGGTCGCCGACTTCCAGCAGTCGCTGCTGATTCAGTTCACCGAGTCCGTCCAGCATCTCACGTCGCACCACGCTCGACACACCCGGCGGATTTGAAAGGTACAGCACCGGATCGCCCGACGACCTCATCGAAACTCCCGCATGCTTCGTGGGCAGAAAACCTGCGGCCCACATGCGTGAGAACAGAGCCTGGGTCGACCCCCCCTGAACCAACCGCGAGATGAGCACGACGAAGCTTGGCAAATCATTGTTTGGGCTGCCGATCCCATACGACAGCCATGCGCCGAGCGAC
The DNA here is from genome assembly GCA_945876035.1 of Schlesneria paludicola DSM 18645. Taxonomy (GTDB): domain Bacteria; phylum Planctomycetota; class Planctomycetia; order Planctomycetales; family Planctomycetaceae; genus Schlesneria; species Schlesneria paludicola_C. The sequence goes on along the minus strand of CAMCMU010000045.1, from coordinate 17,076 downwards.
GGACGCCCTGGGATTTCGCTCCCTGTCGTGATGAACGTAATTGCCGGGTCATGATTGATCGCATCCGTATGCATCGACTTGACGATGCACATGTCGTCGACGGTCTCCGCCAGATGCGGCAGCAACTCACTGACCCACACTCCCTGTTTGCCATGCTGAGCAAACTTAAACATCGAGGGTGCAACCGGAAACCGCGCCTGTCCCGACGTCATCGTCGTGATCCGCTGGCCGTTCCGCACCGACTCGGGCAGATCCTTGTCGAAATATTCGCCGAGGTTCGGCTTGTAGTCCCATAGGTCGAGTTGCGACGGACCGTCGGCCATGAACAGCCAGATCACCCGTTTGGCCTTTGCCGCATGATGATACGCGGGCATCATACCACCCGCCCCCGCTGCTAAATCGTTGGCAAAGAGACTCGGATTGAGACAGCTTCCCAACGCGGCCACCCCCAGCCCCGAAGCCGATCTCCCAAAAAAGTGCCGCCGAGTCATCGCCTGTTTGTATTCCAAAAACGGGTCCATGAGAATCTCCTGTGTCGTTCGGTAAACCTCAGGCTTACCTCGCTGTGTTTCGTGTCCGGTGGTCGTCAGTCATCAATCGCAGTGGGACCATCATCTGTTGACAGTCGTTTCCGCTGGGCGTGTTCTCGCAACCCAGCTCAATGTCTGACCCGTGGTCGTTTGATCCACATCACTCGCAGAACCATTGAAAGTCATTGCCAATTGGCTCACCATCTTTGCACGGGTTTCCCTGAAAATCATCATCGCACGAGTCCCCTGATACCGGCAGTTTTTATCGCACTACGAGGCCGAGTGGGCCACTGACGGCCGAAGTCAAACGTTACTTTGTAATCGTCTCATCCAAATTGATGAGTAGGTTGGCGATCATCGTCCATGCGGCATATTCGCCCGGTTCGATGTCCATTTTTCGGGGCGAGTCTCCATAGGCCAGCAATTGTTCGGCCGCGGGCGTGTCTGCTTCGAAGGCGACCAACTGCTTCTCGAACGTGCGTTGCAGGACTTCGAGCTCTTTCGTCGTTGGCGGCCTAGCTGTCGTGATCCGAAAACCGAAGAGGAGTCGCGACTCGAGGGTCGAGCCGCCTTCCGTCAGCATTCGTTCGGCGAGGCGACGAGCCGCTTCGACGTATTGTTTGTCGTTCATCAGCGCCAACGCCTGGAGAGGCGTGTTGGTACGCGGCCGCCGAACCGTGCAGTTTTCACGCGACGGAGCGTCGAAAGTGGCCATTGACGGCGGCGGCGCGGTCCGTTTCCAAAAGGTGTACATGCTGCGACGATAGAGGTTATCGCCGGCGTCCTGCTTGAATTCACTCGTGTTGCTGCCGACGAAGGCCACGGCCTCCCAAACACCTTCGGGCTGGTAGGGCTTGACACTCTTGCCCCCCGATCGTTCGACGAGAAGACCGCTCATCGCTAAGACTGAATCGCGGATGACTTCCGCGTCGAGGCGGAAACGTGGACCACGAGCAAGTAACTGATTGTCGGGGTCGCGAGCCAGCAACGCCGGCGAGACAGTGGCGGACTGACGATACGTCCCCGACATGACCATCAGCTTGTGCATCTGCTTCACATTCCAGCCGGTCCGAATGAACTCCGTGGAGAGCCAGTCGAGCAGTTCGGGATGAGTCGGCCAAGTCCCCTGCGCCCCAAAGTCTTCCGCCGTCTTCACGATCCCGTTCCCAAAGAACTGCTGCCAGTAGCGATTCACGATGACTCGCGAGGTGAGCGGGTGATTGGGGGAGGTGAGCCACTTCGCCAGACCGAGCCGATTGTTGGGAACTCCTTCGGGAAGCGGGGGCAGAACGGACGGAACGCCTCGCTCGACCTTCTCGCCTTTCTTGTCGTAAGCCCCTCGAATCAGAATGAACGTCTCCCGCGGTTGGGCGAGGTCTTCCGAGATCATCGTTGCGGGGATGGTTCCGTCGAGGTCCTTCTTTTGCTTCTCGATGTCCGATCGCTTGGCTTCAATCGGCGCGAAGGTCTGACGCGTGCCCGTGTTGATCGATTGCAGGAAGTAGTTCCGAAGTTGTTGCGTTTGGTCGGCGTTTCGTTGCGCAGACTCGATCTTAAGAGCCGCTTGAATGGGGCCGGGGAGCGATTTTCGCGGAGTCGGCAGCTCGGAATATTCCCAGGCCAATTGGGAATTGAACTCCGTCGGTATCGGAATCGAGCGAGTGACCACGCCCGCCTTGTCCCAGTAGACCGTGCCACCGAATTGTGTAAAGGCCCAGCCCTTTAAAACCGAACCGGCCTTCAAGCCGACATCGCTCATGTTAACTTCCAATCGAACCCACTCGCCCAACTTCGGCAATGCACCACCAAGTCGTTTGGCAGGAGTGTTCTTCGCGCCGAATGCGATCGCGTTCTCATCGCCCCAATTCATCCGGTGATCCCACGCACCATCGTTGAACTGCATCATCACGGCCTTCGGCGGGTTGGCGGGATCGAGATAAACGTAGGCGAACAAGATATCTCCATCACCGAGCGGCAAACCAGGATTGGCTTCGGTGAAGAAGTGCTGCGACAGTTCCGTCGCCGTGCGGGTAGAGGACTTCTCACCGCTAAACACCGGCCCCTCGGCCTGCGTCACGAACTTCCAAGGCGTGTCCCCCTGAAGGTTGGTTCCGGGGGGAAACGTGTCGTCGTCGAACCAGACAACTTCCCGTCGGGTCACCGACAGTGCATCGGCAGGAACCTCCACTCCGGCAAGCGGATCGACGAACTCCATCTGGGCCAGTTCGTCCGTGATCGACTTGCCTAACGAGGCCAAGTCGTCGTTATGCTGCTGCATCTTCGCGGCCTGCTCGGATGTGGGAAGCTTCAAGATCGGAGTAGGCAGCAGAGCGTTGCCGTCCATCGCCGCGTCACTCATTGAATAGAAGTACGAATACAGCGAATAGAACTCTTTCTGTGAAATCGGGTCAAATTTGTGCGAATGACAAACGGCGCATTGCAGCGTCAGCCCAAGGAACACGGTCGAAAGGGCCTCTGTACGATCGACGGCGTAACGCACTAAGACTTCATCATTGATCGAGCCACCCTCGCTCGTCGTCACGTTGCAACGATTAAAACCCGACGCAATCTTTTGTTCGACGGTCGCATTCGGAATCTGGTCGCCGGCCAGTTGCTCAATCGTGAACTGGTCGAACGGCTTGTTTTGGTTGAAGGCATTGATCACGTACTCGCGATAAGGCCAGAGAGACCGTTCGTTGTCTAAATGCAACCCATGCGTGTCTCCATAGCGTGCAGCATCAAGCCAGATGCGGCCCTGATGTTCCCCGTAGCGAGGCGATTCAAGAAGCCGGTCGACCACGCTTTCAAATGCCTCAGCCGTAGAGTCGGCCAGAAACGCATCAACCTCAGCAAGCGTCGGAGGAAGGCCCGTCAGATCTAGCGTCGCCCGACGAATGAACGTGATCTTGTCGGCCGCGGGCGAGGGCTGGATGCCCTCTTGTTCAAGCCTCGCCAACACAAATCGATCGATGTCATTGCCGACCTGAATCGTAAAATTCGTAGCGGGCGGTTCCCGACGTACCGCCGCCAGAAACGACCAGTGCCCCTGATATTCGGCACCCTGTGCGATCCAAAGTTTGAGGGTCTCGATGTCGTCCTGCGTCAAACTCTTTCCGCTCTCCGGAGGTGGCATCTGCTCGTCGGGATCCCGGGACAGAATCCGCCGGATCAACTCGCTGGTCGAAATGTCATTCGGGACGATCGCCGTATGCCCCGATTCCAACGTCGAAACGGAGTTCTCGCGCATGTCTAAACGCAACCCCGCTTGCAGTTGCTTCTGGTCGGGACCATGACAGAGATAGCAGTTGTTCGACAGGATCGGCCGAACATCCCTGTTGAATTCGATCCTCCGTTCGGCGGCCAATCCGGAAGCCGAAACAAAGAACAGCAACAGGGCAGAATATTGATCACGGAGCAACATAGCGTTCCAGTTGTTGAAGCTGTCTCGAGAGAGGATCGGACTCTAGGATATATATCGTATTGTCGCTCACTAAATCAGAAATCGCTTTGTAGGGAAGAGTCATTCAGGCGAGGAGTCGGTTTTTTGACGGAGGCAGGACGAATAGGCAGGGCATTCAAAATATCGAGTCCCCAAGTGGAGTTCATGGTAAGTATTGGCCAGTCCCCCTCCCGCTGTCAAATTAGACACACTTGCGAGGTGGCCGACGGCAGGCGTGTTTGCGTTTGCGACCGATGCTCTCGGAATTCTAGGCCCCGCGGAATCTTTCTGGACGGATCGTTTGTTTTTCAAGTTTTTCGCGGTTCCCGAGCGTTGACGATCCGCACCCCAAGGCTCGATGATGTGAGTTCATCCCGTTTGAATTTTGCTCAACAACAGGGCTCAAGCATCCGCCATGCGATGCATCGACGATCGTGACGCATCCCCTTGCAAAGGATTACCGAGCATGGAACCGATTGCTTATGTCAATGGCGATTACATCCCCATTTCAAAAGCTGCGTTGCACGTCTTTGATCTTGGCGTGGTCGCCGGAGCAACCGTTTCCGAAATGATTCGCACGTTTGGTCATCGCCCCTTCCGATTGCCTGAGCATCTCGATCGCATGCAACGGTCACAAGCCGCGCTCGGATTTGAGACGCGACTGACAGTTGCCGAGTGGACCGCAATCTGCCAACACGTGGTCTCTGAAAATTCGAAATTCATCCCGTCACACCACGATCTCGGATTGATTGCCTTTGTGACTGCCGGACAGAACCTGACCTATCTCGGACAGGCCGATCGAGACCGATCCAGACGCGGGACGGTTTGTGTTCACACGTTTCCACTTCCGTTCGAATTGTGGGCCGAAAAGTATGAACACGGAATTCATCTTGTGACGGTTGAAACGCGAAGTATTCCCGATCAGACCCTCGATGCTCGGATCAAGCATCGCAGCCGGCTACACTGGCACGTGGCCGATCAGCAGGCCAAACAAAAAGAGACCACCGCGGTGGCCGTGCTGTCGGATAATGAGGGATATTTGACGGAAACGTCTGCCGGAAACGTCTGGTTGGTCCACGGAAAGACGCTTGTCACTCCCGCAAAAAACGTGCTCCATGGAATCAGTCGGGACGAGGTCTTCCTGCTCGCCAACGTGTTGCACTTGCCTGCGCAACTCCACTCGTGCCGGCCGCAGGACATTGCCTCCGCGGATGAGGTTTTTATCTCGTCAACTCCGAACTGCCTGTTGCCGGTGACAAAATACAATGGTCAGCCAGTGGGCCATGGTCATCCGGGACCTATCTTTCGCCAACTGATTAACGCGTGGAGTCAATCCGTTGGAATCGATATTGTCGAACAAATGCAGCGTGGGGCGATCGATCGAAAATCTGCTTCTTGAATATGCGTGTTCCGCTCGCTAGCATTTCATTTGGATTCGATAGAGTCCAAAGGAACCTCTGCGGTGTTCGATACGGAACAAGTGCGTTAACCCTACAAACATGTTTTAAGGGAGCCAGTTTGATTTGGCTGTGTGTTCGTCCCCGATGAGGCTTCGGCAGCATCTCGGATAACCCACCCCGGATCGGCGGCTTCCCCCTGGACTTCCGGGTTCAGAACTGCGGTCCCGACCGGCACAGGCGGAGGTTCTTTTGATTTCTATCGTCCTTGCGGTATCGAAATGGACGACTCCGGTTCACTTCGCAATCCCGGAACACCGGAAGTAACTCTCCAGCCGCTTGATTTTTTCAGAGGCGTGCGTTTCTCATGGCACTGTTTGACCGGCTGGAAGTGGAGCACCGCGACGCTGTGCGACCTTTAGCCTCGCGCATGAGACCCCGATCGCTTGACGAATTCGTTGGGCAACAACACTTTTTGGGGCCCGGAAAACTACTTCGACGATTGCTGGAGTCCGATCGCGTCAGTTCGCTTGTGTTCTACGGTCCGCCCGGCACGGGCAAGACCTCGTTGGCCGAACTAATCGCAAAAACGACGAAGAGTACGTTTCGATCACTCAATGCCGCTGCGGCAGGCGTCAAAGAGCTCCGCGAAGAACTGGATCGCGCCCGGGATGGTGTTTCGGCCGGAGGCCAGCGAACAGTGCTGTTCATTGATGAACTTCACCATTTCAATAAACAACAGCAAAATGTTCTGCTGCCGGATGTTGAGGAAGGAGTGATCGCACTGGTTGCCGCAACGACCGCAAATCCTTTTTTTGCCTTGATTTCGCCGCTGCTGAGCCGAAGCCAGATCTTCGAGCTGCACCCTCTTTCGGAAGAAGACATCACTTCGCTTTTGAGCCGAGCATTGATGGATCCCGACAGGGGACTCGGCAGATATTGTGTGACGGCCACTGCAGAAGCTTTGCAATTTTTGGCGAAACTTTGCGATGGTGATGCGCGGCGGGCTTTGACGGCGTTGGAGGTTGGCGTTTTGTCTCTCCCCAACTCCAACAAGACTCTGGACTTGGCGACCGCGGAAGAATCCATTCAAAAGAAATCCATTCGCTACGATATTAACGGTGACGAGCACTACGATGCGGCGAGTGCATTGATCAAGAGTATTCGAGGCAGCGATCCGGATGCGGCGATCTATTGGATGGCCAAGATGCTGGTCGCTGGAGAAGACCCAAGATTCATCGCTCGACGACTGGTCATTGCCGCAGCTGAGGACATCGGCAATGCCGATCCTCAAGGCTTGATTCTTGCCCAAGCCGCGGCCGCTGCGACCGAATTTATCGGCCTTCCCGAGTGTCGCATTCCACTCGCTCAAGCAGCCACATATCTGGCCCTCGCCCCAAAATCGAACGCTGCATACAGAGCCATTCACTCGGCGATGGACGATGTGCGTCACCAACGTACGATTCTCGTTCCGGTACATTTGCGTGACAACCACTTTGCGGGGGCCCAGAGATTGGGACACGGAAAGGGGTACGAATCTCCCCACAATGCAGGCGATGGAGCGATCGCGCAGGACTATCTGGGAGTCGATGTCCGTTATTACGAACCGGTTGAGCGGGGACTGGAAGTGGAACTGAAAAAGCGTCTGGACGACCTCCGTTCACGCCGTTCAACCAACACGCCGAAAATCGATTGAGGCCACTGACGTACGCAACCTCATACCTGTACCGCGATCGCATTTAAAATTTTAAAGCTTATCTCGACCATGTCTCTTCATCACGCTGCCGACGAGTTCTCCCCCTCCACGACACTCCATCCGGTTGTCGCCGATTGGTTGCAGCGGTCTGAATCCGTAAGCGGTTTCATCGGACTTAGTGCCATCGTGATGCTGCACGGATTTCACGTGATGGAACCGCACGTTGGTTCACTCCTCGCGTCCTCAATCCTCATCGCCCTGTTCCTGCCGCTGGCGAGCGTGATCACGCGTTATACATGGAGTCTCACGAAGTCAACGTTTCTGAAAGATAATGCGGGCAATGTCCTGCTTTTCTACCTCTGGCTGACGGGACTCTTGATGCTCTCGAGCATGGCTTTGATGCAACCCTCGACCGGCATTTCGATGTCCCGACTGTTCGGATGGGGCGAATGCATCGTCTTCTGTCGCGGGATCCTCGAATTACTGACGGTCATCCAATGGATTGCACAAGCGGGCTGGAATCCGGCGATGGTGCTGGCCTCGTCATTCGTTGCCCTGATCACATTTGGCATGCTGATTCTGATGCTACCACTCTGCCGGCCCGAGGATCAGGTCCCCGCAGACTGGTTGACGGCTCTCTTCACTGCGACCAGTGCCTGCTGTGTCACCGGACTGGTGGCCGTGGACACAGCAACCTATTGGAGTCGTGTGGGGCAGTGCGTGATCTTGATGCTGATTCAGGCCGGAGGATTAGGGATCATGACCTTTGGAGCCTTCTTTGCCATGGCCCTGAGCAATCGAGGTTCGATACGTGAAACCGCCACAATGCGAGATCTGCTCGAATCAGAACAGTTGTCCAATGTGGGCCGCTTGGTGCGATCGATTGTCGGGCTTACCGTTGGCATCGAGTTGATGGGTGCCCTGTTGCTGTCCGGATTGTGGGCCGATCAACCTTGGAGTGAGATGTTATTTCAAAGTCTGTTTCACTCCGTCAGTGCTTTCTGCAATGCCGGTTTTTCCACTCGCGGACTAGGACTGAACATGGAGGGCTGGGAGCTTCGGTGGCAAGTGTGGTGTGTCCTTGCCGGCCTGATTATTCTCGGTGGTTTCGGATTCACCGCACTCGACAATTTGTGGCACGCGGCTTGGACTCGTCGATGGTTTCGTCAAAGGATTGTGCTGCCAAGGGCTGCGCAATCCGTCCGATTGAGTCTCACCACAAAGCTCGTCTGCGTCACAACGATTGGCCTTCTGGTGGGAGGTACGCTGTTAATGTTCGTATTGGAATGGAATAGCCCCCGTTTTCCGTCAGATACTCCGTCTCAGCTGGCCAATGCCTGGTTTCATTCGGTGACATTGCGAACGGCCGGATTCAACACGATCAACCACGCTGAACTTCAACCGACCGCCAAACTACTCGGAATCATGCTGATGTTTGTCGGCGCTTCGCCTGGGTCGACTGGTGGAGGCGTCAAAACGACATGCCTCGCGTTGGCCATCTTAACATTGCGTGCGGTCCTGAAGGGTCGCACGACTGTGGAAGTCTGGGGCCGCACGATTCCAGAAGTCCAAGTTTATCGAGGCCTGGCGGTGATGGCGCTCGGTTTGACGGTGCTGATGATCTCCTCACTGGGACTGATTATTATCGAAAATCAGCCCGAACGTGTGATCGACCATCTTTACGAAACAGCAAGCGCTTTGGGGACTGTCGGTGTTTCGGCCGGTGTCACCGCGGGTTTGCAACCCGCCTCCAAACTACTGCTCATCGTCACGATGTTTCTGGGACGAGTGGGCGCAATCACCTTGATGGCCGCTTTGGCAGGAACAAGGAAGGAGGTCAATTATGAATATCCCGAAGAACGGATCGGCTTGGGATAACAGACGTCAGGCCCTCGGAACCGAGTCGTTCAAACAGGCTTGGTCTGACCTCAATCGAGCGTGGTGCTGAGTCAAGCCTATTTGATGTCGGCTGAATGAATGACCTGACACAGGGCGACAGAGGGGAACCCGGAGGGCTTTCAATCGCGTGGTTGAGCCGCTGCTTGGGGCGGATTGTCTCCAATTTCATCCCCTTGGAATCTCCCGGGCCAAGGATCCTTTTTTAGGGTTGGAGTGCATCACGTCGCCACCCCCGGTTACACTTAATGGAATACTTTACTGTTTTTTCGGGGCGGCCATATCTTGTGACGTTCAATCACAAGGGGGACCTTGTGTCCCACCGGTGTTCGGTTTGATTTGCAGCGTTTTTTGACGAAGTATCCTATGGACAAATTGCCAAAAGAGATCGCTCAAATTCTCGACCGACTTTGCCGTGAAGGGGATCGTTTTGCCGGGATCGACCAATATGATGACGCGATCACAAAATACCAAGAAGCGTGGGATCTCCTTCCCCCGCCCCCCCATCAGTGGCCGGCGGCGACCTGGATTCTGCTGTCGGTCGGTGACGCCTATTTCCGAATGAACGATTTTCCAGCCGGGGCGGAGATCTTGCTCGATGCATGGAACTCGCCCGACGGAAACACAAATCCATTCCTATCGCTTCGACTCGGTCAGTGTCTGATGGAACTCGGACAATTCGACGCGGCAGCGAATGCCCTCGAAGACGCCTTTCGTGGAGCCGGTGAAGCAATCTTCGAAGACGAAGATCCGAAATACCTCCGATTCATCAGAACGAAACAGCGGGTCCAGAGTGTCCCGCCGACTTCCGGACGCTTTCATCGCCCACTGCAATAGACGATGTCCCTTCGGAACCGGCAGGGAGCAGCACCTTGGGGGTAATTCCTTATTCTTCCGCGTCGAAGTCCTCGTCCACATCGGCATTCTTGGAACGTTTTTTTCTCTTCGTTACCGGAGCTTCAACGCGACGGAAAACGGCCACGATGTCTTCAATTGGGACGACATACAACAGATTATCCGCCTCAAAATCGACTGGTATCGCATTCTTTGGATGAAACAGAACCTTGTCATACTTGAGTATTGGAAAATCGAGATCCCGCTCGATCTGGACGCTGATCTCAACAATACGTCCTGTAATTGTGGGAATCTCGGACTGATCCGGAAGAACGATTCCGCCACGCGTCTTCTGCCGCGGTCCGTCCTTTCGAATCAAAATTCGCTTCCCCAACGGTTCAACATAATCGTCCACGTGTATTCTCCGACGACAACACATAAATTCTATCGCGTCAAAACAGTATAGGCTGCGGATCCCCTTCGATAAACGGCATCCGCGGGATTCTATCGCGGTCCAACGAAATCCGAATAGATCGTTTGTCTCAATGGGTTTCAAAATATGGGGAGATGCAACCCCGAAACTCAACGCGATCCTCAGTCGGAGATCGATTTTCGGTAGACGCGCAGGGAGACGATGGATCGGTCTCCTTCGCCCGATGGCATTTGTCGATAAATCGTGGTCTAATTTCTAGTAGTTTTGAGCCCTAATTTCGTCAACCAAACATTTTTCGGTCAGCCGGACTGGCATCATCGCCTCTCCGTGATACGTTGCAACAGGAAATCCTTAGCTCATGTCTAGTGCCAACATTCAAAGCGTCCTTTGTGAAAATCGCAGATTTCCACCACCAGCCGACTTTGCTCGGCAGGCACACATCAGTACGGAAGATCAGTACCAACAGATGTGGAATCGAGCGAAGGATGATCCGGCCGGTTTTTGGGGAGACTTGGCGAATCAGCTGCACTGGTTCAAAAAGTGGGATCAGGTGATTCAGGGATCGATGCCCGACACGCAATGGTTCGTCGGAGGCAAGCTCAACGCATCGTACAACTGTCTCGACCGGCATCTGACGACATGGCGCAAGAACAAGGCCGCCATCATTTGGGAGGGTGAGCCTGGTGACAGTCGGGTTCTGACCTATCAAGACCTGCATCGTGAAGTTTGCAAGTTCGCCAACGTTCTCAAGAAGCTCGGCGTCACGACCGGTGATCGAGTGACCCTTTACATGCCGATGATTCCGGAATTAGCCATCGCCATGCTCGCCTGTGCACGGATTGGCGCCACGCACTCGATCATCTTCGGTGGGTTCAGTGCCGATGCTGTCGCCGACCGCAACAATGACTCTCAAGCAAAATTGATCGTCACTGCGGACGCCGGCTGGCGTCGCGGCAAGGAAGTTCCGCTGAAGAAGGCCGTCGATGAATCGCTAGAAAAATCGCCCAGCATTCAAAAGGTCGTCTGTGTTCGGCGGACCGGCGCTGCCGTCGAAATGATTCCCGACCGCGACTACTGGTGGCACGAACTGATGCAGGACTCCTCCAGTGACTGCGATGCGGTCGAACTCGATGCCGAGCATCCACTGTTCATTCTCTACACCTCCGGAAGTACGGGGAAACCGAAAGGTGTGCTTCACACAACGGCTGGTTATACGCTCGGCACGATGATGACTTCGAAATGGGTCTTTGACCTGAAGGATGAAGATACCTACTGGTGCACGGCCGACATCGGCTGGGTCACCGGACATAGTTACATCGTTTATGGACCGCTTGCCAATGGAGCGACGACCGTAATGTACGAAGGGGCACCGAACTGGCCGCACGACGGACGGTTTTGGGAAATCGTGGAAAAGTACAAGGTCAACATCTTCTATACAGCCCCGACCGCGATTCGCGCATTCATCAAGTGGGGCGACCATTGGCCGGCAAAGTACGATCTTTCCAGCCTGCGGTTGCTCGGGTCGGTCGGTGAACCAATCAACCCTGAAGCGTGGATGTGGTATCACCGCATGATCGGTCAGGAACGCTGTCCAATTGTCGATACGTGGTGGCAGACAGAAACCGGTGCGATCATGATCTCGCCACTACCCGGCATCACGGCCACCAAACCGGGAAGCTGTACTCGACCGCTTCCGGGCGTTGTCACGGACATTGTGACCAAAGACGGCGAAAGTCTCGATGCCAATGAGGGTGGCTTACTGGTCATCAAGCAGCCTTGGCCATCGATGCTGCGCACACTTTACGGTGATCACCAACGGTTTAAGGAGACATACTTCAGTACGATCCCAGGTTCGTACTTTGCCGGCGACGGGGCGAGGAAGGACGAAGACGGATACGTCTGGATCATGGGGCGAGTGGATGATGTTCTCAACGTCGCGGGACATCGCCTATCGACGATGGAAGTCGAATCGGCACTCGTCGCTCACGAGCGAGTCGCCGAAGCCGCCGTTGTCGGGTTTCCGCATGACATCAAAGGCGAAGGCATTTGTTGCTTCGTGATCTTGAAAACGGGGAAAGGGAATGAACAACTGGAAAAGGAATTGATTGCCCACGTTCGAAAACACATCGGCCCTCTGGCCACTCCCGACAGGATTTGCTTCAGCGATGCATTGCCCAAGACACGCAGCGGAAAAATTATGCGGCGGCTTCTCCGAGATATTGCCGCTGGCCGAGAATCGGTCGGCGATACCTCCACGCTCGATGATCTGACCGTACTCGCAAAACTCCGAGAAGCGGACGAGTGATCTCGGCGGATGAAAATTTAAAGTCCTTGTGACGAGATCTCGACTTAGCCAACCGCCCGTTGAAACATGGACGAGCAGAAAAGGCCCTCTGACGCGCGATCCACAGCCGACAGGGAGAGCGGATCTCCCTCATTGAGGGAGTCCCACTCTCCCTGATTTCAACAACCTGTGAAAAGAACAAGGCCCTCATTCTCAAAAAGATTTGACATCGGCGGATGGCATCAGAACGAAATCCGATGATCCTCTTGAAGACCACAGATTCACGAACTTGCGTCGAAACTTTGTGGTCTGTCTGCGAAATTCCTCGGGGCCTGAGACGTGTTCCGACAGTCGTCGAAAAACACGACCGAAAACTCATTTTCGAATCACGACCTCGGAGCCTTTGACCAGAAAATTGTAGACCTCAACGATGTCTTGATCGTTCATGCGAATACAGCCCCGTGACGCAGCCTTGCCGATCGAATCGGGATCGATCGTTCCATGAATTCCATAGCTTTCACCGAGATCAATCCAACGCTCTCCAAGCGGGTTGGCCGGATCATCCGCCGCGATCACCTTCCCGTCGGGGCCGGTGTATTGTGGATTTTCGATCTTCCCCAAAACGCTGAATTTCCCTACGGGAGACGAACCTCTCTGGCCAATTCCCACCTGATAACTCTTCACGAAATAGCCTTGAAGATGGATCGTCAGTGTGTAGTCAGGCAGATCGATAATTGCTGAAAACGGCCCCTTCACGACCTTCAGTTTTTGGCCTGACTGAACGCGACGAGGGTCGATCTTGTTCAACTGCGAGAGATATTCCCACGATATCTGGTACTTCCCTGCAATGACCCGCAATTGATCGTTCGGTTGGATGACGTACGGATCGGTAAAGTGTGGTTGCGGCTGGAAGAAAATGGCATCGGAGGTCTTGTCCAATCGAGACAGCAGATCCGTTCGAGACTCCCTGTGATTCCAATAAGACTTGGACAACTCACGATGCGCTGCGATGGTCTCGCCCTGTTCAATTTGGGCATCGATGGATCTCAGTTCACTCCTGAGAGAGCCGGCCGCATCGAGGGTCTGATTTTGACTTGTTTCGCCTTCTGCAGCAGCGAAATCACGATCCTCCGCCGGTTCCGAAACGAGAGAGCCCTCCGCTTGAATAGCCTCGACAGCAAATTCCGGATCAACACGGACCTTGGATGGATCGGGGACTGAACTCTCAAGACTCAACTGTTGAGGAATCGACGATCTGTCCGTTTCAGACGTGTCCGGTAACCGTCGCGTTGCTGGATTCCTCAATCTCTTCGGCTCTTGTGATCCCGCGGATTCGTTGGAGGAGATATCCTCAACGGGTTCTGTTTGCTGTTCAAAAACAACGGGATCGACGCTGCTTTGTTCCGCGAAGGCGGCCCATTGCAACGGTCTCGCCGGATCCATCACCGCGCTGTCCGCGGGTAACGAACCCGGCTCGTTGAGAATTTGGCCGGTTGGGGTGGCCGCGAGTTCGATTGGAATCCATCCGCTTTTCCAAGCGAACCCCACTCCGAGTCCGACACTAAAAACGAGACATGTCAAAAACGGCATCTGCGCAGCCTGAAACATTTCGGTTGCCCGCGAAAATAAGGAGAAGAACAAGTGGCGAATTGGCACAACGCCGCATCCGCCATGACGCTGCCATTTTTCCCAAGCGGCTCTCACGACGGAGTTCTATCAGAGGAAGAATCTTGTGGAAAGTTGTGTTCGGGCGCAGAGACAGGCAAGCCCTACGAATTGTGTTCACAGGTATGACTTCCATCGCGCGAAAACGGCCAGGTGATGGAGTCCGGAAAACCTGTGTGGAATAACCACCAAACGTTGTCGTCGGCCATCGAAACGATGCTGCGCAATTGAGCCGCTCTGGACACATCGGTCAATTGGATTTTGAGGGATTAACGCACACGACCCTTCCGACGCCTGTTGCTGAGATCACCTCAAAAACAGGGTGCCGACGCCAACTCTGTCCCTCTCATTGATCCTTTTTGGACGGAGGCAATGTCATCAGGAGACACGAAATAAGGAGGACTTGAAATGCGTCAAACTCGACCGAGCCAAACAGGGTCTTCGGCACAGTTGTTTCACGGTCGGAGTTTTGACCATTCCTGTGATGTCGCTCGTTCTCGGACGACTGTCCTTGGAATCGATCTCGCGTCTGTTACAATTCGGCGTTCGATGCTACAGCAGGCCGGTCATCTCCACGGGAATCGATTGGCTAGCGACCGCACACGCCGGTTGTTTCAATGAACCGCGACAGAAGGGTGCTCGACAACATCACCCGAACCCCGCCAAGAAACGCTTTGCTGGCCTGATGTTTGATAGTGAACGGACCACAGTCCCTCGACGACGATCGTCGGAAAGCCCACTCCATGGCGTGGATCGACTGGTACAACGCGCTCAACAAACCCTCGTGGACACCCTCACCGACAACCATCGGATTGATCTGGGGGTTGCTTTACCCCCTGATCCTCGCCAGCTTCGGATTCGTATTTTTGAGGGTTCTCCAAGGAAAAATTCCACGGATTGTCGCCTTGCCTTTCGTGATCAATCTGGTTGCCAACCTACTCTTCATGCCAATCTTTTCAGGCCTGAGGAACGTGCCCTTGGCGGCGGTGGACATCCTCATCGTCTGGTCCACGATCCTCTGGTGCGGTGTGGCAATCTGGCCGCATGACCGTGGGATCAGTCTGGCTCAGATTCCCTACTTCGTTTGGGTCTCGATCGCCACAGTGCTGCAATTGAGTCTCACGGCGATGAATTGGGGGAAGTGATGCTTCGATTCGGTCTTTGCTGCATGTTTCGAGATCAGTCCATCAAGTTCACCACCACGACCGCGACCGCAATTGGCAAGATGAAACGGCCTGAGGCCTTGGCGAAACTGAACCGCCTCTGTATGGCGAATGCCGACGCCTTGCTCTGTGCTCTTCAGTTTTGTGCCGACAACAACATCGGTTGCTTTCGAATCAACAGCCAGATCCTTCCCATCAAGACCCATCCGGAATGTGGGTATGAGATGACAGATTTGCCGGAAGGCGCGGATATCATTCGGCGGTTCCAAGACTGTGGGACGTTCGTCAAGCAGCACAACCTGCGAACGTGCTTCCACCCCGATCAATTCGTGGTCATGAACTCACCACGACTTGATGTGGTTCAAAAATCGGTGCAGGAACTCGAATATCACGCCGAAGTGGCCGAGTGGGTGGAGGCCGATGTGATCAACATTCACGGCGGCGGTGCCTATGGCGACAAACGGAAAGCTCTGGCGGATTTCGCCCGAAATCTCGACCGACTTTCTTCACGTGTCAGAAGTCGATTGACTCTCGAAAACGATGACAAGACCTACACACCGGATGATCTGCTGCCGATCTGTAATACCACCGGCATTCCGCTGGTCTACGATGTGCACCATCACCGCTGCAATCCCGATGGATTGAGTGTCGAGCAAGCGACAAGAAAGGCTCTGGCGACATGGAACCGAGAGCCGATGTTCCATATTTCTAGCCCGAGAGAAGGCTGGGACGGCTCTCAGCCCACAAGACACCATGACTTCATCGATGTCCAAGACTTTCCGAAGTGCTGGCGGCGGAAAAAAATCACGGTGGAAGTGGAAGCCAAAGCCAAAGAAGCCGCCGTCAGACAGTTGGTGACCCAACTCAAAGCCCAAAACTCGCAGGCTATTTGGTTCGTTTATTTGATGCGCTGTGCGGACCAGTCACTCTACACCGGAATCACCAAGGACCTGTCTCGCCGACTCCAGCAGCATAATGCCGGAACAGCATCACGCTACACTCGCAGTCGTCTGCCGGTGGTCCTGTCGTACCAAGAGCCCGTGATGAGCCAAAGTCAGGCATTGAAAAGAGAACTGGCAATCAAGGCGTTGTCACGACAGCAGAAAGAATCGCTGATCACATCGGTAACACAGGCTCCACGGATACGGGACGTTCGATGATTTTCCGGATCACATAGATAATCTCAACGATGATCAAACCGGGTAGGCTCTGCCCAATCCGGCCGAACACCAATCCTTGTGCGGATTGGTCAAGTACCGTTGTGCGGATCGGATCGCACTCGAGGCATGATCCTGAGCAGCACTGCCCCGACGTCATTCCTGCGCGATCCACGGAAACACGTTCACGCCATGATGTGCCGCATGATCCGGCGAACATAAAAAAACCTGCGTGAGCTCTGCGCAGAGGATCGGCCGGCCGGAATTTTGTGGACCACAAGTTCCTCGTCGAATCGTCATCCAAAATCAATTTTTCGAAAGCCTCGCAACGCGTCAGGTCATCGGTCTGATGAGCCAACTCCTCATCACGATCACCGCTTGGTACAGCGTCACAGAGAGAATTCCTCCTCAGGGGGGCCGACGATACCGGAATGACCTAGGAGCCCGTGGTGAAAGTCACTGCTGACGGTTGACGGGAATGAGAATGGCGCTAGGCTGTCGTCGCGGTGGTTGGTTAGGAATTCACGGAGGTGGTTTCGATGGCGATGGGACGGCGGAAGCAGGAGCGTCAGGAGGGGTTGT
>CAMCMU010000044.1 GCA_945876035.1 Schlesneria paludicola DSM 18645 | reverse complement strand
CTACCGGCCGCACAATGCCTCGGGCTACCGGACCCCGGCGCCGAAGGCGTGGCAGCCCCGTGCGTTCGCTTGGAGTACGCCTCAGTCTGCGAGCGACGCTCGCAGAACAACTCGGCCCGATTGATGTGGAATCCTCACGGAGGGCGTTTGGTTTGGCGTTCGGCACGGCTCCCGCATCGCTTCAGCAACCGCTGGCCCTCGCGTTGGCGACGACTCGACCGGGAGCCGACTCGTTACTCAATCTGGTTGAGGCAGGCAAGGCCTCGGCACGGTTGCTTCAAGATGCACCGGTTCTCGATCGACTGAAGGGGAGCGGACTACCCGACCTCGATCGACGCTTAAGCCATCTCACCAAAGAGATCCCCGCAGCGGACGAGCGACTGCGACAACAGATTGCGAAGTTCTCGGCCGACCAATCCGCGATGACAATTTCGCTGGAGACCGGTGCGGCAATGTTCAGAAAGGTCTGCGCAAACTGCCATCGGTTGCACAGCGAAGGAGCCAAAATCGGCCCGCAGTTGGACGGTGTCGGCCAACGTGGACTCGAACGCTTGTTGGAAGACATCCTCGATCCCAACCGCAATATCGATGCGGCTTTTCGTAGCACGACGATCTCCACGAATCGGGGACAGGTTTTCACCGGTCTGAAACTGCGTGAGGAGGGAGCGGCCGTGATCCTCGCCGACACGCAAGGCAAAGAGATTCGTATTGCCTTGGCGGACATCGAGGAATCACGTATCACGGCGCTTTCCCCGATGCCATCTAACGTCGTCGAGCAGATCGGTGAACAGAACCTGCCGCATCTGATCGCCTTCCTCCTCAGCCAGCAGCAACCGCTCAAGGAGCCGCTGTGATCGTTGTCCCGCAAGCATTGTGGAGGGCGAGTTTTGAACACGCATCTCTGATGCGTTTTGCATCGGGGATGGTGTCCGCCCTTTGTCAGCGGAGAATGCGCAACACCGATTGCCGTTGTTTTTTCGCAGCGGCAATCGGGACGTTATCGCGATCGAATTTTTGAATGCCATCAGGCATCGACTCGATCCGGCGTTCAACACTCCACGAGATCACGACAGAATCGTCGCTCAGGACAGGCAGGCAGTTCACTGCGGCAATTCGCGCCGGTCAAGACTTTTCAAATTCAGGTGGAGTTGTCATTGTCTTAGGCATGTTGCGAGTCGCCCGACATCGGCTCGGCAAGTGACTTGGGTGTCGCGATTTGTTGCACCTCCCCCCTCTTCTAAGGATAATTCATGCGATCAGTGATGCTCCTGCCCTGTTTGTTGTTAGTCACGGTTTTACAACTCTCCGTAGCTGCCCAAAATTCCGCAAACGATGCGAAACTGCTGACAGAATTGACCAAACTGGAGCGGGACAGTTGGGAAGCGACGATGAAAGATGACAAGGAGTTTTTTCGAACCTATTGCGCACCAGAAGCCAAATTCTTTTTTGCCGACGGTTCGGCCGCTAGCCGAGACGATCTACTACGGAACCTTGATGACTTTCATCTGACCAAGTACAGCATGAGTGAAGTGTCGATGCTGCGCGTCAACGAAGATTCGGCGATGATCATTTACAGAGTGTCGTACGAGGGCGTGCATAAGACGAAGAAGGAACAATTTACAGATGTGGAGTCCTCCTCGCTGTATGTGCGTCGAGATGGAAAATGGCTGGAGATCTTTTATCAGGAGACCGCAAAACCCAGACCGGATCATGGGACGGCGGAGGAAGCGCAAACCTTAGTTGCGAAAGCCATCGCTCTCATCAACAAAGAAGGCGCGGCGGCGTTCCCGAAAATTAATACGGGAGAAAATGGTATGAAAGACCGGGACCTGTATCTGTTTGTGCAAAACACGGGGCCCCAAGCCAAAGTCGTGGCTTATGGGGGCTCGAAGGTCAAGAAAGATCCTATCGGAATGCCGGCCATCGAAGTCGTTGGTTTCGCGGGAAAACCAATCGGGAAGCCGATCCAAGAACAAGCGACTGAGAAGGGCGCCTGGATTGATTACCTCTGGCCGAACCCCATCACGGGCAAACCGGAACAAAAGTTTACCTGGTTTGTCCGCAGTGGTGATTACATCGTCGGATGCGGTATTTACGGGTCAGCGCACTAAAGAGCTGTTCTGAGGCGGCGGGTGATCCCGTGATACAGCTCCTTGGCATCGACGCTGCACGCTGCACGCTGCACGCTGCACGGTGTAGAGGAATCACGGTCCCCGCCGAGAAGCACAACGTTTTGCATTCCGGCGGAGGATCCTGATGGCCGACTCCGCATGTGTGTCCAGATTGTTTGATCGGGGCAAAGAATTTTGGCAAAGGGATGGTGGAGCCAAAAGGCTCACCGAGTGTCGATCGGAGTCCTACAACGCGGCAGGTATCGGTACAGTCTCTCACTGCACGGCACAGTGCTTGGTGTCGGCAAATCCGTGTTTCGGAGAGTGATAAATACTCGAACGTCCGCTGGAACAGTAAGCCACGAAGCAGGCGACCGCGGCATACATCACAAAGCTAGAACTCAAGAGTGCTCCGTTCTCCGGAGCAAACAGTTCGACGGCCATGATGGTGCAGGCTAGCGGTGTCTTCGTTGCGCCAGCGAATACGGCAACGAAACCCAGCCCGGCCATTAAATCGACAGGTGCTCCGAGTAATTGCCCCAGCACATTCCCGAGTGCCGCTCCGATGAAGAAAAGTGGCGTGACCTCGCCGCCTTTGAATCCACTGCTCACGGTGACAGCGGTAAAAAGCAGTTTCCACCACCAGCTGAACCATCCCGCGCCGCCGACGAGAAAGCAGGATTGGATCGTCACAGTGGCGAGATCGTGGGGATCGGAATGTTCCCCGATCCCGAGGTAATCTCTGTTTCCGACTCCCCAAACCAACAGAATCACCACACATCCGCCCACCATCGGACGCAACCAAGGACGGGAAATGAGCTGCTTAAACGTCCCGTTCAGAACGTGTGTTAATTCGACGAACAGACTACTGGCCAGACCAAAGAAGAGGGCGGCAATCGCGATTTTTGTTGTGAGTCCCCAGCTCCAATGCATTCCTGTCGCAACACTCCAAACAGGATCCGTCGTTGCAATGTGATAGTGCATGTGGTCGAGTCCCCAGGTCGTATTGACCTGATCACCAACAAGGCTGGCGATCAGGCATGGAATCAATGCCTGATAACGCCGTCGGCCAATCGCCAGAACTTCCAACGCGAAGACCGCGCCCGTGAATGGCGTTCCAAACACCGCACCGAATCCGGCGGCGATGCCTGTCATGAGCAAGATGCTCATGTCGGCGCCATTCAAGCCGAGCCAGCGTCCCCAAGTTCCAGCGAGGCTGCCTCCCATTTGAACGGCAGTCCCTTCTCGACCTGCAGAGCCACCGAAGAGGTGTGTCATCAATGTGCAGATCAAGACGAGTGGAGCCATGCGACTGGGCACCCCGCCGCCGGGCTGGTGGATCTGTTCGAGGATCAAGTCCGTACCTGCTTCCGCAGACCGACCCCAATGGTGGTAGATCAGTGCCGATACGGCGCCGGCCAAAGGGAGTAGATACAGTGACCAAGGATACCGCCATCGGAGGTGCGTCACTTGGTCGAGCGACCACAGAAAAAACGAGATCGCTGAGCCGACAGTAATCCCCATCGGTAAACTGATCATGAACCATTTCAGCACGAATGCGGGCAGGGACAAGTGCTTGCGATAATCCCAGCAAAACGGCATTTCGGTATCTCGAGTTGACAAAGTACCTGCAGGAACACCCCCACTGTCCAACAGAGAACTTCGACGTTATCGGGAGCTAAGTCGTAGGGGTTTTCCATCGGGATCATCAGAAAAGACTAACTTTCGTTATGAACGGTGACAACCGCGACCATGCAATGCGTCACCGCGAGCAGAGAGAGGCAATCTGCGGGAAAGATTTCAAACGTCGGTCTTGACCGAGTCACGTCCGTTTTTTATCGGCACGTGCGTTCCTCCGGACAAGAAAATGGATTGGCCGTCTGCTATCTTACCGACCGGTTTGGGGGTACTGGGCTCTCTGGAACGCAAGGCGGTTCTGGAGTAACGCAGAGGACGGACGTCAAGGGGTTTCGATCGATGACTAGCGTGATCGGAGAGATGGCTTATTGGTCGATCGAGACCGAACGGCTGCTGGAACAATTGCAGACAACGACGCAAGGCTTGACTTCGCCGGAGGCTGCTCAGCGGCTGACTGAAGTCGCACAACTGAAGTCGCACAGGCCCTCCGTCTGGTCATTGCTGCTGGACCAGTTCACAAGCCCGATCATCATTCTGCTATTCTGCTCGGCCGTGTTGTCATTTTCGCTCGCCGCGCATGACGCATGGTCCAATGAGCAGCCGTTCTCGCTCGCCAATGCGCCGGATTCGTGCATCATCGTCGTCATTCTGATTGCCAGCGGTGTCTTGGGATTTTACCAAGAAATAAGTGCTGCGAATGCGGTTGCCAAACTTTTAGGGATGATTGAAACCAAGACGACGGTGATCCGCGACGGGCGGGAGCATGAAGTGCCTCTGACCGACGTGGTGGTGGGGGATGTGGTCAGTCTGCGCGCGGGCGATCTCATCTCGGGCGATTGTCGGCTGCTGACGGCGCGGGATCTCTTCGTGAATGAAGCGGCATTGACGGGTGAGAGCTTCCCCGCAGAAAAGTCCATCAGCGTTTTGCCAATCGAAATTCCTCTGGCCCAACGCCTGAACGCCCTACATCTCGGCACGCACGTGATCAGCGGCTTCGGCACCGCCGTGGTGGCTGCGACTGGCCGCGACACGGAATTCGGCAAGATTTCCGAGCGGTTGGAGCACAAGGCCCCAGAAACTGGTTTTGAACGCGGTATCCGCCAGTTCGGCCAGTTGTTGATCAAGGTGGTACTGGTGATTACCGTCGTGGTCTTCGCCGTCAAGGTTGGTCTGCAACACAAACCCCTCGTGGACTCGTTGCTGGTGGGGCTGGCGCTGGCCGTGGGCATGACCCCTCAACTTCTTCCCGCCGTCACCAGCGTGGTGCTCGCCGCCGGAGCGAAATCGATGGCCAAGCATCAGGTGATCGTGAAGCAACTGCTGGCAATCGAAAACCTAGGGAGCATGACGGTACTTTGCTCAGACAAGACGGGGACGTTGACCGAAGGGACCATTCGACTGCAGGACACGATGGACGTGACTGGCCAAACCAGCGAGCGTGTTTTGCAGCACGCTTACTTCAATGCCTACTTTCAGACGGGATTTACCAATCCGATCGATCGGGCGATTCGAGATCGACAGGAATTTGACACCACGGGTATTGAGAAGCTGGACGAAATTCCCTACGACTTCATTCGGAAACGCCTGAGCGTGCGGATCGGGTGGAACGGCCAGAAATTGCTGATCACTAAGGGCGCGTTGGCCAACGTACTGGAGTGTTGTACACAAGCGGAAATGACTCATGGAGAGTTGGTCGACCTCGCAACCCAGTATTCTGCCATCGACCAGCGTTTCCAAGAGTTGAGTCGAGAGGGCTTGCGTGTACTCGGGTTGGCCGTGCGATCTGACGACGCGCCGCATCTCACGAAAGCTGACGAATGTGAGATGACGTTTCTGGGGTTTCTTGTCTTTGCGGATCCCCCCAAAGCCGATGCGAAGGAGACGATCGCGCAACTCCGTGATCTGGGAGTGAGCCTGAAAGTCATCACCGGAGATAACCGGGCGGTCGCGGCTTCGATTAGCCATCGCGTCGGGATCACCTCGCCAGTGATTGTGACCGGTTCCGAACTGCGTACGCTGAGCGACGAAGCGATCCGTCATCGGGCACTGCAAGCGGATATCTTTGCCGAGGTCGAACCGAATCAAAAAGAACAGATCATTCTCGCTCTGAAACACGCTGGTGAGGTCGTCGGTTACCTCGGCGATGGGATCAATGATGCCTCTGCATTGCACGCCGCCGATGTGGGCATTTCGGTGGCTTCCGCCGTCGATGTTGCCCGCGAGGCCGCGCAAGTCGTGTTACTCAAGCAGGATCTCGACGTGCTCGTGCAGGGAGTCCGCGAAGGCCGCCGCACATTTTCTAATACGTTGAAGTACGTCTTCTTCGCCATCGCCGCAAACTTCGGCTACATGTTCAGCCTCGCGGTCGCGGGACTGTTCCTGCCGTTTGATCCGCTGCTCGCACATCAGATCCTGTTGGTGAACTTGCTGGCCGACTTCCCGGCGATGGCGTTGGCCACCGACAGCGTCGATCCCGAACAAATTCACCGTCCACGTCGCTGGGACACCGGCTTCATCACCCGCTTCATGATGTCGTTCGGCTTCGCCAGTTCGCTGTTCGACTTCATGACCTTTGGGGCGATGTACTACCTCTTCCGTGAGATGGGCACTGCCGAGAGTTCCGAAACATTCGCCAAGCTGTTCCAAACGGGTTGGTTTGTAGAATCGACACTGACCGGCTTGATGATTTTGCTGGTGATCCGCACGCAGCGTCCGTTCTTTCTCAGTCGCCCGGGAAGGTTGTTCCTTTTCGCTGAGGCTGCCATCGCCCTTGTGACGGTTCTGATTCCTTACTCCCCGTTCGCCGCTGAACTTGGATTTGTCGCCCCTCCGGCGATGCTGCTGATCATCGCGTTGGTGATCACACTGCTGTACGGCATCGGCATGGAGATCGTCAAACGGCTCTTTTATCGCTATCTCGCAGGGTGATAATTGTCTCTCCACCATAGGAAATTGTCTCTCCACCATAGGAAATGGTGGCCTTGCGAACGCGTCTCAGGATCCGGCCGCTGCGACGTCATGGTACGGGCCCGATCTCCGAGCACAGACGATATAAAAAACTCATCCCGGCTCAAAAAAACGGCCCGGACGGACACCGACCAGAGGCGATCGGATCCGCCGTCCACCTGCCGATTGGTCGTGTAACCAGTCTCGCCAGTCATCGAGTCCCAGTTCTCTATGGCGTGACGCATGAATTCTCAATGAACGGCGACGAATGGTGTGGTGCAGACCTGTCGATCCGTGATTCCACTTTTGGAGAGACCTGTCGCGGGACGTATCGTCCACAAGCCAAAACACGGCAAGTCTTTTTTAAAATGAGAATCTGTGAATTGACGCTGTTGGCAATGCCGCTGCGGAATCAGGTTGGCTGACGATCAATACGACCGGCAATTTTTTCCGCTTGACCCTGTCGATTGAGTGATCTGGGATAGACTGGTGCGATGTGACCAATTTGACTTGAAGTCTGTCGAACGGACGAGCCGATAAAAAGGCTAGGTGGCTAGGAGCACAGGTCCAAAGGTATTCCGCGGCGAGCTTCGCTGCTCAGAACGTGGCGGAGTCTGGGTTCGTGTCCTGTGATGCGGTGGACGCGGTGATGACCAGACGGCGAGAATCGATCGAAAAAACAGGAGAGCAGGGATATGATTCGTCTGAAGTTTATTCGAGTTGCGTTTGTAGCCTTGGCTGCTGTCGGAGTGACCTTTCCGCAGTTGTCGGCCGTCGCTGCTGGCCCGAAGACCGTTGCGAAACCGCTCGTCCGGACAGTGGCTGCGAACTCGGTATTGGACATCGGTCTCACGCAAGGTGGGACGTTTGTCGGTCGAGTCGTCGATCAGACAGGCGTTGCTGTGGAAGGTGCTGAAGTTGTGATCAAGCAGGGTCAGACGGAAGTCACCCGTACGATCACCGACAAGCAGGGATCGTTTGCCGCGACAAACCTTAAGGGTGGACTGTATACGGTTGTCTCAGGCTCGACCGAAGGAACCTACCGCGTCTGGTCCGAAAAGACAGCTCCACCGTCGGCGAATCAGCAGGCGTTGATCGTTGTGGGGCAAAACGGAGCTCGTGGCCAAATCGGTTCGATGGGACCTGGTGGACTTCTCATGGCCGGTGGCTTGGTGGCCGCCGGAGTTTTGTTGATCGTTAACACCGTTCAGCTGAACGATGTCAAGAATCAACTGGACGACCTGTCTTCTGGGGGTCCCGTGAATACCCCCATCTCCCCGTGAGCGAGATCTGATGCTATCACAGATGATAAACGGCCGACGGTACTCACGAGAGGACTGTCGGCTGTTGCGTTGTCATCCGCCAGAGGAGATTTGAAGCGTCCAGAAAATGGCCGGCGTGCTCGGTATTTTCCGGTCGAGTCGAAGCGTTTCCGCATCGGTCATCGCCCACCGTGAACGGTCGTTCCGATTGCGAGACGAACGATCGACATCGGCCATCGCCATCGGCTATTTGCGGCGGCGGAGGAAGCACGCGCAGAACCATCGACAGGCAGCGGTCTCAACGCGGTCGACAGCCACCACCAAACGTGTGAACGGCAGATCCAACACAAGAACAACAGAAGTCAGGGCCTCGTAAAAACAGGTTGAGTCCGTTGCTGTGTCGGCAATCCTCCTGCCTTTCGCGGAGAGTTGCTTCAGCATCGTTTGGGTTCGCCGAGTGATTCACCGAGGCGATCCCTGTCCTGGATTGCCCTGTCCCGTGTGCCTGACATCGAGGGCAGCGATTCTGGACCGCGTCGCCACTCTCTTGGCAATCACAACTTCGATGATCGTAATTCAAGGGGGTGGTTCGCGGAACGTTCGATCACACAGCGTGGGTCCTTGGCCACCGGCTGTTTCGAATACGTCTGCGTCTTTAGCGTTCTCGGGCTATCGTCCGCAGCAGAGACCGCGGTCTCTGCTCTCAACCCCGAAGCGTTCTGAGAGTCTCCTGCAACAACTCCGTCGACGTGCCGCTTCAGTTCGGGCGAGTTTTCACGGCGACGGGGGGTCTGGTCTGCTGGGGCTATTGATCCGTTGGCGACGGTGAAACAATGCGGACACGGCCGACAGGTTCAGCATAAAAAGCGTGAAATCCTTCAAATAAACGCGATTCTCAAACGGATCAGGCGGCGATCGGACGGGCGTTCCTCGGATGTGTCAGCATGCGGCGTGAGTCGGTCAATGTGTGGTTTGGATCCTCTCGAGTTTTTCAGGGGGGAATCGCTGGGATCATGCCTATTAGCTGTGTTTTGGGTTATGATGAGACGTCTGATGTCGAGAGTTGCCAACGGAGTCATCATGTCGAATCCAGTGTCGGAGATATTGCGGGATGTGTGGTATATGGCACTTCCCGGCCGTGACCTCAAACGCGGTCAAATGCGTGGAAAAATGCTGCTGGGACAGTCACTGGTGCTCGGCCGCGATGCCGACGGTCAACCGTTTGCCTTGCGTGACATTTGTCCTCATCGAGGCATTCCATTAAGTCACGGCCGATTTGATGGGTGCGAAATCGAGTGCTGTTATCATGGTTGGCGTTTCCGTTCTGACGGCGGTTGTTCTCACATTCCCTCCTTGTTGGAAAATCAAAAGTTTGAGCTGTCTCGGGTCGGAGTCTTTCGTTTTCCCTGTCAGGAGGTTCAAGGGAATATTTGGGTGTTTATGCCTGCGGATGAAATGCGAATTCCGGATCCACTGCCGCAAATCCCACTCATTCCGAACGTTGAGGCACGCCATTGTCGAATGATTGAGCGAAGCATTTTTCCCTGCTCGATTGATCACGCCGTGGTGGGATTAATGGATCCGGCCCATGGCCCCTTTGTCCATCGCTCGTGGTGGTGGCGTTCCCAGAAGTCGATGCACGAAAAGTCGAAGGCATTCGCTCCCTCTCACTGGGGTTTCACGATGGTCAAACACCGACCGTCATCCAATTCCAAGGCCTACAAACTGATTCGTGGCGAAGTCTCCACCGAAATTCGCTTTGAACTCCCGAGCACACGGATCGAACACATTACGGCCGGACGGCACCACATCTGTGGAGTGACAACACTGACGCCACTGACGTCGACGCAAGTCGAACTTCACCAGTTCTTTTATTGGACAACTCCATGGTTGACGCTCGTGCGTCCGCTGTTGCGGCCGTTTGTTCGAAAATTCATCGAACAGGACCGCGATGTCGTCGACAAGCAACAACAGGGATTGAACGAAGATCCCCAGTTGATCCTAATCAATGACGCAGATAAACCGGCTCGATGGTACTACCAATTGAAGAAGGAACTGGAGCAATCTCGGACCGAACAACGGTCGTTCAGGAATCCTGTTCCAGAAACAACGCTCTATTGGCGAAGTTGATGGCGTTTGGGTGATGCCTTCCGTTCCACGGAATTGACCAACGGATCGCGGATCACAGCAGGTGATGTTTAGTCGTTGTCCATTCGATAAAACCAGGTTGCGGTAAACTGTTCCATCGCAAAAACGACAGCCAAGATTGCGACAAGCAGCCCGTACATTTCTTGGCCGATGCGGCCCGTCAAGACGCTGCGTTCTAAGTTGGCCGGATCGCGACTAACGCTGCAGCGGCCTTCACCCAAAATTAGGTTCAGCTGGCCGGGTTCCAGGCGGCGGAGATCACTCTCGGAATCAAGTCGATTAACGCTGAATCTGGCTTGGAAATCGGCGATTTTATCGACGGCATCGACTGCGTAAGAACCGATGGCAGTGAGGTTTCGCAATGTCAGCGGTTTTGATTCGGCAGGCAGATCTAGGGAGAGTTGTTTGAAGTCGGGCATTCGTACAACAACTTGCTTCGGTATTTGCTCACGATTCCACCTCAGCGAAACCTCATCGCCGATCAAATGATTGAGCGTCTCGGATCCGTGCGAAGAGAGATATTGGACAAGCTGATCGACCAAAACGATGTAGAGTGGTCCTGAATTTTGATCGAGAAGATCATTCCAAACGAGGCCATCAACTCCGGTGGTCATTAAGAGGACCCGTCCCTGCCCCAGTCGTCGTTCGATGAGTGCTGGCGATCCGTGCAGGCCACCGTATCGAGCCACCGTGACCGCATCTTGCACCGGTTCGACTTTCCAATAACGGCGCACAGCCAAGGATCCGAAATCGGCGAGCATTCCAAACGAATCGAGACGTTGCAGAAACGCGTGCTGCGAACCGCGAAGGTCAATTGTTCGAGAGGGCATGTGAACCAGAGACGCTTCGAGTCGACCCGGCAAGAGACGAAGTGCGGCTTGGCTGTGATAGGCAACGGGGCTGATCACATCTCTGAGCGAGTCCTCAATACGCGCCGACGAATCCGCTCCCAAAAACACGCCGGCTCCGCCGCCTTGGTCCACGAATTCGCGTAATTGAGTCCAGAAAGCGTCGGAGGGATTGCGGCCGTTAATCAGGAAGACGACATCGAATTCTTGAAGATCTTTTTCCAAAACTCGGTCGGTGGTTGTGAATTCGGTTCGATATTCCATGATTTTGGCGTCCGTGAGTGTCGCCAGAGCTTGGAGCCAGTACGAGGCAACATCTCTGTGCTCGGCCACCACCAACACGCGGAGTGCAGAGATCTTCTGCAGGGTAAAGAAGAGAACGTTATCGAGATCCAAAGGGTCCGATCCACTCAAGCGGACCTCGCCTTGCCGAAAGCGGCTGGTTCCGATGGGGACCGTGAGGCTCACACGCGCGTCGGTTCCAGATTCGAGTGTCACAGATTGCTGATCGGACTTCCTCAATGGTTCGTCTCCGTCACGAACGTAGATCTCGAGTGTTTGATCCTGTTTGATCTGTCCCACCGATGAGACGATAACATCGAGCTGCGTCGAGCCCTCTGCAGGAACGGACTCGCGCGAGAGTTTGAGATCAATCAATGCCACGTTGGTCGGCTGCTCGATTCCAACGTCGATCAGGTAGACACCAACCCACTTCAATCGTTCCAGTTCGCTGCGGAGAAGTTGCAATGAATCCTCGTGCCAAGCGGATTTGGCCAGATCCGTGAAGAGGTAGATCTCACGGACAAATCGATCCTGCCTCTTCTCAGCGGGAATCGACTCTTGTTCTGCGGTCACACGAAGGCGATCCTCTTCCTGTTGCAGCAGGATCGCACGGAGACGTTCATTCAACGGCACGGCACGGGGATTGAGAGCCTGCCCCTCAATCCGATTCTGAGCCGCATGGGAATCAATGGAAAACGCTGCCGGCCCCGTGTCACCATTCGCCGTGACGGCGATTTTGCTGCCTGAGGGCATGCGGCCGATCTGCTCCAGTGCTAATTTCTGCGCCACTTGCAGACGCGTCAGATTGCTCTGCCGATATCCCATGCTGGAACTGGTGTCGAATAAAAGAACTGCTGCCACGGGAACATTTTCGGCGATTTTCGGGGGGGGGGCCTTCCATTCTCCAGAAACACGCCATGAATAGGGCAAGGCCACTCCCGCAAGTGACATTAAACCGGCCGCCAGTCCCAGACCACCTCGCAAAAGGGTTCGTCGAGTGAGGAATAGATTCCTCGCCATGGATCGCTGACGCCACCCAGCCATGACGATCCAATAGGTTCCCCAGGCAAGAATCACGATGCCACAAAGTGTTCCTGTCTCAAACCACGTCAGCGAATAATTCGCGGCCGGCAACGAGGGCCTCGTCAAGGCGATCACAATCAGGACGACGACGAGAATACGGAGTAGCAACAGCCAGATATGACGTAGGTGCATTCGGCGGGTATTTTGTTTCTGGCGTTGAAGAATCAATCGCAACGCCGGAAAAACAAGTCGCTTCGGCTTGGCTCGCACCAGCAAATGGAGCAGGATTGGAATGGCCGCCAAACCCAATCCGACGAGCAATGCAGGGTTTAAGAGCGACATACTGAGGGTGCTTCAGATTCAAAAAAGGGAACGCGGATTTGGCTCAGATGGAAGGAGCGAAGAACCGGTGACGACCGTTCATTGTCCAAACATCAAGTAGCGATTTGGGTGGATACGTTCGCCGCCGTGGCAAAGACAACGATGTCTCAGTCTGTTTGCTGAACTATCGATCACGAGGCCGACTCAGGGTGTGTGATTTCACAATTTCACCGTACATCTCCGGTCGCCGGTCGGCCATTCGATTAACCTCATTGATACCTGCTTGGCGGATCAAGTGCTTGTTGCGCGAACGGCTGACATCGATGTCAGCATACAAAATTATTTCTTCCGTTCCGTGGGCGACAGCGAGAGTTTTTCCGAGAGGATCACAGATGCGACTTTTGCCAATAAAGGGGATTCCCCGTTCGATTCCGATTCGATTGACCGCTGCATAATATACGGTATTCTCCATCGCCCTTGTGTTAATCGCGAACTCCGCGCAAATCTCGGCTCCGGGCGGCCAGTTTGTGGGCAATACAATCAGATCTGCACCCAACAGGGCCATGCAACGAGCGGGCTCGACAAAGCCTCCGTCGTAGCAGATGTTCATTCCGATCCGCAGGCCATCCACGTCATGCACCGTAAATGGACGGTCGCCAGCATCCGTGAAGATGTCGACCCCCAGAAACGGGAGGTGAATTTTTCGGTAGGAAGCGACTAGACCGTTCGGTCCAACCATCGCCAACGCATTGAAAACCGATTGACCGTCTGCCTCCAGAAAACCGAACACAGCGTACCCACCAAGATCGGCACAGGCGCGGGCCATGCGCTGCGTTGCGGGGCCATCGATCGGTTGAGCGAACGATTTTGCTTCCTCCCGACTTTGAAAACAATAGCCTGTTGTTGCACACTCCGGAAAGATTGTCCAACCGGCTCCACCGGCGCGTGCGTGACCCAGTTTTGTAATCATGCGATCGAGGTTTCCCTCAACATCGGCTAACTGCACATCCATCTGAACGCAGGCAATCTTCATGGATAGCTCTTTCTTGATCTCCGTTGAGCGTTTCTAGGAAAGGACTGATTCGGTCTGGTTGTCCGAAGGCCATTAGGAATCAACAGGGGGTACTCTACAGCGGTCCGAGACTGGGCGTAAGCACCACCGTCGATCACGTTGAACGGCAGTCGATTTCCGGACAGTCGAAAAGTCTTCCGCTCCGTGGACGGATTTGGCTGACGGACAGAGAGATCCGGGACGGCTGAAGACGATATTCAACGACCCTTGCACGGCGGTTGTGACTCGTGGACAATCAGTAACAGGAGACGGTCAAAGCGATAAAGGCCGTCAATTCAGCCGGAAATCTTTTTTTGATTGAGATGTTTTTTCCATGACCGATCCCCACGATTTCACGCGTCGTTTGCAGAAGGACAATGGTTCCAAGATCGTTTTTGTGATCGCTGACGGCTTGGGCGGATTGCCACAGGCACCGGGCGGAAAAACGGAACTCGAAACGGCCATCACGCCAAATCTCGACGCATTGGCCCGTCGGGGGACTCTGGGGCTGAGCATTCCGGTTTTGCCAGGCATCGCACCCGGAAGTGGGCCCGGACATCTTGGTTTGTTTGGCTACGATCCGGTGAAGTACGAAATTGGACGCGGTGTGCTGGAAGCACTCGGCATTGATTTCGCTCTCGGTCCGAATGACGTCGCCATTCGCGGCAACTTTTGTACGATTGACGAAGAGGAAAAGATCACGGATCGCCGGGCTGGTCGCATTTCGTCGGAAATCGGAGCTCAACTCAGTGCCAAACTGAACCAGATCCGTATTCCCGGTGTCGAAGTGTTTGTCCGTGCAGGAGAAGGACATCGAACGGTTGTTATTTTTCGGGGGCCGGATCTGGGTGGAGATGTTCAGGACACGGATCCACAGGCGACCGGAGTTCCCGCTTTGGAGCCGTTAGCGCGCTCTGACGGGAGCGAAAAAACCGCGTCGATCGCTCAGCAGTTTCTGAGCCAAGCGAAAGACCTCTTAAAGGACGATGCTCCTGCAAATTTTCTGACTCTCCGTGGCATCGATAAACTCCCGCATATCCCCCCCTTTTCCGAGGTCTATGGGATGCGCGCGGGGGCGATCGCCGTCTATCCCATGTATCGCGGACTGGCCCGTCTCGTAGGGATGAACATTTTGGACGCTGGACACACGCTGGACGAGCAGATGTCGCAACTCGAAGCGGCATGGAACGATCACGACTTTTTCTTTATCCACTGGAAGTACACCGATTCCTCCGGTGAAGATGGAAACTTTTCGTTGAAGGTGCAACGCACCGAGGAGCTGGATGCGGCAATTCCGCGAGTGACCGCGCTCAATCCAACCGTGATCGTCGTCACGGGAGACCACAGTACTCCAAGCACAATGAAGTCCCACAGTTGGCATCCGGTGCCGACACTGATCGCCGCAGAGACATGTCGTTTTGACGGGTCAACCGGATTCGGAGAATCACACTGCCTGCGAGGCGGCTTAGGGCAATTTGAGGCCAAACACTTGATGTTGTTGGCGATGGCACATGCGGGCCGATTGGAAAAATATGGTGCTTAACGAGGCGTCCTAGCGGACAACGGCTGAGAGCTTTTCAGAAGGGGGAGGCCGACCGATATGAAATCATCGCTTCCCCTGCGATCTAAACTTTCGGCAGGAGGAGTGACGGGGACAAAATGACAAAAGTCGGCATCTCAATCCGTCTGCCTTGGAGGATCTGTTTCGAAATGTGGATGACCGATTTCGAAACGGGTATCGTGAACTCGGTCATGAGGTGAAGAGTGATAATGCGACTCGGAATTTTTGGCGGCACCTTCGATCCGATTCACAACGGCCATCTTGTCTTGGCCGAGCAGTGTCGTGAACAGTGTCAACTCGATGCGGTCTGGTTTGTTCCCTCGGCGTGTCCGCCTCATAAGCTTGGTTCGGCGATCTCGTCACCAAAAGCGAGGTGCGAAATGATTGAGTTTGCAATTGCCGGGAACGCTTACTTTCAGCTCAACCGGATGGAACTCGATCGATCCGGAATCTCGTACACGGTCACGACTCTCGAGCAAATTCATGCCGAGCATCCCGCGTATGAATTGTTTCTGTTGATGGGTGCTGATTCACTGCGTGATCTGTCAATGTGGAGTCAGCCTCAGCGGATTTTGGAATTGGCAACAGTCGTCACGGTCAATCGTGGAGGCGAACAGTCGCCCGACAAGTCTCTGTTACAGACGCAACTGGGTCCGTCCATTCAGTCTCGCCTGAAGTCAGTCCAGATACCGCACCTCGAACTGTCCGCCGGCAGCATTCGACAACGTGTCGAGCAAGAAAGAAGTATCCGATATCTTTTGCCGCGCGCAGTCGAAGTCTATATCACTCAGAATGGTTTGTACTCGAAAGGCCCGGAACCGAGTTAATGAAAATTCTCTTGACGAATTGAACGCGCGCGCTTTAGCATCTGAGCTCGGAGAATCCTCCGTCTGATTTGGTTTCCTAATCCCTTGGCTGTTTGCTCCCGTTCACCGTTTGCTCAATGGACAGGCTCCTTGTAGCTGGCTTTCCCCAGTCCTGATTTCGCCGTCTGTTTTGCAATCGTCTTGTTCCGTGCATTGAAGCTGGTTCACCGGATGCGACACGAAAATGCTCTGCTGGCAGACAAATCGATGTCTGACCGTATTGGCTCCTGCCAAGCTGAATCTGTTTTTGCGCATTGTTGCACGTCGGTCGGATGGTTTTCACGACATTGAATCGGTGATGGCCTCCATCAATCTCTACGATACATTGATTTTTAATGTTGCTTCGACGAATGAAATTCAACTGACGGTCGTCGATTCGTCCGCGAAGACATTGAGCGGATCCGTACGACTGGAAGCGCCAGCGGGCCCAGAAAATCTGGTTGTTCGCGCGGCAAAGTTGCTGCAATCTCACACGAATTGTTCCGCGGGTGTTCGGATCACGCTCGTCAAACGCATCCCCTCTTCAGCGGGATTAGGCGGCGGCTCCAGCGACTGCGCGGCCACTCTAGCGGGGCTCAATCGTCTGTGGAATTTGCGATTGCCTCGAAGTGAGCTTGTCGCGTTAGCTGGTCAACTAGGCAGCGACGTTCCTTTTTTTCTTTCGGAATCGCCATTGGCATTGTGCACTGGGCGTGGCGAACGGATCAAGCCTCTTCCCATCGAGACAAATCTGCATTTCGTGGTCGCCAAGCCAGCGAGTGGTTTGTCGACCCCCGCCGTTTATCGGCAATGCAGCCCGGATCACACAGGGCAGCAGGTCGCTCCGTTTATCGAGGCGCTTCAAGCCGGGGCATTGGGTCGTATGGCCCAACGCTTGCACAATGGCCTTCAGACTCCCGCCGAAGTTTTGAATGCCGAGGTTCGAAAGCTGCGAAGACGATTTATGAAATTGCCCGTTTTAGGCCACCGCATGAGCGGCAGCGGTTCATCGTACTTTGGCATTTGTTCGTCAAAACAGCAGGCGTTGAGGGTGGCGAGTCAACTTCGTTCCAGTGGAGTGGCATGGATTCAAGTGGCGCGAATGGGTCCATAATTCGCCGCGGAGATGTGGACTCGTCGACGCGTTTCAGAACATCATTCGACGCCGGAGGATTTAGGGATCCGTGTTGACGGAAAAGGATTGTTTTACTGATCTCAGTTTTCAGGAGTGCAACCGTGGAAATCACCGAGATTCGCATCAAGCTGATGAATGGCGATCCCAATGAACGCTTGCAAGCGTTCTGCTCAATCACGTTTGATGACCGCTTCGTCATCCGCGATTTGAAAATTATTCAGGGGACACGGGGATCGTTCGTCGCCATGCCTAGCCGCAAGCTGATGGATCGTTGCCCGATGTGTTCGACGAAGAATCATCTGCGAGCCCAATTTTGCAATGATTGTGGAGTACACCTTCACGGCGATCGAGCGCTGAAGGCAGACGATGGCCGTGTAAGACTCCATGCCGATATTGCACACCCCATCAATTCCGAGTGTCGTGAGACGATTCAGAGTCGGGTTATCCTTGCGTTTGCCGAAGAAGTCGAGCGGTCAGAGTTGCCGGGCTACACATGTAACTATGATGATTTTTGTGAGGATGCTTACGCGCGATTGAGTGACGAGACCGAAGAACACACAACCCCTCACGTGCTTCTTCCCCTCAGTACCACCATCCACCGAAGAGATTCTGTATTACAGAATCAGTCCGCTTCGCATCACGCGGGTTCACTTTCCATGACGGCTAACAAACCACCCTATTCTCTGTGGTCTGGACCGGAAATGACCACGGAAGAGGAAGTTTTCGGTATCGGAATTGTATGAATCCCCGCAACGAAACGACCGCCGTGTTTTTGCTTTTTCATGAGTCTGCGGAACTTGAATCCCCGGCCGATGTGGGTTGAGTAAATTCCGTTCCACTCTCTGATCGCTCAACTCCCGGCTCGTGTGTCAGGATCACGATTGAGTTCATTCCACAGGGAGGCGAACCACAGCCATGCCGCGCGACGTTGTCCCTCAGCACTGAAATGGTGACGCGAATTGGCACCGCCGCGATTGTCGCCTCCAAGGACGTCGGTGTCTGGACCCGGACGAAAACCGGGGCGTGACCACAACTGATCGATCGCCGATCGGATCTGATTCTCTTCGAGGGGGCGGTTGTAAATAGTGGGATGAAGTGTGGATTTGGCGAGCAGCCAAGGGGGATCGAATCTCCAGTCATCGCAAGCCGCTTCGCGAATCTCCAACATCTTCTTAACGTATGCGGCGCTAGAGGATTTCTCGAGGACATCTGATTCGCCCTGCTGCCAGAGGACCGCACGAAACAGACCAATCTCCTTGCCAACCTCAACAAGCCGTTGATGGAGCATCTCATTGGGCAGCCATTGGGATGCTGATGTGTCACCAACGGAAACATTCACGAAGGCGACAGGAACGCGCAATGTCGGCACCAGCATGTCGCCGAGGTGCGGCCAAATCGAACCTCCGTCTCCGTTGTGAGGCGGCGGATCGTGAGCAATTCGCCACGTTTTTTCCTGCCAGTCGTAGGCTGAAACGGCTTGTGAAGAATCGGTGACTTTGAGAATCTCGTCGTGGTACCCGCCAGCATAAGACTGACCAGCAATGAGAAACACCTCGCCGACACCGATCGGTTCGACGGAACCGGTCGCCACTGTAGCCTGGCCGTCCAGACACTGGACTTCCAACCGATACCAACCCCCGGCAGGAACTTCAGCCAGACCGCGAATTTCTTTCGTCGCGTTCTCGACTTGGAGATATTGCCAGTCCGTGTTTTGACCGTAGCCGTTCTTCAGTCGCACAATCCTGTATTGCCATTGACCGGTGAAACCACGGGGGTTGTCGCCCTCGATCGTCACGTCCGTAAACCCCAACTCGGGTCCACCAGGATTGTTTGCCGCAGACTGTTTTGGTTGAAATCCCTCGCGTTGCAGGACTTGATACGGACGCGGGCTCCTCAGAACCAGTTGGGCCGGCTCTGCGGCGCAGGTCACCAGAAATGTGTGCCACAAACAGACTGAGAGCAGGGAACGAGGCATGGTGGGCTCCAAGCAGTGCAACACGCAATACAAAACAGCATCAGGGATGATAATCGGACCCATCGCGAACGCCAACTCCTGTGGGAACCTGTCAACGACCTGCCTGTAGTGTGGCCTTGCGGTTGTGCCTTCGTGGTCGGCGAACGGTGATTGTGTTCGAGCATCATCGTTGAAAATTCAGTGGTCGAATTGATGCCGTCTCCCCTGCTTCCTCCGAGCGAGATCCTGTGATGAGCGTACATCCGTATTGACGTTCTGAAAGTGTTTTCGTACAAAGCCCCCGCAAAACGGACGATCCTTGGCGATCTCTGCTGTCGAATGGACGATGACCCGTTGGCAGTCGTTTTTTGACGGCGACCGCCCACACTTGAATCGATGAGTCCCCGATGGAGAATCACCTGTTTTCCCTCATTTCGCAAGCGGCGAACCGACATTCGTCGGTGTCCTCTGCATCTGGCAGATTGGTCGTCGCATGTTTGGGGACACTGTTCGTGGCCATCACCGGATGTCAGACGAGCGGCGGTGGTGTTTATACGTTTCACACCATGCCGAGCGAAATGGTCGCTGTGCGTCGCGAAAATTCTCAGACCTTAGATCTGACTCGGCTGGCTCGTGCTGCGGTTGATAGCGACTTAATCGATCGAGGAGACGTGATTGAAGTCGTGATCTCCGCCAGCCTCGACGAGAAAGACTCAGTGAAAATACCGGTTCGAGTCAATGAGGCGGGGTTTGTCAATTTGCCGGAGGTCGGCAAAATTTCAGTGGCCGGCCTGGGAACACAAGAAGCCGAAGCGGCGATTTTTGAAGGGTGTATTCAAGGCGAGTTTTTTAAGAGCCCCAACGTGACCGTCACGATGAAGAAACAGCGAACAAATCGAGTGACCGTCATGGGTGCGGTGAAAAAACCGGGGGTCTACGAATTGCCACGAGGGCAGAGTGATCTACTCGCAGCGCTCAATGCGGCAGAAGGTTTGGAAAAAGATGCCGGGACGATTGTCGAGATCCGCAATTCAACGCGTGCCAATGGATCTCGACAGGATCCCGTCGCCTCAGAAAATCTGAAAGATGTCGATACCGTCGGAATGACGAACGACCGAGGCGATCCGATCAATCAGGAATTCGCTGTCCACGGGATGGCGACTGGTGAATCGACGTTTCAGACGGTCCGAATTGACCTTGTGAAGGCAACGAAACAGGGGGAATCTGAAGCCGAAGGCTATCTGATCACCGATGGCGGCGTTGTCAATATCGAGAAACGCGACCCCGAGCCGTTGCACGTCATGGGATTGGTTCGCAAACCCGATCGTTATGAATTTCCACTGAATGAGGACGTTCGGGTGACCGATGCAATCTCCAAGGCCGGCGGGACAAGTGTCACTGTCGCAGACAAAATTTTCGTGATTCGCCGCAAGGCCAATGGATCTGACACGGCGGTGATTAAAGTCAGTCTGAAGCAGGCCAAGACGAATTCGCAGGCAAATCTTCGACTCGCCCCTGGAGATGTCGTGAGCGTAGAACAAACGCCCGCGACAGTCATGATGGAAGCCCTCAATATTGTTCGATTTGGGATCAGCAGTTCGTTGCCAATTCCAGGGCTGTGAGAGGCGAGGCCGTGTGGCCGTCGCCGTGAGATCCCTCGACATTCAAACCGCCCGCTGCCGGAAAATTATGAGTTCGGACAATCCTTCCTCAACACCGATTTCCACTCATACGAACACGCCGCTCGTTGAAATTGCGAGATTCCTCCAAGTCGTCGGCCATCGGATCGGGTTGTTGACAGCCTTCATCGTGGCCGGAGGGATCGTGGGTGGCATCTGGTATGCAACCGCAACGAAGAAGTACGAATCCAGCGCAGAAATACTCGTTCTTCAAACGGAGGGTAACGTCCTCGACAACAAAGGAAACTCGGAGCAACGTCAGATCATGGACGTCATGCCGAATTATCAAAAAATTCTGGTTAGTGACGAAGTTCTCGATGGAGCCATTAAGGCATTGCCCCTGCGGCACCGAATTGACTTCAAAGGATTCCTGAAATCCAAGTGGACGGATGTTCTCCGCAAGGGAATGTCTGTGTCATCGCCGCGTCTGACGAACGTACTGAATGTCCGTTACGTTTCCAAAAATCCCCAGACAGCGGCGTTCGTTGTTGGAGCGGTTGTCGATTCGTATCTGCACTCTGTGAAGCAGATACGTCGCAGCGATTCCAAGGAGAACCTCGCATTATTGACCAAGGAAAAAAAAGATCTCGAACTCGAATTGCAGGAGAAGGAGCGGCTACTGTTGTCGCTGAAGCAAACCTCTGGAGTCTTGCTGCAGGGCAACGAAAAAAATACCAATGTCGTGATCGAGCGAACGATCAAGTTGAACGAAGCACTTGTCGAATCGCAAAAGAAGACATTGGAAGCCCGCGCCTTTTTGGATTCGTTGAGATCTGCGTTGGAGAGTGGCAGCGACATCGCTCAGTTTGTTCAGCAGGCTGCCGGAGATGTCTCTCGCGAATTGCTTCTCAAAACAATGGGTATCGGTTCGTCGGACGTCTACACGGTTGCAAGGTTTGAAGAGTCCTTAGTGACAGATCGCGCAGAACTCAAGAAAAAAGAGCAGTCCTTTGGCAAAAATCATTCGCAGGTTCGACAACTGAGGGATCGCATTACGTCAACGGAAACTTGGCTCAATGGCCGATCACAAGCGACGGCCTTAGCCATGCAGCAGCTTCGGGATAAGGAACTCGGCCCCCGTTTATGGCAGATGGCTCAGCAGAGACTGAATCAAGCAGCAACGCATGAAGCGGCATTAAGAAGAGAGTTTGAAACCGTAAAAACGCTCGCCATGGACATGAACAACGACATGGCCAAAATGGAAATTGTGGAATTAGACGTCCGCTCGAAACGCAAATTTTATGATGTCGTTCTCGAGCAAATGAAACGCATTGACATGGGTGCCGATTCGGGGTTGCGGATCAAGGTTTTGGGAATGCCACGTGTTCCCACGAATAAGGTTTCGCCTCAAATCTCG
The DNA here is from genome assembly GCA_945876035.1 of Schlesneria paludicola DSM 18645. GTDB lineage: Bacteria > Planctomycetota > Planctomycetia > Planctomycetales > Planctomycetaceae > Schlesneria > Schlesneria paludicola_C. The sequence goes on along the minus strand of CAMCMU010000044.1, from coordinate 17,402 downwards.
AAGACGGTCTTGTTGTGCTTAGCTCTTGGCACGCTCTTCGGTCTGGGCGTGATCTATCTTCTGGATGTCTTCGACGACCGCTTCCGTTCACCGGATGAAATGCATTGGCAACTGGGGTTACCAATTCTGGCGATGATTCGCCGTATGGACCCTTTGCCAGGTTCTGGAATTGATCAGGTTGTCACCTATACGCACCCGAACGGCTTGGAATCGGAATCCTTCCGAACCCTTCGAAGCTCGATTACCTTTTCGACGGGAGACACTCAGCGTCTTGTTGTCACAAGTACTGAGCCGGGTGATGGAAAAACAACAACACTCGCCAACCTCGCGGTTGCTTTCGCACAAGCGGGCAAGAAGACCTTATTGATCGATGCCGATATGCGTCGGCCTGGAATGACCCAATTATTTGACCTGAAAGGATCGCAGGGGCTGTCCCAAGTTCTGCGAGACAATGACAGCGTTGCAGAAAGCTGCTTGGAAAACATCTTTCACCTCGGCATTGAACGTTTGGATTTCATGCCCTCCGGTCCCCGTCCAGCCAATCCGTCGGAGTTGCTGTCCAGCGACCGATTCAGCGATGTCATCGCGTGGGCGGAACAGATTTACGACCAAATCCTGATTGACGCGCCTCCTGTGCTGGCCGTCACGGATCCGGCGATCGTTGGCCGAATTGTCGATGGAGCCGTCGTGATCGTCCGTCCGGACAAGAATCGTCGAAAGATGGTGACGCGTGCTATCGATTCTTTCCGTGCATCGGGAGTCCATGTCTTGGGAATTGTCGCCAACCACCTCGAAGTCGGGGTGAATTCAGAGTATGGATATGGACACGAAACTCCTGCCGAGACGGATTTCGAGGATGAGGAATCAAACGACCGTCGCGCCGCGTGATCGCAGCAACCTCCCGGGAGAGTTGATGCAGGTGTGACTCCATACGGTAACTTCGGAACGTTTCTGACTTCTGAAGAGTTCGTGCTTCATGGCTAGGTGTGGGTCGATGCGCATAATCCATCCACGCAGCCCATGCCACGAGCATCGAACCGAGATCCACAGCAGACCCGCACGAGCGGATGAGCAGAGGTCCAGTGGGTTATCAGGATCTTCGTCTCATTGAAGAACGGCGTTTTTTCCAAGGGCTTCGGCAGATTGCCACGGGATTCGTGTTTTGATCGACAGACGATCCGCCACCTACATTTGCTCCGCAACGTCGATTCCCAGAAGGTCCAATCCTTGCTTCATAATGCGTGCGGTGGCATCGCACAGCAGCAGGCGACTCGTCCGCAGTGACGGATCGGCTTCCTTGAGAACTCCGCATTGATCATAGAACCGAGCAAAAACATTGGCCGTCTCGTACAAGTATTGAGTCAGCAGATTCGGACGATAATCGACAATCACGTCGGAGACCGCTTCGGCAAAGCGATTCAGCTGTAAGGCAAGCGTGCGTTCTTGGGGTGTCGCCAACTGCACGGAATGACTTTCGGAGCGAAGTCTGACGACATCGACTTCACCCTTTCGCAAAATGCCGCACACACGGGCGTAGGCGTATTGGATGTAGGTCGCTGTATCCCCCGTGGTTGCCAGCATTTTGTCCCAACTGAAGACATAATCGCTGTCACGGTTATGGTGCAAATCGACATAAATGATCGCCCCCATTCCAACCAATTCGGCCACCTTGGCTCGTTCGGTATCACTCAGATGTGAACTGTTTTCGTCAACGATCCTCCGCGCATTCTCAATCGCTTCGTCAAGTAAGCTTTCGAGACCAATCGTATCTCCAGAGCGAGTTTTATAGGGCCGTCGATCTTCACCAAGCACTGTTCCGAAGCTGATATGACGCAACTCCGTCGCGTCGTATCCCATTCGTTTGGCTGTTGCAAACAGTAACTGGAAGTGTTCACTCTGACGGGAATCTACGATATACAGACAGCAGTCGGCTTGGAGACTGTCGACACGATGTTGGATTGTGGCCAGATCGGTCGTGGCGTACGTGTAGGCTCCGTCGGCTTTTCGAACAATGAACGGTGCGGCGTATCCATCAATAAAGACACACGTCGCTCCCTCGCTGACCCGAGAATTTCCCTGTTGCTGCAGTTGTTCAACAATCCCAGCCAACATTGGGTTGTACCAACTCTCTCCCAGTGAGTGATCAAACGTGATGCCGAATCTCTGATAAATCGTGTCGAGTGATTCCAGACACTTCGGCACAAACTCATTCCAGAGCCGATTGTTTTCGACATCGCCTGTATGGAGCAGTGCGGTTTCGCGGCGAGACAATTCGGCAATCCGCGGATGGGTTTCTGCACGAGACTTCAACAGCGGATCCGATTCGACGGCCTCGATCTTCTTCTGAGCGGACTCGAGATCACGTCGCAGCCCGTCCAAATCCTGTTTGATCTTTCGCTGGACGCGCGCGACAGTTTGGTCCTGGGTTTTGCCGATGGCCTCGCCCCGTGAGGCCTCCCACAACCGCTCCTGAACGTGGCATTGAAGCTTGGAATTTTCGAGGGATGCAACGCACGCATGGTAGTCGGAAAGTTGGTTCACCAACCGGTATAGCCGTGCTAATTCCGCCACCGGATGTTGTCGGTAGTTTGTGTCATCACGAAAATGCTTATAGCCGTAGAGGATCATTCCAAATTGGGTTCCCCAGTCCCCGACATGGTTATCAGATTGAACTCGATGCCCTAAAAAACGCAGAACCCGACACAGAGAATTACCGATCACGGTGCTGCGCAAATGTCCAACATGCATTGGCTTTGCAACGTTGGGCGAAGAAAAGTCGACAATGTAGCTCCGGGGCCTGTCCACGCGAGGCACCCCCAGTCGCTCATCGCAGGCTAGCCGCTGAGTTTCTGCGGCGAGTTTGTCGGTTTGGATTCGAAGATTGATGAATCCCGGTCCGGCGATTTCCGGGGATTCGCACAGATCGGCGACATTCAATTTGGCAACGAACTCTAACGCCAAATCCTTGGGCGACTGATGGCGTTGCTTTGCCAGAGCCATCATGCAATTGGCTTGAAAGTCCCCAAATCTCCCGTCTTGCGTGGGCTTAAGCATTTCCACAAACGCGTCTGGCGAGTCTGTAAATGACAACAGAGCGGACCGCAACCGCACACGAAGTTCTGCAAGAAAATTCATCCGAGGATCCGGGAGGCGTGAGAGTTCAGCAGGTGAGATCGCGAAGCGCGCCAGACAACAATGCGACGGAACGAAATGGCAGCGGGCGGCGTTGCCTAAGCAAATTACAGCGGGGGAGTCACAAGTGGTGCACCCACCAGAGACATCCAGTCGGTGGTCTTACCGTCCGCCCAGAGCCCCTCAAGATCGTATTGTTCTCGTGCTTCGGGCAGCATCAGGTGTAGCACAATGTCTCCCCAGTCTTGGAGCAGCCAAGCACTGATGTTTTCGCCCTCCGCACGAGGTATTGTGCGGGTCCGGCCCTTCATCAGGAGGCGGGTTTCGTTCGCGATGGCCGCCATCGTACGTGGATTGGAACACGTCGATATGACAAAGTAATCAAACACGGGGGTGACACCCGTCAAATCGAGGACCACAGTTTGCCGACCACGAAACTCCTCACAGAGTTTTGCGAGATTGCAGGCAGAGTCAAGGCTGATAAGACGTTGTGCTTCCAACGCTGTACTCGTGGGTGCCGGCGGTTGAGCGGGGGAGTTGGACTCCATGGTCATTCGAAGGGATCTACTAATCGGAAGGTCTCCATAGCATGATAGACATCACGGAACCGCCTGTCACTTTCGGCTCACTTGGGAACCACGTATAGTCATCAACTTGGAGCGAATGTTCAAGGTCGCGACAAATTTGGGATCAGAATGACCGTTTAAGCTGCAGGCAATGAAAGAGATGCGAAAAGACAATTCAGGGAGTATACTCGATTGCATGCCACGTGTTTTCATTCCTGCATTGTTGCGGCCACTAACCAACGGACTGTCAGAAATTGACGTTCAGGGCAACACCGTACATGAAGCAATCGATGCATTGGAATCGAAGTTCCCTGGCACAAAAGCAAGGCTCTGCAACGGTGACAGACTCCGTCCGGGTCTGATGATTGGTGTTGGAAAGTCTTTTTCCCCACGAGGTCTGACAGGATCTGTCGACAGCGACACCGAAATTCATATCCTTCCGGCAATTAGTGGCGGTTAGGATGGCCGTTGCTGCTGAGAAATAGGCCATAGCCCCTCCTGCCGAATCCTGTCGTACCACGCGTTCGATTGTGTTTTTGGATTGCAAACAGGATCGCAAATGCGATCCTCGGTTGGAAGATGCTCGAAGACGAAGGGGTGAACACGCTGCTCCAGAGTATTGCCGAAGATCAGTCGTACACAGTGGAACGCTACCGGCTGTTTTCATGAGCACGCTGCGGAAAGTTGCTGGCTGGAATCTTCCGCGAGCGGGCCGCTTGCGTTCACTCCCTAAAAAACGGATGACAGGTGTTCCGTTCGGGCTGTCGAGTCACTTGCGCCAACCCCCTCGGTCGCTTCAGAGGATGGCCCATCGTGGTCTCACAAAAAACCACGTCGGTCGCCAGAACGGACTTCCACTCGACCGACTTTTTTCGCCCGCGTCATTGGTACCTCTTCAAGGGGCAGTGCCCCCAACGGATCCCACGCCGGCCGCTAAGTTCGCTTCCATGAGGAAGGCGACGAGGTCGGCGATTTGGGGGATTTCCCAGGTGTCGAGCAGGCCAAGAGGCATGGTTGATAACGGGGACAGGCTCCGCTCTTCGATATCCTCCCTCGCGATTTTAATTGGCTCTTGGAACGAGTTCGTCGTTCGGAGAACCACGATTCGCTCATCTTCTCGTTCGATCCGCCCCACGAGGGACCGACCGTCGACGGTCGTAATCTGAGTGATCGCAAACTCGGGAGCGATGATCTTAGAGGGAGCGACGATCGATTCGAGAACCCCGGAAAACTTGCGACGCTGTGCGATGTTGGTCAGGTCCGGTCCCGCGCCCCCTCCAGCATTGGACCTGCGGTGGCATTGAATGCAGCCAGCCTCATGGAAGACCTGTCGTCCCTTTTCCACGGATCCAGGAGCGGGCAATCGATCGAGCTCCTCTTGAAGGTCCTCGACGGTCCATGCCCGCACAAACTTCCGTAGGCGGGGGATGCTCTTGATCCATTCCGAAATCATATCGACAGCGCGTTGATCGACGACCTGTGTCACAAGCGGGGGCATTTGTCCGCGGCCGCGACGTGAGATACGATGATAGAGCACCGAATTTTGTGGGTCGCCCGGTGCAATGATCCGAGCATTTGCAAGGCCGAACGTATCGTGTTGAGGGTGATGGTCAATCACCGCCATCGCTGCGGATTCCTTGGTGATTTCCAGCTCCATGCGAGAATTGCCCCCGCCGGTCAAGATGTGGCAAGCGGAACAGTTGGAATGAAGGTACGATCGCGCACGTTGCTCAAGCGGGTACTGCGCGTCGTAGGGGTCGACGAGTTTCGGCATCTCGCCCAAGGGACCAATATTGCCCTCCAAAACTCCTATGCGACGCATCACTTCAATCTGATTCTCGACGCGGCCGTCGTAGCTGCAATTTCGATTGAGTTGAGGTTGAGTCAATCCGAGGACACCGCCCATCCGGTCCGAATGACATGTCAGGCATTCGCTGCGGCTGGGGACACGCCACGGTCGGGTTGCGCCGGCCGACGGGACGCCCTCGTTGGCCGACAGGGAAAGTTCGATATCGCGTCCCGTGGCTTCCACGAGGTCAGCGTCGTCTTGCGCATCATTCCAGAGATAAGAATAGCCCCTCCAGGCATTGTCTTGGCGAACCAGCATGCGCGTTTCGACGCGGCGCGATGCCGTGGAGTCCGAGGCGACCGGCACACTCAATGTCTGCAAGGCGACTGCCCCGTTTTGGAGGGTAAACCCACGCGTTTCGCGAAAAGACATGCCACCGTCCTCCGGTATCGCGACATGCCGTTCTGCGGTGGCTCCGTCGACCCAGCCGGCAGCGTTGACCTCAAATGGAATCACACCAGGCTGCACTTGGTAGCCTTTGACCGAGATGAACAAACCTGTCTCGCTGAGCTTGCGCGGGAACGGCGCAGAGTCTTTCGGAACGACTTGCGGAATTAAGCGGCTAAACCCGTTGCCGTACTCAACGAGCAGTAATTCCCCGCTGTGGGTGACAGCAAATCCAGCGATGATCAACGGTGTGTCGGCTAGTTCAGCGCGCCACGTCACTTGCTTACCGTCATGTCGAGCTCCCCAGACCCTGCCGGTTGAAAAGTCGCCGTAGATGTAGGCCCCTTGGAGTTCTGGGAGTTTCTCGCCGTAGTAAACATCGCCGCCGGTCAGCGAGAGTGCTTCTTGGTGGTGGTGTTCCAGTGTCGGCGGCACGTAGGGTGCCGGTCCGAGTTCCCGATTCAAATAAAAGGGGTGATTGCCTTCGAAGACGCTCCAGCCGTAATTTTCCCCGCGTCGGATCAAATGTGCGGTTTCCCACAGGTCCTGCCCGTTATTACCGACCCAGATCTGGCCCGTCTTGCGGTCCGTGCACATTCGCCAGGGGTTCCGCAGTCCGATGGCCCACAATTCGCCTCGTGCACGTTCTATCGAAAGGAACGGATTGTCCGGGGGAATCGAGTAGGGCTTGTCCTTTCCGGGGCGGTCGACGTCAATGCGCAGGACGCTGCCGAGGAGATTCGTCACATCCTGCGCCGAGAGCCACGCATCGGAATCACTCGAGCCGTCCCCGGTCGTAATGTACAGCATCCCGTCGTGGCCGAATGTGAGTGCGGCACCGTTGTGGCCGTTGGACGACCATTCCAGAATCACCAGCTCCGATGCGGGGTCGATCTTTCCGCCGGCATCCACTGTATAACGGGTGACGCGGTTGAAGCGATCTGTCTCCCGATCGGTCGGGCCATTCATCCCCAAGTAAAGATAGCCGTTCTCTTGGTATTTTGGATGAAACGTGAGGCTGTAAACGATCTGTTTGGGGATCTCTAGGATCGTTTCTGACGTGGTGGCATTTGGGTCATCAGCCACGCGTTTGAGGTATGCTGGGCGTTCACCGAATGACTCTTGAACCACCAGCAATGTGTTGCGGCCAGGCTCTGCGGCGGCGTATAGCGTCCGTTCCCAGTCGATCTGGGCCTGCCATTTTTCGGTCGTATAGGGAAGAGGAGGGTCCGGGTACCCACGGACTCGCGATGTCATCCACTGAGCTCGTACGCCCACAAATGGCGCACTCGGTAGCTCGGCGAATAACGGGGCCCTGCTCTCCATGATGCACAAGGTCCACGTCAGCAGAGCAATTTGGTATCGTTGCAGCATGATAATTCGGCAACCAGCGAAGGAATATAAGGGACAAACGTCGTCCCAAGATCATAGCCGAAACATCCATAAAACGACAATTCGCCTGATTAATGCCCCGTGGGCGATGTTCACCCGCATTATTTTAGACCAACAACGTTCGGAAATGTCGGCTTGCCGTGTCGCCGACAGTGGGACCAAAAACAGGTTGACGATGGTCGTGCCGTGTCGCGGGGGGGATCAGGCCTTGGGCCTCGCCGGTTTCGGCATACGTAGCCACCAGCAGGCACATCAACCGGACTCGTTTGGGAGATGTTTTAAAACGGCAGAAAATAACAAAACAGCAGAAAACAACGTTGGTTTTCGGATCGCTTCCTACCCCAAGAGGACTCCGTAACGGGCCCTCGGCTTTACCCTTTTCGGCATTCTCGCTTCTGGTTGGCGTCTTCGTCGACTCGTCCTCGTGTGTCGAGCGAGGCGCGCGCGTTGAAATTTGTTTGGATACTTGAGACGGATCCCAACAATTAGCTGCGCGTTTGAATGTAATTCTTCGCGCACAGACGGACGCGATCCGTTTTGGATTGAGACGCTTTTTATGCGCGGTGGATTCTGCGAGCTCGAAGAGATCGTCGTCAGCCTGCCACCGTACTCGCCGGAACTCAATCCGGTGGAGAGCCTGTGGCAAGACCTGCCCTATCATCATTGGTCCAACCGCAGGTATGGAACCCCCGATGACCTGTTCGATGCGTTCGAAACCGCCTAGCGAAACACCGGCCTCGACCCAAATCGGATCCGCACCCTCTGCGGAAACGCACGGATAATCCAGGGGATTGATCTGAGAACAATGTGCAGTGCGGCGAACGATGTCCGGCGGATCATCGTCGAGATTCCGCAGACCGGGTCTGCGCCCGACCGCAAAGCGATTGACACAATGCAGAAAGTTGCCGACCGGAATCTCCTGCGAGCGTGCGGCGTGCGCTCCCTGCCTCAAAACGGATGACATGTGTTCCCGTTAGAGCCGTCCAGTCACACCGCTTGAGCGAATCGCCCATCGCGTCCGCAGAAAAAAAATTCATGTCCGTCCCCAGAACAGACTTCCACGCAACCGACGTTTGTCGCCGGTGTCATTGCTGAATTCCGCTAATGGACCTCACCCTGTGCACACCGTGATCGTTCGACAGTAGAAGGAAGGATCGTTCCCACGAGATCGGTAATCGACGGACAGCTCTCCTGTTCCAAGATCGAGAGCAGATCGTCAACAAGACTCCCGGCAAGTTGCGGATTGTAAAAATTCGCCGTTCCAATCTGCACGGCCGTTGCTCCACAAACAATAAAGTCCATGACATCATCGATGGATTGGATCCCACCAATCCCAATGATGGGGATCTTGACGGCTTGGGCAACCTGCCAAACGATTCTTAATGCGAGTGGTTTAATGGCCGGTCCGCTGAGTCCACCGATTCCGTTGCCGAGAATGGGCTTTCTTTTTTGCCAATTGACGGCTAGACCCTGAAAAGTGTTGACCAGAGACACCGCATCAGCACCGGCATCGTTAGCCGCTTTGGCGATTTCGACCACATTGGTCACATTGGGTGTCAGCTTTGCGATAATTGGAAAGTTGCAGGCAGCTCGTACCGAGGCGACAACTTCTGCCGTCATGCGTGCATTTGTGCCGTAGTCAATTCCCCCGCTGACGTTGGGGCAGGAGATATTCAATTCGAGGGCGGTGATCTGCGAGAATTCGTCAAGTTGCCTCGCCATCGTCACGAACTCGGACGTGTTTTTTCCGGCAATGTTGACGATCAGGGATGTTCCCAGATTCAGAAGATCGGGAAGGTGCTTGGCAACGAATGCGTCGATGCCATCATTGTCTAAGCCGATCGAGTTCAGTAATCCCGAACAGGTCTCCACCGTTCTTGGTGGTGGGTTTCCTGGGCGTGGCAAAGGGGTGACCGTTTTCGGAATGATCCCGCCGAGTCGGGACAAATCGACATAAGCCTGCATCTCGCGTGCGTAGCCGAACGTGCCGGATGCCACCAAAATCGGATTCTTCAACTGAAGGCGATTGAGTTTCACATCAAGACGCGGCACGAGGCGATTCCCGAAAGATCGGACGCCCCGCCAAATGTTTATTATCAACTCAGCTCGAAGGCTTTGTCGTATGGAGCGCGCGGCTGACAAATCGTACCGATCGGCAGGGAGTGCAGCAACGCTGCATCATGCGACTCCCCTCTGCGGCAGAAAATACCGGCCAAGCGATTTGGCGGGTAAGTTGCCCCGTATTTGAAATCAGATGACACCACCGTGAGTCCGATAGGGAGTCGCCACATCAGGCATGTCCAAGCCCCAGATCCGCTCCCAGATTTCGGGGATTTGGCGATAGCCTTCGGAAACGAAGATCAGTTGCCTCGCTCGACTGTCGGGCGACGAGGAGTAGATCGGCACAATACACCCGATCTGAACGAGTGTTCCAACAAACATCATAACGCCGATGTAAAGCCGAATTCGCATGATGGCCTCCATGCCACAACGAGCCCGCAGCAAGCGTTCTCGTCCTCCATGTCTCAATCGCAGTAGTATTCAACGAGCATCATGCTCATTGATTTTTTTTGAGGCGGATCACCGCCCAGATTTTGACTTATTGTGGTTCGGCAGGACTCAGTTCAATCGTGGATGTTTTGGCCGCATCCTCTTGCATTTGCCGAACTTTTTCTTCCATTTCCTTACCAGGCTTGAATGTGACGACTAATTTTTCTGGCACAAACACCTTGTCGCCCGTTCTCGGGTTCCGAGCTTTTCGGGCCGCCCGCTTTTTGACTTCAAAAACACCAAAATTACGAAGCTCGATTCGACCATCTTCGACCAAAGTTTTCACGATTGCATCAAATGTCTTTTGGACGATTTCTTTTGTCTTGAGCTGAGTCAGGCCAATCGCTTCTGAGATGTCTTTGACAATTTCTTTTTTGGTCACGAATGGAGTCTCCCGTCCTGTCTCGAAGGGCTTGCTGCAAACGAAATTCAGTTGCCGCACAATGACTCAAGTGTAATCCCAAAAAAGAGTTACTGTCAATGAGTGCCCAAGGAATATTTTGGGGACAACTTCTCCGAACCGTGTTCACCACAAGCTTGAAATGGCAGATCCGTTGATTTTGCGGACAAAAGACCAGACCCGTCGAGTAGATGTATCGACCGGCCGCAGCCGAAACTATTGGAAAAAACGTCAAAGGCGGCACTATTTGACAGCCACGGTCGTTTTGTTCGTTCGACGGGCCGCATCGCTTCTCAAATATCGATCACGGAAGCCAGCTTTTGTATTTGTGCTAACGGAACAAAATTTCCGCAACCCGCACCCGGACAGACGGAAGTCACCGCTTTCCAAGACTGCTCGCTCTCCAAATTCGAGTTCCAGAAGGGCCACGTTCTGCACTGAGCCGGACGAACGGGATAGACCGTACATTGACGAGTGGCGGCATCAAAAAATGTACAATCACCATTGGGGAATTCACGCAAACTGACACGCGTGCCAACCAGTTTCATATGATTGATCCGAAATTCACCAATACTGATTCCACGGTAATCCGAGATTTGTCGAATCTCCTCTTCCGTAACCCACACGTATCCAGGTTGACCGGTGCAGCAATTGCCACATTGAGTACACGTGAATTGGAGTCCCTCTTGATACCAAGGCGGATTGCTCATCTTGAGTTCCTCGAGTTCGTGAATCTGGAGAAGAGTCTCTTCGGCGCCCGAACCGGTGAAACTCGCCGGTTCTAAATGAAAATATGTGCTTGCGTTGCTATGATTGCGATCGACCGTCAATCTACCAATTCTGGGGAGCCATCACGAGTGTCGAACGTCACCTATAAGTCTGCAGGAGTCGACTTGGAACTGTACGACGAAGCGATGCGTCGGCTTCCGGCCTTGATGAAGCGTACTCACACCCCGCGGGTGATGCCTCTGGCAGATGCTTTTGCAGGTTTGATGCGGCTCAACGTCTCCGATCGGCCAGGACAATCCACGTATCAGGATCCGGTGCTGGTTTCGGGAACAGACGGTGTGGGCACAAAAATCAAGGTGGCTCAACGCGTTCACCGTTTCGATACCGTCGGAATCGATCTGGTTGCGATGTCCGTCAATGACGTGTTGTGTCTCGGTGCCGAACCGTTGTTCTTCCTCGACTATCTTGCGATGGGAAAAGACGACCCCGATTTGATTGCATCGCTGGTCAAGGGAGTGAGTGACGGGTGTATTGATTGTGGTGCGGCGTTGTTGGGTGGTGAAACGGCGATTATGCCGGATATTTACGCGGGCTCTGACTTTGACATGGCGGGCTTCTGTGTCGGCGTGGTCGAACGTTCTCAAATCATTGACGGCCAAGGAATTCGCCCGGGTGACGAGGTTATTGGACTCTCCTCGAGTGGATTCCACTCCAATGGATATAGCCTGATTCGAAAAGTCGTGTTTGAGATGGCAGGTCTGACCGCCGATCAACTCATTCCCGAGTTGGGTCAAAAAGTGGGCGACCTCTTGATGGAACCGACGCGACTTTACCCGAAGATCATCCATAGTGTTTTGAAGGCATGCCCCCCAGATGCCGTTTCGGGGTTGGCCCACATCACGGGTGGTGGATTGAAGGATAATATTGAGCGTTTACTTCCGGCCGAGTGTCGTCTGGCGGTTGACAGGTCTTCTTGGTCAATTCCTCCGGCGTTCACGTGGCTTCAAAAACTGGGCGGCATCGAACTTGAAGAGATGTTTCGCGTGTTCAATATGGGAATCGGGTTCACGCTCATCGTCAAACCCGAACACGTCGACGCCGTCCGTGGCCTCCTGTCGCGCGTGGGAACGGATCACTGGGTCATTGGAAAGATTCTCGCGGGTTCTCGCGGTGTCGATGCCATCCATTGAACGTTGTGGGGGGATTGACTGTGGCTCAATACGGGCGTGTCTTCCGTGCGTTTTTTCGAAATGCCCTCGTCCGCGAGATGGCCTTTCGCAGTAATTTCTTCATCACGTTGCTGACACGCGGCTTCTGGTTTACGGTGCAGGTGCTGCTCTTTGACTTGATCTTTCGTCAAGTTCCGCAAATCAACGACTGGAATCGCGCGGAATACTTCGGATTTATGGCCACCGGAATGCTGATTAATTCGATCGTCGAAGCCTGTTTCATGCCAAACTGTGCTCGATTCAGTGAGTTGATTCGCACGGGTGACCTGGATTTTGCACTCCTCAAGCCGATCGATACGCAATTTTTGGTGTCGCTCGAAAAACTCGATTTGGCCATGACATCGCAAGCTGGGTTTGCCATCGGTCTTCTTGTCTATGCGATCATTCAAGCGGGTCATCAAGTCCAGCCGCTGGCATTCGTGATGTACGTCCTGCTGATCTTCGGCGCTGTTCTCTTCTTTTACAGCTTGATGATTGGCTTGGCGGCAACCAGTATTTTCTTCGGACGCAATCAAGGATTGCTCGACTTCTGGTTTTACGTCACAATTTTCGCGCGTTATCCAAGCAGTATTTATAGCGGATCGCCGACCGGAGAAATGGTGCGATTTGTGTTCTCCTATGTCCTTCCGATCTTGTTAGTGGTCACTGTTCCCGCTCGAGTCCTTCTGGGGATGGCATTGGATCCGACTTGGCTTTCGGGGCTGACATTGTTGACGGCGGCGACAACATTTTTTGTGTCGAGAATGATTTTTCAATGGTCATTGAGACACTATCGAAGTGCCAGCAGCTAGCCCAATGTCCGCTCATTGATTGTCCTCAGGCGTTGCAGCGCGATGAATCGTTGTTGAATTGTCCGGAACGTTTGGAATCGAGTGAATGTCATCAGGCAACCGCGATCGCCCTCGGACGGAGCGGGCCGTGTCGGTCTTTGAACGGACCGCCGTGGCATTTCTGGCGGAGTGCGCTGGCGAATGACAACGGTCATGCGTGGAAGTTCATGGCCGGAGCCAGTGGTCGAAGGCTCCTGTCAGAAGTGAGACGTCTTCCAGCGAAATCGCGTACACGCACATCTCACGTCGGCAATCGCTGGTCGAGTTCCTCTTCGTCTCCGGGCGAGAGCGGATTCCGTTCAGCGCTGATGGGATCCGCCGTATTGGTTGTGAGTTTTGAATGGGATGACAGTGAACCGTTGGAGGATTCAACAGCAGTGTTGGTTCACGGTTCATTCTTCCGCGACCGGCTCGGAGGCAAATCTCGTCACGCGGCAGTAGCGGCGTGACGAGATTTGCCGATGCCGTGGACTAAAGAAAACACCCGCGAAGAATTTGCTTGATCGATGGAGTGACCTCCCCGCCGTTCAGAACGCCACGCGTGGCTGATGTCAGAAAACAACAAGACCACCTGTTTTTTGCGAAGCCGAGTTTGGTGTCGTGTGCTGAATACGCTCCGCCGTTACCAGCGAACGGAGTAGCCGACGCCGCTGAAGAAGTCGTTGGAGGCCTCATTCAGGCCGACACCCGCCCGGATGTCAACTTGAAAGTTGGGCGTGAATTTATACGTGAAGCCACCGTCGGCATACTGCTCGGTTTCGCCGCTCTCGGCTCCATCGTAGAAGAAGGCGAACCATTCGAGATACATCCCCCACTTCTCCGTGATCGAGTAGCCCGTCGTGAGCCCTTGGGAAATTTGGACGAAGTTATCGTCGTTCTCGAACAGATACTGCACGCCGCTGCTTCCGCTGAACGACAGATCGTCGGTGAGATCCCAACTGTAAATCAGGTTAAACTTGGGTTGCGACTTTTGCGAATGGAATGCGTCAGCTCCTGTCGGCACAGAAAGAGTTGAGATCAGGCACGCCTGCGGAATCCAGCCATCGGGTTTGAGCAACGCGGTCTTGAGACCGAGATCCATGTCACTACCGCCGGATCTTGTGGTAACGGTCCCCGTGTTGCGATCGATCTCACGCTCCAAGAGATATCCGGAATCCCACAAAATCCGCATTTCAAAGCGTTCAGTCAGGCCGATACGCCAGACAAACTCTGGCGCTTTTTGGGTCGTCGATTCAATATTTCCCGGCCGATTCAGGACATAGGTGTAACCGCTTTCGAGTTGTACACGGCCGGGTGGAACCAGCGAACTGGCCTCGACGAAATCGGGACGGTCCGTTTCTAACGGTTCGTCGTCCGACGGCAGGAAGGGAGACTTGAGCCGCTCGGCAAACGATCGAGCTGAGGAAATCAACTGAGGATCCTCGAAGACGTCACCGACCTCCGCAGATTCCACCACGCCCAGAGATGTGATCCACAGCCCTGCGGCAACAACCATAGGCCACAGACACCACCACCCATCACGGATGCGGTTCCCAGTCCATTGACCATCCATCGTTTTATTTCGGGACACGCATCGTTTCCGCTCGGGAGTCTAATCGATCACCGCACTCGGGGCCCACCTAAAGAAATAATCGACCGTCAGTTGTCAATTTTTTCGTCGAACAAAACTTTTGTTTCGAGTCTACAAAACATGGTGCGAGAACGAACCATTAGGCTAAATGGGTGAGTTGGAATCCGCATCGGAGACATTCTCCTGAAGTCTGATCCTGCAAAATCTGCTGGTCAAATTTCACTCGCTTACGGAATCGTTGACACGCCTGCCCCACGAGTTTCTCGACCAGTTCGTTCTCCGCCCCGTGTTTTCGAAGCGTTCCTTGAAAGAAACGGTTTGTTTTGAGGGGACTCACACCACGAGATTGTTTTTGACGGTCAGTCGAGTTCTCGGTCAGCCTCTCCGTAAAAGTCTGTGGCCAACATCGTCTGTCCACCACGGTCTCCGTGGATTCGTGGTTTATTGCACAAGATAGTTTTTCCCTCGCAGAGAGATCAGCAGTCGTTCGTCCGTTCGTTGCTGGCTGAGGATTTTGTTTTCGGCGAAGGTATTGGAATGAATGAGGACGAAGTAAGGTTCTGTGAAACGTTCGATCACTTCGATGCGTTCCTTGTCCGTTTCGAGGTCGAGGCCCGCTGTCTCTGGGGTGACAACGATTTGTTGTGCTGCCGTATCGTCCGCAGGGCTCGTGGTTGTTTCCGCGGGTTGAGTGTTTAATATCTTCCGGGCATAGACGACTTGGTTGCCGTATTGCCGGACCGAGTCGGTGGTCACGACGATGCCGGTCTTCGCGTCGCGGAACGTCTTGGCTGGCGACGGCAGCGTCTGAGCGTTTTGGAACTCTCCCTTGGCGGCTCGCTGACCGACACCGCTCCGCCCGGAGTGTTCACTCAACGCAGGGAGATTGCGTTGTGTGCGATCAATGGCGTCCTGATTCGCCAGCGGACGCAGCGTCTCATCCGCGAGGAACGACGTGTATGGTGTGAGGATCCCATATCGAGTGGAGAGTTTGACCAGTTCCGTCACCAGTTCGTCATTGTTTCCGGAGAGATCGAGTTGATCGATGATCTCGCCGATGCGACGCATGACCCACAATTTTTCGACGAAGGCATCACGTTCGTCGTGACTCTTTTCGATCAGGTTTGCAGGGAAGTCGAACTGTTGTTCGCGGCTGGCGACGCGACCTTGGATGACGACCTTCGCCGCGCCCGGTTTTTTGTAGCGGCCGACGACGACCAACTGCTGGCCCTCGAAGAGGTCGAAGTTCGCTTTTGGGTAGATGCGGTTGACCGCTGGCTCGCCTGCGAAGTTGATGCCCTCGAGTTCAAATTTTACCGCGACGTCTGTCAGTACCGGAGCGCTGATGTTGCCGTAAACCGCGCTCACATGTGTCTCGATATCTTCGCCGGGCGGGACATACTCAGAACGCCCGGATCCGTCACGCGCGATGCGGTCGAGCAACCGACTGTTCACGTCATAGCCGACGCCAAACGTCAGAATTCGTGCCCGGAACGTATTCGCTGCTGTCGAACCGGCCGCGATCTGAGTTTCATCCGTGACACCAGTCGTGGGCAGGCCATCCGTCAGAAACAGGACATAGTTTGGACGGGTGTTGTCTGTGAATTGGTGCAGTGCCGAGGTGAGCGATTGGTGAATGTCCGTGCCACCGCGGGAAGAGAGTCCCGCCACGTAACCGAGCGCCGCCTTGCGTGTCTGCTCGTCATATTTTACTAACGCCGGCAAAAATGATTCGACGTTGTTGTCGTAGGCGACGATGTTGAACAGGTCACCGTCATGCAGATTGTTAATCACGAACGTGACAGCGGACTTCGCCTGCTCGATCTTCTTGCCGGCCATACTGCCGGAGCGATCGATGACGAACAGGACCGCCTTGGGGAGTCGATCGGCGGCATGAGTCTGCACTCGCGGACTGGCTAACAACAGAAAATAACCCTCCTCGTCATCCTTCGGCTTGTAGCTGATGACGCTCGCACCGATTTGGCCCTGGTCCACATCGAACAGCAGCCGAAAGTCGCTCGTCGGGACATCATTCGTACTCGAGAGCGTGATGACCGCGTGCTGCGCGTCGGATCGCTTGATGTCGACCGCGTGCGTGGGCGAATAGATGTTTTTGATGTCGCTGACCGACTCGAGCATGATTTGGATCTCGGTCTTGTCGATGGCGTGCGACGTGTACCGCGCCGTGCTCAGTGGGAAGACGAAGTCGGTCAGGCCGTGATCCTTCCGCAGCAGTTGGTTGTAGTGCAGCACGACCTTTCGCTCGGCACCGGGTGGCACCGGAAAAACGCTCGTCTGGAACAGACCCCTGCCCATCCACTCGAGCAACGCCGGATCTTTATTCGACCGAACGATCGCCTCATACTTTGAGCGTGCTTCCTTGGCCGGCACCAGTTTCCCAAGACACTCTTGACCATCGACTAAGAGCATCAGCGAGTCGATCGCTCCGTCCTCAGGCAGCGGGAAGAGGAACTGCACCTCCAACGGCTGGCTGCCAGTATTCACAAACGACTGTGATACGTGGACACGAGCCACCTGCTCGATGATTGTCGCCTGCACTCTTAACGCTTTGATTTTGTACGCCGAGACGGGCGCCGAGATTGGTACGTGAGGCACAGGTTGCAGAGGGGCGATCGGTCGGGGGAGCGGCCCGAGATGATTGGTAATGATCAGCACCCCTTGTGCCCAAATCACCGGAGCAGAGCCCCCCGCATTCGTCAATCCGATCAACAAGCCCCAGATCAAGACACGCCCGTGATTCATGGAAA
>CAMCMU010000043.1 GCA_945876035.1 Schlesneria paludicola DSM 18645 | reverse complement strand
GCTGGCGCTGTTGGTCCGCCGCTCCAACATTTCTGCCGTCTCGACCGCGAACAATTCATTGGACACAACCGACACCCACACTCGCCTGAGTTGCCGGTCCATCGCCGACTCGAACTCCAATAATTGCCTTTCACCACGGGCTGCTAGTGTCCGATCCGCTGTCTGAGGACTTTGAAAAGCTCTGTGTCAAGTTTCCACAAGGGGTGTCGGCGACCGTACTCGGCACGCCCGAATACAAGACGGTTGTTCAATGGCTCCAGATGCTCGTGACAGATCGCCAACTCGATGAAACCGATAAGGGCGGGCTAGGTACCAACAGAAGGACGCGTTACCGATGGACTGGCGAACGTCGGCCATAGGGGGGTGATCAAATGTCGTCCTGAGTGGGCCTACCCCATGCGGGTCGTCAATGGATCGAGAAACGTTTCTGCCGGCCGTTTTGAGAACGAAACATACAACAACACCTCGGCGGGGCCCCCTATCTACAGGCGACACGGGACAACTTGACAAAACCGGAAATGAGCTTTCCACGGCCGTGACAAGCTCCGAAGCCAATAACGATTTTCTTTTTTATTTCTCGCCGCATTCGGCTGTCCCAGAGATCGTTGCCCGCGGTGAGCTTGATTCGGCGGAGTATCGTGGCGACTGCCGATCGGACGACGGTTGGCCGCGACAGGCAAACGAACGAAGCCCATGCCTTGGATGAAAAGACTGGGCTTCGTCAAGCGGTTCGTAGCCTGCCGATTTAGAGCAGCACATTCCAACGCTTGGCCAGTGGTCCGAGCCACTCATATTGTTAATACGGGGCGTTCGTATGCAACGGCGTTGAATTTTTCGCAGCGCGCCATCTTGCAAATTGAGCTTCGATACCGATTGGGATCGGCACAGCCTATATTCACCCCATCATCATTGGTGAAATTTCCACATTGAATCGCTTGCATTTTTTCGTCAATTTCCCAGCGTTTCTGATCTGAGTCATTATTTTTCGCCAAAAGTGAACGGGACAGGCGAGTACCAGCGTTGCTGGGATTTTTTTTTTGGGCTTACTCGTCAGTAACCCGTTCTTATGAGTATCTACCGCAACAGCCTCACAAACCTTTCAGAGAATTGGCAAATGATTTTTAGCCAGCCGTGAAGTCTTAGTCACACAAGCACTCGCAACGACAATTTCCTGCCGCTGACGATCGAGCTGACGACGTCACTGCCTATTGCTTAATCATCTTGAGCAACTCAGTCGAACGACTCTGGGCACGAGCAATGTCCTGCGGAGATAATGTCTTCTCCAGTCGGGAGCAAGCCGCCTTCGCGTATTCGTCGGTCACAGCCGAATTGTTGTACCAAGCATAAGCTTCGAGAGCATCCTTTGGCACGCCAGCACCGAGTTCGTACGCGTCACCAAGATAGCACTGAGCATCGGCATATCCTTGCTCAGCAGCCTTGCGAAACCACTTCACGGCTTCAACGGAATCCTTCGGTACGCCGTCACCGATGTAGTACGCGACACCAAGACTGAACTGAGCATCGGCATGCCTTTGTTCAGCAGCCAAACGATACCAGTGCACGCTTTCAGCGGAATTCTTCTTCACGCCGTCACCGGTGTAGTACGCGTTACCAAGACTTTTCTGAGCCTTCGCAAATCCTTGCTCAGCAGCCTTGCGAAACCACCACACGGCTTCGGCAGGACGCTCATCGACTCCGTCACCGTTGTCGTACGCGACACCAAGGCTGAACTGAGATTTGGCAAATCCTTGTTCAGCAGACTTGCGAAACCACTTCACGGCTTCAACAGAATCCTTTGGTACGCCGGTACCGAGTTGGTACGCGTTACCAAGATTGTTCTGAGCACCGGCAAATCCTTGTTCAGCAGACTTGCGAAACCACTTCACGGCTTCAACAGAATCCTTCTCCA
Organism: Schlesneria paludicola DSM 18645; assembly: GCA_945876035.1. GTDB lineage: Bacteria > Planctomycetota > Planctomycetia > Planctomycetales > Planctomycetaceae > Schlesneria > Schlesneria paludicola_C. The sequence goes on along the minus strand of CAMCMU010000043.1, from coordinate 38,197 downwards.
CGCCGTCACCGTCTTGGTACGTGTTACCTAGAGTATACTGGGCCTTGGCGTCTCCTTGCTCAGCAGCGTCGCGTAAACTTGGACCACAACCACAGAACAGGCCGAGAATGAGCAACAGCGTGATAGAGCGGTAGATAACCATCGCAAAAGCATCTGCCGTGGTCGACTGAGTCGCAAGTCTAATCCAATCACTTTGACAGCCGCGATTGAAATCGAAACTCCCCTGGTGGTCCAGGATTCGAATCAGCCCACATGCCAAGGATTTTCTGTTTCGTAGTCGTTTCGGCATCAGCGTACTCTTCTCGTATTCTTGGTCGTGCCACGCGTAGCCATCGGCAATTATTTCAATAATTGGTGATCCGGTCGTCAAGCACCACATCAACCGAGATTAGCCCATAACGATCCTTGGACATCCAGCGAACAGACACACTCTTTCCGAATCTCTTGACACTCAGAGCCTGCTTGGATTTTGTGCCGAACGCCTATTTCTTTTCTCAAGCATCAATCGCATTCAACCGTATCTTGTGTTCAAGCTTTTGATGATCCAAGACGGTGATCGTATCGCCATAATCAACGGCGACGACAACTCCAGTCAACTCATGTGACGGCTTGCGCGCCAGATCAGCAGACAGCACGAGCAGCAATATCAACACTGTCGACAGCACGATTGATCTCCCCGGCAACGGATCGGCGAGGACCCAAGAACGATTTCGTGTCGCGACACCGGTAACGGATGTCGAACGGATCGTTTTGGTTGTGTTCTAATGTTGGCACGAAACACCTGATACGGTCAGGAACAGACGCAAATCCAAGTTTTGCGGAGTCCGCCGAAAGCTCTTAGAAATCCGTGTCACTCGGATGTCCGACCTTGGCGTTACGTAAGTCGCCCACTCGAAGACCTGAGCGGCTGTACGATATCCGTTGACTGAAGTCGCCTATGCTTTAATCGTTGAAGCATGATCAAAGGTCTTCAGAGAGATCCGCTCTCGAAACCTGCGGCGGTATTGTTTTCCCTAGCTGCCCCGTCCGGTGGACATTGTTTTTCGAAGGACATTGAAACGAGAAAGGGACAACAGTCACCGAATGCCGATTGTTTTGTTCGAGGTGATCCTTCCGCATTCTAAAACAACGGAACGTTCCAGCAACCGCCGGCCCCAATCGGTATGGGGTTGACCCGAAGTTAACGGATCACGTCACGACGACTTTGATTCCCGCAAATGCCTCGCATCTGCTGTCGCCACAACACATCCTGTCTTTCGTGAGCAGGTCGTCCTGATGTCAATCAGACCTCGTTCTCCCAGAGGCTCAGACGTCAAGTCGGCCTGTATTAACCGCCTGTTTTTTTAGGCGTCGTTCGGTCAATCGCCTCGGCGGTCGGCGGATACGGCAACGACGTGCGGCTACTCATGCAGATTTCAAACCCGAGGTTTCACAGGGATGCCGCGGCAGTTCTCGGCGGCGGACACTTCTCACGAAACCGAAAAACGAATTGCGACGACCGCCAACAACAGCAGCACAAAAGAAACCTACGATTTCGTGAACTTATACACATTGCCTAGCATCCTGATCCCTGTTCGAAAACAGTCCGAACGAAGAAGCCGGCCGTCTATTATATGGACGGCACCGCGTCGGCATGTGGGCCAAAATAACGACACGCCTTTCGCGTGTCAGATCGAATCTCGCCAACTGCACCCCGTAATCGCCGGGGATGACCTGTTCGTCGAGACAGGACTCAGCCGCTGCCTCTAATATCGCAATTCGGCACCGAACGACATTCCTTGCAAAACGACATCTGTCTCGGTGACATTTTGCTTAAAATCATTGGCGGCTCCACCCGCGGTGGTGTTATAGACAATATTGTCGAACGGCCGCGTCACCTGACCTACCCAGAGTGCATTATAGGAAACGAAGACGCCAAGATTTTGGGTCAGTGACAGTCGCGAGTACACTTTGACATCGGCCAAAGGGCTGAATGTCGTCCCATCGTCTCGAATCCTAAGAGGGGCTTCTGTTGGACTGATAATATTTGCTGTTTGCAAGTTCGCCGTGTAACTGTTTAAACCGAGCATAATTTTGGGCTCGGCTCCAATTGTCAGTCGAGCGAAGTTGACTTCCGTACGCAGTCCAATCTGTGGGCCGTACGAGTGATTGAACGTGGAATCGTCAATACGACGCAAAACGTCCGTCGTAGTCACCCCGCCATCCGTTGAAAATTTATAAACACCGGATTGATTCAGCGTCTCTTGGAAGTCGAAGTACCGGAACCCTGCAATCGGACAGATCGTAAAGGGGTCTCCAGATCCGAGGTTGGGCGGCGAGAAAACATAATTCGCCTCAACCCCCCAAACACCTGTTTGGAGAGCGGACCGATAGGTATCCGTGTAAACAAGGCTGGTTTTCGATAGCGAGCCACCGACCAAGACTGGTTGGGCAATAAAAATTGGCGCTGTGCTCGGAAGGCCAACCGTTTCTGGAAGACCAAATAAGGAGATGGCCATCAGTTTTGTCAGATCTTGCGTGAGATTGCTTTTTTGAAACACAAAAGCACTGACCTCCAAGGCACCCGGACCGACGGGCATACCAAACGTCCCACGGAATCCGTTATTTCCGGAAGGGTTGTAAGAATCCATCGTCGGCACGAATCCATTTCGGGTGACGTTGGTTGCGGGGTCCGTCGCATCAAAGGGGACCCTAGGGTCGCCAAAGCTGAACGGCTCGCCTGGCGACACGAGTCGATTTTCACCGAGGACCACGCGACCGGGAGGTTCAAACGACCAGGTGAGATATTCGGTTCGGAAAAATGCGTGCCGAAAGCTGTTTTCGACCGCCTTGCTCAACGGTGACCCCTCAAACAGCCAACCGCGATCATCGGGAATCTCCTCAAAAATCGTCCGACCATTTCCACCGGATGAGGATGGAGATCCGGCATAAGGGGGCGGGAGCTGCCCCTCGAAAGAGGCGTTCGATGGACCGCTTGGCGCCCCGGCACCGGGTCCCGGTTGAGCTGGACATTCCGCAGTAGCAAAAAGTGCTATCACGAACAGTGAACCAAGAAAATTTCGGCCGAACATTTTCGCGTCCCTAGAAAACAGCGGAAACTCGAAGCTCACTCGAATTCGTCTCTTTGCGAATCATGTGCGCAACCTTACCGACTTTGACGGTTGTCATAGATCTATCGGTCATAGTGCGTGTGTGTCTTGGGGGAATTCTTCATGATCGACCGGCTTCGCAATGTTTTTTCCGCACTCCGAATAAAAAAACGTGACCGTGTGAACGCTCACAAATTGTGCCAAGGTAATTCCAATCGGCGAGTGCCGAGAACTCGTTGAAGAAACGAACTCCTTGTAAACAAGGCACTTCCGTCAACGGTTGGAAACGACATGTTGGAATTCCCCTCGAAGATCTCGACCAGATCTTAAGGCTGTACGATTCCATTGACCAAGATCCCGCCAGAAACACTACCGGCCGGAGCGAAGAAGTAGGGGACGCCAGTACCGCGGAAGCCGTTGACGCTCACATCATTGTTCTGAATACCAAACAGAGCGACTGAGCCACTCACGCCAAGAATATTGATGCCCCGTACGTTATTAAATGGGTCTAGCGCTCCGCCAACGAGTGATATTCTGTTGCCACTAATTCCGACAAACGTCGGACCTTGCATCGTCGTAAACTGCAACCCCTGCAACAGAGTGCCACCCATGTCGATGTCATTATCGAAGATATTGAGGCGTGTGTTCGCGCCCAACGCGAACTTCATTGCAACATTTGTAGTTAGGGTTCCCGTAGACGAGAGGGCCATACTATTGCCTCGCAATTGTCCTGCGAGAGTTCCAATATTGACATTCGATGCGCCACCGGAAGTTTTCAATGAAATCCCCGTGGAGTTACTCCCTGCGGGAGAACTGAAAACATTAGTCAGGATGTCAAGCTTGGATGTGCGTGTTGCTGAGGGCAGATCAACAGAAACGCCCGTGGAATTGTCCCCGGAAAATGTCAGCCGATTCAAGGCAATCAACCCGGTAAAACTGGGGGTGCCAACTGTCCCGTTCCATGCCATATTGATCGGATCGCTTCCGATTCCAGACGTCAGGACCGAGTTATTCACTATGCTCGGATTGATGGTCGTTCCGACACCCGACCCTTGAGTTCGGATCAAAATAGCATCATCAGTCGAGGTTGCCGCGATTTGATTTCCATTTCCATTGATCGAATTTCCGAGAGTCACCGAGTAAACGCCATTTGTGGTCGTCACGGGTGGTGTCGACGCGGCGGTAAATCGAACCTGATTAAGATCATTGTTACTGACTATGGACCCGAACATCGAAAAGAACGGCGTGCTCACAACATCAATACCAACTCCATTGTTGGTTTGAACCTGCAGCCCTGCGAGAACCAATTGCGCGGTCTGTGCAAACAGCCCGCCATTAATGGTCGTGCCTGAAACACCTCCATTGTTTGTGAAATTAACGTTGGAAAGCGAAACACCGCCGGTATTCTCGAAGAAACCACCGTTTAATCTAGAATTGTCAATCGTTCCACCGGAACCTGGAGTAAAGGGTTGGCCGGAAATCGTGAAGAGAACTCTGTTGAAGTTCGAAGCGGTGGTGGTCGTCGCAGGAAGAGTGTTTCCAATGGCGACGTTGTCTTGGAGTCGAATTCCCTCTGCGTCGGAATTAACATCGCTGACAGAATTGAAGGCCAATTGAATGACCGAATTTTTCACGTGAATTGCCTCGCGGCCCACCGTATTCTGCAACGTATTTGTGCCGTCACTGTAGGTTCCGCCGTTGATCACGCCCCGCGTCACAATCAGACCGCCATTCCCCGTTGATAGTATCGCTGTGGACGGGTTGAGTGTTGTCACACCAGCATTGTCCGCATACAACGCGATACCATTGTTTGTCGTGGCATTCAGTTCGTTCACAATCACTGAACCGGGATTGTTGATGACATTCAGACCAGCACCGCCCACCAAGGGTGTCGGACGAGTCGCATTGGTGATGTTTAGCGTCGTGAAGTTGATGTTCGATGTTGCGTTGTTGTTTTGGATATCGACTGCAGACGATGTGCTGACTAAGGCACCCAAGGCCGCAGGGAGCACGTCATTGTCAACTGAAGTCGTTCCCGTAAAGTTGACATTGCCCCGAATGTTATCAATGTTGATTCCGCTTTTTCCGCGATTCGAGATATTCACACCGTTGAAGAGTGCGCTGGTGGTACCCGCGATACCGTCGTCCGTGATTCGGATTCCATCGCCCAGAAAGTTCCGAATGGTCGTGTTTCCCGTGACTTGAAACAAACCCAAGTTATCTGTGCCCAGTTCACCAATCAGAATGCCGTCTCCTCCAGCGGTGTTGTCTGCCAAAGCGGTGTCGAGTAGACCGATGTCGAGCAAATTGAATCTCAAATTTCCTGAATTATTCTGGTACTCAACAGCGGCCGGAGTTCCATTCCCCGAAATGAAAACGGGACCGCGGAAAGTCACCGCGGCGGCGTTGTTTCTGACATCGATTCCCCTGCCATTGCGATTGGTGATGGACACTCCGGGTGACGACTGAGAGAACGTCACGGTACTGGCTGCTAGCGTGTCTTGAATGTTGATCGAATCCCCCGTGGCATCGTCCACTTTCACCGTCCCTAAGAAATTGATATTGGCACCACCTCCTTGAATATCAATCCCCGTAACGCTGCTGCTGTTAATCGTTGCATCGCCGATCGCGATCAGGCCGTTGGCCTGATTCAACAAAATTCCTTCGCCCAACGTGTCTAGGATTTCAGCGTCCGTCAGGGTCAGAGTACTCGTGGCCAATGTGGAATCAACCAGCAACGCTTGACCACCTGAGTTGATGATCTTCCCCTGATTTCCAGAGACCGTATCGTCCCCAAAAACCACTTTCCCAGAACCTCCTAAAACATGCAGACCAGAGATTCCCGTATTGATGTTCCCGGTATTGTTGATGACTGATCCACGAATGACGACGGGGCCGGTCAGATCTTGAAGAAAAATACCGTCGCCTTTCGAAAAGTTCACGTCCGTCTGAGAGATCACCACATCACTCACGCCATTGCCGAAAATTCCGATCCCGGTCGTTCCACTTGCGGGAACGTCGGATCTCCCGATCTGAAAGCCGCTGAATTCTGTTGGTGCGTTGATCGTTCCGGTGGCCAGCTTCACGCCGTTTCCAATGGTATTTTCAAAAATTGGCCGGTCGGGAAACGCCGTCGCTCTGGGCAGTGGAATCAGTCCGATACCCGCCACGTTGACTTGATGGGTCACCCCGTTTCCTTCACCAAGGACGCGGATGCTGGGCTGCAAAACGACGGGAGTATTATTAAACACGCTGTTTGCGTGAACGAAGATGATGTTTCCCAAATTGGACGGCGGCGGCGGAAGGGCGAAGACCTGTTGCGCTTGGCTGATTGTCTGCCAAGGATGTTCAACAGTCCCATTCGCTCCCAAGGCCGGCGCGTAGCTTGCCACATGCTCAACGAAATATGGCAGACCCGTTTGCGGATTCACTGCGGTTAAGCCGACATCAAGCTCTTTTGTCTTGGCTACGATCACATTGTAATTGCGACGCACTCGTTCGGTCATGCGACCGAATTGAGTTTTCGGTTCATCGTCAGGTTGGCGAAAGCCACCGTACGTCCATGTGGCACCGAAGCTCACGTTCGTGTCGAAGACGGGATCATTGGTGATTTCAACCTGCAGTTGGACACTGGGGATGACGTCTCCCTGAAGCCTCGCTTTCCAGCCTGCGAATGCATCAAGTTCTTGGCCCTGATAGGTGTACCAGCCGGCAGCGGCACGGACATCGTGTCGCTTCATGATCCGGCCAGGAACAGGCGTCACCAGTTCCATATCAACACCGGTGAGCGCATTGCCAATAATGCGTTGTTGGTCGTATAGGATTTTGTGGCCTGAAAAGACTTCGCTGTTCGAGACGAAGTTCAGGGAGATTTGTTTTTCCGTGACTCCATTGGGGAAATAGGCATTGGCTCGGAAATCCCATAAGCTTCCTAGGGCCTCCACCCCAAATCCGGTTTGTTGAAATAACTGACCACTGGTGTTGTCGTAGTCGTAGAAAACATTCGCCCCAAAAATTCGATCGAACCGTTCGGAGAAGTATCGATAACCACCGCCCAAATTGGTGCCCCAACGGTCGGAAGTGGCCCGAAATCCTCGAATGTTCCCAAACAGCATTCCGTTGCCGGAAAAGGCATATGGCATGAGTTCAAACGGGACGATTGAAGACTCTTCACCGATCGTCGGACCGGTAAAAACACCAGCTCGAAACAACGCTCCAAATGCCTCGCCCGTTTCCCCCGTGAATTGTTGACCGGATAACCATTGGTCTTCAAGATTGTCTTCCAAATTCGTCCTTGATTCAGCCGCAGCATCCATTGGTGGCTGTCCGACGGCGATTCTGGACGAAAGCAACATTCCCAGACCGAGGCAGAACCACAGTAAGTTGCTCATGCCCATGGAACAGCGAAACCGACAATGTTTGGTCAACACGTTCATCAAGTCACCTTTACGGTTTGAAATTGGCGTGATGAAATCACGCCCAAGAACCGGTTGGGGGCGATTGTTTCTTGTTCGAAATGGTGAAGAACACGAACGCTCCGACTGATACTCGGCGCAGTATTCCAGACCATCTCCAGCAAGGGTCGAATACAGAATTTATTTAGGAGATATGGGACGGCGGGTTTTAGCGGTGACCCAAAACGGAATCAATCCGAATCAAGAGCACCCTTCGACGCGAATGCTTGCTTTTGGCACATTTCTTGAGCATTTTTTTTGGCAATCAAATTTTTCAAACCAGATACCGGCACGATCTGCCGCTTTTCTGGGCTCAGGTCCCATTTTTCGGGTTGGGTTGTCGACCTGAAGACGAAGCCGGAGGCCCTCACGATCTTCCTGTCGGACAGTCGATGATCATGAAAACCTTTGTTTTTCGGTGAAACCGACTGTCCGCAACCGCCGATGCACTCCAGAATCTGTGTACCCGTATTTCCATGAGGGATTTTTTGAAGCCTCTTTTAGTGCAATCGGCCTCCCCGTTTTTGAGGGAACGTGCGGCCTCATTCGCGACGATTTCCTTCGGCGTTTTGAAGTTCAAAATGTGTACGATCTCGACTGAATGTCCTCACGAAGAACCGTGTCTCAAGGAATTCCGGAAATGGCGGAACAAGTTTATCTAGCAATCGATCTCGGAGCGGAAAGCGGCCGTGTCATGGCCGGACTGTTTGACGGATCGCGCGTTCGTCTCGATGAATTGCACCGATTTCCGAACGGGCCTGTCTCCATAGCCGAGACCCTGCGGTGGGATGTGCTGCGGTTGTGGTCAGAGATCCAGACGGGACTGTCAATCGCTGCGGCAAAGTACGGAAACAACATCATTTCCTTGGGAGTAGACACTTGGGGAGTCGACTTCGTCCTTCTTTCCAAGAGTTGTGAAATCCTCGGTCAGCCGTACCACTACCGCGACGCGCGGACTCGCGGAGTGATGGAGCAGACATTCCAACGGGTTCCTCGGGCGGAGATTTTTTTTCAAACGGGCCTGCAATTCATGGAACTGAATTCGCTGTACCAAATGGTCGCGATGGCTCGCGAGAGCGGACCACTGCTCGCGTTGGCAGACCGGTTTCTGTTGATACCGGATTTTTTCCACTGGTTACTGTCGGGGAGTCGAGTGGTCGAATTCACGAACGCGACCACGTCCCAAATGTTTCATCCAACCAGTCGCAACTGGTCGTTCGACTTACTCCGTAAACTCGAGTTGCCAACCCCGTTATTCGGAGACGTGGTCACGCCGGGAACAAAACTCGGTCGATTGAGAGACGACGTGGCTCGCCGCACAGGACTCCCTCGAGTGGAGGTCGTCACACCTACCACCCATGACACCGCCGCAGCGGTCGTCGCTGTTCCAACAGAAAAAACAGGTTCCGCCACGTGGGCATTTATCAGTTCCGGTACGTGGTCACTCATGGGGCTAGAACTGCCGCACGCGATTCTCAGCCAACGCGCCTTGGAACTGAACGTCACCAACGAAGGGGGCATTGATGGGACTTACCGTCTGCTCAAAAACATCATGGGTCTGTGGCTCGTGCAGGAATGTCGAAGGTCCTTCGAACGACAGGGACTTTCTTGCGATTACAGCCAGTTGGCTCAAGCCGCTCGGGACGCGAAGCCGTTCCTCGCGTTTGTGGATCCGGACGATCAGGCGTTTCTAGCACCGACCGACATGCCTCAGGCCATCGCCACGTGGTGCCGCTCAAGCCGCCAAGAAGTTCCTGAATCTGCCGGAGCGATCATTCGCTGTGCACTCGAAAGCCTTGCACTGAAGTACCGAATGGTCATGGGATGGTTAGAAGAACTGTCTGGAGTCCGAATTGAAGTGATTCACATCGTTGGAGGGGGAACACAGAACGAACTTCTGAACCAATTTACGTCTAACGCCACAGGACGCCAGGTATTGACCGGGCCGATTGAGGCGACGGCCTTCGGCAACATTCTTGTTCAAGCAAGAACTGCCGGTGCCGTCGGCAGCCTCAGTCAAATCCGACAGGTGGTCCGTAATTCCTGTTCGGTTCAACGGTATGAACCGCAGCAGGTTCCTACGTGGAATGACGCCTACCACAAGTTTGTGGGATTGATTAGGCGGGCCGACTGAGCTTTTGAGGCACAGCCGATGGCGTTGCCAGCCATCGGGTTAAATCAGCAACCAGAACGGGAGTTCACCACAAGGACGGGTGCCCCTTAATCGGTGTTCGCGACGCTCTGGTGTGACGTGAGAGCACCACTCGGAACGGGAACTCAACGTTGGTCGATCTCGATCGACTAGACCGATCTGGAAAACTGATCGGTCAACGTTGACCGCGACTGTCCTGACACGGGCACGTTTCGTAACGACCGTCAACAATTGCCTCATTCCTCTCAGTAAGACTGGCCGACTAATCCTCAGACGGTCTGTGTTGGCAATGCGTTGGGTTGGGTGTGTTGTGCTTCAGAGAGCGACTGCCCTCCGCGAGAACACCTCGCAGGCACATCGCTCGGTTTCCAGCCAACGTGGTCATCCATCGGTGATTGTGATACGGGAGAACAGTTCATGAGATTTTGGATTCGCCGTCTGACGACTCTCGTCCGTCAACATCAAGCCAACGCGATGGCCGCTTTGATTGCCGTTGGCGGGATTGCATTTCTGCAACTCGAATGTCCTCCACGTCCGGCCGGTGCCGACACCATCCGACACATCAAAACCGTCGAATCACCAGTACTTGTGGTGACTCTGAAGTCCAATCCAATTTCGAACGAGGAAAACCTGACGCCCGAGCAAGTCGCAGAACGAACCCTGTTGGAAAAAATCCGATTGATTGAGCAGGGAGTTGCTTTTCTCGACCAATCGCCAGACTACACAGCCCAATTCTGCAAACGAGAGGTCGTGGGTGGAGAATTGTTGGATGAGCAGAACACCATCATGAAGGTGCAACACCGTCCATTCTGTGTTTATTTGAAATGGATGGATTTCGATGTTGGCCGAGAAGTTATCTATGGCGAAGGCTTAAATGACAATAAATTGCTGGTTCACTGCGGAGGTTGGAAGGCTCGATTGCCGGCGCTCTCTTTAGAACCGGAAAGCCCACTCGCCATGCAAGATTCTCGTTATCCTGTGACTCAAGCAGGCCTGCTAAACCTCTCCAAAACGATCATTGAGTTCAACCGGATCGACTTGGATAAGAAAAATTTCCTTCGCTGCGAACAGATGGAAGACCAGTCTATCGGTGAGCGTCTGTGCCACTGTTACGTCACTGAATATCGGGACGCGAAGGTTTCGGAGCAGTACCGCAAATCAATCACGTTGATCGACAAGGAATGGTCGATTCCCTTGTTCGTCAAAAACTTTGGCTGGCCCACCGACAACGTGACTGCGGTCAATGACGAATTGGATGAGGCAACGCTCATCGAGCAATACACATTTACCGATGTGAAATTTCGGTCCAGTCTGACCGCATTTGACTTCGACCACGCCAATGAGGACTACGCATTCAAACGACAGTAAGCCCAGTTGCAGACGTTGACGGTGATGCCCAATGCCGATGAGAGACGTTGTCTTTCCAGAAAGAATTCGGTGACGGTCAGAATTCTGAAGCGGTAGACAACCACTCCACGAATTCCCCCCGACCATTGAGCTCCTGAGCGAGTTTGGGCTCTGCAAAAACCCGCACCCGTTTCACGTAGTCATCGAATTGCGTTTTGGCGAGCGCCGCGACGACGGGCGAAACGTGACTCAAGGGACGATAATATTTTTCTTTTGGGTGGAAAATATCCACTTTGAATTCGACTTCCTTGTGACGTGGCGGAGCATCAATCAGCAAATCCGTCGGCTGCAGCGTGTGACCGAGATGACGCTCGACAATTTTCGTCAGCCGATCACAGACTTCGACTAGTTGAAAATAGGGACGACCGGCCAGAGAACGATACAGTTCCGGCGTTTGATTGAGGCTGAACTCAACCACTCGTTTGTGGAGGTTTCGCCGCGGACCGAAAACGCCATCCAAGAGGGGTGCCACCGGAGTCCCCATGGCTTCTCGTCGCAAGGCTGCAATCACCTCAAACTCACTCTGCTGAAAAAGAGTCTGCAGATCGAGATTTCGATAGACCTCGAAAAAACTGCGTGCGAACATACTCGTCGCCGAGCGCACCGCATGATGCCAGTAAACTTCGCTGAACATCACGTACCGCGCAAATACCATCAGTTCTGCAGCCGTCTTACCCTTGGATGAGATCGCTAATCCATCGCCGGCTTCATTGACCAACAGCGATTGGATCAAGCGGTTGCGATCAAAGTTCCGACCATAAGACACGCCGGCATGCAGACTGTCTCGTTCAAGGTAATCCATTTTATCGATATCAATCGGCCCCGAAAGAATGGATCTCATCAAATGCAGAGTCGTCGAATCTGTCTTAGGAACGAGGACATCGAGAACTTCCTCAGGTTCGATCTGCCATTCGGTTTTTAAGACCTGAGCCAATTCGCGGGACTGCGAAAGAAATTCTTTGGCGAAGACTTCATGAGGCGGCAAATCTGGTAAGCACATATCCTCAATCGGATGGCAGAAAGGCCAATGACCAAGATCATGGAGCAGCGCCGCTGCCATTAGGACTTCCGCCTGATGAACATCGACTGCTGCCGCAAACCGTTGATCCTTGCCCAGTTGCCAAAGGTATCGCAAGGCGTTGTGAAACACTCCGAGGGCATGTTCAAAGCGTGAGTGCGTTGCTCCGGGATAAATGCGAGCCGCTAAACCAAGTTGAGTAATCGACCTCAGACGCTGAAACTCGGCGGTATCCACAAGCGCCCGAACGCGCGCCGTGAAGGGGATGTCCTGTCCCGCAGGAATTCGAACGATGGGCCCGCCTGCCTGAAGATCACCGAGTTCTGGAATGATGCGGTAGGGGTGAGTCATGAACGAGCCTAGGGCAATAGCTTGAACGCCATTGACTTTCCATTAAAACAGCGGCGGCGGTGCTCAACAAGGCTAGTCGATGACCGGTCCTTGTCGCATCGCGTCAACAAAGTCGAGATGGTGGCGTATGCCTGCCCAGAACTCAAGAGGTCTCGAAATGGGTCGCAGAAAGTGTTCGACGGGTGATCCAAGATCAGGCGGCGAACGTCGCGTAGGACTGTGACGAGGCGAAGTTGCTGAGGGATTTCTATCGGCGTGGCGGATACGGTATCAGCGTCAATGACCGCCTGGAAACGGTTGGCAAACCCACCGTCCGACGCCTCCAGCACATCACCATCGTCCCCTATTCGGTGGACTTCCAATGCCGGCGCGGTGAGATCTCGGATCAAACCCGATCAGAAACCGGCGTCATATTCTGACTCGCGATTTCAACACCATCAAATGGGCAGACGCTCGCTGCGGCTAAGGTAGTGGGTTGCTTTGTCCCGGAGCAGTCATCGTCGGCTGATTGTTCTGCGCGGATCTGCCTGAAGTGGCGGAAGGATAATTAGCGGACCTTGTCGGTGCCGAGTCCCCCGTCCAGAAGAGTCCAGCGATCTGTGATGCCAACCTTCGTACACAGAGATCCGGCAGCATCCCATACAGAGGCCATCTGACAGGCTTTGAGTTGCTCCGGAGTGGGCCGGAGCGATGCAGGCAGACTCACCGAGGAACGGTCCACATCGCGTATCACAAGGATCATGATCGCTGAACCGATGACAATCCTCTCGACGACTAGTGAGATCAGCCGTTGCCGTCACCCACAGGCGAAGCCCTGACCCCGAGGGACACGGTGACGCCGACGATTGAACCTCGCCTAGCCATCTCGTTCTTGCGATGCCTTTTGAGGCACCTTCTGACTCAGGTCGGTGACGAAGAGCCCCCCGTCGATGACATGAATTAAGACGACATCTTGGCTACGCCCGATGACTCCGCGGGGGAACTGAAGCGGGGGCGATTTTCAGTGGATCGGTCTCCTGTAACTCTCGAACGGTCTGCGCGGCAGTCCCCCACATGGCAGCACAATGATCTTGATTCGGACGCCCTAAAAATGTCGGCTGAATTTTGAATATCTTTTGCGCGTCGTTAAAATATTTTTCCCGTGTCGCTAATTTAAGGCGACTATTGCAATCAGAAAGTAGCATAAGTAAAAAAGCTTACTTCGGTCACGGTAATTGCGGATATCGTCGCGATAGGAACGGCATGGAGAGGAATTATTCAAAAAACTTGTGTGCGGACGTCGCCTTGGCGATGCTGCATCAATTCGGCATTCGTTACGGCGTCCTACTCGGTCTGTTCGTCGCTGCAACACTCAACCAAGAGGCGGTTCATGCAGAACCGAAAGGAACGTTGACCTTTGAAACAGCAATCGACCACCGCGATTTTGAAGATTTTTCTGGAGGACGTGTGGCGGATGGCGGTTCAAACCTGTACGTGACTCGGTCTGGAACTCTGCAGATGATCCACCGATGGGATTTGAATAACGATGGTCACTTGGACATTTTTGTTGGTCAGGACCACAACGACGTTGAAAACGTCGATCTCCTGATTTATTGGGGGCACAAGTCTGGGCCCCGTTCGTTGCTACCGGATGTCCCTCAGCACCAACCCTTAGATCGTTTGCTGCGAGATGTCGCCGCTCGTCAAAAACATGCCACAAGACTTCCCAGCGATGGCGGGGGCCGATCACTGCTGAGAGACCTCAACGGTGACGGATATCCAGAGATCGTCTTTTGTAATTATATCCATAACTATTCCATCAATATGAAGGCCTTGATCTATTGGGGGGGAGCGGATGGATATCTTGCCTCTCGGCGGACAGAACTTCCAACGCTGATGGCACAGGGTTTAACCGCGGCGGATTTCAATCAGGATGGCTTTATCGATTTAGCCTTCGCCAATAGTGGCATCGAAGGTGGTGAACGATTCGGATATAGCCAACACTTAGAGTCCTATATTTATTGGAATGGCCCCACCGGATTTGATACAGACAGACGAACCGCCATCGCGACCGTCAGTGCTGTCGATTGCGTTTCTGGAGACGTGACCGGGGACGGATTTCCGGAACTTATTTTTGTTAATAACAACGCCGATCAAAAAGACGTCTACGTCTACGTTGGAGGTCCAACGGGATTCACCGAGTCCAAACGAGAAATCCGGCGGGGAGGCGATCCGGTCGGTATTCAACTTGCCGATGTCACTGGCGAGGGTCTTCTTGATCTCGTGGTAGCCCATCGAAACAACCGGGCTGAAATCTTTCTGGGGTCGACAACGGGATTGGAACGACAGGCTTGGACTGAACTGGAGACGAACGGAGCCATTGAATGCCAAGTCAGCGATTTGAATCGTGATGGAAAACCGGATCTGATCTTTGCGAATGTTTCCGGCCCCGATTCTTATCTCTATTGGGGGACCCTTGAGGGATTCACACCTCATCATCGGACACCACTTCCGACTCTTCATTCCATGAGTGCCGCGGTGGCCGATTTCAACGGTGACGGATGGACTGACGTTGCATTTGCTAATGAGAACGATGGGAAAACACACGATGTCAATTCCTTTATTTATTGGAATGGACCGGCGGGCTTTCATGCCGCGAACCGACGAGAAGTCCAGGGGTTTGGTGCGGTCAGCGTGCAAGCCGGCGATTTAGATTCCGATGGCAATCCCGAGTTGGTGTTGGTCAACCGCAGCAGCGGGTCCTTTCGTCCAATCGATTCATTCATCTATTGGGGAAACTCTCAAAATCGATATTCGACGGCCTCAATGTCCCTCATTCCAGGAACAGAAAAGTCCGTCGTCGCGATTGCCGATTTTAATCAGGATAATTGGGTTGATATCGCTTATCCAAGTGGATTTATTTATTGGGGGGGGCCGGAAGGATATGATTCCTCACGACGAGTACTGGTCTCCGAGATGGAGGCCGGCCACGGTGCTTCTACGGCAGACCTGAATCGTGATGGCTATCTTGATTTGGTGGTGCCGCGAAAACATGGATATGGCGGCAAAGCCTCAAACACACAGCCGACTTCGACGGGAACCATTCTCTGGGGAACGGCGAAGGGATTTGATCCGACATCGCGAACCGAACTGAAACTCGCTGCCCAATCCTGTCAGAGTGCCACAATCGCTGACTTAAACAGAGATGGTTTTTTAGATCTGATGTTTCCCGATGCGGACACGGAAAACCTCGAATTTTACTGGGGCAGCCCGGAAGGTTACGGAGCAGCACATCATAGCCTCCTTAAACTGCACTCAACATCGCATGTTGAAGTGGCCGATTTGAACGGCGATGGTTGGCTTGATCTGCTCATGGGAGGGATCTATGACAAACATCAATTTGGCCGACCGATGCGAGTTCTGAGCCTCTTCTGGGGTGGGCCGGAGGGATACTCCTTGGATCGCTGCCGACAATTGGAGGCATTCGAGTCTGAGGAACAAGCGGTGTCAGATCTGAATCAAGATGGATTTCTCGACATCGTTGTCACGAACTACCACGCTGATACGACGCGTAGCATTCCCTTTTACATCTATTGGGGAGGACCGGATGGCAGTTACTCCGAGTCGCATCGAAGTAGTTTTCCCGCAGAATCCTCGGCAGCAGTCACTGTTGCAGACCTGAATAAAGACCGCTGGGCTGACGTTGTCGTATTCAATCACTTGGATCGGGGAGATCATGGAGCGGGAGCGCATATCTATTGGGGGAGTCCAGACGGACTCTCCGTGTCTCGCCGCGACTGGTTGCCAACATTTGGCCCCCATTACGGAGTGCGCAGAGACGTTGGAAACATTTACGACCGTAGATTGCAAGAACACTACGTCTCCGATGCGTTGGCCTTGCCAAAAGACAGAGAGATGGGGCGTCTTCGATGGAAGGCGGAGACACCTTTCGGAACTGCGATCCGGTTTCAAATACGAACGGCAGCGTCAAAACAACAGCTGAACAGCGCTGCGTGGTACGGCCCCGATTCGACGGCGGCCACGTCGTTCGATCAATCAGACGTTCAATTTAAAATTCCGATGACACATCAATGGTGCCAATACCGCATTTCGTTTCTGACTCCTGATGCAGGCAGCACAGCGGTGCTTCATGAAGTGGCTATTGATGTTAAGAAGTGAGCGTGCTCGATCAGGTCATGCGTTTCGATTCAGCTTGGCTCACGCAATTCCCATAACCTGACCTTCTCACGATTTTCCGCTCTGAAACACTTATGACAGGACCCATTCAAATGTTCACATCACGCCGAGAATTTCTGCAGGGTCTTGTTGCCGGAAGTACGGCATTGGGCGTTGGATGGAATGGCAATCGAGCCGTCACCGCGATAGAGCGAGAAGCCCTCGGAAACGCCCGACGGCAGGCCGCCCAACGACGACGACGGATCATCTACAATAATGACGGCGACGATATTTTTGTGCCGGGTGCTGTCACACCCGAACAATTTCTAGCCGCAAGACATATGCCATTGCTCGGCACTCAAGTGGACAGCATCTATTTCAATACCACACAGAGCTTCAATCTGTATACGCATCGCACGAGCGTCGCCGAAATGTTCTTAACCAACGGCCCAGCTCCCACAGTGAACAACTTGCCGGACTTTCTGAAACAACAGACCGACGGACTGAAAATGTCTTGCGCGTTTTCCAGACAACATGGATTTGAATCTGTGTGGACCATGCGGATGAATGACATCCACGATGCGGCGGAGCCCTTGTTTGTACCACAATGGAAAAAGACAGACCCACGACGTGTCATGTCAACCGCACAGGAAGTCGAGAGCCTGAAAGATCGCCGCCGACTTTGGAGCTTAGTGGACTTCGAACGTCCGGAGGTCGAACCACGGATCCTCGAAATTATCCAAGAGGTGCTTCAAAACTATCCGGTCGATGGGATCGACCTCGATTTTATGAGGGCTCCATTTTATTTCCGCACATCCTACGAGGGAAAACCGACCACCGACAAGCAAACCGGAATTTTGACGCAATTGGTTGAAAAAATCCGCTCGCTCGTGATGGCAGAAAGCGAACGTCAGGGGAGGGTCTTTCTGTTGTCCTGCCGTGTCCCTTCGACGGAGGCCTTCTGTCGACAAATTGGAATTGATATTCGCCATTGGCTCCAGTCGGGAATGATTGACGTGTTGTCTATCTCCGGAGGATACATTGCCTTCGATCAACAAATTTCCGACTTGATCACGCTGGGCCATGCCCACCATGTTCCTGTGTACCCATGCCTCAGCCGATCCGGGTTACGGCATCAACCACCGGTCGGCAGCGCAATTCCCAAATCGGTCGCGGCTTGGAACGGGGCCGCCGCGTGTATTCTGGAAAAAGATGCCGATGGGATACAGGTCTTCAATCTATTTCCCGGAGGTATGGGAAACGTAGAAAATGATTTTGCGGTCTCCATTTTTAAAACAATCGGCTCCAAAGAAACATTGACCCTCAGTGATCGCATATTCGAGGTCTGCGAAGCCGGGCTCTATATGCCGGCCATGTATTGGGCCAAAGATGTGGAAGAGTTCGCGGGCTCCTTACCCATTCACCTGAGCGTGCGCAAGCCGACCGTGATTCCGCTGATGGTTGCGGGTCCGTTGTCGGCTCCGTCAAAAAGCGTCACGAGCGAATTGCGACTCGACATCACCGGATTAGCCGAGTCGGATTCTCCGTCGATCTCTTTCAATTCGCAGCCCTTGGGGCACCCGTCTGCCACAGACAATGTGGCCGCGATCGTCGCACAAGTCTCGCCGATCCCTGGGAATATCGTCGGGCTACCGTCTGCTACAGAAAAGGGCGCTCTTGTACGGCGTCTGCGGTTTGCTATCGCCTCACCCAATGTCCGGCACGGTCGTAATGAAATTCAGGTGACTCTCAATTCGGAGCGGGCACATCTCGTGGGTGCAGAACTCTGGGTCACGCAGAACTCTTAACCGCTAAGCCGGTGTCTCAGCCCACACCGAGGGGTTACCTGCCGTTTTTTACTGGCCTCCTGTCATGAATTTTGACAGACATCCTCGACACCTAACGGAGATCCTGAATCATGTCCAATTGCAGTGGACGTGTGACGCGCCGAACATTTGACGAGGAACGTGATTTCTGCGATTTTGTCCGTATGAATAACATCGATTTGGTATCGTTAGGGGTCGGAGCGATAACCGTGCGGCGGTCCTTTCTAACGTTCGGGAATCCCCTTTTGTGAAACCGACAATTTCTGATGCCTGAAGAAGGCCGCTCGAAATCCGTCGCGGCTGAACACCTGATCATCCGCTTTGTCATTCCGCGTCCACACGTCATTTTGAGACGGCATTCTCGTCACGACTGCGTTGCGCCAGGAAAATTTCTGGACCTGTTGATAAGGTACGTTGATGATCGAATATAATCGCCATAGTTGGTGGGCTACCGCCTTTTCCCTGCGTGGTACGGCTTTACCTTGCATCTGTAGACGCGTAGGACTCTTTACCATCTATTCGGCTGGCATTCAGTTTTTGTATGAGACGGGGTTGAATATCCAGTGGTTTGCCGATCAACATTTTCAGGCACTCGATCCGATCGCGCATACGGTCCTTGGTTCTTTGATTGGGTTCTTGATTGTCTTTCGGATGAACACGTCGAATCAGCGGTACTGGGATGGCCGAGGCCATTGGGGCCAATTGACCAATGCGAGTCGCAATTTGGCTCGCTTTGGCAGCATTTACACAACCGGCGGTACCGAACTCTCCAACTTGATTGCGGGGTATGTGATCTGCATCAGATCCTCACTGCAGGGAAAACGAGATACGGAAGAAGCGGATCTTTATCTTCCCGAGTCCGTCAGCCGCGTGGCTCGTTCATTCGGAAATATTCCAAATGGTGTTTCCGCAGCAATTTCCAAGTGGATCAATCACTATTACCAAGCGGGCGTTTTAGATTCGATTATGGTCCAGCACCTCGAATTTAATCTGTGTCAAATGGTTGATGCGCAAGGCAGTTGTGAAAAAATACAGAAGACTCCGCTGCCGTTCGTTTACGTCGCCATGATCAAACAGCTGATTTTGATTTATCTGGCGACTCTACCACTGGTCCTGTGCGAACGCTGTGGCTGGTGGAGCCCTCTACTGATCCTAGTCGTCGCGTTGGGGCTATTTGGGCTCGAGGAAGCCAGCGTGGAGATCGAAGATCCCTTCGGCAAAGACGCGAACTGCCTCGATATGGAAACTTATACCCTAACCATCGCCCGAGATACCGGACAGTTAGCCGTACGCAAGTTTCCACCAATCTTGCCTCCGTCGTAATTCGTGATTAAAAACTCTGACTTACTTGCCCGTCGCTTCAACTGAGAGCGTCAAGTCTTTTCTTCTTCGCCGGACCTTGTTGTTCGCATGGCTGCTCTCATCGATTGCGACATATCTCCATGCCGCGGATTCGGCGGTTGACTCCTGTTGTTTTGAAATCGCACAACTTGTCTCTGGGCTTATTCAGCCGATGGAACTGGCCGTGGCTCCGGAAGGAACGGTCTTCTTCATTGAGGTCACTAGTAACCTCGAATCCATGAACCCGATGACCTGTACCAATCTCATGAATTCTTCTCGCGTTTTCGGATCGGATATGTGGTAGATGGTGCGGATCAGATTTTTGTCGAAACAGCTGTTTCGCCATGCGGTTTCAGCCGCATCGAACAGGTGATCGACGTTTCCACACCTGCGGGCGGATCAATGATTACTACGCATGTCATGCCACAGGTTATCCACCGGATTGAGTTCCGGCGAGTACGGTGGCAAGCTGACGCACATGATATTGGGCGGGCCGATCAAGCCCTGTGAGCGATGATAACCAACGCCATCTCAGACCAGCGCCACCTGCACAACCGATGCCCGTGTGGCCGACAACTGGACCAGAAACAGGTTGACGATGGTCGATCCGCCGAACGATCATGCCTTCGCCCTAGCCGGTTTGGACGCTCGTTGCCCCCAGCACAGAGACGAACGCGTATGGCGTCTGGCGAACCGCACAGGGGCGAGAACCGGCCTTTGCCCCAATGCGTGTCAACGTTCGCTGATTGCCGAACCGCGTTGCGCCATCGTGGAAGACTTGGAGCCGACAACTGGGATGTGCCGTTTAGATCTCGGCAATCCCGGGTGCCAGAAATTTTTAAATCGTCATGCGCCACTGAGTCGGGCCGCCGGTGTCGCGGGCGCGGAACCAGTGAGAAAATCACCCCGCGGCTGTAACAAGCCGTAGGCCGCATTCAGCAAACGGAGTCGGTCAAAATCCTAGTGCAAGACCCGCTGGATGTCCCGCCCCCCGCAGCGCACAGACCCCCGTCATTCGGCAGCGACCCCGCTTCCACCCGTGACTTCAGTGACTCGGCTTCTTCTGCCGTCAGCGGCCCTTTGGGACCGCGACGAGGCTTGGTCTGCAGCCCCGCTCAGCCGTCGTGGTTGTAACAAGGCACCCACCCCCGCACCGTACGCCTTCGGTGAGTGCATTGATGAGCCGGAACGCGCTAGCGTCCGGTTTGCCTTTGTTTCGAAATGCGAACCGGACGCTAGCGCGTTCCGGCTCATCAACATGCGTTCCGGCGGCTCGCGTTGTATCACTCATTCGCCCCGTGACAACGTAAGTGCCATTGGGCTGATCCGGCTTGGCTCCTCATGACTCCAACGGAAGAAACGTCTTTTTGAACACCGCTAGTTGATGCCACCGGCAGCGAAGGAAACGAAGCTGCCGTGAATTCCCTGCCGAATTCTGCGGACGGTGCAGTGTGCTTGATCTTACCAACGATACTCGAAGTCGATCGAACCAGAGTGTGCTGTGGCGTATCACTCGTGTCGTCAAACGTGTTTGGGAGAGCCGTAATACGACTCGATCGGCCTGACGAGAACTCCTTGCCACTGCCGACATCGAAGTCAACGGACTAGGGAAACAATGGTACGACCGTGTCAAGTCACACTCACAAAGTCCACTGGCGCCCACGACGTTCTCATCCGTTTTGTGCATCCTCAACAGGCCGGCGGTCTGGTGAATCGGATTCCATTCATTTTCAGCGATAGTCAATCCGATGCCGTAGCGACTGGAGTAGCCTTCGGCACGGCATCGGACTACTGACAACGTGGCTGTCACGGCAAACGTGCTGCCCTTACGATTCTCCAACGACAGGGCAAAGTTCTTTTGTGCGGCGGAAAAATTTAACTTATCAACGCACGCGGCTAACTAGGATTGATTTTGAAGAACGAGTTACCTTTAGGACGGTATCAATGCCAGCACGCGCAGAGGACTTCCTGATCCATCCTTGATTTTCAGCGGAGCGGAGAAGATGACGGCACCGGTCGGCGGCAACTGGTCTAGATTTCTGAGACATTGCAGTCCATAGCGATTGGCGCCGTGCATCAACGTGTGGCAGGGATAGGGTACGGGCCACGCGTAAGACTGGCCTGCATCCGTGTTGATTGTCTCGACGGCAAAACCAAGCACGTTGCGTTCTTGGATCAACCATTCCACGGTGGCCTGTGTTGGGCCGGGCGTATGTGCACCGTCTGCCTGCATGTTCACAAAGGCCGCCGGGTCATTGATTCGCTTAGACCAGTCGGTCCGGAACGCAAGCCAGTGACCGGCCGGGATCTGGCCATGCTGCGTTTCCCATTTTTCTAGAAACTCAACTGTCAACAACCAATCGGCGTTAGCAGCCACTTCGGCACTAGCGTCGATGACGACGACGGGGGCAATAAAATTCTGACAGTCAATCAAATCCACGGTATTGTTGGGCACCTGACTTCCGGTGATCCAGTGGGCCGGCGCATCGAAGTGCGTGCCTGTATGTTCACCGCACGAGAAATTATTCCAGTACCATCCGGGACCCGCTTGATCGTACCTCGAGATTTCCTCAAGCTTGAACGGCCACGTCTGGCCAAACGGCTCAGGTAGTACGAGGGTCGGGAATTCCGCCGAGAGCGTATGCGTGAGGTCGATGATGCGGATTGTGCCACTGGCGAGCGATGCCGCAAACTGAGCGAGGGGCTGGGACATATCTGATTCCTGTTGGGTTGAGTAACTCCCGTTTCGATCTGGGCGCAAACGTCTTGTGTCAGAAATCGCTGGTTGTCTGTGGTGCTGGTATGTCTCCTGTTATTTTGACACCGTGTTCACTCGCGTGAGACGATATTTCGCAGAGGTTTTCCGCTCACATAACAGTCGACTTGTGATCTTGCAAAACGGTACGCTCTGGCTCGCCAACTCGCTACCGCTCCTGCGACATGAGGCGTGATCAGCACATTTGGTGCCTGCCACAAAGGATGCGTGGGCGGAAGCGGTTCAGGATCGGTCACGTCCAAGGCAGCCCGAATCAGTCCCTGTTTTAATGCGTAAATTAACGCGTCGGTGTCGACCAGTCGCCCCCGCGACGCATTGACAAGAATGGCACCGGGCTTCATGCACGCCAGAAACTTCGCATCAACCATCCGCTCTGTTGCCGGCGTAAGCGGCGCCAGGAGGATCACCGCATCCATGTCCGGCAGAAGCCGTGGAATTGCCTCCGGCGGCACTGTGTCCGGTCGCGGACTCCGGGCCACTCCCACGACATGGATCCCGAGGGCTGCCAGTCGCGATGCCACCGCACGTCCAATCGATCCGTAACCGATGATCAAACTTGTTCCTCCCTCGAGCGTATCGATCGCGCCAATCGATGAAGCACCGGTCGCAGTCACGTCATTGAGGTTTCTGTCCCACACGCTCCGTCTTTGCAATTCGAGGAGATCGGGAAGACGTCTCCGCATCGCGAGGAGCACAGCGACCACCCATTCCGCGACTGCGGCATCATGCACGCCGCTGGCATTACAGACGGTGACCCCATCGGGTATCATGGGAAGCAGCCACTCGATCCCAGAATTGAGTGACTGCACGACCCGCAAATGCGGTAAGGCGGGAATGAGCGAGGGCAGGTACGCCGCCTGCTCCATTCCAAGCACTGCCATTTCCACTGGGGCCTCTGGCTCGTTGACAAGTTCGATGCCGTCTGGCAATGGCTCGAACACGTGGTGGAAAGACGTCTGAGGCACGAAGATTTTCATGTTTTTTGATTTCACTCCGCCTCTTGGGAATTCAACTGACGTGCCGCGAATCTGAATCGAAGAGACCGTGGCTAAGCTGACGCGAGCCTTTTTTCTCGGAGAGAACGACATTGACAAAACGCCACAGTAACGATTCAGAGGAAAAAAATACCAGAGGTCTCCGCAGCTGCCTATCTCTTATCCAAATCCGCCCACGATGTTATTAGGGAATTCGATGGCAGGGTCGGATCGAGCAGTTTGTGTGCGGTCTGCACACCGGCAATAGGGAGCCCTGTCGCGTCAAGTGCGCCAATCTGGACAAGGACGCTCGCCTGATCCCAATAGATATGTTCGTGACAGACTTTGTCGCCACGGAACTTCACTACGGCCACGACTGGAATCTCGACACGCTTGTGGGTGGGCGGAATTCCGGGGAGCATCCAAGGGATTTCGCAGGTGTGCGTAAAACAGAACAGCATTTCATCGACCACCTGAGTGGCACCCACCGTGCGTGAAATCAAGATCAGCGAAGTATCCGCAGGATTGCTGTTCACAAAATGGTTTTTGTAGAAATGTTGGACTTGTTGATAGCCGACTCCACCTGTCATCGTCGGGATATGATTCACATACGGTTCGGGAACCATCGTTGCCATCGTCGCAGCGACATCGTGGGTGCCAAATTCATATTCGCAGTGGCGATCCCAGAGTGCCGAGAGATCCGGTTGGGGGCCAATCTCAGATTTCAAGGCCTCTATGCTGCGTGCGTGCGCGATTTCTGCAGATGCTTTGTCATAATGAGGGCCATCAACTCTCGCAAATGCGTGCTTGACCCCCGCATACACATACAACTTGAAGTTCGGCTTGTTACGCAGGGATTGTAAAATAGTTTCCTGTGCATCGGGCAGGCAATATTCGTCATTCTGGGCGAGATGCAACAGCAGTTTGCATTGGACGTTTTTCGCTTCCTTAATCGCCGTTTCGATCCCGACACCATAGTAGCTGATCGCGACATCGGTGTCGGTTCGACAGGCTGCCAGGTATGCCAATTTGCCTCCAAGACAGAATCCGACAACACCGACTTTGCCAATCACCGCATGGTGATTCCGGAGCGTGCTGATCGACGCCTGGATGTCTTCCACTCCTTTCGCTTCGTCAAAGTCTTGATAGAAACTAAAAGCCTTTTGCCATTCGTCCGGAGTATAACCCAGCTCGATGCCCGGTTGCTGCCGCCAGAAAAGGTCGGGAACAAAAACCACATAGCCCTCTGCGGCATAGTGATCTGCAATCTCGCGCATGGTTTGGTTAACGCCAAAAATCTCTTGCGCCAGCACCAATCCGGGCCCATGACCAGCAGGCGGCAGAGATAAATATCCATGAAATGTCCCACGGCCGTCGATCGCAGGAACTTCTAACATCTGAACTGCCATTTTTTCTCCACGCGACAATCGTCTCAGACGACAAATCGACCCCATCGAAAGAGAGCGAGAGTCACCTGTTCGCAGTCACGTCAATAACGGGATTCCGAACGACGGTACCGACTGTTTACTCGAGTCACATCCAGTCCAATCGATCATAAGTTATCCCAATCGGGTATGCCATCCGCTAAAAACAAAGCCCCTTCGAATCGGAGCCCTCTCTTTCCCGACCACTGGAAACATTTTTTTGAGAGCCGTTTGGCGGACGGTGAACCGTTTGTCGCACATGCCAAGGTGTCAGATGACTCGGGTTCCGGTGCTGTCGTTCATCGCCGTCGCACAAAACAGGATCTCATATCCGTCCTTTTTTTAAGCCCTCTTCTGGATGTTAGGGGGCTTCCGAGAATCGAGCGGACCGAACAGCGAGACCCGATTAACAGAATCTCAGCCGCGCCGCTGTGGGCCCACTCAACCCCCTGTCTGTGAACAGCGAATTGTTGCCTGAATCGGGAGCATTTCCTGTCTTCCGCGGACACCAAGTCACTGCGTCTCTTGGTTTTTTGTGGGCGGACAACTCATCTTGTCGCCCTTTTGATAATCCGTTATTTCTCTCCGTCGATAGTTCTTTCGGATCGCGTGGTCGCGTTATCGACCATGGCGCATCGTCGTCTTTCCTTGCAAGTCGTAATTCTGAAGAGTCGGCTGGATCAATACCGTTTGACCTCCGCGTGAGAAAGCCCCACCATGCAGCACGCTGTTCGCGACAGAGCCGGTTGCCTCTGGTCGCTGTCGTGCGCCCTTCTTCTGGGCGTGACGATGAGTGCGCCTGCCGAAACCGCAGCTGCGGAACCTGATCAGGGCATGCCCTCTGCGGCTTCGACGAAGCCGCTGCAGAAATCAAAATCTATTGTTCAGACTTCGCTGGATAATCGCAGTTCCTCAGAGTCACCATTCACTCTCGATGAACCAATCGATGATGTCAAGATTGAGGGAAATACCACAATCCCTAATGCTGAAATTGCTAAACATATCAAGACGCGCCCCGGTCGTCCTGTGACAGCGAAACAGATCAAAGATGACGTCGATGCTCTGGTAAGAACTCGCTGGTTTGCCACTGTCGAGCCCACAATTCGACGGAACGACGACGGCAATGTCTTGGTCTTTCGAGTCCTTGAACGCCCGATCGTCCGATCGGTCGAATACAAGGGGAATAAGAAGATCAAAACCAAAGTTTTCCAGTCCATGACACAGCTCAAACCCGGTAGCCCTTACGATATCAGTGCCAACCGCGAATGCGCCCGCCGAATTGAAGAGCACTATCATGAAAAGGGGTTCGCCTATGCCACCGTCGAACTCGAACGAGGTGACGTCCGCGATGACCCCGATCGTGTCGTCGTGTTTCTCATTCATGAAGGTCCCAAGGTTTCTGTCGCGTCTGTGAAATTTGAAGGAAACGAACACTTCAGCGATTCTATTCTGAAACTTAAGACACGCACGAAAACACGGATCCTGTGGTTATTCGGAGGCAAATTCGATCCCTCGACGATTGCCGACGATATCGAAGGAATTCGCCAGTATTACCACAGCTTGGGTTACTTTGATGTCAAAATCGAGCCGCATCGAACGGATTCCGCAGACAAGTCGAAAGTAGAAATTCACTACGAAATCGCCGAAGGCGAGCGATATAAAATTCGCAATATTGAGGTGGCCGGAAACGAGGTCCTTCCGGAAAAAGAAATCCGTTCGCTCACGAAAATTGTTGCAGGACAGGACTACAACGCACGCCATATCGCTAAGGACGTTGATGCAATTAAATCAAAATACGGATCGCAGGGACGTTTGTTCGCCCAAGTCGATGCCGTACCCGTCTGGACCGACGACAACGACGCGGCCGTTGTTGATATCGTGTACAAAATTAACGAGGACAAGGTCTATCGAGTCCGCAGCTTAGATGTTCACATTGGGGGAGATCATCCCCACACACAAACCAATTTAGTTCGAAATATTTCGCCAATACGACCTGGCGATCTCGCCGATCCGAAGCAAATGCATCTGCTCAAACGTCGCTTGGAAGGATCACAGTACTTCGATACCGGTCCAGAAAATGGACCGCGTATTGAAACGAACATTGTCCGAAACGAGAATTGGATACAACGTCCCGATGTGAATGCGGCTCGCGGCCAAAGCCTCGAGGCCCCGCGGATCGGTGGCCACGGGATTTTGCAACCGACAGCAACGCTTTCGAACGGAGCAACCCCGAATGCGAGATTGGCTCTGACCAAGAAAACACAAGCGAAGCCGGAAATCCATGAGTCACAGACTGTCGCACGCCCCTACTTTATCGAAGTCCAAACCGCTCCTCCCACGGAACAACAAGAGCCCGTTTCCGACGAGTCGAAACTGGCGCCTCTGACTCCTTTATTTCGATCACAAAGCCTCGATGACCCGCTCCCTCCTGGCGTTTTCGGATCGGATAGCGATTCGCAGTCCAATCCTTTCGGAAATGCCATTCGCAATTCCGAAACGGACGACTGGCAAAGAATGCCACCGCCGGAGTTCATCGACATTGATGCGTATGTCAACGAGGCCCGGACAGGGCGATTGATGTTCGGTGTTGGTGTCAACAGTAATGCGGGAGTTGTCGGAAACATTGTGCTCAGTGAGCAAAACTTTGACATTTTGCGTCCCCCGACGAGTTGGGACGATGTGTGGAACGGGACGGCGTGGCGCGGCGGTGGTCAGCGGTTTCGCATCGAGGCGATGCCAGGTAGCCAAGTCAGTCGATATCTGGTCGATTGGCAGGATCCGTATTTTCTAGACTCCAATTTCAATCTGGGAGTAAGCGGTTTCTACTTTCAACGGTTCTATCAAAACTGGACCGAACAGAGAGTTGGCGGGAAGCTTCGTGTCGGAAAACAGTTTAGTCAGCAGTGGTCGGGAGCCATTGCATTGCGACTCGAGGACGTTGATATCTCGAATCCCACAATACCGACTCCACCACTCCTGACCGACGTACTGGGCCAAACCTTTTTGTCGACAGCCCGTGCCTCATTAACGCACGATACACGTGATGCGGCTTTCCTCCCCGGCTCAGGACATTACGTCGAACTCGGCGTCGAGCAGGCATTTGGTGAGTTCAGCTACACGCGCGTTGAAGCCGAAGGTCGTCAATACTTCACGACGTATCAACGGGCGGACGGTGCCGGTAAGCATACCGTTTCGGTCAACGGACAGGCCAGCTGGACTGGTCAAGACACTCCGATCTACGAACGATTTTTTGCCGGTGGATTTCAATCGTTCCGTGGTTTTGCATTCCGTGGTGTGAGCCCTATTCAAACGGGCGTTCGCGTGGGCGGCACAACAATGCTCCTTGGCAGCGTCGAATACATGTTGCCTGTGGTGGCCAATGAAATGGTAAAAGCTGTTGCCTTCACAGACTTCGGAACAGTCAACGACAACCAATCGTTCAGCGATTTTCGGCTGTCGGTTGGAACCGGCCTGCGTGTGGCGGTGCCAATGATGGGACCCGTTCCGATCGCTCTGGACTTCGCATTTCCAATCTTGAAAGAAGAGATTGATCAGGAACAGATCTTCAGCTTCTATGTCGGTGTGAACAGATAACACGACTGCAATCAACGGCCGAGATACTGAATCGTTCGCTCGTCTGGCGACAGATTCCAACCTTCAACACCGGTGGATTGATAAAATGATGGCCGTTGGCATCGCACCGAGGACACTTTTCCGTGTTGCTTGAAGGTCTCGTCACGAGTCTGAATTCAGCGGGCGAGTGGAATCTTGCGCCGATGGGACCGATTATTTCCGGAGATTTCGAACGTCTGATTCTGCGGCCTTTCAAATCCTCCGTCACGTACCGGAACCTGAAGCAAAATCCATTCGGCGTATTTCACATCACGGATGATGTGCTGCTCATCGCTCGTTCTGCACTTGATCGACTGAATTCGAGTCCCGAGTTTATTAAAGCCCAGACAATTGAAGGCCGAGTTCTCAAGGACTGCTGTCGCTGGTACGAATTCGAAATCGTGGCCTGTGACGACACGACAGATAGAACGCGACTCGAAGCCAAGATCGTTTATCAAAGTCGCGTTCGAGACTTCATCGGATTCCATCGCGCCCGCCATGCCGTTCTTGAAGCAACAATTCTGGCCACTCGATTGCATTTGATTGCCGAATCCGAAATCCGATCGCAGTTAAAGTGGCTTTCCAGCCCGGTTGAAAAAACGGCCGGGCCTCGCGAGCAAGAAGCCTTTGAGATGGTTTGTGACTATGTGAACGACTGGTATCGTCGTCAATCACCTGCCTCATTCCGGTCATAGAAAGCACCTCTATCGGAATACGCAACGTGATCAGGCAACACCCTTCGTGGCCCCCTCCACCTTGGCTCCATCCCCGCCTAAAAGCGTCATAACACCAAGAAAACGGGCATCTTCAATGATGGTCCGCTGTTTCCAGCCGGTTTCGTTGCAATCCCGTTCGGGGAACCTGTTCAACAAACGAACTTCGCGTCCACACCAATTTTTGCCGTTGACTCGTCGCCGATTTTCTCGGTGACCCTAAGTCAATTCCGTCTTCATTTATGAGAGCTGTTTTTATGACTCGTCCGCAGAAGATTTCGTGTTCATCCATCGCGACGCCTTGATTGTTGCCTGTGACACGGGTAGAGAAGTGTGGAGCGTGTGACGTCCGAGGAGAGTCTTTTTCCACGAAAGACGAATTCGATGAATCGACGATTCTTTTCCAAGTTCTTGGCGTTGGGCACAGGGTCTGTGGGACTCATGCCGTCCGATTCCGATAGTACAGAGAAGACCGCTACGGGTGGCGAAGACAACCCTGATTCAACCGTTAATAATTCTTTGAAATTCAATCCCCTGTTCGGTCAGGTCCCGGCATGTGTGGCCGATTTTCAGATTCTGGCCAAGACGGCACTGCCGCGAGCGACTTATGAATACATCACCAGCGGTTCCACTGATGAGGTGACTCTTCATGAAAATCTGGCCGCATTTCGCCGCATTCGAATATTGCCACCATTACTGGCAGGTGTCGACCGCGTCGACACCTCGACTTCGATTCTAGGCCAATCGATTTCGATGCCGATCTTGATTGCTCCTGTGGCCGGGCAAAGCCTGTTTCACGCCGACGGTGTTCTTGGTTCCGCCCGCGCGGCCGCCGCTGCGCACACGATCTTGGGAGTCAGCAGCAGCGCGGGCAACAGTGTTGAGGAAATCGCGGCAGCCAGTTCGGGCCCAAAGTGGTTTCAACTCTATGTTCCTAAAGATCGAGGTGTCACTCGGCAACTTGTGGAACGCGTGCATGCCTCCGGGTACAAGGCAATCATCGTTACCGTCGATCTTGGGGAACGCAAAGACGCCGATCTGCGAAATCGCTTCGCTCTGCCACCCTCCGTCTTGCGGAAACACCTGATAGATATCGGATTTCCAATCACAAAAGACATGAGTTACTCAGACCTTTTAGCATTCAATGAGAAGGCTTGGGACCTGGCCTTGGATTGGAAATTTTTCGATTGGCTTCGTTCCGTGACAAATCTCCCCATACTTCTCAAAGGGGTACTGCGCCCCGCCGACGCGCAGCAGGCGATTGCTCTCGGGTTAGACGGAATCATCGTTTCCAACCACGGAGGGCGACGGCTCGATGGAGTACCGTCCAGCATCGAACAACTTCCAAAAATCGCGGACGTGATGGACGGCAAAGCCGAACTGCTACTTGATAGTGGTGTCCGCCGGGGAACGGACGTCCTGAAAGCCATCGCGTTGGGAGCCAAAGCCGTCTTGATCGGCAGGCCCTCTGCTTGGGCACTCGCCGCCGAAGGGGAACTCGGAGTTAGCAAAGTCCTGAGCTTTTTTCGTGAAGAACTCATCTTGGCCATGCAAACTTCCGGCTGTCCCTCACTCGCTGCAATCAAAAAACCGCTTCTGATGATGTAGCCACTTGCAGCAGACTTTGACGAGATTGACTTCGAAGCACTGGGGATTGATCGCCACGCGCCGACAGGCGGCTAACCGAGTACCGCCGGCTGAATATGTGTTCCTGTTGGCCGCTTCGTACGCCGCACGGTTACCCGTGTGGCACAGTCGGCAATGCCACGATCCACGTCCCAGCCAATCGATTGCACGTCTGATAAAAAACGGCTGCAGGGCGCTTTCGCGAGTGATCCAATCACAGGCTCTACCGTGATCGGCGCCCAATCCCCGAGCCCAAAAGAGGATGTTTTACAGAGAGATCATCGCCAGAAATTCTCGCTCATCGAGGATCGCAATTCCAAGATCTGTGGCTTTTTTTAATTTGCTTCCGGCGTCAGTCCCCGCCACAACGTAATTCGTATTTTTCGAAACACTACCGGAGCTGGTCCCTCCATGTTGATGAATCAGATCCTGTATTTCGTCGCGTGTGAATCGCGAGAGCGTGCCGGTCACAACCAGTACCTTGCCGGCAAGAATCTGGGGAGTCGTACTGCTGGAGGAATTCGGATCAATGACTTCGCTCCCCATATTAAGGCCAAGATCTTTCAACTCCTCGACCATACGTTGTCCAAATTCGCTGGAGAAAAATGCCCATACCGATTTGGCGACGACGTCTCCCACGTCGTTAATCTGATCCAGTTCATGCTCGGCAGCCCTCGCGAGAGCTGACATCGAACCAAAGCCGTTGGCCAATTCTCGGGCGGTGCGAACTCCGACGTGCCGCAGGTTCAATGCGGTGAGAAGCCGCCACAGGGGTTGGCGCTTCGATTGTTCAATGCTCATCAGCAGATTATCAACCGACTTTTCTCCGAGTCGGTCCAGCGTCACAAGCTCCGCTCGACGATCCTGCAGGCGATAAATATCGGCGAAGCTCATAAGCAACTTCGCGTGCATCAGCTGCTCGATCAACTTGCTTCCTAGTCCGCTAATGTTCATGGCCGCTCGGGAGGCGAAATAGCATAAACTCTCTCGCAGTTGGGCGGGACAATTCCGATTGGAGCAACGAACGAAAACTCCGCTGTCTTCTTTTTCGACGGTGGAGTCACATTCCGGGCATTGGGTTGGAAACTCAAACGGTTTCTGTGTTCCATCTCGCAAATGTGTTTCGACTCGAACCACGTGCGGAATAATTTTTCCAGCCTTTTCGACGACAACCGTATCACCAATTTGAATTCCGAGCCGCAAGATCTGATCCGCGTTATGAAGGCTGGCGCGGGAAACCGTTGTTCCGGCGATCTCGACCGGTTCTAAACAGGCGACGGGAGTCAGGATTCCAGTTTTCCCAACCTGAACGACAATTTCGACAACGCGCGTCTCGGCTTCGTATTTTTCCCACTTATAAGCAATACACCACCGCGGAGACTTACTGGTTGATCCGAGATTCTGTCGCACACCTAATTCATTGACTTTAAAGACAATCCCATCGACTTCAAAATCAAGAGCAACCAAATCTTGCATCAGCGACTGCGCAGACTCGACCGCCGCTTCGAAACTTGGTCGAACGACGGTCTTCGGAATGACGGGGATACCAAACTGTTCCATCCGCAGGAGAAATTCGCCATGCGTCGCGAACGTCGCTCCCTCCAAATCACCGACGCTGTGCGCGAAGAATCTCAATTTGCGTTCGGCACAGAGCAGGGGGTCGAGCAACTTAATCGCGCCGGCAGCGGCATTACGTGAGTTTTTGAATGGCTCGTCGCCGTTGTCGATCGCCGCTGCGCGAATTGCCGAAAACTCGCTGTTCGAAATGAAGGCCTCACCACGAACCTCCAGTCGGGAGGGAATCACATCGCCCGCCTGATGGTTGATGGATGAAAGTGACGTTCCACCGATCCTCGGAAGATTCAGTACTTGCAGCGGAACGCCTCGCAGAGTTCTCGCGTTATGAGTCACATCGTCTCCGCGATGTCCATCTCCTCGAGTGACGGCTTGAACCAGCCGACCATTGACGTAAATCAGCGACAAAGCGACGCCGTCCACTTTGTATTCGACGACCCACTCGCAGGGACGTCCATTCAACAGCTTGGCCGCTCGCTGGCCGAATTCCGTAAGTTCGGCTTCATTGTAGACGTTGTCGATGGAGAGCATCGGGACCCGATGCTCAACCGTCACGAATCCCGCGATGGGCCTGCCGCCCACTCGGTGCGAAGGGCTGTCGACGAAATCGTGTGCCGGGTCTAAAGACTCCAACGCCATCAGTTGCCGCATCAACTGATCGTATTCGAAGTCTGATATCTCTGGTTTGGCATGCCCGTAGTACAGGGCATCGTGTCGGCGAATCACCGCACGTAATGCGTCCACTGGATCGTGAGAGGACTCCATCAGTCCGGGATCCGATCGTCAGAGAAATTCTGGCGCGTTTCTAAATCATCGAGATAGTCGCCGACGTCGTGGCCATCCTGATGCTCGATCAGGTCGCGGAACGTTTCTGCGGGAATCGTCAGATTCAGCCGGTGTACCGCTCCGCCTCCCATCAGGACCAAGAAGTGATCTTGGGAGAGGGTCCCCAACGCCTGTCGCGGGTTCTTGGGATCAAAGTCGAGACCGCCAGGCTTGGTCCAGATATCGGCCGTATCGGGACCAGCCTGTACGACCAGAATCGTGCTCTGCGGCCCATCCGTGAAGGTCGCGAAGCGAGGCGTCTGATCATCGGCAAACGGAGACCCGGCTCCGGTGAAAACGTGAAACGACGTTTTTCCGACGGTACTGACGCCGTCCACTTTGAACAGGGCCGGCATCTTCTCGATCAGAACTCGGTTCTGATCGCTATCCCAAGCCTCGTCGAAATTAAACTGTTTGTAGAGCGCGACTTCATTGAGATACGGCAACAGATGCACGCGCCAACTCAATCCCGACTTGCCATCCGCAGAACGCCCGGCACCTGGCAGCGTTGAATGGACTCGGTCATAGTTGAGAAATGCGAGAAAAATCCGATTGAGGTTGTTTCTCTTCTTCCTCGCTTCCGTCCCGGCGCGGGCCTTCAACATCGCCGGTTTGAGAAGCTCTGGCAACTTGTCGAAGTCCTCAGGTACGGGGATCAAAAACTCGATCCGGTCACTGTTTTGTTTGATGTCGGCAGAATTCACGACTGTTTCGATTAGCTTCTTGGTCGCTTTATCCGCGTCGGTATCATCGGGAATCGGAAACCGTGACAAGCCTTCTTGGCCCTGCCTGAGGGCTCCTGCGGCGAGTTGTGTCATGAAAGCAGCGGACTGTTCGTCGACGGTCGTCGCGACCAATTCGAACAAGGTGTCATCGGTGACTCCCGTCACCGTGGCCTGAAGTGACAGAGACTTCAACTGAAGAGCCAATCCGAGGACCGGATTGATTTCCACAGCCTTTTGCAGCAGCGAGGCCTGCGACTCTAAATCGAAGGCTGCCGTGACGTCGGCTCCGAGTTGCAACTGCGACAGGATCTTCCGTGTGCCAGCCCGTTCCGACAGCTTCGTGCCGATCATTTTCCTGACCGTGCCGACAGGTCCGAAAACGATCGTCTTGCCATCGGCGAAAAACACCGCGGCGGTTTCGTTCTTGAAGAGCGTCTGCCCCGCGTGAGTCTCCTCGACCGCCTCGGGTAGTAGCGATGTCACAATCTCAGATCGGTCCGCCGCTGAGGCGAGCGTGAGAATCACTGTCGGAATTAGTGGTACGGTGGGAGAGTCCTCCACAGAACGGGCGAACTCGACGGAATGACCGTCGTTCAATTGAATCAGATTCGCCAGCATGGATTCTTCAATATCCAACGGAATCGACTGGACGCTGCCATCGGTCATGACCGCCAAGAAAGTCTTGTCGTTGATCTCACCAAGAGACTTCTTGCACGTGGCCGGATCAAATTTCAGGCCACCCGGTTTCGTCCACACGTCGGCCGTGTCAACTCCCGCTAAAACGACGAGAATCGTGTCTGACATCTCGTCAGAGATGTCGATAACCGTCTTTCCTTGGAGGCCATCAAATGGCGTATCCTGACCGGTGAACACGTGCATCGAAGTCTTGCCTTCGTTGGTATCGCCGAGCAATTGGAAGAACACGGGCATGTTTTCGATCAGCGTCTTGTTATGGTCGCTGTCCCAAGGCTCGTCGAGGTGGAACTGCTGGTACAGGTCCGCTTCTTGAATGTACGGCAACAGATGGACCCGCCAACTGAGTCCGGTTTGTTGACCCGCGCCATCACCATCCGCCCGTGGAAACCGCTGGTAGTCACCGTAATAGTTGTGAAACGCCGTCGCCAGTTGCTGCAGCTGGCGTTTGTGTTGAGCCTGAACAGTCGCGGGCGTCGGTTCCGCGTCGTCACTCGCTTCCAAGCCAAGCTCTTTGGCCGCTGTGTTCATAAACGTCTCGTCGATGACCAGAGTCACTCGTTCGATCGACTCGAGTTTCAGGTGTCCCGCAGGAAACATCGATTCGAAATCGGGAAGCAGTCCCGCGTCCTGAATCAACGGATAGATCGGCCAATCGGTGACTCGCTTCGGATGACCGACCACGAGTCCCACCACATCGTCGCCAAGAAACGCGGCCTCCGAAAACGTTTGAGAGTTGACCGGAACCGCAACCTTGGGTCTCGACTCCGTCAATGACGTAGCTTTCACAACGGGCAAATCTTCCAAAATCCCGGCGGCGTTCTTGTTCGACGTTGAATCCGGCTCCTGTGTCGGCCTGGCCACTGCTGAGGCGGAATTGACCGGCCTCGCAATCGGGGTCGGAGGACTCTGGCCGCAACCGAACACCATCAGGCCGAGACTCGGAATAACCAAACCCTGGAGAATTCGCGGGAGCATGACATAACTTTCACGAGGATGAGGCAAGCCGCACGCCACCAAACAAGGTGGCCCAAAGCTATTTTGAGTGAATCAAAAGACAATCGCAAGTAAGCTGCGATTATCGACTCGATCGAATCGAGGCGTGCGGGATTGCCGGCGGTCCATCGTTGAGGAACCGACGCGGGCGACACCCCAGACGCAAACTTGCCCGTGGTTTTGTTGCATCACACGAGCGGTGCAACGCAAATGACTCGATTCAAACCGCGCGAACTCGACGTCCGGGCATCCCCTCTCCGCTGCGGCAGACACGAAACAACATCACTCCATCGAGGCCTTAACACCGAGTGTCAATCGGCGTGATCAGCTGCGCCTCAGTCCAACGATCGGCGGCCTCCACACATCGTCTTGAGTTTCGGAAAAATCCGAATCGATCGAGAGACGGACTGACGCGACGACGCGTGTTGATCAATCAGCGACTGGCGTCTCGAGATCCAAGGCTCAGCCATCGAATCGCGGGCGAGTTGATCCGAATGATCCTAGGATTGGGAATGGGGGGGGCATAGGACACGTGCGTTTGGAGACGCGGGGATCTGTGAGCGGATCAACCACCCGATAACGTGGCAAGAACACGCAACAGGAATCGATTCCGGCGATTTCCGGACCGCGGTCGTGCACACCACAATTCCGGCGGACGCGTATCGTCCTGATGCGGAAGTCGCTCCCTCTCTTTTCGCACAACTCGTCCATCGATGGCGGCGTAACAGGTGACCTCTCGTTCAATCTCCGCCCCCTCACTTTCGAACGCTTTTTATTCAAGACATCCCTCACAACCTATTCCGGTCGACTGAATCGCGGAGGGTGAGTCAATACGACGTAGACCGCAATTCGGATTGACCCAATTCTGAGTTGCCGGCTATAAGCCCGCCCCACAATTCGTTGTCATCGTGCGTCGTGGAGGTCAGCGACATGCTCGTCAGTTCTTGTCTCTTCATGCTCGTGTTCCTCGCCATCGTATTGCTGGGATTCGACATCTGCTCGCGATCCGGGAATCCCTCGGCGGGGCCATGGCTGCTCTTGGCATCCTTCCTCTTCTCCGCGTATTGGATTCCGATCCATCTGCCGCTGATGGCGGCGTCGATTGTGGTTAACTTTCAGTTAGGAAAATGGCTATCACCGCGTCAGACGCAAGGTGTCCGCCGGTTCTCGATGCTGGCGGCACTCGCGCTACATCTGGGACTGATTGCCTACTTCAAGTCCTTTGGCCTCTTTGACGACGTCCTGGCCTCCGTCAGTGGCCAGCCGGTGTCTTTTGAAACGCTCCTGCTTCCTTTGGGAATCTCATTCTTTCTATTTCAGCAACTCGCCTCCCTGATCGATGCCCGGCTGGGCCCCGAATTAAACGCGCATCTGTGGAGTAAATACCGATGAAAACAGGAGTGATCTTCACAACATACAACTCACCGGAATGGCTCACGAAAGTGCTCTGGGGATACGAGCAACAGACCGACCTAGGTTTCGAAGTGATCATCGCCGACGACGGTTCCGGTCCGGCCACCGCAGAGGTGATCGAACGATTCCGGCAACGCGGGCGGCTGATGTTGCGACATGTCTGGCACGAGGACCGAGGATTCCGAAAGTGTGAAATCCTGAATAAGGCGATCGTGGCCAGCAACTGCGACTATCTCATCTTTTCCGATGGCGATTGCGTTCCACGCCGTGATTTCGTCGCCCAACACAAGTCGCACGCCAGACCCGGCTATTTTCTCGCGGGCTCGTGTCAACGACTCAGCTTGCCGGTCAGTCAAGCGATTACCGAAAATGACATTGTCAGTGGTCGAGCATTCGACGGACTATGGTTGCATCGGCAGAGACAACCGTTTTCAAGTAAGCAGGTGCGGCTGTTTTTGAGCGGCTGGATCGCGGAGTTACTGAATCATATCACCACAACCAAGGGAGCGTTCTCGGGAGGAAACAGTTCCGTTTGGAGAATCGACATCGAAAGCGTGAATGGATTTGATGAACAGATGGAACACGGTGGGTTGGACGCGGAGTTGGGATATCGCTTGATCAACCACGGCATCCGTCCGCTTCAGATTCGATACTCTGCGATCTGTCTGCACCTCGAACACTCACGCGGCTACGTGCGGACCGACGTCCAACAGGTCAACCTGCGGATCCGCACAGAAACGGTCCAGCAACAACGGGACTGGACCCCGCACGGAATTCGGAAGGTAACTCACGATTCACCGCCATTATCGCGTGTCGCCTGATGACGCATCCGACGGCCTCATGCCTTGCGGTAGACGTGATGCGGGACAAAAGCGGATGGTGATATTTTTATGAACAGGAGACGGCGTGCTTCGTGCACCCGATTCCCTCACGGCACGTTTCCATACAATTGCCGCCAGCCGATCGATTTTCCTAAAGCTGTTTGCTATCCGAAATCTGTCACGGGGAGGCCGGCTACCCGTCAGTCAGAGTCGAGTGCGGTGCGCGATCGT
>CAMCMU010000042.1 GCA_945876035.1 Schlesneria paludicola DSM 18645 | reverse complement strand
ACCGGCTGTAAATCGACTGCCGCAACAGCGGTCAGAGGCCGTGCTGCGTGTTGCTCCCCAGGCGAGAATCGGTCAGCACGTCTGCGCCCATTTCCGTCAGCCCGAGCGTTTCATCGAGTTCACGGTAGGCGAGTAACCCCGCATCGGTCGTGATCTGACTGCCGAAGAACTTCAGCTTCAAACGGCTGTCAAAACTGACCCGCAATTCCTCGTTTTGTCTGTCACCCATTGGGTTCCCCTGTCAGCTTGGTATGATTTGGAAAAATACACCTGCTTTTCAAGGGTCTATCGCAAATCACAGGCCGAAGTGCGGGAAGTCATCTGGGAAATGCGGGTTTATAAGATGCGCCCGCCAAAAGTCGAATCTTGGCGAGCGCATCTTATTAGTGATGAGAACAGAAGACGATGAATTCCCAACCAAAACTCACCAGCCTCGATGCCATGACGTTCGACAATCGTTTTGTACGAGAGTTGCCCGCCGACCCCGAAACTGCGAACCATCGACGTCAGGTCATCGGTGCCTGTTACTCACGCGTGTTGCCAACCAAAGTCGCCCGGCCACAACTGGTCGCTTACTCCAGGGAAGTTGCCCGGCAGTTGGATTTGACCTCGGAGGTTTGTGAATCGGATGATTTTATTCAGGTCTTTTCCGGCAACCGCCTGTCGGCGGGCATGGATTCCTATGCGACCTGTTACGGTGGCCACCAGTTCGGACATTGGGCGGGACAGCTCGGTGACGGTCGCGCGATCAATCTGGGCGAGGTGGTCAATCGGCAAGGTGAGCGGTTGGCATTACAGCTTAAAGGCGCAGGTCCGACACCCTACTCGCGGACCGCAGACGGTCTGGCGGTGTTGCGCTCGTCAGTCCGCGAGTTTTTATGCAGCGAAGCCATGCATCATCTGGGCGTGCCCACCACGCGGGCTTTGAGTCTCATCCTGAGTGGTGAGCAGGTGATTCGGGATATGTTTTACGACGGCCATCCCAAGGCCGAACCCGGTGCGGTGGTCTGCCGAGTTGCGCCGTCGTTTACCCGTTTTGGCAATTTTGAGATTTTCAGCGCGCGCGGCGATGTCGCTCGGCTGCGACAACTGGTGGACTACACGATTCGCACTGACTTTCCGCATTTAGGCGAGCCGTCGCCAGAAGTTTATCTCACGTGGTTTCAGGAAGTCTGTCGCAGAACGGCGGAGATGATCGTGCATTGGCAACGTGTGGGGTTTGTGCATGGCGTCATGAACACAGACAACATGTCGATCCTCGGCCTCACCATTGACTATGGCCCCTACGGCTGGCTGGAAAATTACGATCCCAAGTGGACCCCCAATACCACCGATGCGACATATCACCGTTACTGTTTTGGCAAACAGCCGGAAATCGCTTTCTGGAACTTGGAGCGGCTGGCCGAAGCCATCCATCCGCTGATTCAGCAGGTTGAGCCACTGCAACAGGCTCTGAACGTCTATGCGGAAAACTTCGCACAGGGCTGGAAAGGCATGATCGCCGGGAAACTGGGCCTGAAGGCCTTTGACCCGGCGACGGATGAAGAGTTAATCGCGGAATTGTTCGTCGTGTTGCCATTGGTGGAAACGGATATGACCATTTTCTATCGCCAGCTTGCCATGATCGACACGGCTGTTGAGTCCCTGGCGGATGCCTGCTCCGAAGTGCTGATGAGGCCGCTCCTGGATGCTTATTATGTGCCCGAGCAATTAACTCCTCAATACAAAACGCGCGTTGGCAACTGGCTCAGGAGTTACATCAAGCGTGTTCTACAGGACGGCACACCGGACGACTTGCGACGAAAGAGAATGAACGCCGTCAACCCGAAATACGTGCTTCGCAACTACCTGGCTCAACTCGCGATTGACAAGGCTGAGCAAGGCGATGTGTCGCTGGTGAATGATGTCTTGGACTTATTGCGCCATCCCTATGACGAACAACCTGGCCAGGAAGAATTGGCCGCAAAACGGCCCGACTGGGCGCGTCAACGGGCCGGCTGTTCAATGCTCTCCTGTAGTTCGTGATGGTCGCATCTGCCAAGACTTCCGAAGTCTGTCGAAATGTTTCAGGAACCATTATCGGGACTGATCTCTGATGGCCGAAGAACGCAAAAAAACGAAGTAGGAAATCGTCAAGGAGGCCAGCCACTTCCTGCGCGGCAGCATCGCTGAGGAACTCGCCCGCGACACGCCGAAGTTCGGTTCCGGCGATATCGGACTGTTGAAGTTCCACGGAACCTATCAGCAGGACGACCGCGATGCCCGCAAACATCGCCAGCCCGGTGACGACAAATCCTACAGCGTCATGATCCGTCTCAAGGTGCCGGGCGGGAAGATTACGGCCGAACAGTTGCTGACGGAATTGAGCTTGGGCGAGCGACTGGGCAGCGGCACCTTGCGGATCACGACCCGCCAGGGCTTTCAATTAAACGGTGTCGTCAAGGGCAACCTGTGGGCCACCATTCACGAAAGCAATGCGGCACTGCTGACCACTCTGGCGGCCTGTGGCGATCTCAGCAGGAACGTCATGTGCTGCCCGGCTCCGCATCACAACGACGGCGTTCACGATCGACTGCAAGCCACGGCCGACGCCATCGCCCGGCCGGAGGATAATTGCATCGACGTGTACACCCAGGAGATTGGCTTGCTGGCGAGTTTTCTTGTTGAGGATGCCGGAATTCCGACATCCTCCCAGTGTTACGCCGCAACGACCTGCGAGTTTCAGCTTTTAAGAACGGTCCCGATTCACGGCGACGGCTGAGGGTGACAGAATTCACACACCCTCAGTCTTGATACGCAAAATTCCCATTTGGGAAAAATTCGTAACGACATCGGCGATCCACAGTGCGGTGAGTGTCTTGCCCGTGCCGCAGGCCATGAGGAGTCGGCCGCGGTCTTGGTCTCGAAAACCGTGGACCACGGCTTTGATCGCGGTCGCCTGGTGAGGTCGTGCGGTCCATCGATCCAGCGGCGGGGCGGTGCCTCCAATCTGAATCGGCCACTGAACTTCTTCCGTCAGGAAATGACCACGCAGAACCAGGCCCACCGGCTTCTCTTGGCCATGCAGCGTGCGGCGAGCTGTGGCTCCAATGTCGTCCGTCGTCGCCATGAGCAGTCGATACGCGAACTGCGAACGGTTCGATTCGGACAGGAACGAGTCGATTTCTCGTTTGGGGATCGCGCGGTCGGGACGATCGGCTTTGGCCTGAATCGCCCACAATTCACCCGATCGCGTGCGAGCGACGAGGTCGATCCCCGCATCAATCCCCCACCGCTCTGGCCAATTCTTCCACAACCAAACCTTGTCGAACTGCCCTCGATATCGGGGAGCGTTTTCCAAGAACCACTGGCACAGCCACTCGAAGTCACCGCCAAACGACGTTCCCTCGGCATCACGGCGAATCTTCGCTTCGATGAACTCGAAAGTTCCTCCGGAAAAACTTGGCTCGGATGTGCTGGCGATTGGCATGTTGGATGGAATTCAATGAGCGAATGGCGGTTGCTTCTCGGCTGAGGCAATTCGTATTACCAAGCAAGAGAGAAGAATCTTGTGATCACGTTGGTCCTTGTTTTTTGGGCGTGCCGCCGGCAAAAGGCTGCACGTGTCAGTGTTTGTCACAGAGACGGACGATGCAAATCTACCAAGTCAACTCCAGCGTTTTCAACACGACCTCGCTCAGGCTCGCGTCCGTCTGGCTCAGAATGTACCTTCAGTGATTCCTTAGCAGTTTCTATCTAGACGAACAGGACTTATCGTAATGCAGTTTCGAACTCTTGGCTCAAGCGGCCTGAAGCTCAGTGTAATTGGATTGGGAACGTGGGCGATCGGTGGTGGAGAATGGAAGTTCGGATGGGGCGATCAGGATGAAGCATCGGCCGTCAAAGCCATCGTTCGAGCCGTTGAATTGGGGATCAACTGGATCGATACGGCTGCCGTCTATGGTGAAGGCCGCAGCGAGGAACATATCGCGAAGGCGATGGAGTCCATTCCTCTCGCCGATCGACCTCTTCTGGCCACAAAATGTGGACGAGTGCCTCGTGGAAATGGCGAGATTGGAATTTGCCTTCGACGAGAGAGCGTCATCGCTGAGTGCGAAGCGAGCTTGAAGCGACTCAAGACCGACTGCATTGATCTGTATCAGTTGCACTGGCCGGAGCCGATTGAGGAAATTGAAGAGGGCTGGCAAACTCTGGTAGACCTGAAGTCGCAAGGAAAGGTCCGACATATTGGTGTTTCAAATCATTCGGTCAGCCAACTGAAACGATTGCAGGCCATTCATCCCATCACGTCTCAACAGCCTCCCTATAGTATGATTGCCCGTGATGCGGAGGCGGAGATCATCCCGTTCTGTGGTCAAGAGAACATCGGCCTCGTGTGTTACAGTCCCATGGGGAAAGGATTACTCACAGGCGCGTTCACCGCCGAGCGGATCGCCTCACTTTCGTCGAAAGATCATCGAACAAAAGACCCTCGATTTCAGTCGCCTCAGGTGGAGATCAATCTGGCGTTTGTGGAATCACTCACGGCGGTGGCCAAGCAGCTAGGATGGACTGTGTCCGACGTGGCCATTGCATGGACGCTACGCAGGCCAGAAGTCACGTCAGCCATTGTCGGTGCTCGCAGTCCCGAACAGATTGAGCAGACCATTTCGGCCGGAGATCGAGTGCTCACATCGGCCAGCATCCAAAGCCTCACTGAAATCCTCAGCTCACGCGATCGTCAACTGGCGGCGATCGGTGGGGTCGTCAAGGCCCGCGTATAATCGGTCGACGCTGTTGCCGGCCGGCAACTGGTAGCGAGTGTCCTTAACAACGACATTTGGCAGATGGATCCGGTTGCTTTTCTAGGCGATTGGAACAGGCCGATTCTCAACCCGCCCACTTTTTTGAAAAGGGGGGCAGGTTCGGTGAACTCTCCAGAGAACGTCATCCTATTCAGGCGGAATAGGGAGTGGGGCATCGGGAAAGGCTGCCGTTTCGTCGATCAATTCGTCAGGAACGAGTCGTAGTGTCAGTGGGTTCGAGACGGCGCTGTCCCCTCGAACGACGAGGACTTCGGCATCGACCGCTTGAGTCAAGTCAAAGTTCGGAACGGCAAACCGGATGCCGAGATCGTACCAGCCGTGAATCTCGGCTTGGACTTCTTGGCCGTA
This sequence comes from Schlesneria paludicola DSM 18645, assembly GCA_945876035.1. GTDB lineage: Bacteria > Planctomycetota > Planctomycetia > Planctomycetales > Planctomycetaceae > Schlesneria > Schlesneria paludicola_C. Next base: position 38,577 of record CAMCMU010000042.1, on the reverse strand, counting down.
GAACGACACGATGACCTGACCGGGTTCGGGGCCAAATCCTTCCCCGGCGATTGTCAGCAAACTTTCCGGTGACGCCGCGGTGACATCGGTCGAAAACGCCGCCGGATCAACCGGCAGCACATCTGTTCGAAGCAGTACGGCCCCGTTGTTGTCCTCGAATGTCTCGGGGATCTGCTGATGGCTATCGACCAGCACGTGCAGGTACGTGAACGGCACGCGTAAGCCTGTGGATGTCGTGCCGAGTCGGCTGGCGGCGATCGGCAGACGAATGTCGAGCACTTGAGTTTCGCCGATATCCATCGAGGGCAAGACGACGCCCATTTGAGGGGCATCGACGGTCGGAACCTGCTCGTTCGAGGCCAGCAGAAGAACGCTGAATGGTGTCACAATTTGAGTCGGACTGTTGTTCCGGACCCAGACACGATAACGCGGACCGAGATTCTGCTCCGAGTGGCCGTTATCGACGAACCGGACCGCCAGCAATTGCAAATCCTGTCCCGCCGTCATGACCACGGGGGCGACATCGATCCAAGTGCCGCAAGTCACCATGGAAAGTGGACTCCACACCGGATAATCATAGTAGACCCACAACGGGCACGGATCGTAGATCAGGGGGATGCAATAATACGGTCGGGGATCATACAAGATGGGGCATGTGTTCCAGTAACTCCAATCGACCCATGGTGACCAGATCGGGCACCAGGCATGTGCTGGATAACAGCCCCCCCCAGAATACCACATGCTGAACGCACCCGTCGTGAATCCCGCGGCCAGCAGTCCGTGCTGGCGATGCCGAGTCCAGCCACCCGTACTCATCAGGTTGTTACTGAGATTCATCCGACGCGCGAGGTCGCCCCGCTTCTGAAATTCAAACTGCTGCTCAAGCCTCAGCTTCTGACCGACTTTCGAGCGGTGCCAGTGTTGAAAACTGTCTGTCCGTGCCAGCCGCTCCTGGTGCACGCCGCTGATCTTGTTCAGATTCAAATGTTTCAATTCTGGATCAGCCGCTAATTCCGGCGACTCATTGATTTTCTTTAATTCGCGGCTCAGATCGTCATGCTTTTTGACCTGCAACAGCCGGTCTAATTTTTTGTCCGATGCAACTCCCTTGGGCTGGTCGCGATCGGCGGGTTGACCAACTTGAGCGCCGAGGGAATCGGGCGAGCTCTCGGTCGGATTCACCGGCAGTCTACCATTTTTGGAAATCGTCATCGGTCTCGTCTTTTCGTGGCGAGCATGCTTCGAGGAGTCCTGAAATCCTGCATCCAATGGACCGGGGACGCCTGGCTGAGGGTTGAGTTTATCAGTCCCTTTTCGATCCGGCGGCAAACCGTCGCTCTTTCCGCCGAGAATCTGTTTTTGTCCGTCAGGTTCGATGCTGATTTTTGGCTTGCCGGTTGAGCGTCTGCTGCGAAGTCCTTGGGCATTGGGTGTTTCTGTCGGTATTCCCGTTGTCTGATCCGAGTTGACATTCTTTCCGCTGGATGGCGTTGCCGGTTTGCCGACATTCGTTGTGCCTCGGTCAAGACCATCGAGGGGCCTGCCTGTTTCCATTTTTTTTCCACGTCCAACAGGCGACCCGTTGGGCAGACCCACGCCAGGGAGATTTGTCCCCGCCTTGGGAGTGTTGAAATTTTCCGGCTGACCAAGGCCCTCGGGGGGATTGATTTTGGTCTGCCTCCTCCCGCTACCGTTGTTGGGATTCGTGGGCACACCACGCCCACCTGTCTGGTTGCCACCAGGCAGGTTATTGTCGGGCTTGTTCGGTTGGAATTGTGGAGGTGCGGTTCCTTGCGGATTTTTGGAATCGTTGGGTCTCGCAGGCTTGTTCTGCTTGGGCATCGGAGAGGGGTTCACCCCGACTTGCTGAGCCGGAGCAACAGTCCGAGGCGATTGTCCCCCGCCAGATGACTGAGGTTGTTTTGAATCCCGATCCCGATCCTTGTCCTTGGCCGATACAGCCTCGAACGAACAGACCAACGCCACAAGGAGGAATAACGACCGAATTGACCAACGAAATCGGTACATGATCTTTCCTCACCTTTCGTGAATCATGATGGAGTCAGCCGTTCCAAACGAAACCAGTGCCAGCCCGTATCGAGGGGAAAGCGAATGGTCTAGCAACGACTAGCGTCCCGCATGCGTCAGTGTTTTTCAAGAGTATTGCGATTTTTGTTGAGATCGTGCTCAGGCGACAGGATGGAATTCGGATTTTTTGAGAGCATGGGCGGTATAGACGACGGGAGCAGGTTTTGTTGTTCCCATTCGTTTGCTAGACTTCGGCTTAACGGCAGCACAGATGATAAAGACACTAATTTGTATGATGCCAATGAGGTTGTATGACGCCAATTAGGAAACTCAATCCGGATGGAATTCTCTTCGTTGTCGCTCAGTCAATCGATGGCCATGACTTCAATCGCTTCTACCTCACTTGCCAGTCGATCCGAGGGGCTTGTTAATTTTTTGCGGGGGAGAAAATCGATCGGATGGAAAGTTGAGTACGAACTGGGGCGATGCATTGGAATGGGTGGTCAGGGTGTGGTTTATCTGGCGGAAAAGAGTGGTGCGGATGGCCTGAATTTCCCTGTCTCTATAAAGTTTTTTGGCTCAGAACGTTACGGAAGCGATGCGGCCTATGTGCAAGACATGTCCCGAGTGGCCGCGGTGGCTAACAAAATGGCTCGCATTCAGCACGATCATCTGCTCGATGTTGTGAACTTCGTGGATATCGAAGGGATTCGAGTGATGGTCATGGAGTGGATCGATGGTTTTGACTTGGACCACTTGACTTCGACAGAAACGATGACCGTCCTTCAGGACCGAGTCTCCCCCGAGCGTTGGAGATACCTCAACAATGTGGTGGCAACTCCCGGACAAGCGAAGACGCGATTACAACCGGGCATCGCCATTTCTATCATCCAGGATTGCTTGTCAGCGATCGCATCACTCCACCGTAGTGGAATCATTCACGGCGACCTGAAACCAGCCAACATCATGTTAAAGAAAACGGGCAGTGTGAAAATCATTGATCTGGGATCGGCTCGGGAAATGAATGATCTTCGCGGGTTGCGACCCTTCACTCCGCAGTACGCCGCTCCGGAGGTGCTCGAACGCGGAGCGGTGACAGCGTATTCCGATCTCGCCAGTTTGGGATATGTTCTGGTGGAGATGCTCTCGGGACAGGCGCCATTTCCCCATGTGGCAACACGCGAGGAACTGATCGCGGCAAAATATGGATTTGAGGCGGAAATTCCGAAACTCTTGCCGAAGGAGATGCAAGAAAGTGAAACGCTGATGCAGTTGGTGACGTCGCTGATTGCACCGGATCCAGCGAATCGCCACACCATGGATCAAGCGGCCGATTTGCTGCAACTGGCCGCGTCAAACTTCCAACGCGAACTGATCACGGGCAATCTCGACAGCGAATATGAGATGGAAATCCGCCTTTGGCTGGAAGACTTGCCCTCGCGGATTTTATGAGAACCGTGTTCCTTCCCTTGACGCCTCTGCGGTGGTCTCTGACAGACGAGCGATGCGTCTCAAGGAGTGATTTTGTGAGACAACTCGTGTTGCACGACGTCTCTGATGCGTTGAGTCGCATTGGCAAGAGGGATGGCGAGGCTCCTGCCGAGCGGGATGCTCTCAAGAGTTGTTTGTTGATCGTGGCTGACGCGAACGCTTCGCCCGCCCGCAATACTTGGTCCAACAGGCATTTAGGCTTGCGACTTTTGTTCCCGTCCATTTAACTGCGTGATTGTGTCTCCTTCCATAAGGAACATTTGAATCATCGCGGTTTTAGGCCGGATCTGGTTTTCCACGAGGTGACCCATGCGAATTCCACTATTTCTCCCCGATCTCGATGCGGGTACCGAACCGATGACGGTAAGCAGTTGGTTGATCGATCGAGGTGACCGTGTTCTGACGGGAGATCGTTGTGTTGAGGTTTTGATTTCCGGGGTGACGTTTGATGTTGAGGCAATTCAGCCCGGACAACTGATAGAAATTTTTAAACCCGTCGATGCGTCTGTCTACCCCGGTGACGTACTCGGTTGGCTGCACTGCAACGACAGCGAATCCGCAGTAATCGGTGACGTCGAACCGATTGCCTGACCTTGTTTCCCGTAGCACGAATTGTCGTGATCCATGTCTCATTGGTCTTCCCTTCGTGGTCACCTTGAACAACGTGAGATGTTCCAACGCGCGATTTCGCGAGGGCGGCTGTCGCAGGCGTACTTGTTCATCGGCCCTGACGGTATCGGCAAGCAACAGTTTGCCCACCGTTTGGCGCAATATCTGCTTTGTCATGCGCCCACTTCGGATGCATTGGAAGCCTGTCATGCCTGTGCCGCCTGCCGTCCGTTTCTCGCCGCAGCGCATCCCGATTTTTTATGGGTCGGCTGCCCCGAAGGAAAACGAGAGTTGCCCATTGAGTTGATTGTCGGTCCGAAGGAGCGACGTGGGCAGGAAGGATTGTGTCATGATTTGTCCGTCCGACCGCTGGCCAGTTCACGAAAAATTGCGATCATCAATGATGCCGATTTGATGAACGAGGCAAGTGGCAACGCACTGCTCAAGACACTCGAAGAGCCTCCCGACCGAGCGATGCTCTTCTTGATCGGGTCCAATCTCGATGCCATGCTCCCGACGATTCGATCCCGCTGCCAGTTGGTCCGGTTCTCGCCGCTGTGCATGACTGATATTGTTGAACTACTGCTTGAGCAAGGCTTGGTGTCCTCACGTGACGACGCTGATTTTGCCGCGGCACTCAGTGAGGGAAGCCTGACGGTTGCCCGTCAGCTTGTTGAACCGCATCTTCGTTCTCTGCGTTCAACACTTTATCTCGGCCTTGGGCAGCGAAATTTTAGTGGCTTGAGTCTCTCCAAATCGTTGATGGAGCAGATCGACAAAATCAGTGCCGATACCCCGGCACAACGCGTCAATATCTTGTGGGTCATCCGCTTCGCCGTGGAATTTTACCGCGCAACCTTGCTCAGACTCTGTCGGATTGAACTTCAGGGTAATGCTTGGGCAAGCCCGATTCCAGAGGCATCAACTTTTGCGGATCGCGTCGGATCCTCTGACGCTGGGATTGAGCGTGTGGGTTTGCTCATCGATCGTGCCGTTACAGCTGTCAGCCAGATCGACCAGAATTTGTCGATTTCCTTGACGTTGGACGCCTTATTCGACGATTTCGCCAAGATCTCCCGTTCTCTCGAAACGGTTCGTTGAATAGTGCATCACGGGCTGATGGATCTCTCAGAGGACATCGATCCGATCGAGTCACCGTTCCGCCGGACGGTCCTCTGGATTACGCAGGTTGGAGGTCCGTGTTGTTCGCGGGCAGTGTGATGAGCTGTAGTCCTGGCACAACATCGCGGGCCAGCTTCACCATGTGGGGATGGCACGTGAAGAACAGGACTTGAGCGGATCGCGAGACGTCGACCAACACCGAGAGCGTTTGCCGAGTCCGCGCTTCATCGAAATTGACCAGCACGTCGTCGATGATGATTGGCAGCGGTTGGTTTTTCTCGCAGTAGTGCAGGACATAGGCGAGGCGGATGGCCAGATAGAGTTGCTCGCGTGTGCCGGTGCTCAGTTGGTCGGGCGTTCGCTCCACGCCGTCGGCTCGTCGAATCAGGACGTTCTGTTTGCCACTCCCGGATCGATCGAACTCGATGTACTTCCCGCCCGTCATTTGGCCGAGCAGACGCGAAACCGTCGCGATCATTTCCGGCTGGTTGTCCTTCTCGAAGCGACTGACGGCCGCGTTGAGCAGATGCCTCGCGTAGACCAGCGGCAGATAACGATCGACCTCGGTCGCCAACAGCGACCGCTTGCGGCACAATTCCTCAGTGAGGATCGCCACGTCGCTCGATCCGTCGAGCCGGACGAGCGCGTCACGGGCGAGCGCTTCCTCACCGTCAGCCGCCTTGCGCAACGCTTCTGCCGTCTTCAGCTCTTCCTTGAGATCGCGTTCCTGCCCCTGCAAGACGACCAACTCGCTGGCCGACAAGGATTGCTCGAACTCGTCATGGTCATCGACCGCACGAATTAGATCGATCTCGCGATTGAACTGTTCGATTTCACCGTCTAGGCGAACGACCTTCTCGGCGAGCGAGACGACTTCGAAGAACTCCGCTTCGTTCGTGGCGTCGGCGAGTGCGAACAAGGCCGCCCGCTCTGAGTCGTGCTGCTTGTGGAGATCGTTCAGCGACTTCCATTGCTCGCGCGCTGTCATGATTTTTTGCGACAGATCGTCATGCTTCCGCTGGGCCTCCACGGCACGTTCGACTTGCTCGGCCAATTTCTCGATGGCGAGTTCGGTGGGATCGCGAAGCAATTCCGGTTCGAGCGACTCACAGAGCGTGTGGACTCGCTGGTCGAACTCCATGATGCGCGACCGCATCGCAGTGATGCGGGCCTCTTCGTCGGGAAGGCGACCCAGGAGGTCTCGCGTTGCGTTCAATTTGTCGATCACTTCGCGAGCCAGTCCGGGATTCCAGTCGGCGGGCAGGTTGAGACGACTCAAGACCGCCTGCCACTCGGCGTTCGCAACCGTCTCACGCATGGTGAGCGTTTGCAAATCGTTGTCGTACTTCGCGAGCTGCTTGTCGAGTCGCCGAGCCTCCTTCTGTAACTCAGCCGTCCGCCGCTGCTGGTCCTTCGTTTCCTCAACCGCCTGCCGCGTCGATGTGAGGTGGACCGACAATGCCTGATGCTCTGCGACACCGCTCGCGGAGCGGAGTCTCAGCTCGAACGAGGCGATTCGCGCGTCGAGTTGCAACTGTTCGTCAAGCAGTTCGTCGCGTTGAGAGATCATCGCGCAGGCGGTTTCGTGATCGTTAAGCCAGCCGAGCATCGCATCAGGGGCGAGCGGCTGGAAACCGCAGGGCTGCCAGAGTGCGAGCCAGTTCGTTTGCAAGTCCGCCTGCTGCCGTTCGAGTTCCGCGATCCGTTGCCGCTTCTGGTCGAGTCGCATCGCAAGTGTTGCGAGTTGTCTGCGCAGGCCCTCGCGTTCGGCAACCTCGTTTGCGTTGTCATAGATCTGGTCGGCGATGTCGTCGGCCACCCGCACGGCACGCTCGTAGCCATCGGGCAGAGACGCTGCGGCGTTCAGCTCACCTGGGTTGACCAAATTTGATTTGCTGTTCGGTGTTTCATCCAACCACGCGGTGATACCGGAGTCCGCCTGTTCGTCCGCAATGTATTTCTGGCGGACGAGATTCCAGCCGGCATCGCGTCGATCGCGAGCGGTATCGCGCTCGTCGAGGCTCGGGACGACATGGCTCGACATCGCCGTCGCCAGTGATTTCTCGATCTCGCGCTGCTCGGCGTTGTCCTCTTCAAATGAGGCACTCGCGGTTTGAAGTTGCTCGCGGACATCGGCGCAACGCGCCTCGAACTCGGCGACCGTCTCGGAACGCGGAACAGGCAACTCGTGAGGAGCGAGTGTCGTGGCGGGTCGTGGCGGCGTGAGCTTGCGGCATTGGGTGGCGAGCTTGCGTTCGAGCTTCGCCAGTTCCGTTCGCGTGCTTTCCGACTGTTTCCGGTTCGCGACGAAGTCCGCCTCGTCGGACAGTGCAGCGGTGAGTGCAGTGACATCGCGCGGCTCACCGATCTCGGCGAGATCGTCTTTCGCCCGCTCCAGGTTCGCAGCATCGCCGTCTCGCTGGACGGTGAGCTTCGCGTGCAAGGTCGTTCGCTCGCGGCGCTCTTCGCTCAGGCGTTCGATCTCGGCGCGTGTCGCCACATCGACTGAGAAAGCCCGCAAATCGTCGTGGCTCCAGCCGGGACGCAGTTCAGCCAAGTTTCGGTCGATCAACTGTCGGTCCCGGTCACACCTCGACTGGATTTCGGGAAGATCGTTCTTGGCATCGATAAACGACTGCCGCCGTTCGAGGTTCGATTTGATCTCGGCCCGATACGAAACTGCGTTCGGATTGAGCTTCAGCGCGATCCGGCTTCGCTCGGCTTGCTCGACCTCACTCGTTCGCTGCGCTTGCTCGTCGGCGAGCGACTTCAATTCCTTGCTCAGAGCCTGATACCGCTGCCTCGCGTCGGCGGGAACGTTTTCAGGAACGCTCAAATTCGCTCGCTCACTTCGCCGCTGCTGCAACTCATTCCACTTCGGCCACGCGCGGGTTTGCTTCTCGATCTTGGAATGCCGGTGGCGCAGGTGATCGACTTGATCGTGCAGGCTCTTGGCACGCTCGACCGCCTTCGTCACGGCGGCTTCCACCTCATGAAATTTCTCTGGCCGCAGCGAGCGATCTTTGATGTCCTTCGTCAGCTTCTTGAGTTCCGCGAGCAGAGCATTGATCGCGGGCTTCGAGCCACTCTTTTTGAACAGTTCGTCCGCCTGGCGACTCAATTCGGCAACCACCTTGTCCGGGCTGCTGGTTCCGCCGAGACTGCCGCCGAACAGGGCCGATTGCAGACTCTCATGCTTCAAGCTCGCCTCACCCTGACTGAGTTGATCGAGTCCCAACGCGAAGACCGACTCGAACAAGCCGCGATCCGCGTGATCGAGCAGTTGCAACCAACCGGCATCGTCGAGATCGGTTGGCTGGCCGTCGAGCTTGATCGACACCTTGTCTTTGTTCCCCTTGCGGCGTCGCAGTTCGACGAGTCGGCCGTCACGCAGTTCGAGCGTCGCCACGCCGGCCATCTCACCCTTGTCGCCGAAGTCGTAAGGCGTCCGCGCAGGGAAGTCGAACAGCAGCCCGCGCAGGAATTCGAGCAGCGTCGTTTTACCCGCTTCGTTCGGACCGTAGATGACCTGCAACCCGTCACCGGGAAAGACGAGATCGCACTCATGGAAGTGGCCGAAGCGATTGATGTGCAGTTGCCGAATCTTCACGTCTGGGTTCCGTTCTCTTGGACGAGATGGCTCAGCAGCAGCGCCTCGGCATCGCGCAGCCAGGCGACGTGACGAACGGGGTCGTTCAGATTGAACGACTCATCGCCGTCGGCGTCCTGAGACAACTCGGCGGCCACCTTCGTGGCGAGGTCTTTCACTTCGGAAAGTTCCAACAACGATTGCGGGTCGGTGGCGAGCGCCCGGATGTCTCGCAGCAATTGGCCAATCAAGTCCTGTCGCTCGCGCAGGGCGTCCAGATCGAGCGGCGATTGCGTGTGGAATTTGATCTTCTCGATCCACACGTCGTCGCCGAAGTCGGACGCGAGCGCTCGCAAGTTCGCCACGAGTTGCTGCCGCGAGGCGTCTTTGGCGAGTTGGGCATGCACCGCACAGCGGCCGGTGAATTCGAGTCGCACCGCCGCGAGACGCCCGTCTGCCGTAGAGACAATCTCGCGCAAATGGTTTCGCGTCGCGTCGAGCAACGCGTCCTCATCGTGGTCCGGTTGAAGTGGGATCGTCTCGCGAAACCAGCGGACGAGATCCGTCTCGCGAAACTCGATTTCGCGCACCTCACCACCGCCGCCACGTTCATCCACCGTCACGAGCAGGCAGCCTTTGGGGCCAATCTCGCGCGCGTGACGCCCTTGTGTGTTGCCCGAGTAAACAACGTGAGGCCGCTCGTGCAAGATCTCGAAACCGTGGACATGCCCCAACGCCCAATAGTCGTAACCCTTCGCAACCAGTTCCTCGACCGAACACGGTGCGTAGTTACGATGCACCGAATTGCCCCCCGCATTCGTGTGCAGCAGTCCGATGTTGAAGCAGCCCGCAACGGGAGAGGGATAACCGGGGACCAAATTCTCGGTTACTTCCTTCTTCGGATAACTCATCCCGTGCAGAGCCACCGGCAGCGTCGGATGCCGCACGGTCTGAGGCCGTTTGTGATCGAAGAGGGTCACGTTTGCGGGCCACGGAACGTGGCGAGACGTCTCCTCAAGCGAGTCGTGATTGCCGAGGATCAGATAGACGGGGATGTCGGCTTTGTACAACCGTCTCAACTGCGCCGCCGCTTCAAGTGCCGCATTGAAGTCCTTGACCTCGGTGTCGAACAGATCGCCCGCGATGATTAAGAAATCGACCCGCTCCTCCAGACAGAGGTCAACGATGCGATCGAACGCCAGCCGTGTCGCAATCCGCAGTCGCTCGGAGGGAGCGCCGGGATACGCCTCCAGTCCCTTCAGGGGACTGTCGAGATGAATATCAGCGGCATGAATGAAACGCATTGAAAACGGCTCGCAGTCAGTTCAGCAAGATCGAATTCGGGAATCCTACGTGCCCCATGAGGACTGTGGCAAGCGGCATCAGGCGATGCATTTCAAGCCAAGACACACTAGACCTGATTGCTCGGCCTCGGCAAACGAGTTGGCAAGCTATCGTGGGGCATTCTTCCGCTTTTCCTCGTTGGAAAGCGGATACTCGTTGATTGCGACACCAAGTCCTCGAACCTCTTGCAAGCGTCGCCAACCGCGAGTTGTCCGCTCTTCGCGGCGAGCCACATCGTTGGCGTCGAGCTGTCGCTTGTCAAATGGGCCTTCCACAAATACCGGAAGGAACTCAGGAGCGACGATGAACTGCGCGATCACGGGATTACAACGCAGATGCCGTTCGGGAATGGCCATCAGTTGGCCTGATTCGACCTCACCCAGTATATATCGTAAGTAGAGATCACTGTCGATCATGTTTTCGACGTCCTCTCCACAGACTTCGCAAATGTAACCTTGATCGCAATGGGCCATGTTTTGATTTGGCGTGCGATTCCGTCGTGGCGATTGACGAATCCACGCACTCCATTCTCAGTAACGGGCAAGATGTTAGGTCTTTCCGATTTTTTGAAGCAATCCGAATGCTTACGAATCGGAAATGATGCACCAAAACACTAGCGACTTGCAATCACCGCCGCAACGACTGCGAGAACAAAGGGTGTCGCCGATGTCTGCGCACGCCAGTCGGGGGCGAACATAAAACGCGGAGCAGTGGCGGTGACTTGGAGGATCTCGGTTCCCTCCTGTTGATCGACATCACGGACCGTGTTTGGCGTGGTTTGTCGACCGTTGCTAGGCGGATCTTCCGCGGATAAAAGACCTCTCCGCAATGTCATCCTGATCCGAGAAGCGGCCAGTGATTCGTTGAAGCGGCTTTCCGGTCTCCCCACGAAGAGAAGCGCGGATCAGGGCTGGTATCGAGAGCTTGGCATCACAAAAATGTGTCGGAAAGGCAGAGCGTCGGAGGCACGAATGATGGAGGCACGAATGATGGACGCACAGGACAGGTTGTCGACTGTCTGAAACGGAGTTCGGACTAGGGATATGCCAATTTCCCGCCATGATCGTGCTTGCCTTAGCTGCTTTTGAATCTCTCGTCGTGGCGTCGCATCACGCTTGCCCGTCAATTCATGGCGAGTAGATCTGCGAATTGTCATGCTTTGTCCCGCGTCATTCGAAGCCAGAAATCCCGGAATTTCACTGGCGCAAAAGAACGGCTCAGATCGTGAAAACCCGGATATCCGCCCTAGCTCTTTTTCCTGCCGGTGGGATTCGAGTAGGTTCAGCGACAATCGGTCTTGGCGTAGTCACCAACCGAGCAAGAAAAATTGCAGGAACGTTCCTGTCAGCGCGGCGGTCGCCCCGACACGCAGGTTGTCATGAGAGCGGATTGGCAGTGACTCGATGACCGCCCCACAAAACGCCGTCGTACCGGCAATCAAAAGAGCAACTGTGAATGGAACAGTTGGTCGTGCTTCAATCCAGTAGAAGAGTGCCGACATCGCGGAGGCCACCGTAAAAAAAGAAACAAGACCAGTCCACGTCTTGCGAGAATTCCAAGGAAGGCGTTGACCACCGAATGCAAGGCCACCCAGAGCCGCCGAGCCATCTCCCAATGCGATGACGCCTAATGTCATCAGCCCCAATTCTGAACGCCCGGGTAGCAGGAGTAACATCGCCAACACCGGCAACGCATATCCCGCCACGGCCATGGACCATTGCCCCTCTCCCGGACGCGCAAACAAGCGTGCACTTATCATCGCATAAACAATCAGACTGACGGCAGTCATGATCGTAATGTTGATAAGCAGTGGCCCCCAGGGATCCTGATGAGGAATAAACCAAAGCAATAAGGGCAACAGGCCGGGTGACATGTGCAGCAGTCGACGTCGAAATTCGGAAATTCCGAGCCGTGAAACTAACACGTTGACACCAGGAATGCACAGCAGCCAGCGTGGCAATTCGTGACTTGAGAGTGTTCGTCGTGAACCGCGGTCCGCCGTCGGAAAACGTTGACCCAAAACACAGTCGTTCGACATCGATACGGGAATCATCAATCAGGACTCCAGACGTAGAATCACTGGGCAAGTCTCTTACTGTGAGAAATTCACTCAACAGCCAGCCCACAAGAAAAACATCCGTGCCACTTCGATTACGATCTTCCTGAGACATGCCAGGGTGTACAGTCACCGCTGATGTTGTGTCTGTCTTTTTCGGCAGGATGACCGGCAAACATTGCAACATGTCTCAAATTTTTAGTGTTACCGGGCGAGGTCTAGCGAGTGGGTTGTTCGGCACGTCGGTGTTGACAAAATGATTGCAGTTGTGAGAACTGTCGTAATCGTTGTCCAAAACCGCCCTCATGACATCCGAGACCGTCGAGCGGTGGCACTTGTTGTCGCGAGTTTTGGAGTCGATCGACGTGGACGAGATCTGACAACGGGCACGCTTCTTCGAATTTGCATTCGTGGTAAAGCCGATTTGGGTGCCTTGATTTTTGGGACGGCAGGTCCGTCAATCCCCCGTAAAATAGCCATTAATCGAATAATGTCGCCCCGTGCGATGACACCAACGAGTCGTCCGGAATTCACGACTGGAAAACGAGAGTGTCTTGCGTCGCGAAGTTGGCGGGCCACTTCAGAGGCATCCGAATCGGGTTGGAAGACGGGCACTCCTCGCGACATCAACTGACCGACGGTTGCATCGCGCGATTCCCCGCTCAACTGAGTCTTAATGATCTCATAGTCCGGGAGAATACCCAGCAGACGTCCCTGCTTGTCGGTGACGTACAATTCGGTCTCCTCGTAACGATGCAGAAGACCCAGTGCCTCATCAGCGGAACATTCAGGTGAAATCTTGACAAAACATTGAGACATGATGTCGGCAACTGTCATCCGCATGGCTGACTCTCCTTAAGGTTAATTGTGAAAGTAGGCGACGGAATAACATCGCCAATCAATTCACCTTGAACCTAGGATGCGTTTTGGCAGCATGATGCAAAAAAAACTCATATTTTTCCAGGATTCCGCAAATTGCGTCTCAAGTCGGTACAACCAAGATTGCTGGAATATCGACATTCGTCCCTTTGACGCTGATCGGAATAACCGGCCATTCGTCAGTAGCGGTCAGAATTTCCGTTCCCCGATCTGTCACCAAGACAGTGTCCCCCATCAACACAGGACCGATTGACGGATGCCAATAAACGGGCGTTCCTGCGGTCAAGCGGTATTCACTTGTGGGCATCACCGAGACCGTGCCGAACTCATATTCGACAACGTCAGCCTGATCTCCCAATCGCCATTCGGTGGCGACATTGTTTTTTTCGTAGATTCGCTGCACGCGGTTCCAAACCTCAAACAGTTCCCATTCAGGTTGAGAAAAGTAGATGCCGGTTGCAGCGATCAAAGCCGCTGGTTCGAATGCCCGGAGGAGTTCCGCTGGAGCCTCTCCCAAGCTGACCGTTCGTGCCGCACCGACATACAGGCCGTGGGAACGCGCGACAGCGGAAATCGAGCAGTACCGCTGAACGGACGAATCATCGTATTTCCAGCGTCGAAAACGTCGTCCACGCCCATCTGCCAAGATCTGGAGTCTTTCCGGTTGCAAGCCATGCTTGACGATGCGGTGCGCTAGTTCGCCGATAATTTCAGACTCCGTCCGTCCTGGCGTCATTCCCCGTGCGGTGGCCTCAATGGCATGAGTCAGTAACCCGCATGCTTCACGCAATCGACCGGCATCGAAATCGCTAAGAGGCAGTCGTGTTTCGAGCAGACGCTGACGAACGTCGATAGTATCAGGAAAACCAGAATCGCTTGCCATGTGGCGGCCGCGACATAAATCGGCCAACATGACATCTCGAGGCTCGAACCACGGTCGTTCCTTGAGCTGAAAGCCCATGCCGCTGACCTCCGACTCAAAAAATTGGGCCGTATCTGCGTTGCTGCATGCGATGACCCTCGCTTCAGGAGTGACAAACAAGGCACCGGTCAGTCCGGTACCACCTCCCCGTTCATTACATCCCCCGACAGTCAGCCAAGAAAAATTCGAGGGCTGCTGGAGCAACAATGCCGAAAAATTTTCCTGCTGGAGAAACAAGGAAACTCGTCGATGCCGCTCTACGATCTCGGCCAACCGATCCGAATTCACGATCGCGAATTCGGCAGATGACAAGGGGTCAGACAAGTCGATGGTCGAAGTACTCATTATGCGTCTCGTGGGACTGACCGCCACGTTGGGATGCGGGTCGCGGCAGGAGCAGTAGGTGAATCAAGATGCGAGTTGCCAAACGGTAACTATCTTGCGAAGTTTGACGGATTGTTGCAAACGAACCAGCAGGACTGTTTCGCCATGCATGCGGGCTGCTCTTGACCGCCAGATTCCCCCCCTAGAATGTCGGTCAGGATTTTTTTAAAACCGGCACGGAGGTTCAGCAGTGCAGGCACCTTTACCGGCGGAAAGACAGAGGATCAATTATGTCACGAAGGGAGCATGACCGTGAAGATCTCATGGCCGAGGTTGTGGCTCTTGTGCGTCGCGTGGAATTGCGTCTGCCTGATCGTGAGGCGGTGATCGTGGCGGGGTTTCGGAGTAACGGTTGGCTGACGCTTTATTTCGGCCCCGATCCGATGTTTCAATTTGATGAAGAAGGTCGACTGCGTCGAGCGTTCGTTAATGGATTCTTGTTCCGGACACAAGGTTCAACACTTGCGAGACTTCAACGGCAACGCACGGCCTCGGAGACGCGTCTCATACGATATGACCTCTCCGATACAGAGCTTGGGAATTTTCGCGAGATGATGGTTGCCTCCTTCCACGGGGTCCGTGAACAAATATCAAACGGGGAGGCGGTGACGATCAGACAGGTTCCTGCAGGGGCGGAATCTCTCCAAGCTCAAGTTCTTGCGGGCCTCGATCGGGTCCTGACGTCTGCCGAATTTCTTAGTCCAGCCTTTCCCGGAAAACCATGAAGGTGCCCGCATGATGAGAAAATTGATTATCGGTTGTGGTTATTTGGGTCGTCGAGTTGCCCGTGCTTGGATTCAGCAAGGCCATGTGGTGACGGCACTGACACGGTCGTCTGCAAACGCAAAAACGTTGTCCTTGATGGGAGTGAATCCGGTTCTTGGAGATCTGTGCGACGCGAGTTCACTTGCCGACCTTCCCGAAAGTGACACCGTTTTGTTAGCCGTTGGATTCGACCGCACTTCCGGGAAAACACAACAGGAAGTCCATGTCGCAGGACTTCGCAATTTATGGCCCCAGATTGCCGGACGCTGCAACCGATTGATCCATATTTCCAGCACGAGTGTCTATGGACATGCTTCCGGTGAATGGGTCGATGAGTTATCACTCTGCGAACCGTTTCAAAGCGGAGGACAATGTTGTCTCGAAGCCGAGATGCTCGTGCGAGAACTTTGCCTCTCAAGTCTCGAAGCAGAGATCACATACAATATCTTGAGACTTTCTGGAATTTATGGACCCGACCGATTGCTGTCTCGAATTGAAAGTTTACGTGCCGCAGAACCGTTGTTGGGACGACCGGACGCGTGGTTGAATTTGATCCATGTTGACGATGCCGTCGCTGCCGTTCTGGCCTGTGAACAACAGGGAAAACCTAGTCAGACATATCTCATCACCGACACTTGTCCTCTCCGACGGATAGATTACTATTCGGATCTCGCTCGACTTGTTTCGGCCCCTAATCCAAAATTTTTACCAGGATCACTGACAAAAAGAGGTTCAGACGGATTGAACAAACGATGTTCGAATCGGAAGGCCCTTGATGAATTGAGTTGGCGACTCACCTATCCCACGACTCGAGAAGGGTTGCCCCAAGCATTGAGGATGAGTCTCATTCAACCCGTGGTTGCTGCCGTTTCGCTGGACGAAGGACCTCGTCAATTCGAATGAAGTGCAGTCGAAGGTTGCCGCGACGGACGACGTAATGATCCGTTTTCACGAATTTGCCAACGTGCTCGGTGTTTGAGGATTCCAAAAGGGATACCGTCCGTATTTCTGTCCGTCCGTGGCAATCACTAACGAGATACGTTCCCGCTGTAATCGTTGGAAGTAGCGGAACGGAGGAGCATCGTTTCTGATTTTGGTGACTGAGTGCCGGTGGACTCACGCAAGAATCGCAACGGAGTTTTATTAGCGTGCCCGTAGCGTTTTGATGATCGATATGAGACAGAAACCGCGCGGCGTTTGTGGGTTCATCAGGATGATCTCCGGACCATACTGCAGCAAACGCACCGGACATCAGAATCAAGAGTGTAATACGGCTAGCCTGCATGGCGTGTTCCTGACATCTCAGCCACGGCAATCGCTCTGCGCGGGTGATGATGCCGATTCTATTGTTCGACAATAACGACAAATATCGGCTACAGGTTAAAATAATTTCAACAGCGATATCTTGCGGACTTAGAAGAAGGGGATGTCTGCGTGGGGAGATTGGCCTTTAACGATTTTCCTGACGTACACCGTACGTCGGTTGAGTTAAGCCGTTTTTTGAGGTTTTGGAAATTGTGCGTCATGGTCAAGATCGTGGCTGCGTTGTGTGGAGTTGTTCGATTTCCAGAGGTCCTCTAACCCGTGACACATTGGACGATGTCGTAGATCGCCATTCCGCACAAGCGGATCTTGTCCACCATCCTCGAGCGCTTCACTCCTAGATTTCCTCGCTCTGACCTCGTACCCTTATTTTGGCGTCTCTGTTTTGGCCGGTGTGGGATTGCTGACGTTGTCATAGACAGTACAAAACGGCGGCAGATTCCTCTCAGTCGCGAAAAGCCGCTTTCGGCAAGATCTCAGAAAATACTCATGCCATTGATTGGTTTTAATCACCTTTATCAATTTGCGGACGGATTGCGGTCGGCATTGTCTGTGGTCGTTGCAGGTGGTGCCGATCCGACCGTCCTTGAAGCCATGTCGCTGGCACAACGGCGAGGGTGGGTCGAGCCAATCCTGACGGGAAACGTGCACGACACACAGCGATTGGCTGACGATTTGAATATTGATCTGTCGGGTTTCTGTTTGATCGAATCCGATGAACCGGCCGTCGCCGCCGTCGCCGCGGTCAAAACTGGTCGCGCACAGATGCTGATGAAGGGGCAGATCGCCACTCGCCTGCTGATGAAGGCCATCTTGGCTCGCGATACCGGCCTGCGAACAGACAAATCGATCTGTCAGGTGGTGATGATGGAAATCCTGCGAGATAAGAGGTGTTTTCTGTTGTCGGACACGGGAATCACAATTCAACCCTCACTGGAACAGAAGGCGGATATCCTTCGAAGTCTAATCGAAGTGGCGACCGCACTTCGTGAGCCATCGTCACTCGAATGCCCTCGAATTGCTGTCGTCTCTGCAACGGAAATCGCAACGGAAGCAATGCCAGATACGATCGATGCTGTCGAGTTGACGCGTCGCGCCGTCGCAGGAGAATTCGCTCATTGTGTAGTTCAAGGCCCCCTGTCGTTTGACTTGGCCTACGCGGTTGATGCTGGTGAAAAGAAGAAAATTGACGGGTCTGTTGTCGGTTCGGCTGATGCGATGTTGTTTCCAGATCTGTTGTCCGCGAATTTGACCGTGAAGGCAATCATGTACACCGCCAATTGTTGTTTTGGAGGTATTCTTTGCGGTACCAGTTGTCCTGTAGTCTTCATGTCCCGAGCCGATACCACAAGCACGCGTTTGAACTCACTTGCCATGTCGCTACGGTTATTAGTTCGCTAACCCCATGTTTCCAGTGTTTGTCGATGATCTCGGTGGCCGACAATCGGCCTCGCCGTTTTTTAACGACCTCTGCCTTCGGATATTTGTCAGGTGGCTTCCAACGGGGGGGGCTTAAGGACGGTTTTCGGTGTGCGCACGGATGACGGAATGCTGACGCCGTCGGCATTCGATACGGTCAGAGCCAACTCCAGCATCGCGACGATCTCAGCGGCAGAGTTCAGGCTCATTGCCCGCGGGCTACAGCAAGACGATCCGGCCGAGTGTTTTTCAAAACGTCGAAGACAAACATAAATCCGCAATGCGCGTCCGCTCGAGTTCATGTTTTTGTAAGACGTTCAATTCCCGATGGCGGTCTCAGTTTCAGAGTGTGCTATCGCGGGGGGTTCCAAGCTCTTGATGACTTCGATGAAGCGACTCCTCGCCAAGAACGTCACCGCGAAGCGGCCTCAATTCAGGACGACCTCGACTTTGCGGTCCCCGAAAATGCGAAGGACAAGACGTGGGGTCTGCCACGGCAGCAGCCACCACAAAGGTGATCGGAATCAAACGTGGCAATCACCGAAATCGCTAACGTCGACGGACTCATTCATCAGTCGGCCCCGAAAAAATAACCGCATACCGTGACGCGATTGCTGTCAGATATAAAAATGTTCTTTTGGCGGAATCGCCAATCAATGCTGAAAGAGGAACTCCCTCGAAGTGAAAATACTCCAGAAGAGGTCCTCCACGACTTGTCGCTTTTCGAGGGGCGAGGTTTCTGCGAAAACGGCTAGCAATTGAAGTGTTTCATTGTCGGTCGGAAGACGTGAAAACGCGGCGAGGTAGGTGGTCCGGATGATTTCCTCAGGAGACGTATTAGACTCGATGAACCTGGGAATCCGACCTTCCTGCGACTCCAGTTTTTCCTGAATTGTTGGACCGTTTGTGAGATGAAAGGCCTGCGTCATACTGGGGTCATTGGAACGTTCACAGGCGCACGTGAGAACCCGTTCGGGTCGACCAAACGTGTCGAGAAAATAGGAGGCGATATTAGCGTCGGGAAGTTGCGTGGCACGCATACCGATCGGCTGGCCTTTGAAAGTCGTGGGGACATCCGTGACCTGTGAGAACGCGTCGAGCATGACTTCTGCCTTCAGTCGTCTTGGATAGCTGTGCGAATAAAACCGATGATCGAATGCGTTGGCGGTGAGTGTGGCATGCGAACGCTGGTACGTTTCGGACTGGAGGATTGTCCGCATCAGATTTTTGAGATCGTACTTGTGGCTCACAAAGTCGCGCGCCAGACGAGCAAACAGCTTCTCGTTGCTGGCGGGATTTGTGAGACGGAGGTCGTCAACAGCTTCCACCAAACCCCGACCGAAAAAGTTTGCCCAAACTCGGTTCACGATCGATCTTGTGAAATAGGGATTCTGCGCGGACGTCAGCCAGTTGGCGAGGTGTATTCGACGATCCGCCGGATCGTCGCACGAAAGGGCATCGCCGTCGAGCGGTTTGGGAGGCTGTGGCCGCGCTGTCCGGGGCTGTAATACTTCGCCTCGATCTGCGAGAAAGATCGTGCGGTTTCCATCATCGGTATTTGAAAAATCCTTGTTTCGCACATGAGAAAATAGACTGACCATGCCGTAATAGTCGTCGTTGGACCACTTTTCATTGGGGTGATCGTGGCACCTGGCACACTGGAGCGACATCCCCAGAAATGCCATTGACGATGTTTCGACCATATCCTGTGGATCCTGATGCAACGCGTAAAAATTGGCGGCGCCGTTTTCGAACGTGCTGCCCACTGCAAGAAGGATCCCTCGGACAAATTCGTCCCACGGAGAATTTTCGGCCACCCGTTCGCGAATCCATTGGTAATAGGATTTCAATGCGAGTGGTTTCAATCGTTTCTCCGTCAGTAACAACAAATCCGACCACTGATAGGACCAATAATCGACGAATTCCGGCCGGGAAATCAGCTGTTCAATGAGTCTGTTTCGCTTCTCGGGGTCTGTCTCTGCAAGAAACGATTGGGCTTGCTCGACGGTCGGGAGTAAGCCAATCGTGTCGAGAAAAGAACGGCGTAGAAACTCGCTATCGTCAGATTTCGGGGAGGGAGGTACGTTCAGGGAAGCGAGCTTTTCCAACACGAGATCATCAATGAAATTTGCCCGCGTCAATTTTGAAAAGACATCTGGGCCGACCGGAGGTTCGTGTGGAACGGTTACTGTCGCAGTGGAGTTCAGCGTCAGATACCACGCCACAACGGCCCCTTCACCATTCCCCAAAACCTTCAACAATCCACGATCATCAACGACGCAGACCGCTTGATTGGTGGATGTATACCGCGCCCATCGAGTGACTTCTTCAGCACGACCATCGTTAAAGTGGGCGAGTACGACCATCGGTTGTTCGACTCCGATCTTCAGTCGGGAGACGTCCGGAAGAATCTCCAGCCGCTCGATTCTGGAATCGTCGTTGGAAGGAGGCGATTGGCCCTGAGCGATCCATCCGGAGATGACGTTGAATTCCAAGGAGTCTTCCGTAAACCGGACGCCGCCTTTGTGAGGTATAAGCCCCAGCGGTTTTGTGAGGATCAAGCTTCGTCCGGGGTCGTGTGACACGACGCGGCGCCCCCGTGATTGCCGCGTGATTGAGAAAAAATCGGCATCGGGATCGTATCCACGCAGCGACAGCTTGAAACCGCTTTTCCCGGCAGCCGCTCCATGGCATGCGCCACCATTGCATCCCGTTTTGGAAAGTACGGATTGGACGTGATTGCGAAAACTCCACCGATGCTCAACATCGAATTTCTCAACAAGAACCTTTGTTGATGTCTTCCGCCCGTTGACCGTCACAAGAATTGTTGTCGAACCATTGCCGACGGGAACGACGGCCCCCTCGACGACCGTGGCCACTCGCGCGTTCTCAGAAACATAGGAAACGTCTCCGACAACCGGTCCTGTCACGACCGATCCGTCGGCGGACTCGATCAGTAATCTCTGGCGAGATTCTGGCCCGGTCAAGTGGACCTCTTGGGGAAGCACCAGCAGCGAATCGGCCGCTTGGGAAACCAAGCCTGAGCTGAGCACTGCGAGTGTGATAGACGCAATGAATCGGAAAGTCATTGAGTGTGTTCCTCGTGAGTCGTCCACAAAAGTTTCGAATCGGATGAATTCCCTCGCGAGGATTCGCAGCGATTTTCGATCTTCGTGTTGAGGCTCAAGAAAAGAGTTCCAAGATCGGTTTTGTTCCGAAATCGACGAGTGGGAAAGGCCGACCGGCTGGACCGGGGAGATGTTCCTCGACATTGAAGCCAAGGCTGTGGAAAATTGTCGCCAGAATCTCGGGAGGAGTCACCGGACGCTCGGCGGGATAACCACCAATCGGATCGCTGCGCCCCACGACACGACCGCCTTTGACACCTCCCCCAGCAAAGTAAACCGTCCAGCATTGAGGCCAATGATCACGTCCCCCTGCCGGATTCACTCGCGGGGTTCGCCCAAATTCGGCGAGGCTACAGACCAGTGTGTCTGCCAACATGCTGCGTTGGACGAGATCCTCAATGAGAGCACTGTAGGCTTGGTCGTACATGGGAGCGACGAGGTTCTTCATTCCCTCAATCGAGGTGAACGGAAGCGTCCCGTGAATGTCCCACGTGACCTCGTTGAAGACCGTCAGGAACGTATTTACGGTGACGAATCTCACCCCAGCTTCCACAAGCCGACGTGAGAGGAGCAGGCATTGACCGAATCGGTTCATCCCATACCGTTCACGAACGGACTGTGGTTCCTGTGTCAGGTCAAATGCCTCACGCGCTTGAGGGCTAGTCATGATGCGGAATGCCGACTGAAAGCTGCTGTCGAGCAATTGAGCGTTCTCGCTGTTCTCGAAGCTGGAAATCGTGTGATCGACAACGTCTCGAAGCTTGCGCCGACGATCGAGACGCGCTTCACCGATCTGCTTTGGAGGCAACAGATCGGGAACGACAAAATTGGGCTTGGAAGGATCGGCATTGAGAACGAATGGATCATGAGCCTTGCCAATGAACCCCCCCGCCTGTCCATTCGGAATGTCTCCTCCACCGGATCCCATCAACTCGGGAAGGACAACAAATGGCGGCAGGTCGGTCTTGCGGCCCATTAAATAGGCGGTCACGCTGCCGGCGTGAGGTGTGTTCAGACCACCGGAAAAAAAACGCCCGGTTTGCATCATTTGCCAACCGGCATCGTGCACGGCCGGGGCACCGTGATTGCAACTTCGAACAAACGACAGATGATCGGCGATGGCGGCGTGTCGCGGAAAAATTTCGCTAATCTGGATCTCGGGTGATTTCGTCGCGATTGGCTGGAATGGCCCCCGAATTTCGAGTGGTGCCTCTGGCTTCGGGTCGAACGTGTCCAGTTGACTCGGTCCACCGAGATTGAAGATCATGATACAAGATCGCCCGTCTGTTCCCGGCTTCTTCGCGGCCCCCGCTTCCATTGCGGCCAAATCGGCGAGAGTCAGCCCGGCTGCTCCAAGACTTCCGACTTGCAAGAAGTCTCGCCGTTTCATTCCATCGCACGTGTGACTCGTACCACGTCCTGTCAAGTTTAGCATGAATCACACTCACCACCCTAAACCGAGGAATTGAGGAGCAGTATTGTCTGTGATTGCAGCAACATTTGCCCCTCCAACGCAATGGTCGCGCGAGTTCGCAAGCCGCGACGGACAGCCCAAGAGTCTTGCCACTCCGGATACGTGATCTCAAGGTCATTAAAATTATTTCAGAAGGGGCGACACAAGTCGAGTCCCGAAAATGTTTCGTGATTACTTTCGAAAAATAAAGACAGCGATCATAAACAACAAAAAACGGCAGCAACATGAGTCACTCACGTTGCTGCCGTTTTTTGTTGTTTTCTTGTGTCAATATTTAGATTGACCAATGAATTCGGCCAGAGCCGGATGACGGTTTAAACCGTCATCCATGAGAATCGTTGGCTAAAGGTGGGCGTCATTCGATAAGTGCGAATCAAGATCTTCGTCAAATTGCCCGGCTGGTTGACAGAGTTCTTCGCGAACAATGTTCATGTTGCGCGGGGCTTCGATTCCGATCCGAACGGTATTTGGACCGATCCGCACGATCGTCACCGAGACATTGTCGCCGATCAGTATTTTTTCACCCGGCTTTCGAGAGAGTACAAGCATTCGACTACCCCTTATTCTTGGTTCAAAAACCGTCCCTGTGTTTTCGAGCGGCCGACCTATTCCGATTGGCCGTCATCCATAACTCGCTATCCCTATAACCCACCGCACTCAGTTGCCCACACCTGGACGTGTCACCTGGACAGGCAGTGAACACTGTCGTCAACTGGAGTACGTTGTCACAAGGATAACAACCGTCTGTATGGGAAATCTAGTCTCAGTTGCCAGATAAGCGGAGATTTACCAAGATCGCGAAAAACGCCAGCATGCTCCGGAGTCAACACGTAAAACACTTGCCGTGAGTGCATCTCTGTCGGCAAGTTGTTTTAATAAAAAGACTTGTGGCATGCCTTGAAAGTGCGCATATTGCGGCTGCCTGTTTTCAGGGCACATCTTTCGTTGCGGGAATGATGATCCATGTCGCTGACTTTGGGAGTCGAGTCGGCGGCAGGCGGAATGTTCTTGGCGGACTTGATTCTCTTCGCGACCGTTTGGATGCTAGTGACCGCTGTGCGGTGTTTTGGAGAGGGCGATTGGGTCGGTCGAGGAAGGGAGGGGATGAAATTGTGGTCCGAGTAGGGATTGTTGGAATGGGGTTCATGGGCTGGGCTCACTTTGCAGGAGCGACCAAGATTTCAGACGAGGGAAAGATTGTGGGGTCGAAGCTGAAGGGTGGAAGCGTGACGACCGTTTGCTCCCGCAGTTTGGAAAAGCTGATCGGAGATTGGACATCGATCCAGGGGAATTTTGGTCCACGTGGACCCAATGTCGACCTAACGAGAATCAATGCGTATGACAACTTCGAAGAAATGCTCACCGATCCTCGAATTGAACTGATTGATATTTGCCTTCCTAATGACTGTCACGAACAAACGGTCATTGCGGCGTTAGAAGCCGGCAAGCATGTTTTGGTGGAAAAGCCGATCTGCATCGACTCCCGGGGCGCTGACCGAATGGTGGCCGTCTCCAAAAAGACCGGACGAATGTTGATGGTTGCGCAGGTTTTACCCTTCTTTCCGGAATTTAAGTACGCCGCAGAAGTCATCGCTTCCGGAAAATATGGCCGGCTGAGGGCAGCGCATTTTCGTCGAGTCATCTCGCCGCCGAAATGGTCCAGCGCGATGTCTGATTTTCGTAAGATTGGGGGATGGGGGATCGATCTTCATATTCATGACAATCATTTCATCAGCTTGGTCTGTGGCGCACCAAGCCAGGTTTTTTCGCGAGGAATCTTGGAAGAGGGGTTTGTGAATCATGTTCATACTCAGTACGTGTACGACGATTCTTCGGTCGTGGTGAGCGCTGTCAGTGGCGGAATTGCGGCAGAGGGGTTTGCTTTTGGGCACGGGTTCGAAATCTTTTTGGAAAGAGCAACGTTGATGTACAACGCGGGGACAGTTGGTGGGGTGTGGTGCCCGGATCGCCCATTGACGGTGATCGAGCAAGGAAAAACGAGACAGCCGAAGTTGAGGGGTGGGGTTGAATGGTGCTCGGCTTTCACAGCGGAACTTCAAGCGGCCGTCGATGCCGTGCGGAGCGGGGTGGTTCCGCCGCCTCTTTCCGGTGAGTTGGCTCGCGACGCATTGAAGCTGTGCCATGCGGAAGCGAAAAGTATTGCCACGGGCAAACCGGTCAAGGTGTGAACATGCTCGACAACCTACCGGTAATGTCCTGTCACCACAGTGGATTGACAATTGAAGGTTACTCGCGCGCTGCGGTGCAAAGTTATTGGCGAATCCCAGAATTGAAGCTGGGCTTCGATTTGGGGGGGAGCCCTTGGGATTTCATCGGAACGCCGACGATCTTCATTACGCATGCGCATCTGGACCACATGGCAGCGCTGCCAGTCTATGTGGCCCGGCGGCGGATGATGAAAATGGAGCCTCCGACGATCTACATTCCGGAAGAGATCGTTGAGGCCGTCGATCGTTTGCTGAAGGCATGGCAAAGGCTGGATCGCGGACGAATGGCGTGTCATCTGATAGGAGTCAAGCCGGGAGAAGAGATTGAGCTGTCGCGTGAGCACGTGGTCACGGTGTTCGCGACGACGCACACGGTCCCCTCGGTTGGCTATCTCGTCTGGCAAAAACGCAGGAAGCTGAAACCGGAGTACCAGTCGTTTACGAGTGATCAAGTGCGAGATCTGCGGCTTGGTGGAGCCGAGGTGACTCATGAGCTGCGGACACCGCTCGTGTGCTATACGGGAGACACCTCACCGAAGGGGCTCGATGACTGTGAAGCCGCGTTCCGTGCCAAGGTGCTGATTGTTGAGATGACATTTTTTCGCCGAGATCACCAACGCGAGAAAATCCACAAGTATGGGCATCTGCATCTGGAAGATTTTCTCGAAAGAGCAGACAAATTCAAAAACGAACTGATCATTGCCATGCACTTTAGCGCTCGCTACCCGTCTCACCTCATCGAACGAGCCGTCTTAAAACGATTTCCACAACATTTGCGAGAACGAATAAAGCTCTGGATCTAAACAGCTCGTTGGACTGTTACCAGAGCATGCCTGATCACCATGGCGGCCCGTGAAGTTTTCGAGCAGTTTCCATAAAGACGCAGCTGATGCCGTCGATTGAGATCCATACTCGACAGCGTGTGAATTTTTGACCAAGTTGGTTTTGCAACGTATCGCCCTTGATCAGCCGTGTTGAGGTTTTTGAGGACGGTGCCATCCCTGGAAAAGACGCTCAATGGTGTTGCGGACTCCCCTCGAGGGGAAATCACCGGTGACAGCTCGCGTCGATGCCGATTGAGAACGAAAACAACGCCATTCAGCGGGCGTTTCCAAAAGTCACTGAAACCGTTGTTTTCGCGGCCAACTCGCACCGAGCGGCGATGCTGAAACACAAAGAGAATCGACAGGCCGCACCAGACGATTTGTAATCAATCCGCAGAGGCATCCCCGTGCCGGCGCGATCTGCCATGGCTCGTTGAGATTGACGGAGGAGTGATCCGAAATGGCGAAACAGAAAGAACCCCGATCGGCTGCCGAGTGGCTTTTCGCAGCAATAGAGAATTCGAGCGACGCCGACGAGATCCCCTGCTGTGGGCGGGTTAAGCGGGCAGGGTGCGGTCAACTATCGCCGGCAATTTCATCGGAGATGTAATATTCGTAGAAGAGCCGGCCAATTTGGTCGCTCAGACGTGACAGATACCTCGCCTTGAAATTGCTGAATGTTTCATCCGAAGTGCTGATTGGCTGTTGTGCCGGATATTTCGAGATTTTTTCGGCACCGAAAATTTTCTCGCCTTCGCCGTCATCGTCCATTTTCCAGACGCTGACAAATGCCTCCGACTGACCGCGATAAAGACTCGCGCTCCCTTCTTCGTAAAGAGAGAACTTGTTGAGGTCAATGTAGACAACATAGGTGGCCTTGAAATGGGCACCTATTTCCTCAGGCTTGTCCCAATCTTTGTTTTCTTCCAGCCACGCTTTCACGTAGTCCGGTGGCACGATCTTGATTTTGTGTTCGCTCAACCGAAAGGAAACGTACTTGGCCAGTTCGTGATCGACGTTTTCAAAACTAAAAAGAACCTCATTGGGTGCGAAGCAAACCACGGCAACGGTCACGTCCTTATCGGTCATGCACTCTTTCGTTTCTTTATCGAAATCGGGTTCGACCGATGGGGGCCCACCGATCAGATAGCCCAAAATCAACACGTAGTTGCAACCGCTCAGGACGCTGCAAAGGATGCAAGCAGACAGCAGCGATCGCCAACCGTGCCTGAAACGCCCTTGTGTTGCTGCACTTCTCATGGAAAAGCCTTCCGTCATTCAAAAATAACTTCAACCGAAGTAAGATGTCTTTTATGCTTTCTCAAATTCACCAAATCCGTCAGAGAATGTTTGAGTTTTGGGGCTCAAAAATCGTTTCCCATGCGGTGATCGTAAAATTTTTGAGCCAATTGGTCACACAAACGTTCGACGTAGTCTTTTTGAAAGGTGATCGATGATCGACCCTGTTCTGAAATGGGTTGGTGCGTAGGATAGGTCGAAGCGAATTCGTTCACATACACGTTTTGGGCGACGCGTTGTGACGCAAAGTCCTCGACTTTGAAAACGCGTACGAACCCCGAAGATCGACCCCGAAATAATTTTGGACTGTTTGGCTCTCGAAAACTAAACGACTCGACATCAACGTGAATGATGTAGTCCGTTTCGAAATCTTGTGCCAAATCAGAAGGGTTCGACTCCGCATGATCATGCTCGTCGATCCAAGCCGCGACGAGATCCGGATTGATGACTTTGATCCCGTTCAGTTTCATACGCCGTGTAATTCCGTCAATCAAATCGAACTTGAGCGTCGCCAGTTCTGATTCCACCGATTCCGGTGTGGTGCAGATGACGAGCACTTTGCGTTTTCCTTTGGCGAGATCTTCTCTCGTCATCGACTTAAATTCTGAGAGTCGCTTCGGATCGCCAGTGAGCATTTTGCCAAACATGACACCCAGAGAGCAGCCGGGTAGAGCCACGGAAGTTACACCGCAAATGAGCAATGCGGCAGTTTTTACAAACTGACGCCGAGGCAGAATGGGACATGTCATTTGCATTGCGGGCGATCCTGCGTCTGAGGCGTATTCATCAACACAAAAATTCATCGATCACAACGTCTTCGCCACGGAGGTCCATCGAATTCTTCCACCCCATCATGAGAGAGAAAAAAGACTCCAATAAAACCGATAGCAACTCGCTCAAATTTCCAACACCGAGTCTATAATGTGGACGACCATAACCTGCATAACCAGTTTACAAGCGAGATTCCACCAAGCGTGATCACCAAGCGAGCACCCACAATCGAGGGGTCTTTAATCCCCAACAGTCGGCCACGAACCGCACTGGCCAAACTCCAAGGAATCACCACTGTGGCCACGATCGCCAACAATAGTCCGGAAATACTGACACGAGCGGCGTCCCACAAATCCCCGCGTACGAAGTGTGAAAAGCTGGTCGTCATTCCACACCCGGGACAGGGAATTGAAAACAACATCTGAAAAGTGCATTCGGGTAAACCCAGTTGACGATGAGTCCCATAACCGCGCGGGTCTGGTTCGATGGACCGAGCCAAGCAAAAAACAGTCAAAAGAAAAGTGAACAACACCAGCAGTGATGCACGCCCGACCGGCCCTAGGAAGGCGCCCTGTATTTGCTGGAATCTGGACATAGGAATCAGGAATTGGCCACGTGATATCGACTGTTAAAAAACGAGACAAGACCGCGTACAGTCAATCGGCCAATGACCGCCCCATTTTCTCGGCAGTCGGCTGGATTGCAGATGGAATCTGGCGGTAACTGCCGATGCTGAGCCAAATTAACCGCCGTCGATCGTGGGATCAGTAGTGGGGCGGCTGTTCCTCGCTCGGATCGCGGAATTCCGGTGCTTCACCGAGAGTTTGAAGACGCCTTTCCAAACGCGAGACTTCCTGGCGGTACGATTTCAATTCGACGTGGAGAGTGAGCAGTGAATCGTTTATCTGCTCGAGGTCGTGCTGGGTGTGTGCAATGGCGGTTTCCAGCCGAATCAGTCGTTCTTCAAGGAGAGTTGAGTTCATGATTACTTTTAACATATTCGTAGCACGCAAGATGAGGGAGCCACCGGACACAATAATATCACAACTGTCGATCACCGTCGCACGACGGCCACTCGGCTACAAACAGCTCGGGAAGGAACTTGAGGAAAAAGTTGAAGTTCGGCAATTTTTTTTAAAATTGCTCTTCGCGCGTTTCGGCACTTTGAGTTATACACCCGCCGCTTCGACGATCGGATCGTTAAAGCAGGCCGGTTCTCCCGCTGGTCGCAGGCCAAACAGATAGTCGTCTCCTCCCCCCCCAATTCCTGTCCCGACGGGTTCGAACACGAAGGAAGCTTCATGTCCAAGCAGATTGCATTCGTATTGACTGGTTTGATTCTCACCTTGTCATCGGTCGGCTGTTGCTGCCTCGGTGGTGGCTATGGCTGCGGTGCCAATCGCTGCGCCCCATGTGGCCCCGCCCCATGTGGCGGAGGTTGCCCGACCAGTGGTGGAGGGTATTATCCTCCCCAGCAAGGTGCGTACTACCAAGGTCTTGATGCCAATCAGACCGCATTCGTGTCCGGGCCGACACAGACCGCAATCGTTCCAAGTTCAGCGATCATTGGCGCGCCGATCATGGCTTCGCCGGGCAACTATACGACCACCACATTGATTCCAAACTCCCTGCCTACGTACTGAGACGACAGCCTCGCACGTTACGGTCAAACGGTTGATATTGGCTTCTAATATTTTTAGCCCGGCTGGTGGGTCTCTCCATTGGCCGGGCTGATTGTCTTTTGTGCTCACACAATAACCACAATCGACGAGCCGAACGTTGACTGGCTTCGTGTTCGCTTCGTTCACGTTCCCAGCGGCCAATGATCGAACCTCGTCGTCACTGACGTTTTTTCAGTGCCCGTTCAGTCGCGTTCACACGGCATATTCAAGACGCGAACAAAAGCCGTAGACCTCAACACGGAAACGCCTCCGAATGACGTTTTTTCAATCGTCCGCTGGCGGTTCTTTGCGTCGGACGACTTGTTCTTTTCGAGCGAATGGAACATCATTTCCGATTGCTTTCCTGCGGAGTTCCTCAGAAAATAAGCGGAAGTCCTTGAAATTTCGCCTTGATCGCACGATTCCTCTGAACGGGTCTGTGATTCCTTTGGCCTATAAGTTTTTTCGGAAGACCCACGAAATTTTTCAACGGTAACGAGGTCTCCCGCGGTTTCCATGTTTTATGAAGATGCCGAGAGCGCTATAATCCGCGACGCCTTCGATTTGGGGAACGGAAGAGACAAAAACACACAAGTAGTCCTTAACGAAAGCGTTTTTCGGCGTTATTTTGTGGGGGATGTCCTGCGCCACGCTCTCTCGTGGTCGACGGAAACGGCACCCTTGAACTCGGATGACATTTTCCCTCGACCCCCTTCAGAAAGGCAAAACGATGACTGAATCGGCCCAAAACGACAGCGTGGAAACAGGATCGACGTCGACAACTTGCTCCACTGTCTGCCAGCATGCTGGTCGGGGATTTCTTCTACGGACGATGATCTATGCACCCATCGTGCTGCTTGTTGGAGCCTACGCGGCTGTCGGTATGTTTCCTGAACTGGCGGAATACGCGACACCGCTGCTGCAGGACGGCATGGCTTGCTATTCGACATCCGCTTGTCAGGGCCAGCGGAACTCCACATCAGCCAGCTGTTCGTCACACGGATGTCCATCGAAGAGGATGGCTTGTTGTTCAACGAATCTTGCCGCAGAGGATTCTGGCACAGACACCCTTCTGACCGGCGAGGAACTCTTGCCTGTCGACGATTCGGATGAGCCTGCGGATGCATTCTCCGTTCTGCTTCCCATCAGGTCTTCGGTTGACTGAGCGATCGACTTGGGCCCATCCCTTGGTTTTCAGTGATTCAATCCCTGAACTTGGAGTGATTTGGGCCGAGTGGCTGTTGTCCACAGGCCTAACGAATAATGAATCTTCAGCCCGTTGCCGCAAGTTTTCGTTGTCTGGCAGTGCGGCAACAATGCACGATTTCGTCTGTAAGAGTCACGGATCTTCAGCAGGTCGAGGAGCGGTTTATGCCTTGGGATTCGGGCTCGGATGCCTTCGGTCTGCACTTGTTATGAATCAGAGGATCGAATATCCACAGTACGCTGCAGATTGCAGTTTTTTTGCTCTCAAAGCATTTCAACAATGAATCACCGCAATCGCTTGGAAGAATTATTTGGTTGCTGGCATTCCGTCCCCTTGTACATCCGAATTTTAGCGGGTGTCTTTTTCGGTGTTGTTGTCGGAGTTTTGGTGGGAGATGACGCATCGGTTTTCGAGATTCCCAGCAAGCTGGTCTTACGACTTTTGGGAGCATTGGCTTCGCCGCTGATTATGCTCGCTGTTGTGCAGGCACTGATGCATGCGCAGATTCCGAGAGGGAGCGGCTTTCGATTAGTCGGCCTACTTGTTTTAAATACACTGGTCGCCATCTTTATTGGACTGCTGGTGGCGAACGTGGTTCAGCCCGGCGGATGGACCGAACCACCAGTTTCTGGACCGGAAAAAAATGCCCCCAAGACGTCGTCCAGTGTCGTCGGACAGTTTCTGGATAATATTCCGAAAAGCGTTCTTGGGCCGTTCGGTGATGACGGAAAAGTCCTCTCCGTGATTCTGTTGGCCGTTGCGTTTGGGATTGCCCTCCGAAGTGTCAAGAGCGTTTCCATCACCACGGTTTCCGATGTGGTGGACGTCAGTTGCCGGGTTTTGATCACAATCCTGCATTGGATCATCGAGATCATTCCATTGGCCGTGTTTGGCATCGTTTCCAGTATTGTCGGTCGGGGTGGGTTCGCAGGGTTTCAGGGCCTAGCGGTGTTTGTTTTCGCAGTGCTGCTCGCACTCTTTCTGCAGGTCATCTACTACTTGGTCCGAATTCGCTTCGGTTCGTGGGTCAGCCCGCGGGATGTGATGAGGCACATGCGAGATGCTCTCGTGATGGCTTTTTCAACAGCCAGTTCGACTGTCACGATGCCGCTGACTTATACCTGTCTCCGTGAGCGAATGGGGCTTCGTGAACAATCAGCAAGCCTCGGAGCCTTGGTCGGTGCGAACTTCAACAACGACGGGACGGCCTTATACGAAGCCATGGCGGCTTTGTTCATCAGCCAGATGATCGGTATCAAACTGTCTCTTCTCAGTCAATTGTTGGTCGTGCTCACAAGTGTCGCGGCATCGGTCGGTGCCGCAGGAATTCCCGAAGCCGGAATTGTGACGATGACACTGGTCTTCAATGCTGTGGGACTTCCCCTGAACTATATCCCAATTTTGCTGACCGTCGACTGGTTCTTGGACCGTTGCAGAACGGTCGTCAATGTCATGGGAGACGTGAATGTCAGCTGTCTACTTGACGGTATGGTTCGCGAAGATCAACCCGTTTCCGGAATCTATCGGGAAACGAAACATGCGACAACAGGTGACTGAGTCAGAAGTCACTCCGTCCTCAATCGCATGCCGCTATGTGACTCGTCAGCGATTTTATGCGGATCTTAGCGATGGCCGAGAGCTCGTTCGGATTCTGCAGCCGTTGACCAATCCGACCGGCGTCGTCGACTCGAATGCAGGCGGTACGAATGAGCGGCAAGAGTCCAGTCCATTGACCCTGATACGCGGATTTGAATTCAGCAGCGATTCCATGTTGTGCTACGTTTTTCCGCAGAAAATTTCAGGAAATCGTTGCGAACAATAGGCAAGCTTTGGCGTTCTACAACCGTCATTGATCGAGCGGATCGTTGGCGACGTTTGCCTGTGCCAACAGTCCACCATTGTTGACGGCATCCTGACGAACTTGGCGGCAGGACTCGCCGCCAAGTTCGTAGTCACGGCAGACCTGAGGTCGGTATTCATAGTGTTGGCATCGTCGATTGAGGGGGTCAAACCACAGGCAACGTTCCATCGATTCCTGACCTCGTGTCAGCCCGGAGAATTTGACTTCAATTTCGTCGAGGAGTTCCTGTGGTAAATCCATCGGCCGAAATGGATGGGGAGCGACGAACCCGGGGCGTGAGGCGTACAACAAAACAGGAGACCCGATCCCCTCGCAGCAAACTCCGCAATTGTCACAGGAATTCGGGTTAAGTAGCGTCAACGGTGGAAACATGGCTTTAGGAAAAACAGGGTACGACTACGTCCGAAAAAAGTCATTTCATGAAAAAGTCTGTCGGACCTCGAAATGTATAGTAGGGATACTGTACCACTCCCGCAGGCGCTTGGCTGTTCGGATAGACCATGTTCTGTGGCCAATTGTAAGAGTATGTCTGGTAATGGCTGGGGCAACCATGTGGCCTTTGTTCACAATTTTCTGCACCGCCTGCCTGAAGACTCCCGGTCGGGTCAGACTCACAAGAGGAATCACGGTTTACCATGTAGGAGCGATCGTGCTCTGTGTAATAGCCATTCGGGCCTGCGTAGTAGCCGCCTTCATAGCCAAAATTGTTATCTTGAAATCCATTGTAGACCTTAAAGTCGTGGTGGTGATGTCGAGCCGCAAGATCACCTTGCAGATCGCCGTAGCCTGGTTTCATATCACCAATCCCATTCGCGAACTGGCCGTATCCCGGTGCCGATCCGATGATCGGACCCTGTCCCGCAATGTTTTCTACCTTGGCCGTGGTTTGCGGAGACGCGACATCGGGCGACTGACCTCGGATTAAGGATCGAGATTGGGAGCAACCCAGAGCGGCGGTCATAGCGACAAACACCAACATTCCCCATTTGGATTTCAGATGCATGTGACATTCCCCGTAAAGGCTGCTAGCTCGACGGTCGCTTCGACCGAACACGTTCGAAGAGATGTATCGGCATTTTCTCCAGAAGAATGCGAACATTCCGCAGGATCCTCGGAACCCAATCGGTGAGAATTCGTCTTGATTCTTGCAGAATTTACGTAATCGGATAATGTTACCAAAATTGATGTGCAATTGATTATAAGCCGTACAAAATCTATAACTCTTTTTCTGTTTTGTGGTTGTATTTTTTCTGTGCCAACTTCCCTGAGAGCCTGTTGGAAAAAAGATCGCTTGTTTTGACCGGTGGAACCGTTAGAGATCAGGGCCAGACTCCCTCCATCGCAGTGAGGTCGCCGCGATGGAAAGCAGTAAAGCTGACGCTTGGGTCCATGCCCCGCAATATTTTATGAAAAGTCCGGTTTTCGGAGAACCTCTGAGCCTGCCGGATTTCGAGTCCTGATCGTTGACCGCTTTAACTTCGCCCCCCTCTCAAAAAAGGGGTTCCGCATCTGTCAAACAACGAAAATGGGTGGGCGTCAGTCAATAAATGTCACCGTTTATTGGTTTTTGAGATTTGCCAATGGAGAGATCTCTGTGGCGTCTTGCAGGACTTGAAAAATTGGTTGGTCGTGTTGGTCGTGGTGATTTCGTATCAGTGTGCTTTTTCACAAGGGAGTGTGAGCCGTGTTCGTCTCCGCCTCATCGAAATGTTTTCAAGACAAAAGTTTTCCGGAAGCCTGTCAACAGCTTGCGGATTTAGGTTACGACAAGATTGAATTATGGCTGGATGAAAATTCGGAACATCTAAAACCCTCTGAAGTGGCCTCGGCGCCCGATCGTTTTTTTATCCAATATCGCGAAATGACGAGGATGACTCCGGTCGGCCTGTGTCTTGATCAGGATGCTCCGCAGGAGGTTTTTGAGGGGCTCTGTCGCCTCGCAAAAATGCTGAAAATCACGCAAATCACCCTTCCTGCAGCTCCTGTGGGAACTCCATTCAACGAGGAAATCGACAGGCTTCGCAACAGACTCGCCGCCGCAAATTTTTCGGGAATCCGTCTCTCCCTGAAAACAAAAACCGGATTTTTGACAGAGGATCCGCAGACCGCTGTTGAACTTTGTCATTCGGTCCCGGGCTTGGGAATTACGTACGATCCGAGTTATTACATTTGCGGTCGATTTGCCAACCAGTCACACGATCAGATTTTTCCCTACGTTTATCATACGCATTTGCGAGATACCCTTCCGTCGTCATTACAGGTGGCCGTCGGTTTAGGGGAAATCGACTATAGTCGGATTATTGGTCAGCTACGGCGTTACAACTTCGGCCGAGCCCTCTCCATCGAAATCATTCCTTCGCTGTTGAACGGAAACGACAGGTCACTCGAACTGCGTAAGATTCGAATGTTGCTTGAAACGCTGCTTTAGGCAGCGATCTGCGTCACAGAGTTCTCGGAATTTTGATTTGCATCGGGTTGATGTTGTCGGCAGAGTTATCTCGGATCTGCCGCCACGAACGGCTCTGGTCGTTTACGCCTTTTCAGGATCCCTCAACGGAGTTGATAAAAGTGCGTTGAGCAATAGGAATAGTCGTTGCCTACGCGGGCTTTGTGGAGCACGGCGGTGCCGATGCGAATCTTTTGAAGCTTCAACTCAGTACGATGCCACCACGTACGCATCTCCCTCGATAACAAAACGCCACGTGGGTTGTTCCAAGGGTCGATCACGTCAACCAGATTCGCGGGTCGAACGGTGGGTCGCCTCCAAGTTCACCATCGTCGTCAAAAGTCATTGCTCGGACCACGAATTCGTGGTCCGAGCAGCGGTCGAGAACTCGAGAAGAGGTCTTTCCAGCAAGTACGTTTTCGGAGACGCAAGCCAGAACGGTGCCTCCCCCTTTCTCAATTCCCAAGACGTTTTGAATCGCAACGTAATCACGCTTCACCGCAGGACGGGTGGGAATCTTGAAGACGGGTTCCTCGCGGCGAGTCCGCCAGGCTTGACACTAAAATTTCGCGGCGCATAATCCATCCCGATCCATCGGTGTCTCCAATGTTCAGGGCATTCTTCGCCGGAGCAGTTGTTAAAACCCTGAGGAAACACAACGACGCCCTTGCGACGTACTCGCTAGGGCGTTTTTTTTGGAAACGGAACGAGCGATATTTGTGATTGGAATCCTTTCGCAACCGGCCGGTGGGTTGCGGGCTCCTAGTATTTCACCCGAAATTTTCGTCTTCAATTGAGCCGCCTCCCTCAGTAAACGATCGACGGACTTCTTGTTTGGAATTTCCGCTTGAAGAATCGGTCGTTGAAGAGTTGTCCTGGATCCAAGATGGGACACGCTCGGTCACGGTTTTGCTTGTCACGGTTCGTTTTTTCAGGGAGAACTTTTCCGTGTCTGCGTTTTCTTTTCATCTCGACGCCGTCGATCCTCGAACAGGTGCCCGCGTTGGACGATTGGAGACACCCCATGGAGTTGTCGAAACTCCCGCTTTTATGCCTGTGGGGACTTTGGCCACGGTTAAGGGATTGACGCCGGAACAATTGCAGCGTGCCGGGGCTCAGATGCTGCTGGCAAACACTTATCACCTCGCACTACGACCGACTTCGGATGTGGTGGCGGAGCTTGGAGGTCTTCACAAGTTCATGAACTGGGATGGTCCAATTCTCACCGACAGCGGTGGATTTCAGGTTTTCAGCTTGGCCTCCTCACGCAAGATTGATGACGATAAGGTGGTTTTTCGTTCGCACATCGATGGAAGCCTGTTGGAATTGTCTCCGGAACGCGCGGTGTTGATCCAAGAGCAACTCGGTGCGGACATCATCATGTGTCTTGACGAATGCCCGGCACACGATGCCTCCCCAGAAAAAATGACTGCGGCTGTGAATCGCACCACGCATTGGGCGGCTCGATGCCGGGAAGCCCAAAAAAGAACGGATCAACTGCTGTTCGGAATCGTTCAAGGGGGAACCAGCAAGTCGCTTCGGGAACTCTCGGCTAAGGGACTCTTGCCTCTCAACTTTCCCGGTTATGCCGTGGGTGGATTGAGCGTCGGTGAAGAGCCCTCTGCGATGTATACGACCTTGGAATTCACGATACCACTTCTTCCCTCCGATCGGCCTCGCTATTTGATGGGCGTCGGAAGACCGATTGATATTTTGGAAGGAGTCCTGAGGGGAGTTGACCTTTTTGACTGTGTCATGCCGACGCGCAACGGTCGCAATGCGATGGCTTTTACGAGTCAGGGAGGACTCAAATTGAGAAATTTGAAGTATCGCACCGACCCAAGCCCTCTGGATCCTGACTGCGATTGCCAAGTCTGTCGACAGTTTAGTCGAGCGTATCTGCGGCACCTGTTCATTGCCGGCGAAATGCTGGGGCCAATTTTGCTGTCTTGGCATAATATTGCCTATTATCAGCGGATGCTTCGTGATCTGCGAGATGCGATTCGGCAGGGAAAGGCAACGGAGTTTCGCGAGGCCCAAATGCGGCGTTCCAAGTGACACGTCCGGTTTTATCGTCGATACGAAATTCCAACCGGCAGGACGTCGTCTGGGGATGACGTTTGCCGAGAGAGAAGAGAGACGGGATTGAGATCAGATCCCTTCTCTCTTGCAAATTTGACGGGAAAGTGAGATCTGTTGATCACCAGTTGACGCAAGAGCGTTTGGTATGTAAGCTGCGCGCTGACTCGGGATGTAGCTCAGCTTGGCTAGAGCGCCTGGTTTGGGACCAGGAAGTCGCAGGTTCGAATCCTGTCATCCCGACCTTCAAAGCCTTGCTCGCAAACACTGCGGGCAAGGCTTTTTCGCTTGATTCGTAGGGGTTTTCGAGTGTCGATCGGTTAGGCGTTCGTTCATCAGCCAGATCCAATGAGATGACAGTAAACGACACAGTTTGCCCCCGTTTGCCAGAGTTTGGTGCAAACGCTGGTGCAAACGGCGAAGACATGCCGTCTACTGTTCGCGTTCTGTCTTGATCGTCTGTCCCGGTTGCTCGCATCATCGGGCGTTCGGTCGCTGGCGAGGCGTCGAGGTCGAGTGACGGCAGCGAATCCAACGCCCCGTACACGTCGAGCAGCTTCGGATCGGTGTAGACGTTCATCGTCATGTCAATGGATGAGTGACGCATGGCAGCTTGAGCCGTTCGCGGAGCAACGCCTCCCTTGCTGAGCAGCGTTCCGAACGAATGCCGCAAAGCGTGAACGTCGATGGTTCGGCCTCGCTCGTCGGCCTTGTCGATTCCAGCGGCGAGCAAGTCGCGGTCGAGGATTCGCACCAACCCGGCGGGAACAGTGAACAGTGGTCGCTTGCTGTCACGAATGCCCTTGTCGTTGCGTAGCTTGAGCGTTGCCGCGTTCGGCGTGCCGGACAGCCAATCCTTCAGTCAGATCGTTCGCCAAGTCGTGACGTAGCGGAATCGTCGAGCCTTGTCGGTTCTTCTCATCGGCCGCGTTCAAGATGACGAACGGCATCGGCCCGTCGAGTTTCAGTTGTCCGACTGTGAGCGATGCGAGTTCCCCTTTGCGAAGCCCGGTCAGAACGAGCGTCTTGTAAATCAACGCCCGTTCGCGTCCGAGTTGTTCCCGTTCGTCGAGGAACGCGGGACTGTCCTTCAATCGTTCCCGAGCCAGTTCTGCAGCCCGTGGCATTCCGCCGAGCGTGAGCGGCGAATAGGTCCACTTGGAACGCTTCGGCGGTTTGCCGTTCTCTTCGGTCTCACCCACCGGAACGGATTCGCGCCCGTACTCGGCGAGCGGTCTCATCTGAGCCATTTGCAGCAGCGTCAGCAGTTCGGCTTCCGTCATCGCCCGCCGTTGCCGTCGCCGGTCGCTCTTCACTTTGGCCTTGGCGATGCGAGCCAGCGAATTCGAGGCGAGTCGTTCGGTTTGAACGCACCACTTGCAGAACCCGCGCACCGCTTGCAAGTACGTATTACGAGTCCGTGCCGCCATCCCTATGACCTGTCGAGCCGTCAGCCACGCTTCCAACACTTCGATGTCGATGTCGCGGAGCGTGCCGACATCGCAATCGGCGAACAGCCTGTCGCCCTAGCGTTCCACGTCGTCAACGTGCGCGGCGGTCGCACCCTTAGCTCGGACGTGATTCAGATACGCAGCGAAGTGATCGGCAACCGGCGTCGCCTGATGATCAGCCATCGCAGATTCACCCTTGCTCAACACTTCGCTTTTG
>CAMCMU010000041.1 GCA_945876035.1 Schlesneria paludicola DSM 18645 | reverse complement strand
GAAAATCCCTCCCCCGGCGCAATCGAACCGTGATCCTGCTGGGAGTCGTGCGGCCGACAGAGTTGCTCCAACCACGAAGCGAACTCAGCCTTCGCGAGCAGTTCATTCACCCGCTGATAAAACACATGCCGGGGCGTCTGGGACAGTTCATCGGTCGCAATCCAAAACTCTTGCTGCTGCTCCGTCTGTCAATGTCCCATCGCCATTCCCTGCTCCTCAGTCCCTCAAACGCGCAGATCATAGTGCCCTGTCACACACATCAAGCCAACGCCGGATTTTTCAACAGGATGCTATTCCTCGACAAGACGCGTCCAGACATGTTGAGCCCCATCAAATACAATACATCCGTCGCAGCATGATATCAGGCGAGTCGCCTCCCGCTCATTTCCCAAGGGAGTCATGAATAATTCTTCGACAACGAGCGGATCCAGTTGACTGAGCAAATATACGGAAGCCCAATCCGCGGCACGGGCGATCTGGGAAGCAGCCACCAAGTCCGGCGGCGATTCTTGACGCAACGGCTTCAAGGAGGCTTTTGCAGAACGGCTGGAACGCAAGATGTCGATCCCCGGCGACGTTTTAGCAGACAGGTCACTGAGTACAATGATGCGGCCTTCGCTCTGAACAAGGTTGCGAGCGGCGTCGAGAGCGGCACCTAAGTGCTCCCAACTGGCGGGCTCTTCATTTGAGTTCGGAACCGAGACAAATACCGTTTCGCCCCGTTGATCGGAGATGACTTCCCAATTGTCATCGAGCACCGTTTGACCATGACGTGTCACCGCATCCGGTTGGCCGGCCAACACGGCGGCAGCGGCACTTCGCCCCGATGATGGAAGCACTTGGACGGCAAACTGAATCCCAAGCAACCAAGTCAACTCCCGAACCAATTGGCTCAGTGGACGTTCGTCATCTGGGCCCAGTTCGCTGTGCCCATCGCCCAGTGACTTGGCAAATGACTCCGTACTGGAATATCCAGGGTAGAACGCACTCATCAAATGACGCCGGCCTTGAACGGCATCGTATCCCAATCCTGAAATGGGGATGACAAAATCTGCGTTCAAGATCTCACGCGCCAAATAAATTCGTTCTCCTGCTGCGGACGACGCCAGATAGCCGATGGCATCTTTTGCGGTAGGGTCGTGAATTTTCCAGCCGATTTTTTGTCGGATGTCGAGATGTTCATTGATGAATTCTGGCAGTAACCGACGAGGATCGGTGGGACGTGGTCCCAGCAACGCTGCCGGATGCATAATTAGAATATCGCTGGGGGAAACTCCGCCACACACAAGCTCAGTACAGACTTCGGCGGCGATTTCTGCCGCCGATTGGATATTTCTGTCGAGAGCCACCACGACCTGATCGCCCGGTACGATTGCACGCCGCAAAGCCGGGAATTCGAGGGGGGATTCGAGACATGCGCGAATGTCTGTCTTCACGTCATTTAATGGTCTCGGCCCCGTATGGTGGACGAGTAATCTTTCGGCTGGAATATCGCCTTCCCAATGTCCGTTGGCACCGTATTCCAATGCAATGGCCGTCATGAGTCTGTTTGTCCTGCTAAAAAAGGGGCTTGAAAAAAGGTTGTCCCCTGCGTTTCGAACATCTCACCGAACATAACGATTCCGAACACAACCGCCAACGCTCAGTGTCGGCAAGACATCGAATCAGACACAGAACGTGTTTCATCGATGATCCGTCGGAGAAACTCATGGTCCGAAGGCATGGCGGTGATGAGTGCGTCCGTGAGCGAATGGTTTTACGACATCAGGACGAACGGATTCAAACCGAGCCAGCCGGCGAAAGTCTCCTCATCGACAACGGCCTGGGCTGCGGTGTTGTCGTGCGGGGGAGGAAACCGACTTCACGCTCGCATGATTGTTGAGCCTGCAGTCCCCGCGAAGCGGATTGCGATCGTGGAGGCAGCGGCTGTTCCGGCCAAATTCCGCAATAACAGGGAACGCATCAGGCCCTCTGGGGGCAGCAAGGCGTATCACGCGGCCGAAAGTCAAACGCTGAAATTTGTCGGCGTCTCAATTTTGTGGTTGAGTTGAAGGTCATGAATTGCCCCAAGCCTGCTCGACGATAATCGGGCGTGGGGCAATTCATGATCAGGCATTTTCGCTTACGCGGCCGATGCTCGGGACCCCGCTCATGCCGGAATGGCTGACGCGGGGAACTCACATCATCAGATCTGTGGGTTCGCTTCGCTCCAATCAATAACGTCCTCGGGGAGAGACTTGCGGGAGTCAGTCGTTGAATCGATCGTTCTTGCGATAGGAATACAGGTACCCGAACGTCGAAAACGGGGATCCAGGCCACGACTGGACACGGCGGTAGACGTTAAGCAAAAAACGCGGATCACGACCACAAGCATCCGTCAGGTAAAAATGATGCTTACCCCCGTTGCTGTCACGTCGCCCGTATCCTGCGTGGTCGGCTGAAAAAACGGCGATCAACGAGCGGTCATTGTGCGGTTCGAAAACGCATCCCGGGATCTGTGACCGGTACAGCAGGACACAACGCAGCCAAGTCTATTCTCGTCGACGCAGGGCATGGCTAACGATTCTGAATGAATTCCAGCAACGGCGTTTACTGATCTGGCAGAGGAATCTCCGCGGGAAACGGCAAGAGAGCCCGTGTGCTTTTGGAAGGCCCTGGATTGCAACCGATGTTGCAGAACATGCCCTTAGATTTTCAGAAGGGCGATCAACGAAAAAAACCGACAGCAAATCCGCAACGGACTCACTGTCGGCATGAAAGCGTGGGGGAGACGACTTTCATGTGGATTGAACAAACGGCCTCAAGGAGATGTCGGAATCTTATTCACTTGATCCAGTGTGATCGCGCCTAGAACTACGCTCGCGATGATTCCACCGGTCAGGAGAACTAATGTTGGATCGACGGCCCCGAATTGACCGCGAGCGCCATTTTCACCCATGACCAACAACGCGTATTCCTTCGTTGCCGGTGGTGCCGTCTGATCCGTCCAGACGCGAAACGTTCCTACGGTATTACTGGAATGAATTTCGTAAACGCCACTTTTAATGTTTTTGAAAGAATACACACCTTCTTTGTCAGTCCGTGTTTTGGTAATTTCTTTTTTCCCGTTCCGAACGGTGACCTGTGCCCCTTCAATCGCCTTGCCGGTATGATCGACAACGCGTCCGGAAAGCGTGCCGCCACGCGTCAGAAGCACGTCTGCCGTTGCCTTCCCTTCGGAGGCTTTTGCCGACGAGCGTATTGCCGCCTGCGACCCTTCAGCCAGCAGCTGTGTTTGCGGACAGACCACGCCGAAGGTAGCGAGGCTTACGACCACGCCCTTCATGAAACGAAATCCATTCATCCTTGACCTTCTCTTTCTTCATAAATCGCAACAATCGTTGAGATGGCAGAACTGACGCTGGATTTTCCGAGTCAACAGGTTTGCTCATCCAAATAAGCGATGGGTTGCCGGTAGGAGTTAAGACGAGAAATGTCGATCCGATATCGATCCAGAGTGGAACTCCGGTCACTGAGCGGCGGAGTATAGCCATGACGCAAAATCGGTCAATCAGACTTGCCTCATTTTCCGTCCGATCAAACATTTTTTTAATATTAAAGACTCTGGGGGAGAATCATCGGCAGATTCTGCCGACGTAATCCTGCACCGAAGAATGTCGAATCGGGTCGTTCAGGCGCGGCGACATGTCTCCGTGTCAGCGATTGGCAGTGTGACGTGTCTGTTCCAGCCTTTGGGGGAGTGGTATCAATTTCGAAGGCATTGTTCCAAGCCGCGAACCAGCGTCGCTAGAGTCTCTCGGCGGGTTATCGACGGATTTATCGAGAATCGTTTGCCGCGCCGCTCGCCGTCACGGGACGTGTCTGAGTCGGCAGCGAGTTGAGCAGTGATTCAATCCGTTCAATGTCGGCTAACTCGGACTTAACATCGACGTTGGATTGCTCGACGAATCCCTGATGAATGGCACCCCGTCCTCCGACCTCTGCCGGACCGATGTCGGCCACTCCCGAATCCGAAGTGGCGTTGAGCAATGTTTTTCCGACGGGACGCAGTCGCTCGGGGCACGCGAATCGTGCCAGAATCAAGCGGCCGAGCAATTGGGGATCGTTCTGCGGGAATCGCAATACGAGAACCTCTCCTTGAGCGGAAATTTGAATTTCTTGGGTGTCCTCGGGGATTACTATCGGGGGCTGCAAAACCATCGATCCATCCACGGAAAGGGTCAGGCGACGTTGCGAATCGATCGTCAGACTGCCACAACGTGTCCACAGCCGCTGGCCATCCGCAACAACAGCAAAAAAGCCATGACCCTCGATCGCCAGATCCAGTGCACGACCTGTTTTCAGCAAAATCCCCTGCCGGACATCCAAAACCGGCAGCGTGAGTCGACATCCGTCAGCCTGGACGTCTGTGGCTTGAGAATGAAAGCCCGATTCATCGAGTGTCCCGCCGGACGAACGTCCGACGTTCTCTTCGGGAGTCTGGTATGCATCAACAAACTGACGGCGAATTTGCTTGTAACCGGGTGTCAATCCATTTG
The DNA here is from genome assembly GCA_945876035.1 of Schlesneria paludicola DSM 18645. Taxonomy (GTDB): domain Bacteria; phylum Planctomycetota; class Planctomycetia; order Planctomycetales; family Planctomycetaceae; genus Schlesneria; species Schlesneria paludicola_C. The sequence continues at coordinate 40,525 of CAMCMU010000041.1, read as the reverse complement.
CGATATTGTGACGGGACAACGTGATGGCCTGCTCCAAGGCGAACGTCGTGGATGTCCAGTCCGTAAATTGCTGACGACGCATCTGCGACACCGATTCGGCGGGAATCTCCGCTTTCCGCATGACAAATGGAGCGACCTTTTTTAGGGGAGCATCCGCTTGATGCAATGCGCGTGGCAAGGCCCGCAATTGCTTGCGAACCTGCAATAAGTCTCGAACAACACCCGCCGGTAGCGACTTCATCTCGTCGTACCAGATTTCCTTTTCTTCCCCAGAAGATCCGGCCAATTCCTCCTCGATGACTCGACGAACAGCATGAGTGTCAGGCGTGCCAGCGTCGGTTTTGGCCTGATCGATCAACGGTGGAGTTTCTGAGGGAGTTGCTGGCTCAAGCGGGTTGGGAACGGCTTGCGATGATGACTGGGCGAGCAACGACGACTTCGAATTTGGCTCTTCGAGCAACTGTTGCACAATTTGAATTGGATCGACTTCACTGAGAAATCGAGGAATTTCCGGCGGACAATCCTCAAGAGGACGGGGGAGCATCAACTCTGTGCCATCCACTCGTCCGTCGGTTCGCGAGCACTCAACAAGGCTCAAAACCTTCGCCTCGAAATGCCGGTAAACCGCATAGTGTCCTACCACCGAGACCAAGAACGCGATGGAAACCACGGTGTTGGTACGGCGACACAATTCCATCTTCGACTCCTTTCGAAAATTCTATTCCCGATAACCTCTTGTGACCGTAATGGAAAACGCCATTTTCAGCAACGGCAGTCAAGCCATCTCACAAAGCAACCAACGCGGTTTGCTTCGCGGAAATTCCCGTAATCGTGACAGCTTTGCAAAATCGCCGACAAATTCAGGGAATCGTGTGACATCCCCACAACCGCGTCCAAGAGGTTTCGTCTGCATCACGCATACGCACAGAAAAAAGTGCTTCCGCATCTTGACCGGAATTCCGGATCGCTTGATTGGATGCCGTTTGTGTGAGAATATGATGAGGAGCGTTTGAATTTCAAGATTTGTCACAGACTCGCAAACCAGCCACGGACAAGCATGCCTGAGCAACCAACACCATTACCCCTTGTGGGGGTCATCATGGGCAGCAGATCCGACTGGGAGACGATGCGTCACACGGTCGACATCTTGGCGGAGTTCTCCGTGCCTTACGAATGTCGGATTGTGTCCGCTCACCGCACGCCATCCCTAATGAATGAGTATGCACGAACCGCGGAGAGTCGTGGATTGCAGGTGATTGTTGCGGGAGCGGGCGGAGCCGCCCACCTGCCAGGCATGGTGGCATCTCAAACTCTGTTGCCCGTTTTTGGCGTTCCCGTGCAAAGCAAAACACTCAGCGGATTGGACTCGTTGCTGTCAATTGTCCAGATGCCCGGCGGAATTCCTGTCGGAACGCTCGCGATCGGTGAAGCGGGAGCGAAGAACGCGGGATTGCTCGCGGTACGTGTCCTTGCCACAACACGTTTAGAATTACGAACGAAGTTGCACGATTTCCAGCAACGTCAAGAATCCCAAGTGTTGGGGGAATCGCTCCCGTGACATCTGTTATTTTTCCGGGAGCGACGTTGGGCGTGCTTGGCAGCGGCCAACTTGGTCGGATGTTTGCCATTGCAGCAAGGCGACTGGGTTATCGCGTTCACGTTCTTTCGCCGGACGATGACACACCCACAGGACAAGTCGCTGATTGGGAGGTACGGGCGGACTATCGCGATCTCGAACGGGTTGCCGAATTCGCTAGAACTGTTTCGGTTGTGACATTTGAATTCGAGAATGTTCCCGCGGAGACGACATCCGTTTGCGAGCGATTCGCACCTGTCCGGCCGGCCGGCTCTGTTCTTTTTACGTCTCAAAATCGCGGACGAGAGAAAAAGTATCTGCGAGATGCGGGACTCCCCGTGACCCCGTTTCTGGCTGTAGAGAATGTCTGGCAATTACTTGATGGATTGAAGGAACTCGGCCTGCCGGCTGTCCTCAAAACGGCAGACTGGGGGTATGACGGAAAGGGGCAAACCGTCATCAGATCGATTGACGAGGCCTCCGCAGCATGGACAAAGCTAGGCGTTGCCGATGCGATATTGGAAAAACTCATCGACTTTGATTGTGAAGTCTCCGTGGTCGCCGCACGCAGTCTCGGAGGCGATTTTGCGAGTTATGGGCCTATTGGCAACTCACATCGACAGCATATTCTTGACGTGTCTGTCTGCCCCGCACGCGTGACCGCGTCGATCGCACGCGAAGCCGTTGAGATTACCCGCAACGTGTTGCAGAAACTGGATGTCATCGGCGTACTGTGTGTCGAATTTTTTGTGACGAAAGAGGGACAACTGCTGATCAACGAGACGGCTCCGCGGCCACACAATTCGGGACACCTGACGATTGATGCACACGTGACATGCCAATTCGAGCAACAGGTAAGGGCCATCTGTGGTCTCCCACTCGGTTCGACCGAGCAACGGTCACCCAGCGCGATGGCCAATCTGCTCGGTGATTTGTGGGAGCCTTGCAAACCGAACTGGTCGAGGCTGATGCAAAACCCCCAAGTCAAACTGCATCTCTATGGTAAACGCGAGCCGCGACGTGGACGGAAAATGGGGCACATTACAACTCTCGCGGAGGATCCGGCTGATGCCGAGCGAATTGCCCGAGAGGCACGATCTTCCCTAAGCCTGCGGTAATTCATGGCGATGCCGTGCGTTAAAAAACGAGGTGATGCGTCACAAATCCTACGACCAGTCCAAGATGTTTGTCGGTCCCAAAGATGGTGAACCGCCCCCAAAAACAACACTGCTTCCCCTGCGAACCGATGCCGCTCAACATGGAATTTTGTTTGCAAAAAAAAACGCGACGTTATGAAAATTGCGCGAGAGTCTCTCCGTTATTAACAGGAATCGTTTTCATTCAAGCACAAAAAATTGCTCAGGGTACTCACGATTGAAGACGTTCTCGCGTATGATGGTCAGCCCGTTGAGAAATTTACTTGGTCCTGTCATTCCCTTGGACCTATATTTTTCTTGGAGTCTGAGTGGCGGTGTGCAATTGGGTCGACAAAATGACAAGAACAAATTCGTGCGGGTGTTTTCGCAATCCGCAGGTTCGAGAAAACACTGAGCGGTGGTGTTTTCTGAAACGAAAACGTCGATCCCCGTTGTCTGGGCAAATTGCGGCTTGGGCGATAGTAATTATTCTGCTTCCTCTCGCGGCATCGATTTCCCAGGCAGGGCCGCCGAAGATAAAACTTGGCTGGAACGGTGCCTGCTTTGCCGGCCGATGGGCTCCAATTGTCGTCGAGCTGAGTCACCTCCAACAGGGTTCATTGCAATTACACGTGACGTCACCCGATCCCGATGGGCATCGGGTGACGTATCTTTCACCGGTCGTTTCATTTTCCGAGTCCGCTTCTGAAACTGACGCGACAACCAAGACCCTTCGTGGCTATTGCAAACTGGGCCGACCGGTGCGGCGGTTTGCCGGATCAGAAGCCTCGACGAAATACTGGTTCGATCCAGAAATTGAGGTCCATGTCACCGCGGAGGATTCTTCAGAACCGGTGATTCAATGGAACTCAACGACGGTTGATGCATCATCCCGGCCAAAACTTCTTAAGGCGGGAACACGCCTGGTCGTCACGATTGGCAACCCACGTGGTTTCCCCGTTCGTGAAATGGCCTCCAGCCTGATGGTAGCCGAAGAGAATGGATCGACGACGACTCCCCATGAGGACTCTATGTCTGTCGTGGAGACAGAGGTTGAGGAACTCCCTGTTGATGCTCTGGGTTACGATGGTGTGTCCTTGCTGGTCTTTGCCGGATCGAAGGCCCCCAGCTCTGCCCAGTCCGCTGCTTTGCGTGATTGGATTGTTCAGGGAGGGCGCGTTGTGATTTCTCTGCCGTCAAATCCGGAAGACGCGAGGAAGATGCTCGGACCGCTTTCGAGCTGGGTGCCCATGACGATTGATGATGAGCCGATGATTGTCCACGAGCTTTCGTTGCTGGAAAAATATGCGGGCCGCAATATTCGAATTCCGATACAGGGGAGAAAACCGATTCCAGCCGTTCGTGCGGAGGAAGGAGTCGTCCTTGTCGGGGACCGAGATAACGCGATTGTGCTGCGTTTACCCTATGGCTTCGGGTCCGTGACAATGATTTCTCTGGATCTGACCCGACCACCGCTCAGTGAGTGGAGCGCCGTTGATTCGCTCGGTCGTACGTTGCTCAATGACGTGACATCATCCGGAGAAATCCGGAATGACAGAAACACCAAACGCGCGCAACTCAGTTCCACAGGCATCACCGATATCGGCACTCAACTTCACGCCATTCAGGACGAGTTCAAAGGTGTGACGCGATCCTCACTATGGTTAGCGATGGGAGTGATGGGCTTGCTTCTCTTAGCCATTGGTCCGATGGACTATCTGTTGGTTCACGTGATATTGCGGCGGCCTCACGCAACATGGATCACCTTTCCTTTGTGGATCGCCGGGGCAGCCGTGTTCACCGCATACGGTGCCTCGCTTTGGAATGGAACAACACAACGAGTGAATCAGTTTCAGCTGATCAATATTGATGCCAAAAGTTCGGCCATCCGGACGAAACTATGGACAAACATCTACAGCCCGCAAACGATTTCGCTGTCGACGGTTCAAATGAGCACATCATTGTCCAAGTCTCATTCCCTCAGGGAGTCATCGCCCGGAAAAAATCGGTCGAGCTGGTCGGGAGTTGCCGAATCCGCTTTTGGTGGCATTTATCGCACCTCCGGAATCGAAATGGGCCGGAGTCATTATTCGCAATCGCCAGAGCATCAGCTGAACGAGCTACCGGTTGTTCAATGGTCCTCAAAATCGCTCCTGACGGAGGAAACAGGATCCGCGACATCACTTGTCTCCAGCGAACTTGTCGGATCCCTTTCCGGCCGATTAACTGGAACGCTGACGCATCGTTTACCGGGGACGATTGAGGATTGGTTTCTGGCCTACGGCAATCGAGTGTACCGGCAAAGCAAGAGTCGGGACGATCCCGCGACCATCTCTCTAGCATCACGTCAACTCTGGCGTGTCGAGCAACCCAACGTTTTCCAACGGGATCTGCGGTCGTTCCTGATTGGCCAAGTCACGGTTGCAATACGGCAGGCAGATTCTAACCTGGAAAATTTGAGCCACCGGCAAACGACTTACGATCCGCTGTCGTTAAATGCTCAAGACTTGGCTCGAGCGTTGACGTTTCACGAAGAATCCGGAGGGACGAAATATACCGGTCTAACAAACCGATTGTTATCCGACGAAGATTTATCGCACCTCTTGAAGCTCAACCGAGCGATTCTTTTCGGTCGCTTGAAGGGGGCGGCAAGTTCCGTTCAGATTTCCGCGAGCAAGGAACCGTCTCAAGACGTAACACCGAATCGCGAATTCACGTTTGTTCGAATCGTTCTCCCCGTGACGAAGATCCGCGAGGTTCCTCGACAGCTCGAAAGTTTGGATCCAGACAAGCTTTAGAAAAGACGCACACACTCCGACGTGCGTCCCCGAGCTCATGCCGACAGAGTTTACAATGCAGGCACTCTTTCTCCCATCCATTCCGCACCTTTCTAATTGATATCCCTCCCATCATGATTGAAACTCGACAACTGACGAAGCGTTATGGCAATCTGATCGCGGTCAATGAAATTAACCTCTCGCTGAAGGAGGGGGATGTCTTCGGCTTTATCGGGCCAAACGGCTCGGGCAAGACGACTACCATGCGGATGATCGCAACACTTCTCAGTCCGGACTACGGCGAGGCCTACGTCTGCGGGCAGTCGATCTATACCAACCCCCGTGAAATTCGCCGCCTCGTGGGCTATATGCCCGATTTTTTCGGCGTCTACGACGATATGACCGTCATTGAATATCTGGAGTTTTTTGCGGCGGCCTATCGCATCAACGGACCGAGCCGGCGAAAGGTATGCGAGGAAAAACTGGAACTCGTCGATATGGCGTTTAAACGGGATGCGATGGTGAATCAGTTGTCTCGGGGCCAGACCCAACGAATTGGTCTAGCCCGCACATTACTTCACGAGCCTCAAGTGTTGTTGCTCGACGAACCCGCTAGCGGACTCGATCCACGTGCCCGCATCGAAATCCGCAATCTGTTGAAGAAGCTCGGAGAGATGAAGAAGACGGTGATTGTCTCCAGCCATATTCTCCCGGAATTGGCCGATGTTTGTACTCGAGTGGGCATGATTGAAAAAGGCAACCTGATCGTCGATGGCTATGTGGACGAAGTGATGCGCAAGGCGCGGCAACAGTTGATGCTGCAAATTCGCGTTAAGGACCGACAAGAAAAGGCCGCTGCGTTGTTGTCTCAACACGATTCCATCGACAAAGTGGATATTGTGAGGGGAACAATTGAAGCCACGCTCAAGTCTGAAACAATGGACTACAGTGAACTGCCCACTCTTCTCATCGAAAACGGTTTCCAGGTCACGCTGTTTCGAGAAGAAGAGGTCAATCTCGAAACGGCGTTCATGTCGCTGACAAAAGGGTTAGTACAATAATCGGTCTGCGTCCGTGTTTTGTCTTGGAATGCAGTCTCAATCGGCCTCCGATGGGATTGACTTCCCCTGCGGATCGATCGAGGGTTGATTGAGTTCTGCGGCAAGCTCAGCCTGTAGGTCAAGGCTGAGAAAGTGTTCGATACGCTCGGCTGTTGCATGAAGTTGCTCGTGAGGCAGATCAAAGTGCCTAGCCATGTAGGACTCCCACAATCGATGAGAACGAACAACGCCGGTTGCCAATCGACGACCTGAGTTAGTCAACTCATCACCCGCAGAGGTCACTCGAATCAGCGATCGATGCAACAGGTTTTGACGGCCAAGCCACTTCGCCCAGCCGGCGCGCGGTGATCGCTTTCCGGCAATTTTCTCGATCGATTGGCGAACGTCCGTTCTCCAGCCTGCGATATCAAGATGCGTCCGCTTCGATTCTTCTCGGCGATACAACTGACCAAGAAAATCTTCACTGGCTATTCGTACCTGCAGTCTCAATCGATCAAAAATCGCGCGAGCCAACCCGTGTCGAGGGCTCGCAATAACGGCCAGCAGAAAAAGAATGCCGGTCGTGACCGCCATCATTCCGGCAGTGCTCGCATCTTCGATATTTCGCAGACCAATTCGCGAACAGATGATCGCCGGAAACGTCAGCGCGGCTGCGTGGCCAGCAAGTGCTCCACAGCCGGCGATTAGTGGGGCGAGAACCAAGAGAATCGACAGCCGATCGGTGAATAGCCGAGCGGTGGCTGCCGGTACGATCAGCATCGCAATGACAAGAATGGAGCCGACGGATTCAAATGCCGCAACGACCGTGGCGGCAGTCACAGACATCAACACCAGAGAAATCACAGTCGGTCCCAATCCCATGGACGCGGCCAACTCCGCATCAAACGTTGCCAGCCGCAATTCTTTGAAGAACACAACGACCAGAAAACTATTGCACAAAAACATGGCGGCGTTCACAACGACCCCACGCGGAATGTTGGTTCCCGCGAGAACGTCAGTCACGGTTGTTTCTAAATTGCCGTACAAGACACAGTCGGCATCAATGTGGGCGTTGTGGGCGAATAACCGAATCAGCAACAAACCCAAGGCAAACATTGATGTAAAGACCACACCGAGTGCAGCACTACGATCAATTCGACAGCAACGCTGAATCAATTCTGAGAGGAACGCGGCCACGACACCGGACAACGCGGCGCCAAAAAACAGCATCAATTGACGTCGTGCGACGCGAACCAAATCTTCAGCCGCAACATACTCACTCTGGTCAAAATTCGTTTTCGAGAGGCCGGAATTCGCCTGAGCGGGCGACTGAGAAAACATATTGAAACTCAGAAATGCAACGACAATTCCGGGTAATACGGCATGACTCAACGCGTCTCCCAAGAGACTCTGTCTGCGGAGAAACAACCACACACCCGGCAAGGCACACGCCATCGCCGCCATCGCACCCGTCAAGGCAATCCATGTATCAAAGGCTTTCCAGTCGGAGAGACGCTGGAGGAATTCAGAAATCATGGGGATGCCTCTTTAACAAACCCGCCACACTTTGTGGATCGTGAAAACGCCGAATAAACGATGCCGTTCAGGCAAGGCTTTTCAATTGTTGAGTGCATCGAATGTGTGTTGTGATTCATTTATTCGTGCGGACTCTCTGGAATCTTCACACATGCAATCCGTTGATCAAGCAACGATTCCAGTTGCTCGATCAATGCCGGTTCAAGAACATGTTCAATTTGATCCGCCTCTCGGTCGACACGACTAGGGGCCGTATCGGCAAAGTGGATCAAATACAGTTCCCACAGCCGATGATTTCTGGTGGCCCGTTTTGCTCGACGGGCCCCGGCATTCGTCAGACGAACGTGGTTCTCGGCATCAAGGCGGATGAGGGATTCGCGTAGGGCACCCGCCAACACTCGGGCGAATCGGGGTGCCGACCAGGTTCTACTGCCAAACAACGATTCACGCGAAATCGGAATCGCGGTCAGATCGCGATCCGCTGCCGCCGTCATTGTCGCAGGACTGATTGGCAAATTGTTCCCCATTTCGGTCCGCTCTGCAACGCTCTCAATCACTTCAAAACAGGCACGCAGCAGGTCGATTTGGCCGATGTGAAGATGCGTCTCCCGCTGTTGCAGCCATTGCCATACCACGCCGCGCTGCCAGCCCCAAAGCAGGCTCACCGCGAAGATGGCCGTTCCGGCGAGGACAATGATGGCTCCGGCAGCGAGGTTGGGTACGCAGGCGCTGGCAACGATTCCCACCGCTGCGCTCAAGGCACCGATCAAACCCGAGATGACAACCATCGGCCCCAGTCGATTCGTCCAGAATCTTGCAGCCGTGGGCGGGATGACCAATTGGGCCACCACGAGCAGCAACCCGACGCTAGGAATCCCGATCACTGTGACGACAACGACGAGTGATGTCAGCAAGAGATCGAGCCTGGCCACGGGCCAACCGAGCACGGCCGCATAAGACTCGTCGAAGCACAGCACAGAGAATTCCTTGTACATCGCGCAGCAGACGACAAGCACCAAGACACTGGCGATCACAATCGAGGTCACGTCGCTCTCTGTGAGTGCAGCTGCCTTACCGAAGATGAACTCGTTCAATCCGGCGCTGCCCGTTGGTAATCGCTGTATAATGGTCAGCAAAACGATACCAAATCCGAAGAAAATGCTGAGCACAATTCCCATCGCAGCATCTTCCTTGATCAATCGAATGCGTTGAATGAGCCGTGTTCCTAACAACCCTCCGGCCGCGGTCAGACCGGCACCGGCCAACAGCCAATGCGGTGACTTTCCAGACCCCGGGGTGAGTGACTCCAAAATCAAATAGGACAATCCGATTCCCGGTAATGCGGCATGGCTGGCGACATCGCCCACGAGTGCTTTTTTTCGCAGGAGCATGAATGCCCCGACCACTCCACCACAAACTCCGAACAGAACCGTCCCGAGCAGCACGACGCGCGTATTGTAATCCTGTAACGTCAGGACTCGCAGGAGATCGTTCGCCGCAATCATCTTCGTCGCTCCGTTACTCTTTCAGGGCGTCTCGCTCGCAACACGCGTTGAACAAGGTTCAAGCATTCCTCACGTGTCTCGGTTTGCGTTTGAGTCAGGACCTGCTGATATTTCAGATGCAACCGGTGGCCGGTTCTCTCGGCTCCAATCTATTTGCCGCTCATCCGATGTCCGACCTGATCAAGCAACGCCAATTTTCCGCCGTAGGTCCGTCTCAGATTTTCCGTAGTAAAGACTTGCTCGACAGGTCCGGAGGCGATCCGACGCATGTTCAGCAGCAACACCTCATCGAAATACTCGGTCACCGTCTGCAAGTCATGGTGGATTACGATCGCCGTCTTGCCAGCCGTTCTGAGATCGCGTAGTAGTTCGACGATGGCCCGTTCTGTGGCGGCATCAACTCCGGCGAATGGCTCATCCATGAGATAAAGATCTGCCTCCTGAACGAGAGCTCTGGCGAGGAAAACTCGCTGCTGTTGACCACCGGAAAGCTGGCTGATCTGCCTTGAGGCAAACTCTGCCAAACCCACTCGCTCCAGTGCCGCGAGTGCTTGTTTCCGGTACCGACGTGACACCGGTTGAAACCAGCCAATCTGACGGTACAGGCCCATGACGACGACGCCAAGTGCGTCAATCGGAAAGTCCCAATCCACGCTTGTCCGCTGAGGAACGTATCCGATTCGCGACCGCATCTCGCGATAGGTTTTTCCGAAGAAGGATACATCACCTGATGCGCGGGGCACCAGTTCCAGAGCCGCCTTAATCAACGTGCTTTTCCCCGCACCGTTCGGTCCGACGATCGCAACAAGTTTCCCAGCCGGTGCGTCGTAGTCCACATCCCATAAGACCGGCCGGCCACGATAGGCGACCGTCATGTCGTGGATTGTAAGAGGCGGAACACTCATTCGACTTCCCTCTGAAAAACAATTGATCGCCAATCGTCAGAGGCAGAGTCGCAGGAACCATATTCGGTCGTCGTCTCTCGAAACTCATGCCGAGGTCTACGAATCTTCTGAGACTCCACCGGTGCGTCACAACATCTTCGGCGGATCTCCGCCGGTCTCCACCCAACGACCTGCGTGACGATTTCATGAACGCGATTCCTCCATGAGCCGGCCACTCCATCATCCCCTGTGGCGCGGTTCATTCTGTGACCCCTTCCGTAGGCACGTTCTGTAAGGAATGGCCACTGAGTTTTCCGTGAAGTCCCCCCGCGGGAGCCGTGCCTCCGAGAGCGCGAGTGATTGTCGTCGCATTGTGGTCGATCATGCCGAGATAAGTCCCTTCGTAGGTTCCCTCTCGTCCCATCGCATCCGAAAAAAGCTCGCCTCCAATGCGAACCGTCACACCACGTGAAGCAACCCCCTCAATCACCGCTTGGATATTTTTCGCATTTACACTCGACTCAACAAAGATCGCCGGCAATTTTCTCGCCACGAGAAAATCGACCAATCGATTGACGTCGAGAACGCCTGCTTCCGCGACTGTCGAGATGCCTTGGACCGACATCACCGGAATGCCATAGGCCTGTGAGAAGTACCCAAAGGCATCGTGCGCCGTTACCAGAACGCGATGCTTTTCGGGGATTGAGGCGATTGAAGCCTTTGTGTACTCCTCTAAGCGATTCAATTCCAAGAGGTATCTCGCCGCGTTCCGGTGATATTCAAGGGCGAGAGCCGGATCAAGTCCGGCTAGTGATTCGGCGACATGCTGGACGCACTCACTCCACTTGGCGACTTCCATCCAGACATGTGGATCGGGATGAGTTGGCGACCCAGAAAACGTCCGAAGATCGGCCCGGTCAATCCGCTCAGTCACGGCAAAAACTGGCTTGCCAGCGTGTGCTAACTGCTCGAACGTTTGGCTCATGCGTCCTTCAAGAATTAAGCCGGAATAGAAGACAATATCCGCTTCGTAGAGTCGTTTGACGTCTCCTCGCGTCGGTTTGAACAAATGCGGATCGCCACCCGCTTCAATCAGGCCAGACACCTGCCCGTAGGAGCCGACGACTTGCCGTACGATGTCTGTGACCATTCCGGTGGTCGTAATGATTTTTCTCGAAGGGATTGTTGATTCGGGTTTTTTTTCTGCGGTGGCCGAGGCCGCAGCCCCTTCACGTTGAAACGTGGTTCCACCGCAACCAATGAGCAGATTTAGAAAGAAAATCAGAACAGAAAAAAAAACCGACGCTCGGGCAAACGGCTTCATCAGGTGAACTCCGATGCAGGGTTCAGGGAAACACAGATTGAGCTGTTGAGGAACGTTGTCGTGATCAATAAAAATATTTATTTTTATTGATCAAAATATAATCATAATCCTGTTTTCTGTCAATCAGCACTCGTACTTTGGAACTATTCATTCGCGACGACACCGGTTGCGAGATTTCGGACACGTTCGACCTTCGCGTCCGTAGCGCCCTGGCACTAGAAGTCCGCACTGCGGCTGTTGACATCAATGTCCGTCGTATGATGGAGCGAGGTCGCTCGGCACGACGCAATCCACAACCTCTTTCCGGCACCGAATCCGTTGAAATACTTCCATCTGCGGCGATCGTCGAGCGAATGGGAAGGTGATTTCTGCGGACAGACGTTCAGCAGAATTTCATTCGACGCCATGAATTTGTTTCAAGACCGGATTATTCACATTGTCCAGCCTGTGGAAAGCACGCATGTTTACTGATCCATAAATTCTATGCAAACGAATCAAGCTGCCGACTCTTCTTGGTCGATCATAAGTCGCACTCGAAAATTTATTGGAATCCTGAATCACGAATATGGAGCCGTTTCGATGGCGATCGATTTTAATGATTTTTACCAACAATCGACTCAAGTTCTTTGGGCTGAGCAGACCCTCGCAGTCCTTCGACAGCGGGTTGCCACTTTTTCAGATCACCAGTCTCGTTTGAAGCGATTTTGCCACGAATGGCATCAAACAACACTTCAGCTTTCAGAACAACTGAGACAGCGAGTGGACGAGTTAAATTCGCGGATTGCCCCTTGGATGCCTCAAGAAAATTCGCCGCACTTGACTATCGTCTCTGCTGCAGATGAAACGGTATCGTGATTGTGACACTTCGTCGGTCGTCGGTCTCAGTCACTTCTGAGAATCACGTGCAATCGCGACGGCCAAATCCTCAATTGCTTGTTGGTTTAGCTCCGAATTGTGAGACATCAGCCATTCGACGTCTGTGCGAGCCTGATTCCATCGCTGCGTCTGATGACAGATGACGGCGCGAATAAAACGGTCGCGAGCGGATTCGGGATTGAGCAACAAAATCGCCTCAATGTATGGCAGCATGCGTTCGGGATCTTCATCCGTTGCAGCGGTTCCAAAGAGGTTTCTGAGCATTCGTTCGAGGATCGCGCGTGGAGTCGATGTGTTGAGATACGAGTCGGTCCATGGATCGTCACTGAACGACTCAAACTTAGATCTCGCCTGATTTTTGGAAAGTTGTTGGCCGCGTTCAAAAACATCAATCAGTTGGGAATCTCCCTGCTGCGGCTCGTGTCGAACAATGAAGTGTCGTGGCATTCCAACACCGACAACACGCACGTCGAGGCGTCGAGCCAGTTCCATATACAACACAGACAACGTAATCGGCAAACCTTCGCGATCGTCGAGTACTTCGTTCAAATAGCTGTTTGATCGGTTTTCATAGTCCGTTCGGCTTCCATGGAAACCCTGCTCTTCAAACAGATAACGATTGAGCGAGGCCAACCGTTCCTGTTCCGTGGTGTCTTTGGAAAAACCAACCACAACACGTCGGGCGTGACGTTCGACGTCTTGAACATAGGCCTCCACATCCAATTCGGGATTGTCCAGTTTGGAAATCAACAATCCCGCGCGTAGCAAATCAATATTTTTTTCGTCCTCTACCGACAACACCTTCTGCAATTCCGCGAGAGTCCTGCGGAGTTGAAGACCCTGCGCATGTTGTCTGACACGGCCGGCCTGTTGTTCCAGCCTCTGGGCGAGCTGTTCGAACAACTCGATCGCGGCGGGTTCGTCCAACGTAGCGTCCTCCGTGGGGAGCGTTTTCGTCGAAAACGGCAGAACCGCAGTTGTCGTCAGTTGGTCGACGACTTGGGAGACACGTTCACGAAGTTCCGTCGAGGGTTTCGCCGAAGCGAGGCTGTCACCACACTGAAAGTTTCTAAACTCAGCCTCCGTCTGCCGAAATTTGCACAAACCGATGCGTCCCGATTCCAGTTTGGAGTCGGTGACATCGATCACTAGTTCCTCATTGAGATAGCACAGGAATCGATCTTTTTCGACGCGTACCTTCAAAGAATTCCAGCCAGACTTGTGGAGTGACGGAGATCGGACCTCCTTCAGCACATTCCACGAAAAGACATCCGGGCCATCGAATCGACTCAACCGAACGGCGCCATTGCTGGGGTAGAATCCGTAATGCCGGTCTGCACCATCGGATTGAAATACGAGGCCGGCAGCACCCTCATTCGGCGTCATTTTCACCTGAACAGCGATTTCGAAAGTGCCACTGAAGACCGGATGTGTCGAGAGGCACAAGGCACGGCCTCCGAGACCAACACCGATGTCGCTCACGAAAATTCTTCCTGAGCGTTGCCGCCATCGGCAACCGGGAAGAACAGTCCACTCCTCGGGATCGAGGACGCCTATCGTCAGCCAGCGGCTGATCGGAATCGGATTGGGATTTTCTAACAGCGGCTTGAGGGCATTGATCGGCATGGCAAATCCAAGATTCTCAGTTTTCATCGATTTCAACGTCAAAATTCCCTGCACGCGTCCCTTCATATCGACCAATGGTCCGCCACTATTACCTCGCTCAATGGGCAGGGCCACTTGAAACATCACTCGACCTTCAATCTCTCGTCTCGCAGACAGGACGCCACTGACAATACTCCTTTCCAAGCCAATCGGATTTCCCACCGCCATGACGGATTGTCCCTCCTGCAAGTCATTTGAATTTCCCAGCGGAAGTGCGGGTAGGCCGCTGGCTGCAATTCGAAGAATTGCAAGATCATGTGACCGCTCGGTTGCGTGAATGGCGATGGCATCAAATTTCCGGCCATCTTGCAGCTCAATTTGAATGGAACGTGCCTCGCCGATGACGTGCATGTTGGTGGCGATCAGTCCCTCCGAATCGATGATGAATCCCGATCCTAGTCCCTGTCGTTTCCCGTCGCGACCGAGAAATGTCACGACGACGACAGACTTCTTCAACTGCGGGGCCAGTTGTTGTACCGTTTGGTCGATGACATCAGACGGCCCTTTTTTGTTGTCGTCTCGCTCGTCCGCGGAAGCGATCGCAATCACACAGAATAGACTGGCAAGAATAAAACTCTGCCTGAGACGAATCATGCCTCGACTCCATGGCGGGTGAAGAACATTGAGAGTCAATGTCGATCGACGGTGAAAATCCGCGGCTGTGTCAGGGAAGGCTCTGTCGCGGAGGAAAACAGGCGTAGCGCAAATTTTAGGAATCGCTAACGCCAGCGTCCATGTGGTCGCTGCTGCCGTGTACCGAAAACTACTGGAAGAGCGTCCCCGTTGAGATCTCACGTCGTAGGCGCAATTCGCCACTCACAAGCATTCGCCAATGAAAACTGGATCGTATCGGCTCGCATTAACTCAGAGATTTGGCCTGCGGGGTGGCTCATGGATGGCCAAAATGATCGTCTACGGTGACCGTTTCCGCTCGATCCGAATGATGCTGCATCGAAGTGGCGGCTTTCTGGTCGCCATTGCCTAGGAATTCAGCCTCACCTACAAAGGTAGCCGATGTGGGTCGGGTCGCCGAGTAAAATCGATAGGCTGTGAGTGCAGACCTCTGAACGACGTCACCGAATCGGCGCCTCCGTCTCAATTTTCAAGTCGGCCGATGGCAAGACAAAAGACGGAAATTCGTTTGACCACATGGGGCAAAAACAGAAGCGGGTCGATCTGGCTTAAGCATGGGCCGCGATCTTGTTCTTCACAGACCAATCCCTCTTTCCCTCAGAAAACCAGCTTCTCAATCCCATCGGATGACTCGCTCGCTGCGTCTTGTCTCACCGGAAGAAGATCGGACTCGCCATGGCACATGACCCTCCCCCTCAAATACGATCGATGTCGCAAGTGGAGCTTTTCTGGTTGTGGGGCGCGGTGCTATTCGGTTTGATTTTACGACTGAGTTTCCCCACGAGAATGGCCATCGAGCACTTTGATGAGGGTGTTTACGCTTCAAATATTTGGTTCGAATTCAATCAGGGAGGGGAGTATCCCTCGCGGCATCTGTATGCACCGCCACTCCTTCCGATGGCGATTGAGTGGACGATGATCGTTGCCTCGTTGTGCGGTATCCAACCGACGGGATTCATTCCAATGATTCCCTGCCTGATTGCGGGGCTTGCTACCATTCCCTCAATCTGGTGGATCGGCCGCCGCTGGTTCGGACCGAGTGCCGGAATTGTTGCCGCATGGTTTGTTGCAACGAGCGACTTCCATGCGTGTTACAGTCGAGCGGCCCTGACGGATGTCCCTGTTTGTCTCTTCATCCTTTGGGGCGTGTATTTTATTTGTCAATCTTTGCAAACCGGAACGCTGCGCCACAGTCTGCTTGCCGGCCTCTTCACAGGATTGGCCTGGTGGACGAAGTACAATGGCTGGCTACCGCTCCTGATTGGGCTGTTCGGAGGTATGGCATGGCAGATCTCAGGACCACGCCACGAAAGATGCCTGCGATTGGCGGCCACCCGCTGGCTATCGGTCGCGGCCATCGCATTTGCTATTTGGTCTCCGGTCTTGTGGGGACTACAAAGCCATGGCGGCTATTCGGCCGTGGCGGCTAATCACCGGCAATATGTCGTCGGTTTCCGCGGGTGGGGAATGGCAGCGTTGCAGCAACTGACGAATATCGGCCTCTATGACAATTGGTTTAGTTTGTTGACAGAACCGTGGTTACTGCCGACGCCTCAAACTGTTGAAACCAACAAAACAATCCACCAGCCTGACCGTCTCAACAAAATCCGGGTGATCGCAACCCCTCTTGTCTTTCTGCTAGTGAGCGGTGTCACTTACGCCTCTTTGCTGATCAGAAACTGGTCCGAATTAAGGAACGCAGGAGTGTGGACTTCGCTGGCATGGTTCGCCGGAATGAGTCTCTCCACGCCCTTGTACCACCCGTATCCGCGATTGGCCCTGCCTTGGTTGATAGGATGCTGGATCGGTGTCGCATTGTCTCTGCAAATGCTGCGAAACCCCCGTTTCGTCTTGAGATTGGACAAGAGCGGGAGCAACGCGTTATGGACACCAACACGGGTGGAGTTGGTGGTCATCGGTTGGCTCGTTGTTTGTGAAAGCACCCGCTGTGGATTGGGCACGGCACATGCATGGGCAGACCGTACCCACGTCGCATCCATGGGGACTCAGATTGCATCAAAAATACAGGAACTGACAAAAAATTCGGGTTTTCCGCCCGAGGAATCGATCATCTATGTTTTCGGCGAACCGGCGATGGCCTTCACATTAAAATCCAGAGGATTCCCTTTGGTGGTACCAATTCAACACTTGCGATTCCTTTCGTCATCTCATCCACGTCCGGTGTTTTTCGTGTATTCAGATCGCGCATTGAAATCCGCGACATTTCAGGAAGAATTGATGCGTCACCGAAACGACTTCGAAATCATTGAGACACAAAACTTGAAGAAAAGTCCGCTTGTGCTTTTCGATGACTCAGACACATCAGGAAATCAACGGATCAATCAGGATATACCGGCAAACGTCTCTGTCTGGATCGGACGTGTGACTCGCTGACGTGTTCGGACGTCGCATCTTCATTCGCCATCTATTTGTGTCCGGTCAGCGGACCTTTATTTTCTGTTGCGCAACTTCGTCTTGTCGCGTTCTCCTGTTCAAAGTTATAACTCTGGCTTGTTTGCGATCCGGTATTTCATCCTCTCTCGTTCGTTCTTGGCTTTTGAATCGAACGAGTCTTAATTATCAAGGAAGATTGTCATGGACGACTTCGGAACTCAAGAACCGTCACGCCGTCGACTAGGACGTGGTTTGAATGCCTTGCTGGGCATGGCCCCGACAGGCCCGTCGACCGAAGCAGAGCCGGGAACCTCATCCAACATCTCCGTTGATTTGATTGATCGCAATCCGTTTCAACCGCGTCACGAGTTTGATCCGGCCGCTCTGAATGAGTTGGCTGACAGTATTCGTCAGCATGGTGTCTTACAACCAGTGCTCGTCAGATCTGCTGGCGGCGGCTATCAACTCATCGCTGGTGAGCGACGTCTGATAGCCGCCAAGAAAGCCGGATTGCAGGAGATTCCCTGTCGTGTTCTTGCACTCACCGACCAGCAGGTCAGTGAAGTCGCCCTCGAAGAAAATCTGAAACGACAGGATCTCAACGTCTTGGAAAAGGCAACGGCCTTTCAGGGTTATCTTGACCGCTACGGTTGTTCCATTGAAGAGCTTTCACGTCGTTTAAGTCTCGATCGGTCCACGGTCAGCAATATGGTTCGGCTTCTCGAACTTCCCGAAGCCGTGAAGGCCGATTTGCGTTCGGACAAGATCTCAGCAGGGCATGCTCGTGCGCTGCTTTCGCTGAAGAGTGATTCTGACCGAGTGACGCTCTGTGACCGGATTCAAAAAGAAGGTTTGTCCGTCCGTAAAATTGAAGAAGCGGTCCGTGACTTGAATGCCAGTTTGGACGACTCTGTCGTATCGATTAAAGGAAAGAAGCCTAAGTCACAGACGACCATCGTCGAATTGACACCGCATGTCCTGAGCCTGCGTGATCAGCTTCGCGATTGGTTGGGCGCATCTGTCGAAATCACGCTGGCGGCCAGGGATCAAGGAAAAATCGTCATTGAATTCCAGTCCAGTGACGATTTTGAACGAATTGTTGGCAAACTCCATCGCGCGGCATAATCCTAGCAGTGTCCTCACCGTTGTCGCGGAATCGATCGCCCGCAACTAGTTGTTTCGACGAGAGACGGCCAGGGATAAACACTGTCAAAACGGTGTCCCCTTGCAGTCGTCGTCAGCGGTTGTCGGATCAATCCATTTGTTGAATACAACGAGGGTTCGGAGGGCGGCACAAGACGCAGGACGTTTGTCGCGTCCGCGATTTTCGATAGGTATGCCCCGAAACATCACCGAGGCCCCTTTGCGGCTGAAGAACCATCCTTGGCCTCATTCGCCACGAGTGGGCCGACGTTAACATCGCTCCGCATCATTGTCGATCTTGCAATAATTCCG
This sequence comes from Schlesneria paludicola DSM 18645, assembly GCA_945876035.1. Taxonomy (GTDB): domain Bacteria; phylum Planctomycetota; class Planctomycetia; order Planctomycetales; family Planctomycetaceae; genus Schlesneria; species Schlesneria paludicola_C. Next base: position 21,724 of record CAMCMU010000041.1, on the reverse strand, counting down.
GGCCGAGTCCTCCGTGTCTTGTCGTTTCTTCTTGACGAGAAGGTCATTAGAGTTCGCCCAACTCTGTACAGTTCACCAGCCGTTAAACCTTGTGGAATCCGCGGACGTTTGATCGTCGGTCATGCCCACACGGATTCTGACATTCTCAACGACTTCTGGTATTTAGATACGGCCTACTCCATTTTCTGCCGGTTACAATTTGGCGAGTCCGCTGTCGACGACATCTGCAGAAACACACCGTCATTTTTTCTGGTCGCGGCATCGCGAGTGCACTCAGATCACTTCATGTCAAGAGGACTAGCGAGTGGACATGATTTCGTGCCATGACGGTGCGGCTTATTGCGTCAGACCGTGTTCCCAATCAGAAAACCATCCCCGGGAGGGCTTGAATTCTTATTGGAACCATGTGAAGAAGCCATACCCAACCGTATCAGGTAGGAAACAGTCATGCGAAAAATTTTGGTTTCCGCGATCTTGCTGTGCCATTGGGCCACCGCTTTCTCCGCCGATGCGGTAACACCGGTGGCCGGTATCACCGACGCTCAGCGCCGTTCTGCAGCGGTCGCCCTCAATTACAGTCGCGCCTCTTTTCATCGCATCCGCCGCAACCCGTCCGTTCGGGTGATGGTCGAAGAACAAGAGAAGATTCTAAATCACCTGAATTTGAATGGAATTGGCGACGAAGAGGTGATGAAACTTTACTCTTCGGTCATTGATGACATCGCACAATCCCAAATCGCTGATCGCGAACGAGAGGTGCTTCGCGAGAAATTTCGGCGGGCGTTTACTCGCGATATGAGCATCAATGCCTTTGAGATCGCGGCGCAGGTGGCGACTGCTCGATACGCCTCCGCCGTGCGGACGGGAGCCAACAGTTGGTGGGACCACCGGAGTCAATCGGCATCCAAGGACCTCGATCTCTGGCAGGTCGATAAGAAGCGGATGTTGAGTGTTGTCGACAAGTCCAACCAATTTCTCGACACCTCTTGGAAGATGGCTCGCTCCAAACAGATCCCCGACAAATGGCTCGTCAGAAATGATGACCTCGACAAACTCGAAGAGGCGTGGAGCGAAAAAGATACGACAGTACGTCTACGAGTTCTCAAGCGGATGGAATCATTCATGGAGTGCTACCCGCCGTATTTTTATTACGTCGCACGAACACAACAATCGATGGGACAGTTTCTGGCGGCCACGGCGACCTACGAGAGGTTGGCCACTCTGGGAGACGGCCATTTTCGCAAGGATGAAATGCTGGCGGCGGGCTTGGCCAACCGCGCTTTTATACAGGCGTTTCTCGGGCAGTCGGTCGCCTCGGAAACGGCAAAGAAGGCCCTTGAATATTCGACCGATGCCTGGGAGGCAAATCTTGTTTGCGCATCCGTATTGGAAAAATTTGGCCGACATCAGGAGGCCGAGGACGCGATCCTCAGGAATATTGACGTCAATCTTGAACGGACGCAGAGTCGTGTTGCTTTACTCGGGATCTACTATCGCACGAACAATCGCCCAGAACTAGCCGCAAGGCTGACAGACCCCGAATGGGTGAAAGACATTTCCGCCGCCCAACTCATGGTGTGTGCCGTCAAGTTGTCACCCGCCATTCCTCAACCAGTCACGGATCAACTGCAATCGTCATTGCAAGGAACACCCCGCTTGGTGTTCGGCAAGGATGACTTCGTGCTTTCCGCCAGTCCCTCGTGGCAACTGCATACCGCGACAGTTGCACTGCACATTGGGGACAAGACATTCACAACTCCACGAATTGCAGGCGGTCGCGATGCGGTACTTGTCAGCTTCGACGGCATCGCCGAATTTGGCGGTCCGTTGTTGCATGCTCACGATGACTATGAAGTGGCACTGACGATTAAGTATCCCGAGTCCGCCCCGATTAAGTTGATCCTTAAATCGAAAGAATATGACCTGCGATCAACGCCCGATGGTTTAGGAAACATGAACCTTGCAGGACGCCAGCACCCGATCTACCGAGTCTCCATTCTCGAACGGAACGACGTGAAACTTTCGTTAAGAAATGGCGCCTCAGTCGATATCGGTGACAGTTTGCTGACCGGTTCACGTTCCGCAGCCAAGCTCAATCTTGATGAAGAAACTTCGGAACTCGATGCCGATGAAAAAACTCTTGTAACCCCTTCGCTGCAGATACCGTAGAGCGTCATTAAATCGGGATTGGAGAGCGAATCGATTGAACTTTGAGAGAATGTGTTGGATGCTGAACGGCCAATCGCATTTCTCGGGCGTGGTCGTTTTTAGAGGACTTGGCGGAGATATCCCTAGGCCCTCTTAGTCAATTCGCTGAGGCGTGGACCTCGCAGGTATTGGCTCGGCAAGCGGGACGGACCGCATGATTCAAAAGTCGAGTACGAGCACATCGGCTTGAGGAAATTCTCGCAGATCGACCTTCATTTTTGTTCTCTGCGAGTTTTTACCGGAACTTCCGGAAATACCGTCATGTCAGGTCGATCGTCGTCCGATAAAATTCCGTTCGGTCTCATGGTTTGAGTCGTGGCGATGGTTCATTTGACGAATCGCGGACATCCACTGCCAACGCATTTTTGAGACGGATCGCGAACTCCAGATGGTCTCGGATGTCACATGATACTCCATGTTGCCGCTTTTCGAGTTGTGAACCAGACGATATTGCTTGCGGTACTTCTGCCCTTGATCGTCTTTTGTGCCGCGCACGTGAGACAACGCCAACTTCAATCCACGGCGAATCCCCGATGGATGGAATTCACGGCAACGGATGGGCCACGCGGTGACCAACCTCGAAAGGCATCGGAGTCGTTCAATCCGCCGCCGGATTTCCCGAACGGACAAATGCGATTAATGCGGCAAGACCCGCATTCGTCGTTCCCGACAGGATCCGGGATTGAAATTTCATCGATCGAAATACCGGAAATTTGGGATGATCCGGCGACGATTGGTCCGAAATACGTGTCGCTCACCGAGCGACAATCACCTCCGATGGCCAACAAACCTGCTGCTTTGATTCAAAAATTTGAAACACCACAAAAACCACACCTGATCAAGTTTCGAACCGAGGATGAGATTTGCCAATCCCTTCTCGACTCAACGCATCCTTTCGAAATGATGTTGCCGCAAACCGGGCCGGAGAAGCCTGATTTGCCTTGCCGTGAATCACAACTCGAAGATCGTCTTTCGAGCCTGCAGCGGCAACTCGATCAATTGTCTAAATCACAGATCCAGAGTCAGCGATCGGAATTGGACATCGCTATCAAGATTCTTCGGCAACTCGAACAATCGGAACCACGGCCAAGAGAAACCGGCCACGTCCCGGCAATCTCCGATGTTTCGGAGACACTATCGGAAGTCAATCAACCCTCAAAATCGTCTCTCGATAAAATGGCCAAGTCTTCTGGATTTCCCAGCGGTAAGGAGGGGGCAATCCATGTTATTCCCCAAGAATGCCTATGCGACTCCAGACTCTATTCGCTGGAGTTTCATAACGCAGAATTGACACAGGTTTTGGCAACGCTGGCACGAGAGTCCGGAGCCAATCTGATTTTCAGTGCTGAAATCCATGGAACCGTTTCGCTGAAGTTGCAGAGTGTGACGATCCTTGCTGCCCTAGAAGCGGTTTTAAAGTCCAGAGGATATGTTCTCGAAATCGAAGGCGATTTCATTTTTGTGACGTCCAAGGCCGAAGTCGCCCGACGGAAACATTAGATCGCCAAATCCTGACATCGTGGTTGATCGTTGACGCCAAGTGAACAGATGGACTCTGGCGAATCCACAAAAGGCAAAACAGCCGACGGATACCGATTCGCCAAAAACAAGAACGAACGGGCGGCTGTGGGAGAAACACCTACAAGCCAACTGGCGATTCGTGAGCGGTCATTTCCAGTCAGAACACGAAACGGACAATCGGAGGGGGGAGCGGACGGAGATCCCGAAGGCTCTGCCGGCTAGGCGAAGCCCGTGCGATGAACCGACTCCGTTCCGGACACCTAAAGTCTCCGTATTTAGGGGTCGTTGTCCGCTCACTTCTGAGATTGTCAATTACGGTTTGAGGATCACTTGCGCGGGGTTGATTGCTTGAAACTTCCCCTTGTTTGCTGTGATCTCAAAGGCCTGTGGCACGGACTCAATTCCTTGCAGGACATGCGTGATCGTAGGTCCCAACCGAACTCGGCCAGACGAAACAAGTCGAACGGTGTGTTCCAAGTGCGCCTGCGTGCTGATGTCTGGAAAAAGATAACGTAGCGACCGCTCTCTCAGCAGATCCACATGAATTTCCATCGGTCCACCAAACCACGAAACGCCAATAATTTTTCCACCAGATCGAACAGCATCAATCGCTTGCGAGACAGTTTGCGTTCCGGCCATTCCCTGCTTGGGGCTGCCACCCGCACACTCGAATACGATGTCAGCGCCATTGCCTTGTGTCAAATCACGGATGGTGGCAACGACATCGCATTGCTTCGCATTCAGTGAGTAGTCCGCCCCGAGTTCCTTGGACATCTGACAGGATTCGTCGCGGACATCGACGGTGATGATTAACCCAGCCCCGCTGATGCGAGCGATTTGCAAGCACTCCAATCCCATGCTCCCCTGTCCAAAGATGACAACCGAATCCCCCATTTGGATGCTCGCCGTCTCCACCGCGGCAATACTATCACTCAGAGACTGTAGGCAGGCGGCTTCGCTGTTCGAAATGTTGTCGGCGACTTTGACCAGAGAGATCACCGGCAATGAAGCCACCTCGCTAAAGCAGCCGGGAAGATCGAAGCCAATGACGGGCCCTTTGCGACACAGGGAACTTCGCTCGGACAAGCACAAGGAGCATTTTTCGCAGGGGAGCTTGGCTCTCGCAGCCACTCGGTCACCGACACAAAATCGAGTTTCTTCCGGACCGGTTTTTAAAATACGAGCACAAAACTCGTGGCCAAACAACTGCACCGGAGCCTCCGTTTCTAGCCGCCGTTTGACTCGATCGTAAGCCAGTGTCGGAATTCCCAAGGCCAACTGGGCCTCGGTCACGCTTGGCTGAACGCAGAGTGGTTCGACAAGAACATGCCCAGGCCGTAAGTCCGGAGCGGGAATCGTATCGAGCCGCATATCTCCGAAACCGTAAAATCGCCATGCTTTCATTCTTGATATTCCATGTGGTGAAGGACGATCGGAAGCAGGTCTATCTTCTTAAGGATGATGGCTTTATTGCCGCACAAACTTTTGCAGCGTGTGACAGGTGGCTGAGACAAGCCCACGATTGCCGCCAGCGGACATGACGACTTCTGCGACGTACACGTCACCGCGTGAGTCGATACAAATATCATGAGGAGCAAAGAAGTCACCAGGACTCGTCGGATTGTTGCCTCCGCCCCAACGTGACAGCAACTCGCCTCGCGAACTGAAGATGCTGATTCGGCCACCAGTCGCATCCGGTGGCGGAGCGGGAGTTCCCGGCCAGATGCCCGCTCGAAAGCCCAATTCGGCAACGTACAGGTTTCCCGAGGCATCAAACGACACCTGGCATGGCCGGGCAATGTCTGTCATCTCGCTTAAGAACTCACCTTGTGGCGAAAACACTTGAATACGGCAGTTTTCACGATCGGCGACGAATATGTTTCCGACTGTATCGACGGCGATTCCATGTGGAACTCGAAATTCCCCAGGGCCAACACCCGGGCTCCCCCAAGACAAGAGCAGGCGTCCGTCGGGGGCAAACTTGTGAATGCAGGCGTTGCCGTATCCGTCGGCAACATAGATTTCGCCCTCGAGAGACAGGGCCAGGTTTGTTGGAAAGTAAAACGGAGGACCTGCATACCGAATGGTGCGAAAATCGATGCTCGTGGCACCTGTATCAGACGGCTGTCCGCTTGTCCCCAGTTTCAAAAGCAATTGACCATCCCGAGTGTATTTGCTGACCGTATGATCAAGGTCATCCACGCAATAGACCGCGTCATCGGGACCGATCGTGATGCCGTGAGCACGCGCAAACTTGCCGGCTCCCCAGGAATCGAGCACGCTCCCGTCGCGGTCGAAGACGATGACCGGACAAGTTCCCCTGTTGAAGACATAGACCCGATCTTGGCTGTCAGTGGCGACTGCAGAAACTTCAATCCACTCAAATTCTGCCGGACGCTTCTCCCAGTCATCGTGCGCACTGTAAGTGAACCCTCCAAAGCCAACAGGGGATATCCCCTGTTGATCACGGGGCGGCGAATTGTGGGATTCTTGTTTTTCAATCGTCATAAAACGGAGTTTCCTTTCTGTCAATTGGCACTTGAATAACGTTGGCATGCCGATTGGTCAACCGGCAGCCCTGCGATTCCAACCGCATGGGCTGGTGAAATTTCGAAACGCTTTTGGCATTTGTCTCCGAGGCATTCTCTGTTGCCTCCTAAAAAGGCCCCCCTTGTTTCGACAATTCGAACAGTGTTCGTCAACAACGGTTTGCTTGACATCGTTCCCATGAGTCATTACTTGCTTTAACGTCGACCGACAAGCAATCCAGTTGTGACTGATTGAATTATGAAAGTAGCCACATGAAGACATCTGCCATCCGAAATTTAAGGAAAAAGCTGGCGGAAAATATTCCTGTTTTCGGACTGTGGGTCACGCTGGAATCCCCGACAGTGACGGAGATGGCCGTGGCATTGGGTCTTGACTGGGTTGTCATTGATGCCGAGCACGGGCACCTTGACTGGAAGGAGATTGTTGAGCATCTGCGAGCGACCGTGCGCAGCGAAACGGTCGCCCTCGTTCGAATTGCGGAGCTCAATGGTGGAGACATAAAACGCGCGCTTGATATTGGAGCAGACGGGATCGTCGTTCCTTGGGTGGAAACCGCCGAACAGTTGAAACAAGCGGTTGCCTTCTCACGTTATCCGACCGAAGGTGTGAGGGGCATCGGAGCGGAGCGGGCCACGTGTTGGGGGCAGTGTTTTGAGGAGCACACGGCCGAAGCCAATGAACACGTCTTAGTGGTGCCGATTATCGAAACCGTTCAAGGGGCGAGGCAGGTGCCCATGATGTGTCAGGTAGACGGTGTGGAATTGTTTTGGTTCGGTCCAGCCGATTTTTCTTCCAGTGCTGGATATCGGGGTCAATGGGAAGGGCCGGGTATCGCGGAACAAATTTTAAAACTCAAAGATACGATTCATGCCGCGGGCAAACATTGCGGTGTTCTGGCAACGAGCATCGACAACATTCACCAACGGCAAGCCCAAGGGTTTCGGGCAATCGGAGTCGGTACGGATACCGGTTTGCTCCTTCGATCGCTGAGAACATCATTGGCCTCCGTGGGCAGAGACCGAACAATTCGAACTTCGCTGGTTCCTGACTGGACCGTGCCGTCTCTGAAGTTGCCTCCCTTGTCTCAGCCCCCCGAAACGATGCGGCCTGATCGTCCGGAGGTGATGACGGCATTAGGAAGTGTTCCGAAGACGGACATCGCTCGCGGAGTGAGTTTTGAATGTCTCGTCGGCAGGCACAATCAAGCAAAACACCTGACAACTGGCATCGTCACTTTTGCGCCCGGAGCCATGCTTCCGTATCACGCTCACACGTTCACTGAATCCATCACACTTCTCAACGGTGCACTGACCGTGGATGTTGAGGGGCGCAGTTATCAATTGACGAAACTCGATAACGCGGTCATTCCGGCCTCATTGGCCCACTCGGCACGAAACAGTTCTTTCTCGGAACCAGCCGTGGTGCATATTGCCATGGCGACAGACATCCCGAGTCGCACGCTGATTGAGCGTTTCTTTTCCAAAAAAGCGATGCCAGACGATTCAACCGGAGTCTCTGGTTCGGAAAGAATCAACCGATTTGCAACCGCCAAGCGAGGAGTGGCCGGGCCCAACACAGAATTCATTGACTGCTTCAATGAGGATTTGATGCCGAAACTCGAAATGAGTGGGGGCTATGGTCTCTTTGAACCGGGTGGACGACTTCCGGCACACGTCCACGATTTTGATGAATCAATATGCATTATCTCTGGAACGGCGACCTGTGTTGTGGAAGGCCGTAAGTATCTGATGTCCGATTGTTCAACGGCGCTGCAGCCGCGTGGACGAGTCCACTATTTCATCAATGAATCGAACGCACCGATGGAGATGATTTGGGTCTACGCCGGCCCAAAACCAGAGCGAATTATTGTCGATGAACGCTGCGCTACGACAGAGGGAAATCCCTGGCGTTGAGTTCCGCTTGCATACGTCGCCGCTTTTTAAATACGGGAGTGTTGGCAATGTGCCTCCGCACCATTCCTGATGCAACCTCCAGAGGCAACCTTCAACTGGCCTGTTCTGCGGTGTCATCGGCCTCACTTGGAGTGTGTCGTCAAGACATTTTGCCAAGATCCGGAAAGTCAAATCGGACATCGCAATTTTGACCACAGCTCGTGTGATCGAGATCACGTTCACCTTCCACGTCCGTCGATGGCTGCCATTCTTGCCGTCTTGATAAATCCTTCCTGGCCCCAAAATGGAATAACATGACACCCCAATTACAACAATTTCGCGTTGCTCTGACTGCCGACTTTTACGAGGAAACGGGACAGACGAAGTATCGCGACATCGGCCTGAGTTTGGTGGAAAACAACAGCCGGATCAGCGTCGATAAATTTTTAGATCATCGGCCGGAGATTGAGCCCGATCAGCTGACAGGTGTCAACGGAGTCATCGTACTCACACCCCGTGTTTCGGCTCGCAGCCTGAATCAGTGCCACGACCTGCTAGCCGTCGGTCGCTTCGGTGTTGGCTTTGATACGGTGGATGTTCCGGCCTGTACTGCGGCCGATGTGATGTTGTTCATTACCGCCGGTGCGGTGGATCGTCCCGTCGCGGAAGCGACTGTCGGTTGGATGCTGGCCCTCACTCATCACATGCGTGCGAAGGATCTTTTGATCCGCGAAGGACGCTGGAATGACCGAAGTCTTTATATGGGCTGTGAGTTGCGAGAGAGAACACTCGGAGTCATCGGTTTTGGAGGGATCGGTCGATGTCTCGTCAAGCTGCTTTCGGGATTTGGCATGAACACTCCACTCGTTTACGATCCTTTCACGCCCTCTTCGATTATTGAAGACTACGGAGCAAAGCCTGTCACGCTGAATGAACTTTTGGCCCAGTCAGATTTCGCATCGATTCACTGCCCACTCAATCAGCAGACGCAGAATCTGATCGGCGTTCGCGAACTCGCACTCATGAAGTCGACATCGTATCTGATCAACACCGCACGCGGTGGCATCGTCGATGAAGACGCTCTGTTCGATGCACTTGCCGAGAATCGAATTGCTGGCGCGGCACTCGATTGCTTCGTGGGCGAGCCACTGAATTCCCCGTCCCGCTTTTCGCGATTTGAAAATGTCCTTCTTGCGCCTCACTGTATCGCTTGGACCGACGAGCTTTTTCGGGACAATGGTCGATCTGCGTTTCAGGGAATGATCGATCTCGCGTCCGGTCATCGACCACGCGCCATCGTCAATCCGGAAGTCCTCCAGCGGTCTGGATTTGTTGAGAAGTGGAAGCGTTTAATGGATCCCCGATAGTGCCTCGGAATCCAGTGGAGCACACCGATCACGTACAATCCAAATGCGTCAACTGAAGCGGCGGCCGACGGCCCGTTCTTTAGGACAGCGCCCCCTCCTCGCGGCGTCGAGCGTGGACCTTCGACGTCCCTTCTGAGTCCTACTGAAGTGAGCCCCCTGATGCTCTCAAGTCTTCCTTAACTCGAGAGCATCAGGGGGCGACACGTTTGCTTTCACTTCAACGCAGATTATGGTTAGATGAGAACATGAGGCTTTGTTTTTTTTATCGTTAAGGAATCCGTAATGTTGAGTCACTCGCGGCAACTCGGTTTTTCAACCTTCCACATCCTCACGGTGTTTGGATTGTTTTTTGTGAGTCGTTCGACAGGCGCTGAAGAGCCGATCGTTCCGGCGGGGGCTCAGGTTGAAAAGCTGTTTGAAGCGAGCATTTTGACGGAGGGAGTGTCTGTCGCTCCGGACGGGATGGTCTATTTCAGCGACATCACGTTTTCACACAAGTCGCAAGACAAGAATGGGGCGATCGAGGCTGGGCATATTTGGAAATTTGATCCGACCACCAAGAAAACATCAATTTTTCGTTCGCCCAGTGGAATGTCGAACGGTATCAAGTTTGACGCCTCCGGAGCCATGGTGGTTGCGGAGGGTGCCGACTTTGGTGGACGCAGAATTACTAGAACCGATATGCAAACAGGCAAAACTCGCATCATCGCCGGGCTGTATGAGGGCCGCCCGCTCAACTCTCCCAATGACATCACGATCGATGAAAAGGGCCGGATTTATTTCAGCGATCCACGCTATCTGGGTCACGAACCAATCGATCAGCCTGTGGTGGCAGTCTACCGCATTGATACGGATGGCTCGCTCCATCGAATTATTACAGACGCTGGCAAAGCCAACGGTGTTTGTGTTTCACCGGACCAAAAGACACTGTATGTGGTGAGCAACGAAAACGGCGGCACGGCCATTGATCGGTTACCAACAGGCGATCCTACCCCGGCCAACAAATCTAAGGTCACGCTACGAAAAGGCCTCATGGCACTCTTAGCGTATGACTTAGCACCCGATGGAACCGCCACACTTAGAAAGACCCTTGTCGACTATTCGCCACATGACGGACCGGACGGACTCGTGACCGATCGGGATGGAAATCTTTATGTCGCCGTGCGGGCGTTAAACCGTCCGGGGATCTGCGTCTACTCACCGGAAGGAAAGGAACTGGCATACATCAAAACCGAAGTTCCAACCAATGTCGGCTTCGGACGTGGTGCCAGCAGCAAAACGCTGTACATCACTGCCATGAACAAACTCTACAGCATTCAGGTCAATCGCGAAGGCTACCACTTGCCACCAAGTCGCTAAGCCGACTGATGCACGTCTTCAAACAGCCCGTGACCAAAAACGTGGCCTCATGAAACTCGGCGATCTGGCGGAAACAGTGATCGTGATGACGATCGCTGTTTCCGTTCCTTGAACCGTGCTTCAACACGGCTCCTAGAATTTTCCGGATCGGCTTGTGAGGACTGCTGGTCCGGTCGTCGATGAATGTCTGTATTCCGGCCTGCATTTTGATCGGATTTGACGGCGAGGCTCCGAGAAAAAACGAATTTCGTTTGGCAATCGCACAGGCCTTGACCCCGCCGCACGTGGTTCAATTCGCCATCCGCAGAAACGATGAATGTGTCTGCAACACCTCAGAACTAGATCCTTCGCGGACGTCGGCGTGGCACCGAAGCACTGCCAACGGTTGCCGCATATTGTGTCGCATGCAATCTTATTCTGACGAACCGCCGAAGAGTCCTGCGCGAACGTCGAGCAATCCGCTCCCTCGACATCGGACGACTCACACTCATCGGCGTCGAAGTTTCCACTCTTGGCATGCTCCGTCCTGCCGATCAGGTTTCACTCTGTGTGTTCAAACTCCGCAGCAAACGCCCTTCAAAAACAATCCCCTAGAAAATGATGTGCAACACAGGAGTGCCTTACGTCACACAATGGAATCACCCAATCGTATTAAGGGAACGGTCAGGTTCACAACATCCAATCACCTCACAAACACGGATACCAATCTGGTCACCAAAAACAAGGACCTCTCCGCGTGCCACGAGTCTGCCCTTGGCGAGAATATCGATCGGATCACCTACCGCTCGATCCAGTGAGACTACCGACCCTTCCCGCAATTGAAACATGTCCTCCACGTTCATCGCAGCCCGACCAATCTCGAGCGTCACATCAAGCTCAACATCGTCGGCCTGACCTGGCAAACGGACGGTATGAAAATTTCCGGTGGATGCGAGACTCGATGCGGCTGTGTCGGCCGACTGCTCGCCCAGACCGCGACCATTCGACGAATCGTTTTGGCGGGACACAGCGAGGCGATCTAGCGAATCGACAGCGTGGGTCTCTCCGTCAGAAATGACAGACACACCGAGGGACAACTCCTGTTCCCATTCGTCGTCCGTTTCGATGTGTTGTTGATCGTCATTCAACGACGTGCTTCGCTCGTGACCTTGATCATCCCGTGTGGGGGGCCGATAGGCTTGCAACCCGGAGCGACTTTCTGACCGAGACCTGCGACTCTCACGCAACTGAACTTCAATCTCATCGGCGGTCAGCGGCCTCTGAATCGATTCGCTGCTATTTGGCTCGTTCATATCAATCGATTCTCCATTTTTGTGAAGGGCGGATGAGCGATTGATGATCCTCATTCTGTGACGACCTGACTATCGGCTCGTTTCGCGGTGCTCCGTCCTGAATCACCGGTCGTCTCAACTCTTGGCGGTGTCGATGCCGAGATGACCTCGTCCTATTCCTTTGAATCCTACTGAAACGTTAAAACACTCACTGGCGAGGCCGTTGAGACTGAGATTGTTCAGCTCAACTCGTGTCTGGAACACTCTGAGCGGCCGAGGGATCGCGAATGCAGACCTGACGGAATAGAGGACAATCTTGGAACCGTTTTGTTCGGTCCATGCTCCTCGCAACGCCATCGCCAAAATATTGAAACATCAAATCAACTTTCTGGCTTTGCGCTGTCCCTGTTGTACCATGTTCCTGTGCGAAAATTTGCCCCACCACCCCAGAACAGATCCAGATTCAATGACCGAGACGTGGAACAGGGAACGAGATTCGCTGTCATCCGATTGCGGATCGCGTCTCGAGCAGCGTCAGGTACCTCCTCAGATGTGAAAGACCAAAGGCCTCCTCGACGATGTGACACGCCATGTGCCTGCTCCTGTTGTTGTCAGGCTTAGCGTACACATTCCGGCTCCAGATTTCGTGGTGGAGTCTTCGGCGACGATATCAGGAGGACTTGTCATTCGTTTTTGAAGTCGTTTTTTCTCTGAACCCGTCATTGTGATGATCTTTCGTTGTCGGTCGATTTTTGAGACAACGTTTTCCGCCCGTCTGGTCAACAGTACCAACGAACGCCGTATTTGAGTAGCAAAACATGCAGGGGGAAATGTCGCGTCATGCGACGTGTCCCCTGTCCATCAATCCCTGCCGTGTTGACCATGATCGGTGCGTTGTCGTGGGGGGGCCGTGTCCCCGGCAGTCGACTCAACACACGTTGACCGTATCGGCAGTTTCTGCCATATCTCGCGCGTCTTGCCTTCATGTCTTGTGGGTGACGTTCAGGGGTCCGTCGATGCACACTTCGCAACAGAACGAAGACAACATGGAACTTCGTTCTAGCTTCTATTTTCGCCAGCGTTTCCTGCGTTGTTTTGGATCTCGAGGAACAAATCCCAAAGCCATTGTGGCCGCGAAGGCGGGCAACGCCGTTAGCCTTGCCGTTACGAAACTGCTACAGAAATCCGACAACCAGCGACGATTCAACGTCGGCTCAACCGACTCGCGTCCGTTCCAAGAATGCGTGTTCAGGAACAGAATGTTGGTTATTGCCGTTGTGCTGCTGAATCTTGCCAGCTCATTCGCGCAGTCGGGAAGTCCGTCGATCGGACCAAGTTTGGCTGAGCTGAAAATGAGGCTCAAACGCGCGCAAGCCGATGTGGAGCTGGAACCGATTCTCAGGCAGCAGGTCATCGATCTCTATGCGGCGGCAATGGAGCGAATCGAGATTGCGACAGAAGCAACGAGCATTGCTGCCGCATTTTCCAAACGAACAAATTCCGTGAATGATGAGCTTCAGACGATTCAAGCGAAACGGAAGTCGGTTTCTGACGCAACCAGCCTGACGGTGACGACCGCGTTCTCTTTGGTTGGCGACGATATCGACAAACTCGAACGAATGCGGCTGGCCAGTCGCGAACGGATAGAGCATCCGGATCACGGCCTCCGTGTGATGGCTGCTGATGCCCAAAAAAAACTTGTCGGTCGGATGACGCGTCTCAAAGAAATAGCGAATGCGCTGTCCGAAGTGGACGCACGAATCGAAACAATCCAAGAAGATCTCGATTCTCCAAACGCCGCAAACGAACCACAGGAGTTGAACCATGCTCGGGAAATGCTCCTACTGACTCGCAAGATGAGGGCCACTGAAGAGCGAGCGGCTTTGCATGCCGAGCAGACATGGTGCGAGTCCGACGATGTTGCAGAACTTCTGCGCGCCGAATGGGAACTACGAGCGTTAGAACTGTCGGTGGCCGATGCCGAATCACAAATCTTGCATGATGCCGTTTATCAAAAACGCGGCAGCGAAGCGGACCAGCAGGTTCGTAAATCAGAATTGATTGTCGCACAAGCAGCTCCACTGCTGAAAACGGTCGCGGAAGACAATCTTTTTCTGGCCAAGGAGCTCCGCGATCTTAGCAAGACATTTCGGAAAACCACCGAAATCATTGACCAGACAAGTCGAGACCATCGCCAAATCGAAGCGGACTTCACTCGAGTCCATCAGATGGTCGATGCGGTTGGGCTCACCGATTCGATTGGGCTGCTATTGCGACAACAGCGGGTCAAATTGGGGAACTCTCGAGACCTGAACACTCGGTTGGCACAGCGAGGGGAACAAGTCCGTCAAGTTCAGATGAGACATTTTCAAATGGACGCAGATCTTGCGGCGATCAGCGATCTTGACAAAGCGTCTACAAAGATTGCCGGCGAATTGACGGCTCGTGAAGTGGCAAGACAGGGAACAACAACACCGGATATCTCGCCTTCAATTCCTCAATTGGCGCAAGAAACTCGGCTGCTGTTGACGCTACGCAGAGATTTTCTGGAATCGCTTTCTGATAATTATCAAACCCAATTTAAGCAACTGGTGTCACTCGATATTGAGGAACGAAAACTTGGCCAGTCGACTCGCGAGTATGCCGAGTATATCGATGAACGAGTCCTCTGGATTCGAACCGGGCCATTTTTTGGAGGCGTTCAACTTGCGAACGTCGCCCTGAATTCGGCATGGTTGACCGAACGAGCCAATTGGCTGAAAGTCGGTACCGCGATTCAGCAAGACTGCGAGAAAGAGCCGCTGATCTATATGATCGCGGCGCTAATGCTAATTTCTTGGGCGGCCATGCGAGGGAGTCTTCTGGGCCATTTAAGAATGCTCGGTACCGTCGCCGACGATGTCTCCTGCCATCACCTCAAACCGACTTTGCAGGCGGTGTTTTTGACGGTTCTGATGGCCGGAGTGATTCCTAGTGTTCTGGCATTTTTGGGTTGGCGATTGGATCAAGTGGAATCCTCCTCAACGTTTGTGGATGCCCTGTCGTCCGGTCTGTGGCGTGCGGCGGTGTGTGCCTTTCCCTTCGAGTTGTTGCAATTGATGGTGTTGCAGGGTGGACTGGCGGAAAAGCATTTCGATTGGTCCCCACTGACCACTCTGCGAATGAGACGTCAATGGCGTTGGTTCCCGCCGGTGTGCATTGCATTAATTGGCCTCGTAGGAATGGTGGAGGCCACCTCTGATGAACAGCGTCTCGATTCGTTGGGTCGGTTTTGCTTTCTGATGGTTGTAATACTCTTCGTCATCTTCTGCCTAATGACGTTTCCTCAACTTCACAGCCGTACTCCACCGGCGCGCAAGGCTGCAACCTTCGACTCACAATCTGCTCGGCGGTCTGAAGAGTCGGCCGATGAAACGGACGTCTGGTTTCGGCGTGCGTCAAAGTTGGGCAGGATTTGTGCGTTCGTAATCCCACTCGGACTCCTAATACTCAGTTGGACCGGTTATTTTTATACGGCACTGCAACTGACGTGGCGATTGCAGTACACGGCATGGCTTGCGGTGAGCCTGACGTTATTGCGTTCGATTGTGATTCGTTGGATCACAATTGAAAGACGTCGCATCGCAATTCTACAAGCGGAAGAACTGCACGCGATTGCTGAGGCAGGGAAACATCCAGAGACGGAGACCCAGACGCCGTTCTTGTTTCCTCGATGGACATGGCCTGATTTTCGCTTAAATCTGACACAGATCGTCACGCAAATTCGTGGCCTGCTCGACACGGTCTTGTTCACAATTGCCGGCGTCGGGCTGTGGTGTGCATGGTCCGACGTGGCTCCGGCACTCAATATTTTGGATCGAGTACCGCTGTGGCAGATTACGGAAGTCGTGCCATCAAATCGTGAGGATGTCCTGTCATCGAAAGACGGCCAAGATCAGGCGTCGGTTAATGGCCGCACACAACCGGCAATGGTCACGAAACGTCGGGCCGTGACGGCTGCGAATTTGGGGCTGGCTTTGTTGGTTTTGAGCATCGCAATCGTGGCCGGTCGTAACATTCCCGGTCTCGTCGAAGTCATCTTGCTCGAATACTTCTCGGTTGACGCGGGGATCCGTTTCGCAACGACATGCCTTGTCCGCTATGCCATTTTCATGGCCGGTGTCTGCCTGGCATTTTCTCAAATTGGCATTGGATGGAGCAGCGTGCAATGGCTGGTGGCAGCCGCTTCTGTAGGACTTGGGTTCGGGTTACAGGAAATTTTCGCAAACTTTGTTTCGGGGATCATCCTGTTGTTTGAACGTCCGATGCGAGTCGGCGATGTCATCACGATCGGTGACACGACGGGTACGGTTTCACGTATTCGGTTCCGAGCCACAACGATCATTGATGGTGACCGTCGTGAGTTGATCGTACCCAACAAGTCTTTCATCACCGGAAATCTACTCAACTGGACACTTAGCGACAGCGTGAATCGCCTAGCGATCAAAGTCTATGTCGGACCGGGAAACGAGCCTGAGCAAATTCGAGAACTTCTGCTCAAGATCGCCAGAGAAAATCTCACACTGCTGAAAGATCCCGCCCCCAGTGCCGCATTAGAGGAGATCGGGGCTAATGGGCTACTGTTTGTGTTGAGAGCTTTTCTGCCGACGTTAAAAGATCGCCCCAGAGCGAGTCACGACCTGCATACGGCGATTCATCGCCGATTCCGAGACGCCCGCATTGAAATGCCCTGCCCCACCCAAGAAGTCCTCGTCCGAATGCCCAAATCGGAGATCAACGGCATTCAGCCAATCGACGATGTTCATGCCCCACTGGACGAGGCCGTAAAGCAGGCGGGTGTATCCGTGTAACGTGAAAACATCAGACGAATCTTTACCCTAAAAAAGCTCAAATATGACGACGACGTATCGCCGGGTTGCACTCATCACTGGCGCCGGAACTGGCATCGGTAAAGCCACGGCAAAAGCCCTGCACGGTGCCGGCTACGCTGTGGTGCTCACAGGACGTAAGCTCGATAAATTAGAGGCCGCCATCGCGGCGATGGGCGCCAACGCCGACAGCGCTGTGGCAATTGCCTGCGACGTCGGCAATCCGGATCAGGTTCAGACGCTGTTCGCCCGTCTGAAATTCCGTTTCGGGCGGCTTGATGTTTTGTTCAATAACGCCGGCATTGGATCGCCGCCGGTATCGGCGGAAGAGCTAACCTATGAGCAATGGATGGCGGTGGTTAACACCAATTTGTGCGGGCCTTTTTTATGTGCACGGGAAGCCATTCGCATCATGAAGTCACAGTCACCTAAGGGCGGCCGAATTATTAATAACGGCTCGATCTCGGCACACACGCCGAGGCCTTTTTCTTTGCCTTACACTGCCACCAAGCATGCAATCACAGGTTTGACAAAATCGATTGCACTCGACTATCGCGCTGACCGGATTGCCTGCAGCCAGATTGATATTGGCAATGCCGCCACCGAGATGACCGACCGTATGGCTGAGGGCATCTTGCAAGCGGATGGATCGACAAAAATAGAGCCGCGAATGAATGTCGAACACATCGCCCAGGCGGTCTTACAAATTGCGCAACTGCCGCTGGAGAGCAATGTGCTCTTTATGACAATCATGGCGACCAACATGCCTTATGTTGGTCGCGGATAAAGCATGCTTCTTTTGGTCGCGGTCGCGCACCACGATCTCATTTGATCCGGCTACGCACTGACCCAAATAATGGCTCTTGAGATGGATGCTGAAGCACATCCGAAATCCGGACCTCAGATTGCGCACCATTTACCCAAGATCCGCCCCGGATCACACGGGACACGCCGTTGCCTTCTTTCCAAACGACATGCTTGGACTGCCCATCGGAGTCAATTCGGATTCCAGCAGTCTTCTGTCCATTCCCAGACGTTGCCATACATGTCGTGCAAGCCGAATTGGCTGGCGTTTTTCTAGCCGATGGGATGCGATTGCAACGGAGCGCTTGCGGCGTACTAAGCCTCGTCAGCAAGCGTGTAATGTCGAATCCGCGATGTTAGACTTCATTCTCTGTCCGAGCATCGCCGTCATGCGACATTCTGTATCGCAAACGGATCAACAATCACGGAATCAACTGATGAAAAAAGTTCTGCAACTGGGAATCAACGGAGCGGCCGGACGCATGGGACAACGGGTCATCGCACTGGCCTCCGTAGACAAGGAACTGAACGTTACCGCGGGCTACGAATGGTCTGCATCAGACCGGTTGGGATATGATGTTGGGGAGTTGTCCGGAGTCGGGGCGTTGGGCGTGATCCTCACAGCGGAAATCGGCAAGCCTGTTGACGTCGTCATCGATTTCTCGACTCCCGAAGGTTGCATGAACATCTTGGATCAGTGTGCAGCTCGGTCCATACCGTTGGTCGTGGCGACTACGGGACTCACTCTGGCACACAGGACACGAGTGGCACAGGCCGCACAGACAATCCCGATTTTGATGGCTCCGAGCATGAGTCTTGCGGTGAATATTGCTATGAAACTGGTGGCCGATTCAGCGCGGGCTTTAAAGAATCACTCCACGGGCGTCGACGTCGAAATTGTCGAGCGGCACCATCGCTTTAAGCAGGATGCGCCCAGCGGCACCGCGTTGAAGTTCGGTGAGATTGTTGCGCAGATCATGGGTCAAGAAAAGCAGGTGCACGGCCGTGAGGGCCAGACCGGAGAGCGACAACGCAACGAAATCGGTTATCACGCACTGCGAGTCGGTGACAATGTCGGTGAGCATACGATTGTTTTCGGAATGCTTGGTGAGACGCTTGAGGTAACGGTGCGGGGGCAGTCACGTGACAGTTATGCCGCAGGATCACTCACCGCCGCCAAGTATCTCGCCACCAAAACCGCTGGTCTGTATACGATGGCTGACGCTTTAGGTTTGTGAGATGCTCTCGTTCTTGAGATTCCGCCAATGTGTGGCAACTCGATCGAAGACGTCGTGATCCCTTGCTCTTGGATCGTGTGTCGCATTGGCGACTTGCTCCGTCAAGCCGCGACATTGTCGGTGTCGTCTGGCTTTGAAGTGAGCCACTCGAACCAATGCGATTGACGCCCCTCCTCGTGACCTAGGGCTGCACCAAGAAACCCAAGGCCGTGGGGCTTGGTTCGGGCCGCATGTTTGATCTCCCGCTCAAAACATTGTCGAGGGAGTTTACGGAAGGCGTTCTAGGCAATGCTGTTCAGTCGCTCTGCGTCGACGGAAAAGCCCTGTGGTCTGGAAACATCCCATTGCTCACGTCAGACGTCACCGGAATGACATCGCAACCGACACCGATCGCGTTAAGATGGAAGCCTCGGTTGCCTCAGTGTACACATTTACTGTTTCTGAGACGTTGTGTGAATGTCGAGTTCGCGGTTTCGGTCAATCGGCTGTTTCAATCGCCCTATGTTTTCACGGTTCCTCTTGGTGCGCCGTCTGGAAATGAGAACCCCCTTGTCTCGCAGGGACATCCTGCAAAACAAGGGGGTTTCAAAACTCGAGGAATACCCCCAGCGGGATTCGAACCCGCGTATCAGGACTGAGAATCCTGTATCCTAGGCCTCTAGATGATGGGGGCGGAACAGGCGGAACATATAGAACGTGATTCGAGAAAAAATGTCAAGGATTGAAAGGCTACGTCTGCGCCAGGCGTGTGATTTCCACACCGAATGCGTGATTCGAGTCACGGGTCGATTGCGGTGTTCCGTGAAACGGGCTCCGGTTCAAAAAAGGAGCGGCTTGATGTAGACTGTAAGGAAATCCTATGCGATGAAGCATTGTTCTGAGACGGAGGCGATCAAGCCTCCGGCATACGATTTGATGCCTGATGTGTTTCCTTAATAAAGTTTGTACGACACAGGGCATGGTGTTTACATGACCAACAGAGGTGGTTTTGCAATCGCTTTATCAGGAGTATGTTGATGACATCCCACGCGGCAACGGAATATCGATATGAAAAACTGACGTGGCCTGAAATCAACGATGCCGTGGAACTCGAGAAAGTCTGCATCGTGCCGTGCGGAGCGGTCGAACAACACGGTCCCCATCTGCCTCTGGATGTGGATCTTGTCTGTCCGGTTGGTATCGCCTATGGGGCGGGACGCACTATTTCGGAAAAACTGCTTGTCTTACCTGTACTTGCCTATGGTTATACCGGGCACGTGATGGATTATCCGGGGACGATCAATACGAATTATTCCACGTTCATTGAACAAGTATTGGATGTGACTCGGTCACTAGCCTACCACGGATTCAAGAAGATCATTCTTCTGAACGGACACGGCTCCAATATGCCGAATCTGGACTTGGCATCGCGCCGAACGAATTTGGAAACCGATGCGGAGTGTGTTGTAATCGCTTGGTGGAACCTGTTGACCGTTGATAAGACATTTCTGCCGAAGTGGCGGGAAAGTAAATTTCCCGGTGGATGCTCTCACGCCTGCGAATTGGAAACATCGTTGTACTTGTATCTGGACGGCGACAACGTCCGAAAAGACAAGATTCAGAGCGGGACGATCTCGTTCAATGCGGAGGAGAACGCGTTCAATTGGGTAGATCTGTTTGGTGCTGGTCCAGCAACGATCATCGGTTGGACCAGTAGTTACAGCAGTACCGGAGTACTCGGCGATGCCGAAAAAGCCTCCGCTGAAAAGGGCGAAGTCGCCTACTTGGAAGCCGTTCGACAATTGTCTGCATTTGTCGACTATTTTCACGGTCGACCTAAAGAGCAACGAACCGATTTGCATCGCCGTCCTCCGACATTCCCCCTGCCGTGGGGCCAACGGCCAACTCCATTTCAATAACGATTCAGCTCAAAGTTGCCGTTAGTGCTGTGGAGGATGAAAACCCCTAGGGTCCGGCTGTCGTCTGCGGCTCATCGCAGCGGCGTGGATGCCCCGGCCATTGAGCCACCTACGATTTCGCAGAAAGAAAACAATCGGCATCCCCGACGCGTCTACGTATTGATGGGGGGAGCTTCAGAATGACAACCTTTTTTCGCATCAGACTTCATCATGACAGCTGATCTGTAATCGCAGGAATAAAGTCGATGTCGGTCGGCATGTGGCTTGCTAATTCCACTCCCTCGCCAAGCCTCTTTGAACAAAAGAGTCGCTATCAGGTGACAGGATTCAGCCCAGAGCGTACGTTGAGGCAAGTCGCGATTCTCCCCTAAATATCTCAACAGTCTTTTTGACAGGCTCGTGATCATGGAGAGGTCTGCAACGAAAAAGAGATTTACCGAACGATCCCCCACATTTTATGGCCGAGCCGAAACTCAACAATTCTTGTCGAACTCAAACCCTAGCCCGCATGTCTCACAACGCCGTTTGGTGGTGGCGGGATTTTCGCGGCGGAACGCGTACGTGCGTTCCCGACGCGATCGGTCGGCGAGATTGAATTTTGAAAGTTCCTTAACGGGCTGCGGTCTCGGTCTTGGAGGCGGATAGGAATTGACGCGTGCCATGGCATCGTGACAGAAATCCTTGAACTCGATTCCATACGGACCTGTCGCGTGGCAGGTCTGTTCGGTGTCACCGAACCGCACGAGGT